>NZ_PQWB01000036.1 GCF_002924365.1 Chromobacterium alticapitis | reverse complement strand
TCGCAAACCTGCAGAGGATTGGTGTAGGAACCTTAATTCTGCAGGTTTGCACCCCTCCTATCTGCTCCCTGCTTCAAAACGTCAACAGCCCCTAGCTTCTGGAATTTTATTAATGGAATGGCGCGAGCTGCTCCGGGGAATGCCATTTAACTCAAAATGGGTCTCGTCGAAGGCTTATCGACTCGTCTGAGGCGCAAGGCATGGTCGAATGGACACAACTGGCGGCTGCATCGGCGCGCAGGCTGGCACTTGTGGCCAGTAGCGCAAGCTGCTCCAGGCTAGGCAAGGTATGGGCTCCATGTCCAAGCGGAGCGGAAAATGAAGATGCTGAGCCTGGTTTGCCTTATGGCCGTCTGCCTGGCGGCGCAGGCGTCGGTTTTCAAATGCCGAGACGCGGCGGGCGGGATAGCTTACAGCCAACAGCCTTGTCCGCCGGGCAGCCGCAAGCTGGAAATGGCATCGCAGCCATTCAGCGTGGTGGAGCAAGATGAGCAAGCTAGGGCCGTGGCGCAGCGCTACCGGCGCGACTTGACGGACTGGCTGGGCAAGCAGGACAAGGCCAGGCAGAAAGCGGCCGCGGCGGCCGACAAGGAGAGGCGGGACAAGCGCAAGAAATGGCTGGCCGAGCGCGAGCATTGCCAGCGCCTGGACGACAAGCGGCGGGCGTTGGGCGGGAGGCTGCGGGAGGCGGCTTCGCGCAAGGAGGCGGACAGAGTGCAGGCCAGGCTTGCCAAGGCGGAGGATCAGATGCAGGATCGCGCATGCCATCTATATAAGGAGGACTGATGGGCGCTTACCGATATCAAATCGTCAATGTGTTCGCCGAGCAGCGCTTCGGCGGCAATCCCTTGGCGGTGTTTACCGACGCTGCCGGCTTGAGCGACGCCGACATGCAGCTGATCGCTCGGCAGTTCAACCTGTCTGAAACCGTTTTCCTGTTTCCCGGCGACGCCGAATGCGCCGCCAGCCTGCGTATTTTCACGCCCAGCTATGAGCTGCCGTTCGCCGGCCATCCCACGATAGGCGCGGCGTCCGCGCTGCACGGCATGGGAGAATGCGGCGATGCGTTTGCGCTGCGCACGCGCTCCGGTTTGATTCCGATTGCGCACGAGGCTGGCCTGTTCCGGCTGCGGGCGCTGCCGGCGACGGCGCGACCCGGCTGTTCCCGCGATGAGGCGGCTGCCATGCTGGGGCTGGACGCTGAAGATGTGCTGCATGCGCCGCAATGGGTCAACGCCGGCAGCGAGCAATTATTAATAGGCCTGGCCAGCCGCGAAGCGGTGCTGCGCGCGAGGCCCGATCACGCTTTGTTCTGCCGCCAAGCCACGCTGCGGCCTGGACGCAGCATTGCTTATATTTGGCATCAGGAAGATGGCATCGCCACCGTGCGGCTGTTCTTCGAGCAATTGGGCGCCATCATCGAAGACCCTGGCACCGGCAGCGCTTGCGCCAACCTGGGCGGCTGGTGCGTCTTGAATGGCGTGGGGCCCTTGTCCTGGCGAGTGGAGCAGGGCGCGGCGATAGCGCGGCCCAATGCGCTGTATCTGGACATAGACGCTGCCGGTGCCGTGAGCGTGGGCGGCCGCGTGATGGCGATGGGCGAGGGCGTGTTCCGGGCGTGAGGCCGGCTTGACGATGGGCGCGGCAATTGGCATCCTAGAGCCGCTACTCCAAACTGTTGTTTATAACAAGCGAACGAGGGAAAACATCATGATTCGAATCGCCAAAATCGCCGGTCTGGCGGCGGCGCTGGGCATGGCCAGCCAACTGGCGCTGGCGGGCGGCGCATCCGGCCTGTGGAAAACCATAGACGATGAAACTCACCAGGCCAAGGCGCTGGTGCAGATCAACGAGGGCGCAAACGGCGAGCTGACCGGCAAGGTGATCAAGCTGTACATGCACCCGGACGCCGTGTGCGACAAATGCGACGGCGCCAACAAGGGCAAGCCGGTCAACGGCATGCAAATCCTGTGGGGCCTGAAGAAGGACGGCGAAGAGTGGAGCGAGGGCCAGATCCTCGACCCGAAGTCCGGCAAGATCTATACCTCCAGCGCCAAGCTGATGGAAGACGGCAAGAAGCTGCGCGTGCGCGGCTATATCGGCCCGTTCTTCCGCTCCCAAGTGTGGGAGCGCCAGCAGTAAGTTAGCGGGCTTATGTCCGAACGACAAGGCGGAAGCCGGCGCGAGCCGCTTCCGCCTTTTTGCGTGTTGAAAACACGCCGCGAGCGTAGCGAGGCTCCCTTGCAGGGCAAGGGCGGGGATTGGGATTCGATGGTCAGGCAGCGGGCGCGCCCACTGATTGGGCGAGGCCCGGCTGGGCCGGGTCCTGCTGCATCGAATCCATGCCTGACCTGCTGCCTGAGTGGAAGCCGGCGCGAGCCGCTTCCGCCTTTCGCATTGTTGGGTACAATCGGCATCATGAACGCGCCTATCGATCTCGCCAACCAGCCGCCTGCGGCGCCGGCCGCGCTGGTCAAGAAACTGGAGAAGCTTGGCATACGCCGCCGCTTCGATCTGGTGCTGCATTTGCCGCTGCGCTACGAGGATGAGACCCATCTCTATCCCATCGCCGATGCGCCTTATGGCCAGCCTGTGCTGGTGGAGGGCACTGTCACCGCGCATGAGGTGGCTTACAAGCCGCGCAAGCAGCTCCGGGTGCAAATAGAGGATGGCAGCGGCACGCTGATGCTGCGCTTCATCCATTTCTATCCCAGCCAGCTCAAGCAATTCGCCGAAGGCAGCCGCATCCGCGCGCTGGGCGAAATCCGCCGCGGCTTCGCCGGCGACGAGATGGTCCATCCCAAGACCCGCGAGGTGCGCGAGGGCGCGCCGCTGGCGGAAAGCCTGACCCCGGTGTATCCGACGGTCAATGGTTTGACCCAGCCGGTGCTGCGCAAGCTGGTCCATGCCGAGTTGAAATCGCAGCGGCTGGATGAATTGCTGCCCGAGGCGCTGGTGTCGCCGTTGGCGCTGCAGCCGTTCGCCGACGCGATCCGCCTGCTGCATCAGCCGCCGCCGGAGTGGTCGGCGCAGCAATTGTCCGATCCGCAGCTGCCGGCCTGGCAGCGGTTGAAGTTCGACGAGCTGCTGGCGCAGCAGCTGTCCATGCGGCTGGCTTACCGCGCGCGCCGGCTGGGCCATGCGCCGCGCATCGTCGGCGACGGCAGCCTGACGAGCCGGCTGCTGGCCAGCCTGCCCTTTCAATTGACCGGCGCGCAGCGCAAGGTGCTGGACGAAATCCGCGCCGATATCCGCGAAACCCACCCCATGCACCGGCTGCTGCAGGGCGATGTCGGCAGCGGCAAGACCATCGTCGCCGCGCTGTCGGCGCTGGGCGCCATCGAGGCGGGCTACCAGGCGGCGCTGATGGCCCCGACGGAAATCCTGGCCGAACAGCATTATCTGAAGCTGGCCGGCTGGCTGGAACCGTTGGGAATCGGCGTGTCCTGGCTGTCCGGCAGCCTGAGGAAGAAAGCCAAGCAGCAGGCGCTGGACGAAATCGCGTCAGGCCAATGCCGGCTGGCGGTGGGCACCCACGCGCTGTTCCAGGACGACGTGGCTTTCCAGAAGCTGGGGCTGGCCATCGTCGACGAGCAGCACCGCTTCGGCGTCGGCCAGCGGCTGGCGCTGCAGGGCAAGGGCGAAGAGCCGCACCAGCTGATGATGTCGGCCACGCCGATTCCGCGCACGCTGGCGATGAGTTTCTACGCCGACCTGGACGTATCGGTGATAGACGAGCTGCCGCCGGGGCGCACGCCCATCGTCACCAAGCTGATAGCCAGTCCGCGCCGCGCCGAAGTGGTGCACTTCGTCGAAAAGACCTGCGCCGAGGGCAATCAAGTCTATTGGGTCTGTCCCTTGATCGAGGAGTCCGAGGCCTTGCAATTGCAGACGGCGGTGGATTGCCATCAGCAATTGGGGCAGGACTTGTCCCTGCGCCGCATAGGCCTGGTGCACGGCCGGATGAAGGCGGCGGAGAAGGCCGAGGTGATGGCGGCCTTCGCCGCCGGCCAGCTGGATGTATTGGTGGCGACCACGGTAATCGAAGTGGGGGTGGATGTGCCCAATGCCAGCCTGATGGTGATAGAGCACGCCGAGCGAATGGGCCTGGCGCAGTTGCACCAGCTGCGGGGTCGGGTAGGGCGGGGCAGCGCGCGCAGCGTGTGCGTGCTGCTGTTCGAGAACCCGCTGTCTGACCTGGCCAAGGCCAGGCTGAAAGTCATTTACGAGAATACCGACGGGTTTGAGATCGCGCGGCAGGACTTGCAGATACGCGGGCCGGGCGAGTTTCTGGGCGCGCGGCAGAGCGGTTTGCCCATGCTGCGCTTTGCCGATCTGGAGCAGGATCAAGCCTTGCTGGAGGCTGCGCGCGATCTGGCGCCTATCTTGCTGGAGCGTTGGCCGCAGGCGGCCGAGGCGCATCTGGAACGCTGGCTGGCGGGCAAAGAACAGTTCTTGAAGGCGTGAGGCGCCTTACTGCGCGGCGCTGGCGGCGGGCTGCTGAGGCCTGGGGCAGCGCGGGTCGTTCGGAAAGTTGGCGCAATCCGGCGGACAGCGCGGATCTAGGCTGTGCGAGTCGCATTTGAAAAGGGGCGACGGCGTGGCGTTCGCGGCCTGGCTGGCATTGACGTACAGGCATAGACAGCAGGCGGCGACGGCATGGATGGAAAGAAATGACATGATTCCGCTCCTTCTCAGGATTCCCAATCAACATAGCTGAGGCGAGGCCGCTTAGCCAGACGGACAAAAAAATCCGCCGCGACTGGGGGCGTCGCGGCGGCGAGGGAGGATTGCTGCAAACAAAAGAAACCATTGATGAAGCGGCTTCATATTAGCAATTAATGAATTATTGCTTCAACCGCAGACAACCTTCCCGTTGACTTGGATCAAGCATAAAAAAAGCCGCTCAGAGAGCGGCTTTTTGCTGAAGCGCCAAGCACCATCAGAGCCACTGCGCGGCCAGGTAGTACAGGCCGCCGGCCAGCAGCATGGCGGCGGGCATGGTGAACAGCCAGGCCAGGGCGATGGAGCGGATGGTGCCCATCTGCAGCCCGGCCTTGTCGGCGATCATGGTGCCGGCCACGCCGCTGGACAGCACGTGGGTGGTGGATACCGGGAAGCCGAACCAGCTGGCCAGGCCGATGGAGACGGCAGCGGTGGCTTGCGCCGCCACGCCCTGAGCATAGGTCATGTCTTTCTTGCCTATGCCTTCGCCCACGGTCTTCACTACGCGGCGCCAGCCTATCATGGTGCCGATGCCGATAGACAGCGCTACGGCCACGATCACCCAGGTAGGCGCGTATTCGGTGGTGGAGGTCAGGTCCTTGCGCAGATTGCTCAGCAGCTGCTTGTCGTCCGAGGACAGATTGGGCAGCTCGGCGGCCTTCTTGGCGGCATCGTCCAGGCAGAGCAGCTGGGTGCGGGCGTCCCAACGCTGCGAAGCGCTCAACTGATGGTAGTCGTTGCCTTCGCCCATCAATTTCAACAGTTGGTCTGCGGTGGCCACGGTTTGCTGCGGGTGGCACTCGTACTGGCTAGCGCTGTTGGACTTGACGATGATCTTGGACAGATCGGCCTCGTGGCGCTGGTAGAACTGCTGCAGATGCTGCGCGGCGTCGCGGGTGCGTTCCAGCTGGTACGGGGTGCTGTCCAGGTTCAGCACGAACTTGGCCGGCACGATGCCGATCAGCACCAGCATGACCAGGCCCACGCCTTTCTGGCCGTCGTTGGAGCCGTGGGCGAAGCTGACGCCCATGGCGGACACGATCAGCATGAAGCGAGTCCAGAACGGCGGATGCTTGCGGCCTTCCACCTGTTGGCGCAGATAAGGCGTCTTGTGCACATTGCTGTGCGGCCGGTAGCGCCGCAGCAGAATGACGATCAGGCCGGCCATGACCGCGCCCACGATGGGCGAGACCAGCAGCGAGGCGCCGACGTCCAGCGCCTTGCCCCAGTTGACGCCGTGCGACAGCGAGGTGTGGTTGATCAGGCTGTTGGCTACGCCCACGCCCAGGATGGCGCCGATCAGCGTGTGGCTGGACGAGGCCGGCAGGCCCAGATACCAGGTGCCGAGGTTCCACAGGATGGCGGCGGCGAGCAGGGCGAACACCATGGCCATGCCGCGGCTGGTGTTCACCGAGATCAACAGATCTACCGGCAGCAGGTGGACGATGGCGTAGGCCACGGCCAGGCCGCCGCTCATCACGCCGAGGAAGTTGCAGACGCCGGAATAGAAGACGGCGAGGCGAGGCTTCATCGACTGGGTGTAGATGACGGTGGCGACCGCGTTGGCGGTGTCGTGGAAACCGTTGATGAACTCAAAGGCGAGAACGAAGCCGAGAGAAAGCACCAATGTAATGACTACGTGGGTGTCGAGCCCGGAAAACAGGTCCAGCATGGCGAGTCGTAGGTTATCGATAAAGGCGGGATTGTTGGGGGCGGAGGAGGTGCAGTCAAGTCTTAATAAAAAAATTATAAACCGTGTGGTTTTGCCGGCTAAAACCGCAGAATCCGCTTGACAGAGCGGGCTTGCCGCAAGGGTAAGCCCTTGATTTTTTGTCATGTCGACATCATCTTGTCCGACAAGAACAACGGCCCCGCGCAGGGCGGGGCCGATTGTCGGACAAGAGGCGGATCAGCCGAATTTGCCGGTGATGTAGTCTTCGGTCGCTTTGACTTTGGGCGCAGTGAAGATGTCGTCGGTGTTGCCGAACTCGATCAACTCGCCCAGGTACATGTAGGCGGTGAAGTCGGACACGCGCGCCGCTTGCTGCATATTGTGCGTCACGATGGCGATGGTGTAGTCCTCCTTCAGCTCATGGATCAGTTCTTCGATGTGAGCGGTGGAGATCGGGTCCAGCGCCGAGGTCGGTTCGTCCAGCAGCAGCACTTCCGGCTTGGAGGCCACGGCGCGGGCGATGCACAGGCGCTGTTGCTGGCCGCCGGACAGCGAGTGGCCGGACTGCTTGAGCTTGTCCTTGACTTCGTCCCACAGCGCGGCCTTGCGCAGCGCCCACTCCACGCGGTCTTCCATCTCGCCCTTGGACAATTTCTCATACAGCTTCACGCCGAAGGTGATGTTGTCGTAGATGGACATCGGGAACGGCGTCGGCTTCTGGAACACCATGCCCACTTTGGCGCGCAGCAGGTTGACGTCGATGTCGCGGCCTAGGACGTTTTGGCCGTCCAGCAAGATTTCGCCCTCGGCGCGCAGGCCGGGATAGAGCTCGTACATGCGGTTGAAGGTGCGCAGCAAGGTGGACTTGCCGCAGCCGGACGGGCCGATGAAGGCCGTGACCTTGCGCGGCGCGATTTCCAGCTGAATGTTCTTCAGCGCGTGGAAATTGCCGTAAAAGAAGTTAAGGTTGCGAACCTTAAGCTTGGTGCTGGGGCTGGTCATGGTTGTCATGCCTTAATGCGATTGATTCTTTTGGCCGCCCATCCAGCGGGCGACGATGTTCAGGGTCAGTACGCTGAAGGTGATCAGCAGCGAGCCGGCCCAGGCCAGCTTGTGCCAGTCCTCGTACGGGCTCATCGCGAACTGGAAGATCACGATGGGCAGGTTGGCCATGGGCTGGTTCATATTGCTGTTGAAGAACTGATTATTCAGCGCGGTGAACAGCAGCGGCGCGGTTTCGCCGGAGATGCGCGCCACCGCCAGCAGGATGCCGGTCAGCACGCCGGCCTTGGCCGAGCGCAGCGTCACGTACAGCGTCACCTTCCACTGCGGCGCGCCCAAGGCGGCGGCGGCTTCGCGCAGGCTGTTGGGCACCAGGCGCAGCATGTTCTCGGTGGTGCGCACCACTACCGGAATCACCAGGATGGCCAGCGCGAAGGAGCCGGCCCAGCCGGAGAAGTGTCCCACCGATACGACGTAGACTTCATAGATGAACAGGCCGATCACGATGGACGGCGCCGACAGCAGGATGTCGTTGATGAAGCGGGTCGCCGGCGCTAGCCAGCCGCGCTGGCCGAATTCGGCCAGGTAAATGCCGGCCAGAATGCCTATGGGCGTGCCGAACAGCGTGCCGAAGCCGGTCATCAGCAGGCTGCCGTAAATGGCGTTGGCCAGACCTCCGGTGCTGCCCGGAGGCGGCGTGCTGACGGTGAATACCTGCCAGTTGATGCCGGACAGGCCGTGCTGCAGCAAGGTGATCAGGATCCAGAACAGCCAGAACAGGCCGAAGGCCATGGTCAGCATGGAGGCGGTCATGGTCAGCTTGTTGACCAGGCGGCGCTTGCGATAGAGCACGCTGTCCTGTTTCAGGCTGGCGCCGGAGAACTGGGCGACGTCGTTCATGGAGGCTTGGCTCATGGTTTTGCTTGCTTGGTTCATGATCAGGACGGCTTGCCTTCCTGCTTCTTCAGGCGCAGCAACAGCAGCTTGGAGCAGGACAATACCACGAAGGTGATGAAGAACAGGATCAGGCCCAGCTCGATCAGCGAGCCGATATACAGGTCGCCGTTGGCCTCGGCGAATTCATTGGCCAGCGAGGAGGCGATGGAGTTGCCCGGCTCGAACAAGCTGGTGGTGAAGCGGCTGGAGTTGCCGATGACGAAGGTCACC
The DNA here is from genome assembly GCF_002924365.1 of Chromobacterium alticapitis. Taxonomy (GTDB): domain Bacteria; phylum Pseudomonadota; class Gammaproteobacteria; order Burkholderiales; family Chromobacteriaceae; genus Chromobacterium; species Chromobacterium alticapitis. The sequence continues at coordinate 125,060 of NZ_PQWB01000036.1, read as the reverse complement.
GCCATGGTCTCGCCCAGCGCGCGGCCCAGGCCCAGCATGATGCCGCCGACCACGCCGGTCTTGGTGTAGGGCAGCACCACATAGCGGACCACCTCCCAGGTGGTAGAGCCCAGGCCGTAGGCGGATTCCTTCAGCATGGTGGGGACCACTTCGAATACATCTCGCATGACCGAGGCGATGAAGGGAATCACCATGATGGCCAGGATCAGGCCGGCGGTGAACAGGCCTATGCCCATGGGCGCGCCCTGGAACAGGAAGCCGATCAGCGGGAAGTCTCCCAGATGCTCGATGACCCATGGCTGGATGTGGTCGGCGAAGAAGGGCGCGAACACGAACAGGCCCCACATGCCGTAAATGATGGACGGAATGCCGGCCAAGAGTTCGATGGCGATGCCCAGCGGCCGCTTCAGCCAGGTGGGGCAGAGCTCGGTCAGGAACAGCGCGATGCCGAAGCTGACCGGCACGCCGATCAGCAGGGCAAGGAAAGATGTCACCAAGGTGCCGAAGATGGGCACGACCGCGCCGAAGCGGTTCTGTACCGGGTCCCACTCGGAGCTGGTCAGAAAGCCCAGGCCAAAATGCTGGATGGTCGGCAGCGCGCCGACCAGCAGCGAAATGAGAATGCCCACCAGCAGCGCCAGCACCAGGAAGGCGAAGCTGCGAGTGGTCACGCGGAAGATTTTGTCCAGCAGCAGCTGGTAACTCAGCAGCTGCTGTTGTTGATTCAATTTTTGCATGTGTCGTTGTCTTGGTGGTTCAGACACAAGGCCGGAGAGAGCGGGCTCCCTCCGGCCTGGATGCGACTATCGGGCGTCGCGCGGCTTAATTCCAGACGGTCTTGCCGCTATTATCGGTGATTTGCTTCCAGCTGGTGCGGATGATGCCCTTGACGGTGTCGGGCATCGGAATGTAATCCAGTTCCTGAGCGGTTTTATCGCCGTTCTTGTAGGCCCAGTCGAAGTACTTCAGCACTTCGCTGGCCTGGGCCGGCTTGTCCTGCTTCTTATGCATCAGGATGAAGGTGGCGCCGGCGATCGGCCAGCTGGCCTTGCCAGGTTGGTTGGTCAGCAGCAGGTAGAAGCCCGGCGCCTTCTTCCAGTCGGCGTTGGCCGCGGCTGCCTTGAACGAAGCTTCATCCGGCTTCACGAAGGCGCCGGCCTGGTTTTCCAGCAGGCCATAGGCCAGCTTGTTCTGCTTGGCGTAGGCGTATTCCACATAGCCGATGGCGCCCTTGATGCGCGATACGTAGTTGGCTACGCCTTCATTGCCCTTGCCGCCCACCGAGCTGCCTTTCCAGCTGACGGAGGTGTTGGAGCCGACATCCTTGGCCCATTCCGGCGAAACCTTGGACAGGTAGTTGGTGAAGATGAAGGTGGTGCCGGAGCCGTCGGAGCGGCGCACCACGGAGATGCGCTGGTCAGGCAGCTTGACGGCCGGGTTCAGCTTGGCGATGGCCGCGTCATTCCACTTGCTGACCTTGCCCATGTAGATGTCGGCCAGCAGCGGGCCGGTGAATTTGATCTGGCCGGCGGCGATGCCCGGAATATTGTAAACCGGCACCACGCCGCCCATCACGGTCGGGAATTGGGTCAGGCCGGCTTTTTCCAGCTCTTCCGGCTTCAGCGGCATGTCGGAAGCGCCGAAGTCCACGGTCTTGGACTGGATCTGCTTGATGCCGCCGCCGGAGCCGATGGACTGGTAGTTCATGTTGTTGCCGGAGACGCCCTTGTAATTGGCGGCCCACTTGGCGTACAGCGGGTAGGGGAAGGTGGCGCCGGCGCCGGTGATGTCGGCGGCGTATACCGAACCTGCGATCAACACGGAACCAAGAGCCGCTGCCAAGCGTACGGACTGTTTCATGCTTAACTCCCGAAATGTAATGGGCTACTGTTGTGATGGCCGCCATCGTATAGCTGAAATTTTTCAGAAATATTACAAGTCGTGAATGCTTGATCCAGCACCATTGGATGGGAGGGCGCGCTGGGCTATAATCCGCGCCATCTTCTTCTGAATAATGATGTGGAGAGCGGCATGACGGGCAAGCTGGTGATCGGTAACTGGAAGATGAACACCCGCGCGGACAGCGCGCGCAAGCTGGCCGCGGCCCTGCTGGCCGATGCAGAGACCAATCGCGACGGCGTGGGCATCGCCGCTCCGGCGGTTTATCTGGCGGCCTTGGGCGAGCAGCTGCAAGGCAGCAGCATCGCCTTGTCGTCGCAGGATGTCAGTCGCTATGCCGAGGACGGCGCGTTTACCGGGGAGGCGAGCGCCGCCATGCTGGCCGACGTAGGCTGCCGCTACGCGCTGGTGGGGCATTCCGAGCGCCGCCAGTATTTCGGCGAGGACAATGCCGCGTTGCTGCAGAAAATGCGCAATGCCGCCGCCGCCGGGTTGATCCCGGTGCTGTGCGTAGGCGAAACGCTGGCTCAACGCGAGGCGGGCAGCTATAAGGAAGTGGTCGCGGCGCAACTGGCGGTGCTGGCGGAACTGGACGCGGCCGACTGCGTGATCGCCTACGAGCCAGTGTGGGCCATAGGCACCGGGAAGGTGGCGACGATAGAGCAAATCGCGGAAATCCATGCATTCATCAAAAACTGGTGCTTGCAAAACGCCGCGGGCTCCGATAAGATTCGCGTCCTCTACGGCGGCAGCGTCAAAGCAGAGAACGCCGAGGCGATCCTGGCGACGAAAAACGTCGATGGAGCGCTGGTCGGAGGGGCCTCGCTGGACGCCGATTCATTCCGAGTGATTTGCCAAGCCGCAGGAAAATTGATATAGTATGGAACTTCTCAAGACCCTTATTTGGATTGTTAACCTGCTGTCCGCAGCGAGTATCATCGTCCTTGTTCTGATGCAGCATGGCAAGGGCGCCGATATGGGCGCAGCTTTTGGTAGCGGCTCGTCCGGCAGTCTGTTTGGGGCGTCTGGTTCCGCGAATTTCCTGAGTAGGACCACCGCGGTCGCCGCGGTCGTGTTCTTCTCTACTGCCATGGGTCTCGTGTACCTTTCCGGGGGCGGAAAGCACGACCTGGGCGTGATGGGTGGAAAGATTGAACAGGCTGCGCCGCAAATCCCGGCAGGCGCGCCTAATAAAAATGCTTCTGGACCTGCTTCCAAGATCCCGGAGTAACAATTTAAAAAGCTTTTCTGTGCCGACATGGTGAAATTGGTAGACACGCTATCTTGAGGGGGTAGTGGCGAAAGCTGTGTGAGTTCGAGTCTCACTGTCGGCACCACCATTCAAAAACAGGCCACCGGGACTCCGGTGGCCTGTTTTATTTTGGAGCCAAGAGGGGGCGACCCCTCTTTTTTTGGGGGTGTACGGGAAATGCTGCAAAACTACTTTCCCATTCTGATGTTTGTCATCGTCGGACTTCTGGTCGGCGTGGGCCCTATTCTCTTGGGCAAACTGCTGGCACCAAACCGTCCCGACGCTGAGAAACTTTCTCCATACGAATGCGGCTTCGAGGCCTTCGAAGATGCCCGCATGAAGTTTGACGTCCGCTACTACCTGATCGCCATTCTCTTCATCCTGTTCGACCTGGAAATCGCCTTCCTGTTTCCGTGGGCCGTGGTGCTGAAGGATCTGGGCGTATATGGCCTTGGCGTGATGGTCGAGTTTCTGGCCGTGCTGACGCTCGGCTTCGTCTACATGTGGAAGAAGGGAGCTCTGGAATGGGAGTAGAAGGGATTCTGGAGAAAGGCTTCGTCACGACGACGGCCGATAAGCTTATCAACTACACCCGCACCGGTTCGCTGTGGCCGATGACCTTCGGTCTCGCCTGCTGCGCGGTGGAAATGATGCATGCCGGCGCGGCCCGCTATGACTTGGACCGTTTCGGCATCGTCTTCCGTCCCAGCCCGCGCCAGTCGGACCTGATGATCGTCGCCGGCACGCTGTGCAACAAGATGGCGCCGGCCCTGCGCAAGGTATACGACCAGATGGCCGAGCCGCGCTGGGTGATCTCGATGGGGTCCTGTGCCAATGGCGGCGGGTACTACCATTACTCCTATTCCGTTGTTCGCGGCTGCGATCGCATCGTGCCGGTCGATGTCTATGTGCCGGGCTGTCCTCCGACCGCCGAGGCGCTGCTGTATGGCATCATCCAGCTGCAGAACAAGATCAAACGTACCAACACCATCGCCCGCTAAGGTAGAAACTTATGGCCTCCAAAAAAATGGAAGCGTTGGGTTCGGTCGTTGCGGCGGCGCTGGGCGACAAGCTCGTGCGCAGCACGCTGGCCCTGGATGAGCTGACCATCGTCTGCAAGGCGTCCGATCTGCTGTCCGTCGCGCAAACGCTGCGCGACCACGCCGAACTCGCCTTCGAACAGTGCATCGACGTCTGCGGCATGGACTACAGCGCCTACCGCGACGAGCCGTGGGATGGCCCGCGCTTCGCCGCCGTGTACCACCTGCTGTCGGTCAAGCTGAACCACCGCATCCGCCTGCGCGTCTTCGCCGAAGACGACGCCTTCCCGGTCATCCCCTCGGTCAACGACATCTGGAATGCCGTCAACTGGTTCGAGCGCGAAGCGTTCGACCTGTACGGCATCGTGTTCGAAGGCCATCCCGACCTGCGCCGCCTGCTGACCGACTACGGTTTCGTCGGCCATCCATTCCGCAAGGACTTCCCGCTGTCCGGCCACGTGGAAATGCGCTATGACCCGACTCAGCAGCGCGTGATCTATCAGCCGGTGACCATCGAACCGCGCGAGATCACCCCGCGCATCATCCGCGAGGAGAGCTACGGTGGCTGAGATCCGCAACTACACCCTGAACTTCGGCCCGCAACACCCGGCCGCGCACGGCGTGCTGCGCCTGGTGCTGGAACTGGACGGCGAAGTCGTTCAGCGCGCCGACCCGCACATCGGCCTGCTGCACCGCGGCACCGAGAAGCTGGCTGAAAGCAAGACCTTCATCCAGTCGCTGCCGTACATGGACCGCCTCGACTACGTGTCCATGATGTGCAACGAGCACGCCTACTGCCTGGCCATCGAAAAGCTGATGGGCATCGAGGTGCCGGAACGCGCGCAATACATCCGCGTGATGTTCGCCGAAGTCACCCGCGTGCTGAACCACCTGCTGTGGATCGGCGCCCACGCGCTGGACATCGGCGCGATGACCATGTTCCTGTACGCTTTCCGCGAGCGCGAGGACTTGATGGACTGCTACGAGGCAGTGTCCGGCGCGCGGATGCACGCGGCTTATTTCCGTCCGGGCGGCGTCTACCGCGACCTGCCGGACAGCATGCCGCAGTACACCGTGTCCAAGATCAAGAACGCCAAGGAGCTGGCGCGCCTGAACGAAGGCCGCAAGGGCTCGATGCTGGACTTCATCAGCGACTTCACGGATCGTTTCCCGGGCTACATCGACGAATACGAAACCCTGCTGACCGATAACCGCATCTGGAAGCAGCGTACCGTGGGCATCGGCGTAGTGACGGCCGAGCGCGCGCTGAACCTGGGCATGACCGGCCCGATGCTGCGCGGTTCCGGCATCGCCTGGGACTTGCGCAAGACCCAGCCGTACGACGTGTACGACAAGATGGACTTCGACGTGCCGGTGGGCGTGGGCGGCGACTGCTACGACCGCTACCTGGTGCGCGTGGAAGAGATGCGCCAGTCCAACCGCATCATCCAGCAGTGCGTAGCCTGGCTGCGCGCCAATCCTGGTCCGGTGATCACCGACAATCATAAGGTGGCGCCGCCTTCGCGCGAAGGCATGAAGTCCAATATGGAAGACCTGATCCACCACTTCAAGCTGTTCACCGAAGGCATGCACGTGCCGGAAGGCGAGGCTTACGCGGCGGTGGAACACCCGAAGGGCGAATTCGGCATCTATCTGGTGTCCGACGGCGCCAACAAACCGTACCGCCTCAAGATCCGCGCCCCGGGCTACGCCCACTTGGCCGCGCTGGACGAGATGGCCAAGGGCCACATGATCGCCGACGTCGTCGCGATCATCGGTACGCAGGATATCGTGTTTGGGGAGATTGACCGCTGATGCTGTCCGCACAATCGCTAGCCTTGATCGACCGCGAGGTCGCCAAATATCCGGCCGACCAGAAGCGCTCCGCAGTGATGGGCGCTCTGCGCATCGCGCAGGACGAGCGGCGCGCCACTGGTGAAACCCCGGAAGCGCGCTGCCTGAACCCGGAACTGATCGAGTTCGTGGCCAACTACCTGGGCATCGCTCCGGTGGCCGCTTACGAAGTCGCCACGTTCTACAACATGTACGACATGAAGCCGGTGGGCAAGTTCAAGATCACCGTCTGCACCAATCTGCCCTGTGCGCTGTCCGGCGGCGTCAATGCCGCGGAATACATCTCGAAGAAACTGGGCATCGCCATCGGCGAAACCAGCGCCGACGGCATGTACACCCTGCTGGAAGGCGAATGCATGGGCGCCTGCGGCGACGCGCCGGTCTTGCTGGTGAACAACCACAAGATGTGCAGTTTCATGACGCCCGAAGCAATCGATAAAAAACTGGCGGAGTTGAAATAATGGCTGTCTTCGCTAATGGCGTGATTTTCGACGGCGTCGACACCGCGCAGCCCGACTGCTGGCGTCTGGACGCCTACGTGGCCCGCGGCGGCTACCAGGCGCTGCGCCGCATCCTCGACTCCAAGATGACGCAAGAGGACGTGATCGCGGAAGTGAAGAACTCCGGCCTGCGCGGCCGCGGCGGCGCGGGCTTCCCCACCGGCCTGAAATGGAGCTTCATGCCGCGCTCGTTCCCGGGCGACAAGTACGTCGTCTGCAATACGGACGAGGGCGAGCCGGGCACCTTCAAGGACCGCGACATCATCCGCTACAACCCGCACTCGCTGATCGAGGGCATGATCATCGCCGGTTACGCGATGGGCACCAAGGCGGGCTACAACTACATCCACGGCGAAATCTTCGAAGACTACCAGTTGTTCGAAGAAGCGCTGGACGAAGCGCGCAAGGCGGGTTTCCTGGGCCAGAACATCCTGGGCTCCGGCTTCAACTTCGACCTGTTCGCCCACCATGGCTACGGCGCCTACATCTGCGGCGAAGAAACCGCGCTGCTGGAGTCGCTGGAAGGCAAGAAGGGCCAGCCGCGCTTCAAGCCGCCGTTCCCGGCCAGCTTCGGCCTGTACGGCAAGCCGACCACGATCAACAACACCGAATCGTTCGCCTCGGTGCCGTTCATCATTCGCGACGGCGCGCAAACCTTCCTCGAGAAGGGCAAGCCGAACAATGGCGGCACCAAGCTGTTCTCGATTTCCGGCCACGTCAACCGTCCGGGCAACTACGAGATCGCGCTGGGCACCCCGTTCAGCGAGCTGCTGGAAATGGCCGGCGGCATGCGCGACGGCAAGAAGCTGAAGGCGGTGATTCCGGGTGGTTCCTCCGCGCCGGTGCTGCCGGCCGATATCATGATGCAATGCACCATGGACTACGATAGCATCGCCAAGGCTGGCTCCATGCTGGGTTCGGGCGCCGTGATCGTGATGAACGAGGACGTGTGCATGGTCAAGGCGCTGGAGCGTCTGGCCTATTTCTACCACGAAGAATCCTGCGGCCAGTGCACGCCGTGCCGCGAAGGCACCGGCTGGCTCTACCGCGTCATCCATCGCATCGCCAACGGCCAGGGCCGCAAGGGCGATCTGGAGCTTCTGGATTCCGTGGGCAACAATATGGCCGGCCGCACCATCTGCGCGCTGGCCGACGCCGCGGTGTTCCCGGTTCGCAGTTTCACCAAGCATTTCCGCAACGAGTTCGAACACGCGATCGAACACGGAAAGACCTTGGTGGATCACAAATGGTGTTGAGCGATGCTTGAAATCGAAATCGACGGTAAAAAACTGACGGTGCCCCAGGGCAGCACCGTCATCGAGGCGGCCCATTCCGTGGGCACCTATATTCCGCACTTCTGCTACCACAAGAAACTGTCCATCGCGGCCAACTGCCGCATGTGCCTGGTGGAAGTGGAAAAAGCGCCGAAGCCGCTGCCGGCTTGCGCCACGCCCGTCACTGACGGCATGAAGGTCCACACCGCGTCGCCGCTGGCCAAGAAGGCGCAGCAGGGCGTGATGGAATTCCTGCTGATCAACCACCCGCTGGACTGCCCGATTTGCGACCAGGGCGGCGAATGCCAGCTGCAAGACCTGGCCGTCGGCTACGGCAACTCGACCTCGCGCTACGAGGAAGACAAGCGCGTGGTGGTGGGCAAGGACATGGGCCCGCTGGTTTCCGCCGAGGAAATGTCGCGTTGCATCCACTGCACCCGTTGCGTGCGTTTCACCGAAGAAGTGGGCGGCTACCAGGAAATCGGCATGGCCAACCGCAGCGAGTTCTCCGAGATCCTGCCCTTCCTGGGCAAGACCGTGGACTCGGAAATCTCCGGCAACGTGATCGACCTGTGCCCGGTGGGCGCGCTGACCTCCAAGCCGTTCCGCTACAGCACCCGCGCCTGGGAACTGTCCCGCCGCAAGTCGGTGAGTCCGCACGACGGCCTCGGCTCCAACCTGGTGGTCCAGGTCAAGAGCAATGAAGTGATGCGCGTGCTGCCGCTGGAAAACGAAGCCATCAACGAGTGCTGGATCGCCGACCGCGACCGCTTCTCCTATGAAGGCCTGAACAGCGCCGAGCGTCTCTCCAAGCCGATGATCAAGTTCGACGGCAAGTGGCACGAGACTGACTGGGAAACCGCGCTGAACTACGTGGTCAAGGGCTTGAACGGCGTGTCCGCCGATCACGGCAAGGACGCCATCGGCTTCCTGCTGAACCCGCACTCCACCACGGAGGAACTGCACCTGGCGCAAAAGCTGGCGCGCGCCTTCGGCGTCAACGCCGTGGATTACCGCCTGCGCCGCAGCGATTTCTCCGCCGACGCCGCCAAGCAAGGCGCCGAGTGGCTGGGCTCCTCCATCGTGGAACTGGCTGCGGCCAAGTCCGTGTTGGTGGTGGGCTCCACGCTGCGCAAGGAACAGCCGCTGCTGGCATCCCGCCTGCGCCAATCAGTGAAGAAGGGCAGCGAGCTGAACATTATCCACGTCGCCGACGACAACCTGCTGACCCAGATCAAGGGCAAGCTGATCGTGTCGCCGCTGGCGCTGGTGAACGCGCTGTCGCAAGTGCTGAAGGCCATCGCCAAGATCAAATCCGGCTCGACCGAGATCGACCTGGCTGCAGTGGAAGTGTCCGCCCAAGCGCGCGTCATCGCTGAAAGCCTGAGCGGCGCGGAAACCGCGTCCATCGTGCTGGGCAATGTGGCGCAGCACCACCCGGCCTACAGCCAGCTGCTGTCGCTGGCCCAGGAAATCTCCCGCCTGTCCGGCGCGCGTTTCGGCATCCTGGCCGAAGCCGCCAACAGCGTGGGCGCCGAACTGGTGGGCGCATGGGCGCAAAGCGGCGACAACGCCGCCGCGATGATCGCCAAGCCTAAGAAGGCCTACTTCCTGCTGAACACGGAAGTGGAATTCGACAGCTACGACAGCCAAGCCGCCGTGGCCGCGATGAAGCAAGCCGCCACCGTGATCGCGCTGAGCGCCTACAAGGGCCAGGGCCTGCTGGACTACGCCGACGTGCTGCTGCCTATCGCGCCGTTCTCCGAGACCGCCGGCTCCTTCGTCAATATGGAAGGCAAGCTGCAAACCTTCAACGGCGTGGTGAAGCCGCTGGGTGAAGCCCGCCCGGCCTGGAAGGTGCTGCGCGTGCTGGGCAATATGCTGAGCCTGGCCGGCTTCGAGCAGAACAGCGCCGAAGACGTGCGCGCCGAGTTCGGCGATCTGGCTTCCAAGCTGAACAACGCGCTGTCCAAGGTTGCGGCCAATCCGGCTGTCGCCTCCGGCATCGTCCGCGTGGGTGAAGTGCCGATGTACCAGGCCGACGCCATCAGCCGCCGCGCCAAGCCGCTGCAGCAAACCCGCGAAGCGCGGGACGCCGACGTCGCTCGCGCGCACGGCAGCCTGCTGGCCAAGCTGGGAATCGACTCTGGCTCCACCGCGCTGCTGAAGCAGGGCTCGGGCGAGGCGCGCGTGCGCGTCGAGGCCGACGACAGCCTGCCGGCCGACGTGGTACGGGTCGCCACCGCGCACGCTTCCACGCTGGCGCTAGGCGGCATGTTCGACGCTATCGAGATCAAGCAGGGGTAAGCCATGGAGTTCTTACAAGGTATTATTGGCGCCGAAGCGGGGCTCGCGGTTTGGACCCTGCTGAAGATACTCGCCATCGTGCTGCCGATGTTGGGCTGCGTGGCGTATCTGACGCTGGCCGAGCGCAAGGTGATCGGCTATATGCAGATCCGCATCGGCCCCAACCGCGTGGGTCCGTTCGGCCTGCTGCAGCCCATCGCCGACGCGGTGAAGCTGCTGATGAAGGAAATCATCCTGCCGACCAACTCCAGCAAGGGCTTGTTCCTGCTGGCGCCGGTGCTGTCCATCGGCCCGGCGCTGGCGGCCTGGGCGGTGATTCCGTTCACCGACAAGCTGGTGCTGGCCAACGTCAACGCTTCCTTGTTGTACATCCTGGCGCTGACGTCCATGGGCGTATACGGCGTGATCATCGCCGGCTGGGCGGGCAACTCCAAGTACTCCTTCCTCGGCGCCATGCGTTCCGCCGCCCAGATCGTGTCTTACGAGCTGGCGATGGGCTTCGCGCTGGTCGGCGTGCTGATGGTGTCCGGCAGCCTGAATCTGGTCGATATCGTCAAGCAGCAGGGCGCGGGCATGGCCGGCGGCTCGCTGCTGTCGTGGAACTGGCTCCCGCTGTTCCCGCTGTTCATCGTCTACCTGATCTCCGGCGTGGCCGAAACCAACCGCGCGCCGTTCGACGTGGCGGAAGGCGAATCCGAAATCGTGGCCGGTTTCCATGTGGAATACTCGGGCATGGCCTTCGCGATCTTCTTCCTGGCCGAATACGCCAACATGATCCTGGTCGCCGCGCTGACCTCGCTGCTGTTCCTGGGCGGCTGGCTGTCGCCGTTCCCGGCGTCGTGGGGCATCTTGGGCGCCGGCGGCTTCTTCTGGCTGGCAGTCAAGGTGGCGATGGTGTTGTTCTGCTTCCTGTGGTTCCGTGCCACCTTCCCGCGCTATCGCTATGACCAGATCATGCGTCTGGGCTGGAAAGTGTTCATTCCGGTGACCCTGGTGTGGATCCTGGTGGTGGGCGTGTGGATGTTTACCCCGCTGTCGATTTGGCACTGAGACAGGGGATAGGTGAAAAAATGAATTCGATCCGCAACTTTTTCAAGACCTTCCTGCTGGTGGAGCTGGTCAAGGGCCTGATGGTCACTGGCCGCTACTTCTTCGCCCGCAAGATCACGGTGCAGTTCCCGGAAGAGAAGACGCCGATTTCGCCGCGCTTCCGCGGCCTGCACGCGCAGCGCCGCTACGCCAACGGCGAAGAGCGCTGCATCGCCTGCAAACTGTGCGAAGCAGTATGCCCGGCGATGGCGATCAGCATCGAGTCGGAGGAACGCGAAGACGGCACCCGCCGCACCTCGCGCTACGACATCGATCTGACCAAGTGCATCTTCTGCGGCTTCTGCGAGGAAGCCTGTCCGGTGGACGCGATCGTGGAAACCCACATTTTCGAATACCACGGTGAAAAACGTGGCGACCTCTACTACACCAAGCCGATGTTGTTGGCTGTGGGCGATAAGTACGAGGCCGAAATCGCCGCCAACAAGGCGGCTGACGCCAAGTATCGCTAAGGGGGGACCATGAACCTGACTACGGTAATTTTCTACGTTCTGTCCGCCATCCTGATCTTCGCCGGTCTGCGCGTGGTGACGGCCAAGAACCCGGTTCACGCCGCGCTGTATCTGGTGCTGGCTTTCTTCACCAGCGCCGGCCACTGGCTGCTGATGGAGTCCGAGTTCCTGGCGATCACGCTGGTGCTGGTTTACGTCGGCGCGGTGATGGTGCTGTTCCTGTTCGTGGTGATGATGCTGGACATCAATATCGAACAGCTGCGCGAAGGCTTCTGGAAGAACCTGCCGGTGGCCGCCCTCGTCGGCGCCATCATGGTGTTCGAGATGGCGCTGATCCTGATGAGCCCGCAAGCCGGCCTGGGCCAGTTCAAGGCCGCCGCGCCTCTGGCGGCGGACTTCAGCAACGTCAAGATGCTGGGCAGCCAGCTGTACACCACCTACCTGCTGCCGTTCGAGATCGCGGCGGTCGTGCTGCTGTTGGCCATGATCGCCGCCATCGGCCTGACCATGCGCGAGCGCAAGGACAGCAAGGTGGTCGATCCCGCCATCCAGGTGAAGGTGCGCCGCGAAGACCGCGTCCGCATCGTCAAGATGGCAGCCGTGAAAAAAGTGGATGAAGCCGAAACGGCCGATTCCGGTGAGCAACAGGCCTGACGGCCAATCAACCAATAAGGGAGGAAACGTGCTGACACTGACTCACTTTCTGGTGCTGGCCGCCATCCTGTTCGCCATCAGCGTGCTTGGGATTTTCCTGAACCGGAAAAACCTGATCATCCTGCTGATGGCCATCGAACTGATGCTGCTGGCGGTGAATTTCAACTTCATCGCGTTCTCGCACTATCTGTCGGATTCTGCTGGGCAGATCTTCGTGTTCTTCATCCTGACGGTTGCCGCCGCCGAGTCCGCCATTGGTCTGGCGATTCTGGTGGTGCTGTTCCGCAACCTGCAGAGCATCAATGTTGAAGACTTGGGCAGCCTCAAGGGCTAAGGCAAACCGGAACCACAACTAAAGCACAAAAGCATGGATATGAAGAGCTTATACCTGCTGATTGCACTCGCTCCGCTGGCGGGTTCCATCATTGCAGGCCTTTTTGGATGGGCGATCGGACGGCGCGCCTCGCACGTCGTCACGATAGCCGGCGTGGCGGTCTCCGCCGCGCTGTCGCTCAAGGTGCTCCTGGGCTTCCTGAACGGAAGCGCGGAGGTGTTCAACGGCCCGGTCTACACCTGGCTGACCGTAGGCGGCCACGAGTTCGTGGTCGGCTTCCTGGTGGACTCGCTGACCGCGATGATGCTGGTGGTGGTCACCTTCGTGTCGCTGATGGTGCATATCTACACCATCGGCTACATGCAGGATGATCCGGGCTATCAGCGCTTCTTCAGCTACATCTCGCTGTTTACCTTCTCGATGCTGATGCTGGTGATGAGCAACAACTTCATCCAGCTGTTCTTCGGTTGGGAAGCGGTGGGTCTGGTGTCCTACCTGCTGATCGGCTTCTGGTTCAAGCGCCCGACCGCGGTGTTTGCCAACCTGAAGGCCTTCCTGGTCAACCGCGTGGGCGACTTCGGCTTCCTGTTGGGCATCGGCATGGTGCTGGCCTACTTCGGCGGCTCGCTGAACTACAGCGACGTGTTCGCCGCCGCTCCGGTGCTGGCGCAGAAGACCATCGAAATCATCCCGGGCCATGAGTGGTCGCTGATGACCGTCACCTGCATCCTGCTGTTCATCGGCGCGATGGGCAAGTCCGCGCAGTTCCCGCTGCACGTGTGGCTGCCGGACTCGATGGAAGGCCCGACCCCGATCTCCGCGCTGATCCACGCCGCCACCATGGTGACGGCCGGCATCTTCATGGTGTCGCGCATGAGCCCGCTGTTCGAGCTGTCCGACACCGCGCTGAACGTGATCCTGGTGGCCGGCGCGATCACCGCGCTGTTCATGGGTTTCCTCGGCATCGTGCAGAACGACATCAAGCGCGTGGTGGCTTACTCCACGCTGTCTCAGCTGGGCTACATGACCGTGGCGCTGGGCGCTTCGGCGTACTCGGTGGCGATGTTCCACGTGATGACCCACGCCTTCTTCAAGGCCCTGCTGTTCCTGGGCGCCGGTTCCGTGATCATGGGCATGCACCATGACCAGGACATGCGCAATATGGGCGGCCTGCGCAAGTACATGCCCATCACCTGGATAACCTCGCTGCTGGGCTCGCTGGCGCTGATCGGCACGCCGTTCTTCTCCGGCTTCTACTCCAAGGACTCGATCATCGAGGCGGTCGCCGCTTCGCATCTGTCCGCGGCCGGCTTCGCCTACTTCGCCGTGATCGCCGGCGTGTTCGTGACTGCCTTCTACTCCTTCCGCATGTACTTCCTGGTCTTCCACGGCAAGGAACGCTGGATGCAGAACCATGGCTCGCACCACGAGCACCATGGCGACAGCGATGAGGAAGAAGTGTCTCATGACCATCATCATGGCCTGGGCCCGAACGACAAGCCGCATGAAAGCCCGTGGGTAGTGACCCTGCCGCTGGTGCTGCTGGCCATTCCGTCCGTGCTGGTGGGTTTCTTCGGCATAGACAAACTGGTCTACGGCGACTTCTTCAAGGGCGTGATCGCGGTCAACAACGAAGCGCATCCGGCCATGGAAGAGCTGGCGCATGAGTTCCACGGCGCCGTGGGCATGGGCCTGCATGCGTTCACCAGCCTGCCTTTCCTGCTGGCCTTGGCCGGCGTGGTGGTGGCTTGGTACTTCTACATGAAGGCGCCGCACATTCCGGCCGCCATCAAGGAGAAGTGCGCTCCGCTGCACAAGCTGCTGGAAAACAAGTACTACCTGGACGAGATCTACTTCGCCGTGTTCGCCAAGGGCTCGCGCGCTCTCGGCACCTTCTTCTGGAAGGTGGGCGACATGCTGCTGATCGACGGCCTGATGGTAAACGGCACCGCCAAGCTGGTGGGATGGTTCTCGACTGTGACTCGTCGTCTGCAGACCGGTTTCATCTACAGCTACGCAACCGCAATGATTATCGGCGTGCTGGGTCTGATGACCTGGTGGTTCCTGCCGCTGATCATGCGCTGAGTCCGGCCTTCGGGATTGAAATAACAATATAGGTTTGATTATGTCCACAAATCTGCTAAGTCTGGTGATCTGGACGCCGATCCTGGCCGGCCTCGTGGTGCTGGCCACCGGCGGCGACCAGCGCGCGCCGCTGGCGCGCTGGCTCGCCTTAGCGGGGGCCCTCGCGGGCTTCCTGCTGTCGGTGCCGCTGTTCACCGAGTTCAACAACCTTAACGGCGGCATGCAGTTCGAAGAGCTGAAGCCGTGGATTGCCGCGTTCAACATCAATTACCACCTGGGCGTGGATGGCATCTCCATGCTGTTCGTCGTGTTGAACAGCTTCACCACCTTGTTGGTGGTGATTGCTGGCTGGGAAGTGATCCAGAAGCGCGTGTCGCAGTACATGGCCGCCTTCCTGATCATGTCCGGCCTGATCAACGGCGCGTTCGCCGCGCTGGATGCGATCCTGTTCTATGTCTTCTTCGAAGGCATGCTGATTCCGATGTATCTGATCATCGGCGTCTGGGGCGGTCCGCGTCGCGTTTACGCTTCGATCAAGTTCTTCCTGTACACCCTGCTCGGCTCGCTGCTGATGCTGGTGGCGCTGATCTACCTGTACTTCCAGGCTGGCAAGAACTTCGACATCCAGGCTTTCCATCAGATCGCCAAGATCCCGCTGACCGTGCAGATCCTGCTGTTCATCGCCTTCTTCCTGTCCTTCGCGGTGAAGGTGCCGATGTGGCCGGTCCACACTTGGTTGCCGGACGCCCACGTGGAAGCGCCGACCGGCGGCTCCATGGTGCTGGCCGCGATCACGCTGAAGATCGGCGCTTACGGTTTCCTGCGGTTCGCGCTGCCCATCCTGCCTGACGCCTCGCGCACGCTGGGTCCGATCATCGTCGGCCTGTCGCTGGTCGCGGTGGTCTACATCGGCCTGGTGGCGCTGGTGCAGTCCGACATGAAGAAGCTGGTGGCTTACTCGTCCATCTCCCACATGGGCTTCGTGACCCTGGGCATGTTCATGTTCACCGGCAACGAGATGAACCAGTGGGCGGTTGAGGGCGCGCTGGTGCAGATGGTGTCCCACGGCTTCGTGTCCGCCGCGATGTTCTTCTGCATCGGCGTCATGTACGACCGCGTGCACAGCCGCAACATCGCCGACTACGGCGGCGTGGCCAACAAGATGCCTATCTTCGCCGCCTTCATGATGCTGTTCGCGATGGCCAACTCCGGCCTGCCGGCCACCTCCGGCTTCGTCGGCGAATTCATGGTCATCATGGGTTCGGTGCAAGTGAACTTCTGGTACGCCGCCCTGGCCGCCACCACGCTGATCTTCGGCGCCGCCTACACCCTGTGGATGTACAAGCGCGTGATCTTCGGCGATGTGGCCAACGAGCACGTGGCGGCACTGTCCGACGTGAACAAGCGCGAGTTCCTGGTGCTGGCCATCCTGGCTGTGATGGTGCTGGGCATGGGCCTGTACCCGCAGGCTTTCGTCGCCAAGATGCACCTGGCGGTGAACGACCTGATCACGCATGTTGCGCAGAGCAAGCTGTAAGCGCGGAAGGAATACACACAAATGAATTGGGCTGATCTCAACCTGATACCCGCGATGCCGGAGCTGTTCCTGATCGGCGCCTTGCTGGTGGTGCTGATGCTGGATCTTTTCATCCCCGATGAAAAGCGCTGCATCACCTACGGCCTGACGCTGCTGACGCTGGCCGGCACCGCCATTGTCCAGGTAAGCACTTTTACCCCGTACCCGGTGATCACTTTCTCCGGCATGTACGTGGCCGATCCGCTGGCATCTCTGGTCAAGCTGGCGATGTACGCCGCCACCGCCGTGGTGCTGGTGTACAGCCGTCAGTACACCGCTGACCGCGGCCTGTTCAAGGGCGAGTACTTCTCGCTGTCCTTGTTCGCGCTGTTGGGCATGAACCTGATGGTGTCCGCCTCGCACTTCCTGACCCTGTACATGGGCCTGGAGCTGCTGTCGCTGGCGCTGTACTCGCTGATCGCGCTGCAACGCGACTCCGTCCCGGCCACCGAGTCGGCGATGAAGTACTTCGTGCTGGGCGCGCTGGCTTCCGGCCTGCTGCTGTACGGCATCTCGATGATCTACGGCGCCACCGGCTCGCTGGAACTGGCCGCCGTCGCCAAGTCCATCAAGACGCACTCCGCCAACCCGCTGTTGCTGATCTTCGGTCTGGTGTTCATCGTGGCCGGCCTGAGCTTCAAGCTGGGCGCCGTGCCGTTCCACATGTGGGTGCCGGACGTGTACCAAGGCGCGCCGACTTCCGTGACGCTGATGGTTGGCGCCGCGCCCAAGCTGGCCGCCTTCGTCTTCGTGCTGCGCATCCTGGCCCAAGGCCTGGACGTGCTGGTGGGCGATTGGCAGGCGATGCTGATCATCGTGGCCGTATTGTCCATGGCCATCGGCAACATCACCGCCATCGTGCAGACCAATATCAAGCGCATGCTGGCTTACTCCACGATTTCGCACATGGGCTTCCTGCTGCTGGGCGTGCTGTCCGGCACCCAGCAGGGCTACACCGCCGCGCTGTTCTACGCCGTGGTGTACGTGGCCATGTCCATGGTGGGCTTCGGCATCATCCTGGCGCTGTCCCGCAAGGGTTTCGAGTGCGAGAAGATCGACGACCTGAAGGGCCTGAACAGCCGCAACAGCTGGTACGCGCTGCTGATGCTGCTGGCCATGTTCTCGATGGCGGGCATCCCGCCGCTGCTGGGCTTCTACGCCAAGTTCGCGGTGATCAAGGCCATTCTGGACATCGGCATGGTCAAGCTGGCCGTGTTCTCGGTCCTGATGTCGGTGATCGGCGCCTTCTACTACCTGCGCGTAGTGAAGGCCATCTACTTCGACGAAGCGCAGGACACTGCGCCGATCGCGGTGCGCGCCGACATGAAGCTGGTGCTGTCGCTGAACGCGCTGGCGCTGCTGGTGGTGGGCATGCTGCCGCAGTCTCTGCTTGAGCTGTGCGCGCAAGCCATGCGCCAGTCTCTGGGCATGATGTAAGGAAGCGGCCATGGATAGCAGCATCACCATTCTGCTGTTGCTGGCCGCGCTTGCCGCCAACTTGCCGTTCGCCACCAACCGCGTGGCGGGCTTCATCCAGGTGGCGCGCAAGCATTTCGGCTGGCAGGCGCTGGAACTGGTGGCGCTGTACGCGCTGATCGGCGGACTGGCCCACTTGTTGGAGACGAGGGACATGCCGGCGCAAGAACAGCATTGGCAGTTCTATGTCACCACATTCGCGCTGTTCCTGGTGGCGGCCTTCCCCGGCTATGTCTACCGATACTTCTGGCGCAAGCCGGCGCATTGAGCCGGCAGCCGCATCGCAAGAAAGCACCGCCCAGGCGGTGCTTTTTTGTTAAGTTGCGTTGCCGGCGCTTGCAATCGGCAGGCAAAAAATTGACATTTGCATGTCTTGTCGCCGCCCGCGCTGTGCGGGCCGCCCACAGCAGCGAGTCCTTATGAAAAATGTCTTTTCTTGTCTGATTTCCGCGCTGGCGCTAGTCGGCATCGCCCATGCCGGCGAGTTGAAGCCGGCGCGTCACGCCGATTTTCCGCGCTATACCTACGCGCTGACCTGGCAACCCGGCTTCTGTTCGACGGGGGGCGGTTGCCTGCCCGGGCAGTCGCACGAAGTCAAGATAGGCCTGCATGGCCTCTGGGCATCCGAACCACAGAGCCTGATAGACCAGAACGTGCCGGTGCGGCAGTGGTGGGCGCAGGGCTGCTCGTCTTTCCCGCATGTGACCATGGTGCCGGCGTTGCCGGACGCACTGCAACAACAGCTGCGCCAGTTCATGCCGCAATTGCAGGATGATCTGCAGTTGCACGAATACGTCAAACATGCCCAGTGTTTCGGCTTTCCGGCGCAACAATTCTTTGCGACGGCGTTAAGCATGCGTCAGGCGGCGGCCGACAGCGGCTTCGGTCATTACTTGCTCGAACAGGCCGGACAAACCCGCAGCCGCGAAGACCTGCAAGACGCATTCGCCAAAACCTTCGGCACGGATCAGCGCCGTTCCTTGCAGCTGCAATGCGGCAAGGATGCCCAGGGCCGCAATGTGCTGACCCAGTTCTGGTTCACGCTGCAGGCGGATAAGCTGGCCGCTTTCCCGGCGGCGGAGAGTTTCGTGAATACGCCGGACGGCGAGTACGAAGACTCCTGCGCGCAGCCTTTCCTGCTGCCTGACTGGTAAGGTCAAAAAAAAATCGCCCGCTGCATGGCGGGCGATTGACTGGTTGCGCGACGACTTGATCAGTCGGTGCCGTAGCTGGGGGAGCGCGGGCCGTAGAGCACGCCGTTCGGATGGCCGGCGGACAGCAGCATATTGCTGGTCATGCCGGCTACCGGATAAGTGGCATCGCTCACATTGTTGACGATCTGCTTGATCGCCGCGCTGACCAGCATGCCGATCAGACCGCCGCCGGCGTTATTGTTGTTGGCATTGTTGCCGCTGGCGCTGCCTTCCCACAATTCCTGGCCGGTTTTCAAGTCCAGCAGTTTGGCGGTGACCGATACCTCGGCCACGCTGTCCAGCACGCTATAGTGCACGCCATAACGCTTGATCGTGGTGTACAGCGCGGCGTCGGCGCCGAAGATCTGACGCAGCTTGGCGATGGGCAGCGCTTGCATGTCATTGGGCGTGCTTACGCCGTTCTGCTTGAATGTCTCGCTGACCAGGGCCACCGGCAGCACGTAATAGCCGGCTTCCGCCAGCGGATAGGTCATCTGGGACAGCACGCCGTTGGTGGCGTTGACGTCCGGCGAATCGTTGACCGGCGGCAGGATCAGGATGGCGCGCGGCTTGCTTTGCTTGTAGGCGGTGTAGTCGCGCTTCACCGGCGCGGCGCAACCGGTCGCCAGCGCGGCCAGCGCGGCGATGCAGGCCATCTTGGATAGGGTTTTCAGCATGGCGGGCTCCTTATGGCTTCTGCTTGGACAGCAGGAAGTCGATATAGGCGGTTGACTCCGGGAACAGTTTCTTCTCGGTCAGGAACTCGCTCTGCATGCGGTCCAGGCGGCCGCTCGACGCATACAGCATGCCCAGTTGGGCATGATAGCCAGGAGGTTCGTGATTGCCGTTGGCGCGGATTTTCTGCAAGCCTTCTTCCAGGACGGAAATTTGCTGCTGCGCATCCTGCGCATCGCCCTTCAGGTAGGCATAGACTTGCGGCTGATAGCCTTCCCATTGGTACAGATGGGGCGGGCCGCCTGCGCAGGCGGACAGCAGCAGCGCGCTGGCGATGGCGGCTGCGATGCCGCCTGATTTCTTCTTCGTATTCATTGTCTTCACGGATAGGGGAGTTACTTGGCGGGCTTCCAGGCGCCGGCGTCGATGCCATTGACGAGGTTGTTGACCGCTTCGCGGATGGCCAGATCCAGCACTTTGCCGTTCAGCGTGGAGTCATAGCTGGCGGTGCCGCCAAAGCCGACGATTTCGCGATTGGACAGCTTGTATTCGCCGGCGCCCTGGGCGGAATACACCACTTCGGAGGTCAGAGTGTTGACGATGTTCAGATTGACCTTGGCATAAGCGATTTGCTCCTTGCCGCGGCCGAGGATGCCGAACAGCTGTTGGTCGCCCACTTCCTTGCGGCCGAACTCGGTGACGTCGCCGGTGACGACATAGTCCGCGCCCTTCAGGTTTTGCGCTTGCTTCTTCAGGCCGGCCTCCTGCTTGATCTCTTCCAGATTGGCGCGATCGAGCACATTGAAGCGATTGCTTTGCTGCAGATGGGTGATCAGGATGGTCTTGGCCTGGCCGCCCAGCTGGTCGGCGCCGTCGGAGAAGATGCCGCGCATATAGCTGGAACGGTTATCGAACTTGCCCACGGAGATGGGCGCGCGCGCGCCGGCATAGGGTTTGTTGGCGCTGGCCACTTGCTGCACGGCCAGGGCTTGGGAGCTTTCGGTGGCGCAGCCGGACAAGCCGGTCAGCGCGATGGCCGCGGCGGACAGGGCGAACAGGGCAGGACTCCGCATCATCTTATTCCTAAAATTAAAAGTTTGTTTTCGAATTGTAAAAAAGTTTAACAATATACAGCACGACGCTAGAGCAGGCCATTGATTTAGCTCAATGGCATAGCGTGGCGATCGGACGCGGCCCAGCCGGCCGAGTGTCAGTAGAAACGCGCCTCGCCCTGCGGACGGTTCTTGAAGCGTTTGTGCAGCCAGAAGTACTGGTCTGGAATTTCGCGGACGCGGTCTTCCAGGAAGGCGTTCATGCGGCGGGTATCGGCCTCGATGTCTTCGCTGGGATAGCCGTCCCAGGCAGGGTAGAACTCCAGTTCGAAACGGTCGCCGACGCGGCGGGCGATGGCGGGCACCACTTTGGCGCGGGCCAGCTTGGCGATGCGCGACAGGCCGGTGATGGTGGCGGCCTTGACGCCGAAGAAATCGACGAACAGCGAGTCGCGCACGCCGAAGTCCTGGTCCGGCAGATACAGGAAGGGCGCGTGATCCTTGCGCATGGCCTTGATGATGGGGCGCAGGCCTTCCTGGCGCGACACGATGTAGGCATTGTCGTAACGCTGGCGGCCGGCGTAGATCTGCTGGTCCAGCGCCTCGTTCTTCTGGTGCGAGTAGACGCTGACCAGCGGGATGTATTGGTTCAGCGCGTAGACGCACATCTCGAAGCCGACGAAATGCGGGTAGAACAGGATCACGTCTTCTCCCTGTTCGCGCAGATCCGTGACGTAATGCAAATTCTTGATGTCGACCAGCTTGTCGATGCGCTTGGCTGAACTCCACCAGCACACGCCGTACTCCAGCACCATCCGTATCATGTGCTGGCAGTTCTTGCGGATCAGCCGCTTGCGCTCGGCGATGGGCATGTCCGGGAAACACAGGCGCAAATTGATCAGGCCGACGCGGCGGCGGCTGCCGGCCAGCAGATAGGCGATATTGCCCAGGCCGCGGGCGAGGAGGCCGATGGCTGGCATAGGCAGCAGCCGGATCAGCCACAGCAGGGCGAAAGCGAATTTCATGGTTGTCCTTAGGATTGCGCATCCGGCCGGCTGGCGCCGGGCGGGCATTTATAACGGTTGTAGCTCCACAGATATTGGCTGGGGAAGCGGCGGATCAGGTTTTCCACCTGGCGGTTCATCTGCGCGCAGTCGGCTTCCTTGTCCCCGGAGAACGGCTGCTCCAGCGGTTCGATGTGCACGACGAAGCCTTGGCCGCCAGGCAGCCGTTCGCCGACGAAGAACAGCATGGTCACGCCGCTCATCTGAGCCAGGCGCGGCACCAGCGTCATGGTGTAAGCCGGGCGGCCGAAGAACGGCGCCCAGACGCCTTCGCCGTTGGCTGGCGCCTGGTCCGGCAGGATGATGGTGGCTTCGCCCGATTTCAGCGCCTTCATCAGCACGCGCACGCCGGCCGCGGTGGCGGGCGCGGTCTTGCCCTTGCCGCGGGCGCGTCCGGCCTGCATCACCGGTTCCAGCCACTGCAGTTTGGGCGGCCGGTACATGGCGGTCAGCGGGAAGGGCAGGCGCGAACTAATATAACGACCGGCGATATCGTAGCTGCCTAAGTGCGGAGTTACGAATATAATACCGTTGCCGCTAGCGAGGGCCTGCTCCACATGGACCCAGCCTTCGCATCGTTTGACCATGGCGGCAATGTCTTCCGGGCTGCGACACCAGGCAATGGCCAGCTCAAGCGCGCCTTTGCCAGTTTCCGCCGCGCTCCGTTTGACTTCACGTGGTAAAACCTGATAATTTTCGAAGATTTTACTAGAACTTAGATTCTCCCGCAGCCTAGCGGCAAAACCGGGGGAAGCACGATAAGTCAGTTGCCCCAGAGCGGCACCCAAACCTTGTAGCCAGGATAAGGGAAGGTGCGCCAGGACAGACAGCAGCAAATGGACTAGCTTGGACATGATTTCAGCAGTCTTGGTCTGAAAGCGGCCTATTTTATCATCACAGGGTTTTGTATTTTTTGGGAACGCAGAATAAATGAGTGAATACCTGTTTACCTCGGAGTCCGTCTCCGAAGGCCATCCGGACAAAGTCGCCGACCAGATTTCCGATGCGATTCTGGACGCCATCCTGCGCGAAGACAAGTACGCGCGCGTGGCCGCCGAAACGCTGGTGAATACCGGCCTGGTCGTGCTGGCCGGCGAAATCACCACCACCGCCAACATCGACTACATCAAGGTCGCGCGCGACACCATCAAGCGCATCGGCTATGACGATTCCGAGCTGGGCTTCGATTACCGCGGCTGCGCGGTGATGGCCTGCTATGACAAGCAATCCCCGGACATCGCTCAAGGCGTCAACGAAGGCGAAGGCCTGGATCTGAACCAGGGCGCTGGCGATCAGGGTTTGATGTTCGGCTACGCCTGCGACGAAACCCCGACGCTGATGCCGTTCCCGATCTACTACGCGCACCGCCTGGTGCAGCGTCAGGCCGAGCTGCGCAAGGACGGCCGTCTGCCGTGGCTGCGTCCGGACGCCAAGAGTCAGATCACCTGCGTCTATGACAGCGCCACCGGCCTGCCCAAGCGCATCGACACCGTGGTGCTGTCCACCCAGCATAGCCCGGACATCGACCACCAGACGCTGACCGAGGCGGTGATCGAGGACATCATCAAGCCGGTGCTGCCGCCGGAGATGATCACCCCGGAAACGAAGTTCCTGATCAACCCGACCGGCCGCTTCGTCATCGGCGGCCCGATGGGCGATTGCGGCCTGACCGGCCGCAAGATCATCGTCGACACCTACGGCGGCGCGGCGCCGCATGGCGGCGGCGCCTTCTCTGGCAAGGATCCGTCCAAGGTTGACCGCTCCGCGGCTTATGCCGGCCGTTATGTGGCGAAGAACATCGTCGCCGCCGGCCTGGCGCGCCAGTGCCAGATCCAGGTTTCTTACGCCATCGGCGTGGCCGAGCCGACCTCGATCGCCGTCGACACCTTCGGCACCAACACCATTCCGAACGACAAGATCGTGGAACTGGTGAAAAAGCACTTCGACCTGCGTCCGAAGGGCATCATCCAGATGCTGGACCTGCTGCGCCCGATCTACGGCAAAACCGCCGCCTACGGCCACTTCGGCCGCGAAGAGCCGGAGTTCACCTGGGAGCGCACAGACAAGGTGCAGGCGCTGCGCGCCGACGCCGGCCTGTAAGCGCCAGTCAGCGCATCCAAACCGCCAGCCTGCGCTGGCGGTTTTTTTCGTTTGGCGGCTGGCCATGGCCATGGCATGGATGCGGCTATATTTTCCGCGCGGACTAGGTATAATTACCCGGCATGCCGAGGGGCGCTGCGAGGAGGACTGCCTCCCCAGGCTCGGCGTGCCGCCGCCCTTGCGGGCGATCCAACGGCGCCCACCTGACTCATGACCGTGGCAGGCACGGGATGACGGGTGGGCCGCATCCTGCCTGGCCGCGTGAACAAGGATGCTTCACGATGGCTGATTTCACCGATTATCACGTAGCAGACATTTCCCTTGCCGCCTGGGGCCGCAAGGAGCTGAATATCGCCGAAACCGAAATGCCGGGCCTGATGGCGACGCGCGACGAATACCGCGCCAGCCAGCCGCTGCGCGGCGCCCGCATCGCCGGCAGCCTGCACATGACGGTACAGACCGCCGTGCTGATCGAAACGCTGATCGCCTTGGGCGCCGAAGTGCGCTGGGCCTCGTGCAACATCTTCTCCACCCAGGACCACGCCGCCGCCGCCATCGCGGCCGCCGGCATTCCGGTGTTCGCATTCAAGGGCGAGAGCCTGGACGAGTACTGGGAGTTCAGCCACAAGATCTTCGAATGGCCGGAAGGCACGCCCGCCAACATGATCCTGGACGACGGCGGCGACGCCACTCTGCTGCTGATGCTGGGCAGCAAGGCGGAGAAGGACATCGGCGTGCTGGCCCACCCGACCAATGAGGAAGAGACCGCGCTGTTCGCCTCGATCAAACGCCACCTGGCTCTCGATCCGCACTGGTATTCCAAGCGCCTCGAACCCATCCAGGGCGTGACCGAGGAAACCACCACCGGCGTGCATCGCCTGTACCAGATGGAGAAGGACGGCCATCTGCCTTTCCCGGCGATCAACGTCAACGATTCCGTCACCAAGTCCAAGTTCGATAATCTGTACGGCTGCCGCGAGTCGCTGGTGGACGGCATCAAGCGCGCCACCGATGTGATGGTGGCCGGCAAGGTGGCCGTGGTGCTGGGCTACGGCGACGTGGGCAAGGGCTGCGCGCAGAGCCTGCGCGGCTTGGGCGCCACGGTGTGGGTAACCGAGATCGACCCGATCTGCGCGCTGCAGGCGGCGATGGAAGGCTACCGCGTGGTGCGGATGGACGAAGTGGCCGACCAGGCCGACATCTTCGTCACCGCCACCGGCAATGTGGGCGTGATTACCCATGAGCACATGAAGAAGATGCGCAACAATGCCATCGTCTGCAATATCGGCCACTTCGACAGCGAGATCGAAGTCGCGTCGCTGCGCCAGCATCAGTGGGAGAACATCAAGCCGCAGGTCGACCACATCATCTTCCCAGACGGCAAGCGCGTGATCCTGCTGGCCGAAGGCCGCCTGGTGAACCTGGGTTGCGGCACCGGCCACCCGAGCTTCGTGATGTCCAACAGCTTCACCAACCAGGTGCTGGCGCAGATCGAACTGTTCGCCAACGGCCACAAGTATGAGCAGAAAGTGTACGTGCTGCCCAAGCATCTGGACGAGAAGGTGGCGCGTCTGCACCTGGCGCGCATAGGCGCGCGGCTGACCGAGCTTTCGGACCAGCAGGCCGCCTATATCAGCGTGCCCAAGCAAGGTCCTTATAAGCCCGATCACTATCGTTATTGATTATTGAACCAAGACGAAACGGACAGCCCCCCTAGAATGGTGCTGTCCGTTTTTTTTTACGACTGTGCCATAACAACAAACGACAGCAGACAAGGGGATCATCCATGACGCAGCCGCGTACCTTCAGTTTCGAATTCTTTCCGCCGAAAACGCCGGAAGGCATCGCCAAGCTGCGCACCACGCGCCAGCAGCTGGCCCAGTTCAAGCCGCAATTCTTCTCGGTGACCTTCGGCGCCGGCGGAACCACCCGCGACGGCACCTTGTCTACCGTGCTGGAAATCCGCAGCGAGGGGCAGGCCGCCGCGCCGCACTTGTCCTGCATCGGCTCCACCCGCGAGAATATCGCCGCCATCCTCAATGAGTACCGTTCCAACGGCATCCGCCACCTGGTGGCGCTGCGCGGCGACATCCCGTCCGGCATGGTCGCCGCCGGCGAGTTCCGCTACGCCAACGAGCTGGTGGAGTTCATCCGCGCCGAGCATGGCGACCACTTCCACATCGAGGTGGCGGCCTATCCGGAGTTCCATCCGCAGGCGCGCTCGGCCGAAGACGACCTCGCCAATTTCGTGCGCAAGGTGCGGGCCGGGGCGGACTCCGCGATGACCCAGTACTTCTTCAACGCTGACAGCTATTTCCGTTTCGTCGATGAAATCCGCGCGCGCGGGGTGGACATCCCCATCGTGCCCGGTATCATGCCGATTTCCAATTTCGGCCAGCTCTGCCGCTTCTCCGACATGTGCGGGGCGGAAGTGCCGCGCTGGCTGAGGCTGCGCATGCAGGCCTACTACGACGACGCCGCGTCCATCCGCGCGCTGGGACTGGACGTGGTGACCGAACTGTGCGACCGGCTGCTGCAGGGCGGCGCGCCGGGACTGCATTTTTACACATTGAACCAGGCGGGCCTGGTCTCCACCATCTGGCAGAGGCTGGGCCTGTGACGACGCGCGGGCGGCGTGGCGCCGCCCGCGGCCGCGAACAACAGGAAGGTCTATGCAAGAGCAACAAGCAGTCCAGATCGAGCCCCGCAAATCTTTGCTGGGCCAAGTGATTTTCAGCAGCCGCTGGCTGCAGCTGCCCATTTATCTGGGCCTGATCGTGGTGCAGGGGGTCTACGCGTGGAAGTTTCTCGCGCAGTTATGGGAGCTGCTGGAAGGGCTGAACCACCTGACCGAAACCGACATCATGCTGGCGGTGCTGGGCCTGATCGACGTGGTGATGATCGCCAACCTGCTGGTGATGGTGACGGTGGGCGGCTACGAGACTTTCGTCTCCCGGCTGCGCATAGACAGCCACCCGGACCAGCCGGAATGGCTGGACCATGTCAACGCCTCGGTGCTGAAGGTGAAGCTGTCGATGGCCATCATCAGCATCTCGTCCATCCACCTGCTGCAAACTTTCATCAACGCCAGCCGCATCGACGAGCACACCATCAAGTGGCAACTGTTCCTGCACCTGGCCTTCCTGCTGTCGGCGGCGGCCATCGCCTACACCGACAAGCTGCTGGCCGGCGCCGCCTCGGCGCATCAGCGGCATTGAAAATGAAAACGGCCCGTGAAGGGCCGTTTTGCATGCTGCGAAGGGCTTGGCTTACATGCCGCGCATCTGCCCCAGCGGCAGCGAGGTGGTGCGCTTGATTTCCTTCAGCACGAAGCTGGACTTGACGTCCTCCACGCCCGGATGCTGCAGCAGCTCGTCCATCACGAAGCGCGAGAAGTGCTCCATGTCTTCGAAATACACCTGCAGCAAATAGTCCATTTCGCCGGTCATGGCGAAACAGTTGATCACTTCCGGCCAGCTCTGCACCGCTTCGATGAAGCTTTGCAGATGCATATTGCCGCGTTTCTCCAAGGTCACCCGCACCCAGGCCTGCAGACCCAGACCGATATGCGCAGGATCGAGCAGAGCGACGTACTGGCGAATCACGCCGGACTCTTCCAGCTGCTTGAGTCGGCGCAGGCAGGGCGAGGGCGACAGCGCCACGCGCTCGGCCAGCTCGACGTTGGTCAAGCGGCCATCCAGCTGCAATTCGGCCAGAATACGCAAGTCTGTCTTATCTAATGTAAGACTTGGCATATTTTCTCCTGTTAATCGGTTTGTTGAGGCATTTTATTCTGAAATTTTAGCAAACAAAAGCAATTTAGCAAGAAAATTGCCATGCGGTTTCCATAGAATAAAAAGCCTAAATCGCCAACGGCAGCATGAGACTGCCGAAGCATGTCGATGGGGTGTGACAGCAGAAAACGATTCGTTCGGAGGAGAGCTTGCCGTGCCGCCATTGGCGGTCCGCGCGGTGCGCATGTCCCGATGCGCGAGCCATCCTCCTTCTGCTTTCTTCCCCTGTCGAGCTGCCGGTTTCCTCCTTGTTTGGATGGGCAACCGGTCTGCTTACATAAACGCGAATAGCCTACAAACGTTTACACGCAGCGCTCAAACGAGCGAATTATTGCTTCGCGTACTATTTGTACGCGATCTATATAACAGAGGAGAAACAGATGAAAATGGAAGCCATGCTGCAAAACCCGCTCGCCACCGACGGCTTCGAGTTTGTCGAATACACCGCGCCCGACGCGGCCGGCGTGGAGAAACTGCGCCAATTATTCCTGTCGCTGGGCTTCGTCGAAGTGTCCCGCCATCGCAGCAAGAATGTCAGCCTGTTCCGCCAGGGCGACATCAACTTCATCCTGAACGCCGAAACCAACCAGCCGGCCAGCGAGTTCGCCCACGCGCACGGTCCGTCCGCTTGCGCGATGGCCTGGCGGGTCAAGGATGCGGCCAAGGCTTATGAGTACGCGCTGGCGCATGGCGCGCAGCCTTATCAGCGCCCGATCGGTTTCATGGAGCTGAACATTCCGGCGGTGCAGGGCATAGGCGGCTCCGCGCTGTACTTCGTTGACCGCTACGGCCCGGAACACAATATCTACGACGTGGACTTCGTGCCGCTGGACGGCGTGGAGCAGCGTCCGTTCGGCGTCGGCCTGACCGAGATCGACCACCTGACCCACAACGTGGCGCGCGGCAATATGGCCAAGTGGGCGGACTTCTACACCGACATCGCCAACTTCCGCGAAATCCGCTACTTCGACATCGAAGGCAAGCTGACCGGCCTGGTGTCCAAGGCGATGACCAGCCCCTGCGGCAAGATCCGCATCCCGATCAATGAATCGTCCGACGACAAGAGCCAGATCGAGGAGTTCCTGCGCCAGTACAACGGCGAGGGCATCCAGCACATCGCGCTGACCACCGATGACATCTACGCCACGGTGGAAACGCTGAAGGCGCGCGGCACCCGCTTCCTGGATACTCCGGACACCTACTACGAAAAGGTGGACACCCGCGTGCCGGGGCACGGCGAGGACGTGGCCCGTCTGAAGAAGAACAGCATCCTGATCGACGGCGCGCCGGTGGAAGGCATTCTGCTGCAGATCTTCACCGAAACCGTGATCGGCCCGATCTTCTTCGAGATCATCCAGCGCAAGGGCAATGAGGGCTTCGGCGAGGGCAACTTCAAGGCCCTATTCGAGTCCATCGAGGAAGACCAGATCCGCCGCGGCGTGCTGAAGGCCGACTGATCCTCTCTTGCCGCGCCGGCCTCCATTCCGACATTCCGAGCAGGAATGGCGGCGGCGCGGCCTCGTTTCGCGCCCACCTTGCAATGGCCCGGCGTCCAGACGGCCGCCGGGCGGACAGGACATCAAACATGCGTAAATGGATCAGTTACCCGCACCGCGAAGGCACCATCTCGCGCCAGGCCCACGCCGACTTTCCGGCCGAAGGCATCTACGAGCGCGAAGTGGGCCGCAGCGGCTTCTTCGGCCCGGCCACCCACCTGCACCACAAGCATCCGCCCACCGGCTGGAGCGATTGGGAAGGCCCGTTGCGTCCGCGCGCCTTCGATCTGAACGAGCTTCCGCACGGCGCGCCGGCGCCGTGGGACGCGCCGCTGGTGTTGCATAATGCCCAGTGCAAAGTGCGCATCTGGCGCTGCGACAAGGCGATGACCCAGCTGTTCCGCAACGCGGACGGCGACGACCTCTTGTTCATCCACGCCGGCAGCGGCGAGCTGTTCTGCGATTACGGCCATCTGAGCTATCGCGACGGCGATTACATCCTGGTGCCGCGCTCCACCAGCTGGCGCATCGAGCCGGCCGAAGCCACCACCATGCTGATGATAGAAACCAGCAACGGCGCCTACCAGCTGCCGGAAAAGGGCCTGGTCGGCCCGCACGCCATCTTCGACGAGGCGGTGCTGGATGTGCCGGCCATAGACGACGCCTTCCGCGCCCAGCAAACCGAAGACGAATGGCAGGTGGTGATCAAGCGCCGCGGCGCGCTGTCCACCGTCACCTACCCCTTCAACCCGCTGGACGCCATAGGCTGGCACGGCAATCTGTCGGTGGCGCGCGTCAATTGGCGCGATATCCGTCCGCTGATGAGCCACCGCTACCACCTGCCGCCGTCGGCCCACACCACCTTCGTCGCCGACGGCTTCGTGATCTGCACCTTCGTGCCGCGGCCCATCGAATCCGACCCGGGCGCGCTGAAAGTCCCGTTCTATCACAACAACGACGACTACGACGAGGTGATCTTCTACCACGCCGGCGACTTCTTCAGCCGCGACAATATCAAACCGGGCATGCTGACCTTCCACCCGGCCGGCTTCACCCACGGTCCGCACCCCAAGGCCTTCGCCAAGGCGATGACGGACCCGAAGAAGTTCACCGACGAAGTGGCCGTGATGATAGACACCCGCGACGCGCTGGAGCAGGGGCCAGGCCTGGCCGCCGTCGAGTGGCAGGGTTACGTGGACAGCTGGAAGCCCAAGCAGGCCTGACGCCATTGCTGCTGCGCGAGCCGATCTCAGCGTTGCGATGCTCGCGGTACGATGTGTACCGCAGGGCTTCTCCCGTCGACCTCGGCCCGCTCGCGACGCAATCGCGTTCAGGCCAAGCTGAAAAATTGATATAGAGGAACGGCCCGCAGCGGCCGCTAGCAGAAAGAACATCAAGATGAAATTAGCCACTTATCACAACCACACCCGCGATGGCCAATTGATGGTGGTCAGCCGCGATCTGACCCGCGCCGTGGCGGTGCCCGCCATCGCCGCCACGCTGCAGGCCGCGCTGGACAACTGGGCCCAGGCCGAGCCGCGTCTGAAAGAAGTCTACAACGCGATCAACCACGGCCAGGCGCCGGACGAAGTGCCTTTCGACAGCCATCGCTGCATGAGCCCTCTGCCGCGCGCCTACCAGTGGGCCGACGGCAGCGCCTACCTGACCCACGTGGAACTGGTGCGCAAGGCGCGCGGCGCCGAGGTGCCGGAGAGCTTCTACTCCGACCCGCTGATGTACCAGGGCGGCTCCGACGCCTTCCTAGCGCCGACGGCCGACATCCCGCTGCGCGACGAGGCCTGGGGCCTGGACTTCGAGGGCGAGGTGGCGGTGATCACCGGCGACGTGCCGCTGGGCGCGCCGGCCGATGAGAAGCACATCCGCCTCTTGATGCTGGTGAATGACGTGACCTTGCGCGGGCTGATCCCGGGCGAGCTGGCCAAGGGCTTCGGCTTCTTCCAGAGCAAGCCGGCCACCGCCTTCTCGCCGGTCGCCGTCACGCCGGACGAGTTGGGCGATGCCTGGCAAGGCGGCAAGGTGCATCTGCCGCTATTGGTGGACTACAACGGCGCTTTCTACGGCAAGCCCAACTGCGGCGTGGAAATGCAATTCAACTTCCCGCAACTGGTGGCCCACGTATCGAAGACGCGCGAACTGGCGGCGGGCTCCATCGTCGGCTCAGGCACCATCTCCAATAAGGATCGTTCGGTCGGCTCCTGCTGCCTGGCGGAGCAACGCATGATAGAAACCATAGAGCAGGGCGCGCCCAAGACGCCGTTCATGAAGGCTGGCGACACCGTGCGCATCGAGATGAAGAATGCCGCCGGCCAGAGCATTTTCGGCGCCATTGCCCAGACCGTGGTTAAACATGGCTGAGCGCGTCCTATACGGCTATTACCGCTCCAGCGCGGCCTACCGCGTGCGCATCGCGCTGAATCTGAAGGGGTTGGCTTACCAGTACCGCGCGGTGAACCTGCTCAAGGGCGAGCAGAAGAGCCCAGAGTATCTGGCGATCAACCCGCAGGGCCTGGTGCCGCTGCTGGATGATGGCGGTGCGCAAATCGCGCAGTCGCTGGCCATCTGCGAATATCTGGACGAAGCCTACCCGGACGGCGCCAAGCTGTTGCCTGCGGCTCCGGCGGCGCGCGCGCAGGCGCGTTCCATCGCGCTGGCCATCGCTGCGGACGTTCACCCCTTGCAGAACCCGCGCGTGGGCAAGTATCTGCAGGCGGAGTTCGGCGCGAGCGAAGAAGGCAAGATCGAGTGGATACGCTACTGGATTCGCACCGGTTTCGACGCGCTGGAGCAGCAGCTGGCGCGGAGCGCCGGCCGCTACGCGGTGGGAGACGAACCGTCTTTGGCCGATATCTGCTTGTTGCCGCAGGTATTCAGCGCGCGCCGTTTCGGCGTGGATCTGGGACCGTACCCGACCCTGGTCCGCATCGCGGAGGCGCTGGAAGCGATTCCGGCGTTTGCCGACGCGCACCCATCCAAGCAGCCGGACGCGGTGTAAGTGTTTGATTCAACGGCCGGAGCGCTTGGGCGGCCCGGCCGTTTGTTTGTTTTCAGGCTGGCAGGCTTCGTTTTTTTCGCAATTCATGCTTGACGGCAGGGGAGTCCTCTGATTAAATGCATGGCTCTGACGGCGCGACAGCGCGGTTGGTAGAAGTGGCCAGTTAGCTCAGTTGGTAGAGCAGCGGATTGAAAATCCGCGTGTCCGTGGTTCGATTCCGCGACTGGCCACCACAGCAAGGCCAGTTAGCTCAGTTGGTAGAGCAGCGGATTGAAAATCCGCGTGTCCGTGGTTCGATTCCGCGACTGGCCACCAGAATTCAAAAAGCCGAATCCGCAAGGGTTCGGCTTTTTGCATTGGCAAGCCTCATCAGCGAAATCAGGAGGCCTCCGCCTCTTTGGGGTGAGGCGCGCGCGGCTGCAGGGCGGCGATCAGTAGCGAGGCCAGTCCGGCCGCCAGCTCCAGGCCCAGTCCGGCGCGCGCGCCGTAGGCGTCGGTCAGCAGGCCGCTGGCCGAGGCGCCGCCGGCCACGCCGAAGTAAATGCCGGTGACCAGCCAGGTCAGGCTTTCCGTCAGCCGCGCGCGCGGCACCGCCTTCTCCACCATTTCCATGGCCACGATCAGCGTGGGCGCGAAGGACAGGCCGGACAACAGCATGGCGGCCGCCAGCCAGGCGCTGCCAGGCGCCAGCGCGATGAGCGCGGAGCTGGCCGCGGTGGCGGCGCAGCAATACAGCAGCAGGCGGCCTAGCGGCAAGGCCGGCTTGAGCGCGCCGAAGGTCAGTCCGCCTATGCCCGAGCCCAGCGCGTACAGGGCCAGCACCCAACTGGCTGCGGACGGCGCGCCTTCGGCCTTGGCGATGGCGACGGCGCTGACGTCGATCGCGCCATTGATCGCGCCCAGAGTGCAGAGCAGCAGCGCCAGCGTCGGTACCGGCATCAGGAAGAGGGCAGGGCGGCCGCCGCGCTGGGAGTCGGGATGCGCCGGCGGCTCGGTGGCCTTCTGGCGCAGCAGCACGGCGACGCCGCACAGCATCATCAGCGCCGCGCTCACCGGGCCGGCCTGTGGCCAGCCGCTCATGCACAGGGCGATGGCCAGCGGCGGGCCGATGACGAAGGCGATTTCGCTGAGCACGCTATCCATGGCGAAGGCCGTAGGCAGCAGCGTTTGGCCATCCAGCAGGCGCGCCCAGCGCGCGCGGGTCATCGCCGGTATGCTGGGCAGGCAGCCCGCCAGCGCGGCGCAGACGAACAGCAGCCAGCTTGGCGCGCCCAGCCAGCTGCACAGCGCCAGCGACAGCAGGGCCAGCGCGGCGATGCCGGCGGCCGGCGGCAGCACGCGGCTCTGGCCGTAGCGGTCGGCCAGACGGGAGATCTGCGGCGACAATAGGCCGGTGGCCACGGTCATGGTGGCGGCCACCGCGCCGGCCAGGCCGTAGCTGCCTTGGGTCAGCGACAGCATGGTGATGACGCCTATGCCTATCATCGCGCCGGGCAGGCGGGCGATCCAGCTGGCCAGCGCGAGCGTCGCGACCCCGGGCGTGCGGAACAGTTGTCCGTATCGGTTGGCCATATCGGCATATCCTCGAGTGATGGGGTTGCGGCAACTTCCTGCCAATAGGTCAATCTATTTATGGCTTGTGGCTTTGTCAATTTGCGGATAGTCGGCAGAGCGCGGCTATAATCCGCTGTTTCGCCTTGAAAGCCCCCCATGCCCTATCGCCTGATCGCCACTGACCTCGATGGTACCTTGCTGGACCAGCATCATGCCGTAACGCCCTTGACCGCCCAGACCTTGCAAGCCTTGCAGGCGCGCGGCGTCGCGCTGGCGCTGGCCACCGGGCGGCATTACAGCGACGCGCGCGAGGTGAGGGAGGCGCTGGCGGTGCCGGCCTATCTGATCAGCTCAAACGGCGCGCGCGTGCATGGGCTGGATGATGAGTTGATCTTCGGCCTGGACATAGCGGCGGAGCTGGTGCGGGAAATCTCCCGGCCGGTTTTTTCCGACGGCGCGGCCATGCATTATTTCCTGGACGAGGGTTGGCTGGCCAATCGCCGCTCGGCTTTGCTGGATGCGCTGATCCAGGCCGATGAGCCGCCGTATCGCCTGGCTGATCTGAGCCGGCATGACGGCGCGGGCGTCTACAAGGTGCTGTACGTCGCGCCGCATGAGCATTTGCTGGAGCTGGAGCGATCTTTGCGGCAACGTTTCGGCGACAGGCTGTATATCACCTTCTCACTGGATTTCTGCCTGGAGGTGATGGCCGCCGACGTGTCCAAGGGCGAGGCGCTCAAGCTGGTGTTGGCGCGGCTGGGGCTGGACGCCCGAGCCTGCATCGCCTTCGGCGATGGGCAAAACGATATCGAGTTGCTGCAGGCCGCCGGCCATCCGCGGCTGATGGGCAATGCGCATGCCAGGCTGCGCCAGGCTTTGCCGGAGGCTGAGCGGATATACCACCACGCCGACTCGGGCATGGCTCGGCATTTGCGCGAGGCGTTCGCGCTATAGGAGGCTAGCCAGGCGCAGGGAATGGGCCGTTCCTGCGGCGCGCCATGAGCGCCTGGGTGATTGGCCTGCGCTGACGAGCTGGGCGGACTGCGGGATAAAGTAAAACGCCAGCGGGGTAGCGCTGGCGTTTCTTTTTGGCCGGAGACGGGGCCTATCAGGCTTGCAGCGCGGCGGCGAGGGCCGCGGCTTGGTCGCCTACGATCAGGTGCAGGGTGCCCGGAGACACTTGCGTCACGGCGCTGACGCCGGCGGCGCGAGCCGCGGCTTCATTGAAGCGGCTGGGGTCCTTCAGCTCCACGCGCAGGCGGGTGTGGGCGATGGCTTCCACCTTGGCCACGTTGGCGTTGCCGCCCAGCGCTTGCTTCAGCGCGGCGACGTCTGCCTTGGCTGCGGCGGCCGGAGCGGCTGCCGCTGCGGCTTGCGCCGGGGCGGCTGCGGGCGCGGCGGACAGTTCGGCGTCGCTGCCGGCGCTGCGCAGGTAGATTTCCATATCGGTCTTCATGTTTTCGGACAGCGGTCCGAAGATGGCCTGAATGCCGCTGCCCACCACCACCACGCCGGAAGCGCCCATGGCTTTCAGCTTGGCCTGGTCAACCTTGGCCGTGTCTTGCACCGCGATGCGCAGACGGGTGATGCAAGCGTCCAGGCTGCGGATGTTGGAGCGGCCGCCGAAGGCCAGCACCAGTTGGCGGGCGCGTTGGTCTTCGCTGATGGCGCCGACGGTTTCCACGCTTTCATCTTCGCGGCCCGGCGTTTTCAGGTTGAACTTGGCGATCACGAAGCGGAACACGCTGTAGTAAACCACGGCGTAGATCGGGCCGAGGATGAACACATAGGCTGCGTGCTTGGCCTTGTCGCCGATCAGGTTGAACATCAGGAAGTCGATGCCGCCTTGCGAGAAGGTGAAGCCCATGTGCATGTCCAGCGTATTGGCCACGAATTGGGTGGAGGCGGCCAGCACGGCGTGGATCAGGTACAGCACAGGAGCGACGAACAGGAAGGAAAATTCGATCGGTTCGGTGATGCCGGTCAGGAAGGAGGTCAGCGCGGCGGAAATCATGATGCCGCCGACCTTGGCGCGGTTTTCCGGCTTGGCCGAATGCCAGATGGCGATGGCGGCGGCCGGCAGGCCGAACATCTTGAACAGGAAAGCGCCGGACAGAATGCCTGCAGTCGGGTCGCCGGCGAAGAAGCGGGCGATGTCGCCGTGGATGATCTTGCCGGTGCTCGGATCCGGGAAGTTGCCGATTTCAAAGAAGAAGGGCACGTTCCAGATGTGGTGCAGGCCGAACGGAATCAGCATGCGCTCGAAGAAGCCGTACACGGTGGCGGCGGTGCGCGGATCGCTTACGGCGGCCCATTGCGAGAAGGCCTTGATGGCGTTGCCGATCGGGGGCCAGATGAAAGACAGCACCACGCCCAGCACGATGGCGCTGATGGCGGTGATGATGGGCACAAAGCGCTTGCCGGCGAAGAAGCCCAGGTACTCAGGCAGGCTGATCCGGTAGAAGCGGTTGAACATATAGGCCGCCAGGCAACCGGCGAGAATGCCGCCGAACACGCCGGTCTGAATCGACGGCAGGCCCATGATGGTGGCGGTTTCCACGCCCATCAGGCCGGCCATCACGCCCAGGGTGACGGTGGTGACCAGGTGGCCGATCACGGCGGCGATGGCGGCTACGCCGTCGTTTTCGGTGAAGCCGAGCGCCACGCCTACGGCGAAGATCAACGGCAAGTTGCCGAAGATCACGTCGCCGGAGTGTTTCATCAGCGACAGAATCGCCAGGACGATGCTATTCGTGGTGTGGAAATCGGTGGCGCCGATGCCCAGCAGCAGACCCGCGACCGGCAATACCGACACCGGCAGCATCAGCGATTTGCCTATCTTCTGCAGAAAAGCGAATGATTGACTAAACATGATTATTATCCTGCTTTGACATGCTTATGGAATGTCGAGCGGCTGTGAGGCCGTCCCCTCTATGAGCGCCTGCGCGCGCCGGAACCGCTGATCGGCGTCGGACGGCGCCAGGTTGCCCTGGCGGTCTCCCCGTCCGGCGCCGCGGTCCCCGCCGCGTCGGCGCTTATCCTATTAACGAGCGTGTTGATTCAAATGGTGGCGGACGTCAGTCGCGGTGGACAGCGCCAGCACTTCTTGGGCCAGCTGCTGGCATTCCGCCAGACTCCAGCGGGCCAGCGTAGCCTTGACCGAGGCGACGGCCGGGGTGCTGGCCGACAGCTCCTGCACGCCCATGCCCACCAGCAGCGGCGCGGCGCGTTCGTCCGAGGCAAGGCCGCCGCAGACGCCCACCCACTTGCCGTAGGCGCGCGCGCCTTCGCAGGTCAGCGCGATCATCGCCAGCACTGCCGGGTGCAGCGCGTCGGCCTGCTTGGCCAGTTGCGGGTGGCCGCGGTCCATCGCCAGCACGTACTGGGTCAGGTCATTGGTGCCGATGGAGAAGAAGTCCACTTCCGGCGCGAAGCGCGCGGCCAGCACGGCGGCCGACGGCACTTCCACCATGATGCCCACCTTGACGTCGGTCACGCCGGCGGCGGCCTGCTCTTCCGCCAGGATGGCGCGGGCGGCGCGCAGCTCTTCCAGCGAAGCCACCATCGGGAACATGATGTGCAGACGGGTCAGCGGCGCGGCTTGCAGAATGGCGCGCAGCTGGGTGCGCAGCAGGTCCGGGCGGTCCAGGCTCACGCGGATGCCGCGCAGGCCGAGGAAGGGGTTGTCTTCCTTGGGCAGCGGCAGGTAGGACAGGGGCTTGTCGCCGCCCACGTCCAGCGTGCGCACCACCAGCGGGCGGTCCTTGCCCAGGGCTTCTGCCACGGCGCAGTATTCCGCGGCTTGCTCTTGTTCGGTCGGCGCGGTGTCGCGGTTGTCGAACAGGAATTCCGAGCGCAGGAGGCCTACGCCCTCGGCGCCCTTGGCCACCGCTTCGCGCGCGTCGGCGGCGTTGCGGATATTGGCCACTACGTCGATGCGCACGCCGTCGCTGGTTTGCGCGGGCTGCATCGAGCTCTTGGCTTCAGTGGCGCGGCGTTCGGCCAGGCGGGCGATTTCCTGCTCGGCCGCGGCCAGGTCGGCGGCGCTCGGGGCGATGGCCAGCGTGCCTTCATTGCCGTTCAGGATCACCTGCAGGCCTTCCGGCAGCTTCAGCGCGGTTTGGGAGATGCCGCAGATGGCCGGAATGCCCAGCGAACGAGCCAGGATGGCCACGTGGCTGGTGGCGCCGCCGGTGCGGGTACAGAAACCCATGACTTTGGACGGGTCCAGCGAGGCGGTATCGGACGGGGCCAGGTCTTCAGCGATCAGGATGGAGCCGGCCGGCAGCACCAGCGCGGCTTGCTTGACGCCGGCCAGCAAGGCCAGCACGCGGCGGCCCACGTCGCGGATGTCGTTGGCGCGTTCGCGCAGCAGCGGATTGTCTTGCGCCTCCAGACGGGCGGAGTAGGCACTGAACGCGGCGCGCCAGGACCAGGCCGCGGACTTGCCCTCGGCCAGGCCGGCGTAGGTCTGGGCCAGCAGGTCCGGGTCTTGCAGCAGTTCCTGGTGCATGGACAGGATGGCCTGCTTGGCCGGGTCGGTCAGTTGGGCCTTGACCAGGTCCAGCTGGGCGGCGGCTTCCTCAGTGGCGCGGGCGAAGGCCTGCTGCTCCACATTGGCGCCCTTGCCCTGTTCCGCCACGTCGAATTCCTGCAGGCGGTGATGCACGATGCGGCCGATGGCGATGCCGGGCGAAGCGCCCACGCCGGCCAACTGGCTATCGCTGTCTTGTTGCTGGATGGAAACCGGGGCGACGGCCGGCGCAATCGGCGCTTCATCCGCCTTCTCGCCGCAACGGTCGTTCAAGAGCTGGGTCAGCTCGGCGACGGCGGCGGAGGCGTCGGCGCCTTGGGCGCGGATGCGCACCAGGTCGCCCAGCTTGGTGGCCAGGCCCATGATGGCGACTACGGACTTGGCGTTGGCTTCCTTGTCGGCCAGGATCAGCTGGATGTCGGAAGAGAAGCTCTTGGCCTTGCTGGCGAATACGGCGGCCGGGCGGGCGTGCAGGCCGGCCGGGTTGCCGATGGCGATGTCTGTGGACAATTGCGGCTCGCCGACTGCGGCTTGCAGCACGTCCTTGCCATTGGCCAGTTGCAGCGACAGCACCACGTCGCGGCCGGCATTGACCATGCCTTCGGACGGGCTCATGCGGGCCACGGTTTCGCCATTGGTGACGATGATCTGGGTCAGCAGGCTGGCGGCCTTGCGGCCGACCAGGTCGAGATCGAAGTCGATGACCGGCTGGCCGACGCTGACTTGCTGGCCTTGCTGGACCAGCGGGAAGAAGCCGTCGCCCTTCAGCATCACGGTGTCGATGCCGATGTGCACCATGACTTCCACGCCTTCCGCGGTGGTGATGGTGAGCGCGTGATGGGCGGAGTGCAGATTGCTGACCACGCCGCTGACCGGCGCCAGCAGGCTGCCTGAGGTGGGATCGAGCGAAATGCCGTCGCCTACCATTTTGCCGGCGAATACCGGGTCCGGAACGCTGTCCAAGGGGACCAGCCATCCGGAAAGGGGGGCCAGGATGTCTAGTCTTGGTGCGGAGGTGCCCATGTGAAACTCCTCAATTCGTGGATAATTCCAGTCGTTTTATTACGAGCGTCAATCAAGCCGATTTCTTTTGCGCCAGCTCAAGACGCATCTTGACGCGCCTGATTGGCTTGTCTTGTCCTGGCTGGCTTTCGGCAATTATATACAGGCGGCCATCGGCAAGCATCGACGACTTGGTCGAGTGATATCTTGCCAAGGTTTGTAGTTAAACTACACGCAAATTACGCAGCAGCTTGATGGCAATCAAGAAAATGTGCAAGTCGGAATTGTTCGAATTTCATGCTGCAATGCAGCAGGGACGGGCTTTGGCGGGGAATTGGGCTTGTCTGTTGCGGACTTGCGGCATGCGAGGGCGGCGGCGGCCTGTTGCATTTTTGTATGGGAACTCTAAAAACGGCGGAGAGGGGGAAGGGCGTGGGAGCGCGCCGACCCGGGGAGGGCCGGCGCAAGGGCATCAGGCTGAGGCGGGTTTGCCATCGCCCTGCAGGAACAGCGCCAGCGAGACGGCGATCAGAAATGCCGGATACTCCCAGCCGCCGCCCGGATTGGCGAACATCCAGCCGTTGGCGGCATGCACCAGGGCGATGGCGCCCAGCAACTGCGGGATCAGCAGCAGGGCAACCCAGCGGGCCTGGACGCCGGCCAAAAGCAGCAGGCCGCCGCCGATTTCGATGGCGATGGCGACATAGCCGAAGAAGCCGGGCAGGCCCAGGCTGGCGAAGTAGCCGGCAGTGCCGGCAGGGCCGAAGACGAACAGCTTCAGCGCGCCGTGGGACAAATACATCAGGCCCAGCGACAGGCGCAGCAACAAAGCGGCGAGATAGGGGTTGTGCAGACGGTTCATGGCGGGTGGTTCCAGAAAAGTGGCGATGGCGCTATTTGACCATCGGCT
The DNA here is from genome assembly GCF_002924365.1 of Chromobacterium alticapitis. Lineage (GTDB taxonomy): Bacteria > Pseudomonadota > Gammaproteobacteria > Burkholderiales > Chromobacteriaceae > Chromobacterium > Chromobacterium alticapitis. The sequence continues at coordinate 84,863 of NZ_PQWB01000036.1, read as the reverse complement.
TTGCATTCAATAAATACGCTATTATTGAAATAATTATTTACTGTTAAGAAACTGTATGGACCGTTTTTCAGAGATACGCGCTTTCGTGGCCGTGGCGGAGCTGGGCAGCTTCGTGGCGGCGGCGGACAGGCTGGAGCTGTCCCGAGCCATGGTGACCAAGCTGGTGGCGGCGTTGGAGAATCGGCTGGGCGCGCGGCTGATGCATCGCACCACGCGCAAGCTGTCGCTGACCGAGGCCGGCGAAACCTATCTGGCCCAGGCCGGCAGCCTGCTGGCGGAGCTGGACGAGCTGGATGCGCGGCTGTCGCACGGCGCCAGCGAGCCGGTGGGCAGGCTCAGAGTATCGGCGCCGGTCTCGTTCGGCATGCGTTACCTGGGCGCCATCATCGGCGGCTTCCACCAGCGCCATCCGCGCATAGAGGTGGAGCTGAACCTGAACGACCGGCGGGTGGACCTGGTGGAGGAGGGGTTCGATCTGGCGCTGCGGGTCTCCAATCTGGCCGATTCCACCCTGGTGGCGAAGCGGCTGGCGCAGATCCGCGATCTGGTGGTGGCCTCGCCGGACTACCTTGCCAGGCATGGTGAGCCGGGCCACCCGGCGGAATTGGCCGAGCACCAGTGCCTGCTGTACGCGCTGACCGCGCAGCCGAATGTCTGGGATTACCAATCGCCGGACGGCGAGCACGGCAAGGTCAGGGTCAAGGGGCCGCTCAGGGCCAATAACGGCGACGTGCTGACCGAGGCCGCCGCGCAAGGCATGGGCATCGTGCTGCAACCGCGCTTCCTGGTGGACAAGGCGCTGGACGAGGGCCGCCTGGTGGCCGTTCTGCAGGACTACGACTGGCACTGCCTGGACTTGTCCGTGGTCTATCCGGTGCGCCGCCATGTGCCGGGCAAGGTCAGGGTATTCGTCGAGTATCTGGAGGAGTTTTTTGAAACATGACGTGGTGATATGATGTTCGGTTTTGCGGCGAAGGTGGTTGTCATGTTGAAGAAATGGTTAATGGCGGCGGGGGGTATTGTGCACGGCATTTCCCGCGTGGGCGGCTTGTGAAAAAGCGGTTTCACCTGAATATCCGCCTAGCGTCTTGGCGGCTCACCCGATCAAGGTCAAGGTGACCGCGTATTTCGATACGGGAGAGGATGGATTGGTAAGCCGGTTGGTCCGTCTGGATTTCAGTAATGCCATGGATGAGACGGATCGGGACGCATTTAAGGCATCAATCGAAACTGCGCTGAAGGAGTATAAGTGCGATCCCAACTCGCATCTCAAGCAGTGGTTTAACTTCGCATTTGATTGATGGGTGTGGCGGGGCGCGCGCTCAGGGATAAAACCAATACAGGCTGTAGCCCATCGCATGCACCTTGCCGGCGTCCAGCCGCATGGTGACCTTGACCTCGCTGTTGCCGTTGAAGCGGGATAGCTTGAAGTCGTCCGCCTTCAGATATTCCTTGGGCGTGAACACCTTGCGGATCAGCACCTGGTCGTCGCTGTCTTTCAGCGTGACTTCCAGCATGGGGTAAGCCTGGGCGTACTGCGCGTGGTTTTTCAGCGTGGCGGACAGTTGGATCAGATTGGGGTAGTCCGGCACGAAGGCCAGCTCGGACCACTCGGTGCGGATCAGCGCGATATCGGTCGGCCATGGCACGTCGCAGGACAGGGCGCGGCATAGCTTTTCCAGCGCGGGACGGGTTTCCGGCGCTTCCGCGGCGATGCGGGTGCGGTTGAGGTAGATGAGCTGGGAGGCCAGAAACAACAGGCCCAGCGTGGCCAGCAGCGCCAGCAGGCCGTTGACCCAGGGCGCGGCGGGCTTTTGGCTGCGGGCTTCCGCTTCTTCTTCGGCGTCGGCGTCGGTGAACGGCGTTTCGTCCGGCTCCGCCTGGAAGACGGGCTTGGGCGCCTCCGGTTCCGCCTGCGGCTCGGAGCGGCGGCGGCTGCCGAACACTTCCGGCTCGGCCAGCGCCGCGGGCGCCGGTTCGGGCTCGTCGAAGGGATTGCCTATCGGCGCGGTGACGTGGCGGTGCTGCATCGCCTCGGCCAGCGCGCGCTGGAATTCTGCCATTTCCGGCTGCGGCGCGGCGTTTTCGGCCGGCTGAGCGGGCGGTTGTTCCGGGGCGGATGCCACTTCCACTGGCGGTTCTTCCGCGTGGAAAGCAGGCAGTTCCGTCTCGGGGTGGGCCTGAGGATCGAAATCGGCGGGCACTTCCAGCTCGAAATCGTCCATCGGGTCGCGCTCCGCCGCGGCTTGGGGCGGCTGGAGCGGCGGGGCGGCGGCCGGCGCGGGCGCCGGCTGCTGAGCGACGAAGTAATCCGGCGCCTTGAACACATGCGAACAGCGCCCGCAACGCACCAGTCCCTCGGCTACGGCGAGCTGGGCGTCATTGACCTTGAAGCGGGTCTGGCAACTTGGGCACTGTGTCGTATATGTCATACCTGGGCGCGTCGGGTTCCTGTCAATCGTGTCCACCCTTCGTCGAACACCGGCGCATCCATCTCGAACCACTGGTTGTAGATGGCGGACAATTCGTCGGCTTGTTCGGCGAGGATGCCGGAAAGCACGATTCTACCACCGGTTTTCACATGGCTTGCCAGCAAGTCGCCCAACATGCGCAGCGGATTGGCCAGGATGTTGGCCAGCACCACGTCGTATTGGGCCTGCGGATTGGCGTCGGGCAGGAAGAAGTCGGCCTGCACGCCGTTCTGCTCGGCGTTGTCCTTGCTCGAGCGCACCGCTTGCGGATCGATGTCGATGCCGACGGCGGAGGCCGCGCCCAGCTTCAGCGCGGCGATGGCCAGGATGCCGGAGCCGCAGCCGTAGTCGAGCACGCTCTCCTTGCCTTGCAGCTGCTTGTCCAGCCATTGCAGGCACAGCCGCGTGGTGGGATGGCTGCCGGTGCCGAAGGCCAGGCCCGGGTCCAGTTGCAGATTGACAGCGTCAGGCGCCGGCGCTTCGTGCCAGGTTGGGGTGATCCACAGCCGGTCCGAGATGCGGATGGGGTCGAACTGCGATTGCGTCAGCCGCACCCAGTCCTGCTCTTCCACGCGCTCGATCTTATACGTCGGCATGGCCAGCTGGCAGGCGGTGGCGGCTGCGGCGATCAAGAGCGCCGGGTCGTCGTTTTCATCGAACAGCGTGATGATGCGGCTCTGGCACCACATCTGTTCTACCGGCTCGCCCGGCTCGCCGAAAATGGGCTGCTCCTTGTCGGTGCCGGCCCAGGCGTCTTCGATCGCCGTGGACAGCGCGCCGGCGTCCATCAGCGCGTCGGCGAAGCGTTCGGCGACGGTGGAGTCAGAATCTATGGTGGCTTGCAACCAGGCCATCAGTGTTCCCCCTTCTTCTTTTCGGACAGGCGGTGCTCCAGATAGTGGATGCTGGTGCCGCCGCGCTGGAAGGCCGCGTCCATGAACAGTTCCTGGTGCAGCGGGATATTGGTCTTGATGCCGGAGATCGCCATCTCGGACAGCGCTACGCGCATGCGGGCCATGGCTTGTTCGCGGGTGTCGCCGTAAGCGATCAGCTTGCCCACCATGGAGTCGTAGTGCGGCGGCACGGTGTAGCCTTGATAGATGTGCGAGTCGATGCGGATGCCGGGACCGCCGGCCGGGTGGTAGCTCTCGATCTTGCCCGGGGAGGGCACGAAGGTGAACGGGTCCTCGGCATTGATGCGGCATTCCATGGCATGACCGGCGATCACGATGTCTTTTTGCTTATAGCGCAGTTTCTCGCCGGCGGCGATGCGGATCTGCTCCTGCACGATGTCCACGCCGGTGATCATTTCGGTCACCGGATGCTCCACCTGCACGCGGGTGTTCATCTCGATGAAGTAGAACTCGCCGTTCTCGAACAGGAATTCAAAAGTGCCGGCGCCGCGGTAGCCGATGCGGCGGCAGGCTTCGGCGCAGGCCTCGCCTATCTTCTGGCGCTGTTTCTCGGTGATGCCGGGGGCCGGGGCCTCCTCGATCACCTTCTGGTGGCGGCGCTGCATGGAGCAGTCGCGCTCGCCCAGGTAGATGGCGTTGCTGTATTCGTCGGCCAGAATCTGGATTTCAATGTGGCGCGGGTGCTCCAGGAACTTTTCCATGTAGACGGTCGGATTGCCGAAGGCCGCGCCGGCTTCGGTGCGCGTCATCTGCACCGAGTTGATCAGCGCGCCTTCGGTATGCACCACGCGCATGCCGCGTCCGCCGCCGCCGCCGGCGGCCTTGATGATGACCGGATAGCCTATCTTCTTGGCGATCTTGGCAATTTCAACCGGATCGTCGGGCAGCGCGCCCTCGGAGCCGGGCACGCAAGGGACGCCGGCTTCTATCATGGCGTTCTTGGCTGACACCTTGTCGCCCATCAGGCGGATGGTGTCCGGACGCGGGCCGATGAAGACGAAGCCGGATTGCTCGACGCGCTCGGCGAAGTCGGCGTTTTCCGACAGGAAGCCGTAGCCGGGGTGGATGGCCTGGGCGTCGGTGACTTCGGCGGCTGCGATCAGCGCCGGCACGTTGAGGTAGCTCTTGGCGGACGGGGCGGGGCCGATGCAGACCGACTCATCGGCCAGCTTGACGTATTTGGCTTCGCGATCGGCCTCGGAGTGCACGACCACGGTTTTGATGCCCATTTCGCGGCAGGCGCGCTGAATGCGCAGCGCGATTTCGCCGCGGTTGGCGATCAGAATTTTCTCAAACATGGAATTCTCCACAAAGCGGCCGGAGCGGCCGGCCTTGCTGTCACGTCAAACGACAAGGGCACAGACCTTGGCCGTGCCCTGAATCTTGCGAGGTCGCCGAAGCGTCTTACTCGATGACGAACAGCGGCTCGCCGTATTCCACCGGCTGGCCGTCTTCGGCCAGGATGGCCTTGATCACGCCGGAGCGGTCGGCTTCGATCTCGTTCATCAGCTTCATGGCTTCGATGATGCACAGCGTGTCGCCGGCATTGACGCTCTGGCCCACTTCGACGAAGGACTTGGCGCCGGGGCTGGGCGAACGGTAGAAGGTGCCGACCATGGGCGACTTCATGGCATTCTTGTCGTTGGCGGCGGCCGGCGCGGCTTCTGCGGCGGGCGCGGCGGCAACGGGCGCCGGAGCGGCGGCGGGCGCGGCGTACATCTGGGCCACCGGCTGGACAAAGGCTTGCGCCTGGGCGGCGGACACGCGGGTGATGCGGACTTTCTCTTCGCCCTCGGTCACTTCCAGTTCGGCGATGCCGGACTCTTCGACCAGGTCGATCAGTTTTTTCAGTTTACGCAGGTCCATTATTGATCCTTCGAATGGGGTGTTCAGCCAAGGCGGCTCAAGGCTGCTGGGACAGATGCCGCAGCGCGTGCGCCAGGGCCAGCTCATAGCCGTGGGAGCCCAGTCCGCAGATCACGCCGAGCGCCAGATCGGAAAAATACGAATGCTGGCGGAACGGCTCGCGGGCGTGGACGTTGGATAGATGCACTTCGATAAACGGCACTTTCACCGCCGCCAGGGCATCGCGCAGCGCGACGCTGGTGTGGGTGAAAGCCGCTGGATTGATCAGGATGAAGCCGGTGCCGTCATCCAGACATTGATGTATGCGTTCAATCAGTACATGCTCGGCGTTGCTTTGCAATGCTGTCAAAGCGAAGCCGGCGGCCTTGGCCTGTTCGGCCAGCCGCTGATTGATGTCGTCAAGGGTGTCCCGGCCGTAGTGTCGCGGTTCCCTTACCCCCAGCAAATTGAGGTTGGGGCCGTGCAGCACGAGGATGGATCGGCTCAAGGCCTGACTCCTGTTTTTCATCTTGGCCGCGAGTTTGCCGCACTTCGCGGCAAGATGTCCAGAGTTTGCGGAAATTAAAACAATTGTTTAGCCGCGCAGGCCGCGGTCAAATGCTTGGTTTTAGAGTAAAACCCTTAATTTCCGCAAGCGGCGCAGTGTAGCGTATCCGCAATATGCCGGGGAACTATTTTGCCGAGAGATGACGGCGGGGGCCGCATATTGGCGCAGCCGCCTCTGTGCCCGCCGGCTGGGCGCGGGTATAATCCGCCGATTCCGAACGATAGTTTCCGCGATGCAGCTCTCTGATTTCGATTACCACCTGCCTGAGGCGCTGATCGCCCAGCATCCGCCGGCCGTGCGCGGCGCCAGCCGCCTGCTGCATGTAGACGGCATGGCGCTGTCCGACCTCACTTTCGCCGATTTTCCCTCCCGTTTGCAAGCGGGCGACCTGCTGGTGTTCAACGACACCCGTGTCATCCGCGCGCGCCTGTTCGGCGAAAAAGCCAGCGGCGGCAAAGTGGAGGCCTTGATCGAGCGCGTGCTGGACGACCACACCGCGCTGGCCCATGTCCGCGCGTCCAAGTCGCCCAAGCCGGGAAGCCGGCTGATCTTCGCCGGCCGCTGGGAGGCGGAGATGGTGGAGCGCCAGGACTCGCTGTTCAAACTGCGTTTTCTGGCCGAAGAAGACGTCTACGACATCCTGGAAGCGTCCGGCAAGCTGCCGCTGCCGCCGTATATCGAGCGCAGCGCGGAGCATGACGACGACGAGCGCTACCAGACCGTCTACGCCCGCGAGCAGGGCGCGGTGGCGGCGCCGACCGCCGGCCTGCACTTCACCGACGACATGCTGGCCGGACTGAAGGCGCAGGGCGTCGAAACCGCCTTCGTCACGCTGCACGTCGGCGCCGGCACTTTCCAGCCGGTGAAGGTGGACAATGTGGCCGAGCACAAGATGCACAGCGAGATCTACGACATGCCGCAGGCCACGGTGGACGCCATCGCCGCCGCCCGCGCCCGCGGCGGCCGCGTGGTGGCCATAGGCACCACCAGCGTGCGCGCGCTGGAATCGGCCGCCCGCGGCGGCGAGCTGAAGGCCGGCCGCGGCGAGACCGACATCTTCATCACGCCAGGTTATACGTTCCGCGTGGTAGACCGCCTGCTGACCAATTTCCATCTGCCCAAATCCACGCTGCTGATGCTGGTGTCCGCCTTCGCCGGCTACGAAGAGATTTTCCAGGCTTACCGCCACGCGGTGGAGCAGGAGTATCGTTTCTTCAGCTACGGCGATGCCATGCTGCTGGAAAAGAAGGCCTGACCGCGCCGTCGCGGTCCAACCAGATATAGAGGGATCATGCCCATGTCCGGACTCGCGCCCGACGCCGCCCAGCCGGTGGAAATCCAGCTGCACCAGGTGTCCAAGATATTGGAAATCGCCTTCGACGATGGCGCCCGCTACGAGTTGCCGTGCGAATACCTGCGCGTTTACTCGCCGTCGGCGGAGGTGCGCGGCCACGGCGTCGGCCAGGAGACGCTGCAGACCGGCAAGAGGCATGTGGGCATCACGGCGCTGGAGCCGGTGGGCCATTACGCGTTGAAGATCACTTTCGACGATGGCCACGACAGCGGCCTTTACAGCTGGACTTACCTATACGAGCTGGGCGCCAAGCGCGGCCAGTATTGGCAGCAATACCTCGACAAGCTCGCCGCCGCCGGCGCGGGCAGGGAGTGATGATGGATAAGACCACGCATTTCGGTTACAAGACCGTGGCGGAGAGCGACAAGGCCGGCAAGGTGGCCGAAGTCTTCCACTCGGTGGCCAGCAAGTACGATGTGATGAATGATCTGATGTCCGGCGGCCTGCACCGGGTGTGGAAGCATTTCACGCTGACGACGTCCGGCGTGCGCGCCGGCGACAAGGTGCTGGACATCGCCGGCGGCACCGGCGACCTGTCGCGCGGCTGGGCCAAGCGCGTCGGCAAGACCGGCGAAGTGTGGCTGACCGACATCAACAGCTCCATGCTGACCGTGGGCCGCGACCGCCTGCTGGACGAAGGCGTGATCCTGCCGGTATCGCTGGCCGACGCCGAGAAACTGCCGTTCCCTGACAATTACTTCGACGCGGTGTCGGTGGCTTTCGGCCTGCGCAATATGACGCACAAGGACGCGGCGCTGAAGGAAATGTGCCGGGTGCTGAAGCCGGGCGGCAAGCTGTTCGTGCTGGAGTTTTCCAAGGTGTGGAAGCCGCTGTCGCCGTTCTACGATTTCTACTCCTTCAAGGCGCTGCCCATCATGGGCAAATTGGTGGCGAACGACGCCGACAGCTACCAATATCTGGCCGAATCCATCCGCATGCATCCGGATCAGGAAACGCTGAAGCAGATGATGCTGGACGCGGGTTTCGGCAAGGTGGACTACCATAACCTCACCGGCGGCGTTGTTGCGTTGCACAAGGGCGTCAAGTTCTGATGCAGGCCGAGTTGGCGGCGCGTTTGGCCGAGCTGGGCATCGCTCCGGCTGACTTGCTCGCTCGCGGGCTGGAAATCCATGCCGAGCCGGCCGAGCTGGCGCTGGCGGAAACCAATGCCGAAGGGCGCGAGTTTCATCTCGTCCCGGCCGCATCGGCCGCCTGGCGGGCCATGCGCGCGGCCGCGGCGGAAGAGGGCGTGGAGATTTTCCTGTTGTCCGCCTTCCGCAGCGTGGCGCGCCAGCATGAGATCGTCGCCGCCAAGCTCGCGCGCGGCCAGAGCCTGGACGAGATACTTCGTGTCAGCGCCGCGCCGGGATTCAGCGAGCATCACACTGGCTGCGCCGTAGACATCGGCGCGCCCGATTCGCCGCCGCTGGGGGAAGCGTTCGAAGCCACTGCGGCTTTCGGCTGGCTGAGCCGCCGCGCCGCGGCTTTCGGTTTTCATCTGAGCTACCCGCGCGGCAATGCCAGCGGCTATTTGTACGAGCCCTGGCATTGGCGCTGGCGGGCATAGCGGGAGCAGACTCATGGCCCTGACCATCGCCGCATTCAATCATTTGCTGAACCAGCATCCGGCGCGCCGCGCCGAGCTGGCGGGCTTCGCCGGCCGTCGCGTGGCCATCGCGCTGCCGCCCTTGCATGTGGCCGGCGTGATCACGGACGAGGGCTGGCTGGCGGCCTGCGAGGGCGAGCCGGAGGCGGGGCTGCGCCTGCGCCACGGCGTGCTGTTCTCGCATCTGTCCGGCCAAGCGCCGCAGTTGTCTGACATCGCGCTGGAAGGCGACGCCGAGCTGGCGACGGCGCTGGGCCGCATCATAGGCCAGTTGCAATGGCACGCCGGCGAAGACCTGTCGCGCGTGTTCGGCGATGTGGCGGCGCAGCGCATCGAAACGCTGGCGCGCGGCTTGTTCGGCTTCAAGGGCCAGTTGGCTTTCCGCCTGGCGGACAATTGGATAGAACATCTGCGCGAGGACGGCGCGCTGCTGGCCGGCCGCCACCAAGTCGGGCGCTTCGTCGACGAGGTGGACCAGTTGCGCGACGACGCCAGCCGGCTGGACAAGCGGCTCGAGCGGCTGGAAGCCGCGCTCAACCCTAAACAGCATTCCCAGACCTGACGGACCGTATGTCGATATCGCGCTCGCTGAAGATAGTTGCCACCCTGTACCGCTACGGTCTGGACGATTTCCTGGCCGGACACTCCAAGCTCGCCCTCCTGCGCACGCTGTTCCGCTTGTGCCCCATCCGTCGCGACACCGTCTCGCCGCTGCCCATGCGCATGCGGCTGGCGCTGGAAAGCCTGGGGCCCATCTTCGTCAAGTTCGGCCAGGTGCTGTCCACCCGCCGCGACCTGCTGCCGCCTGAATACGCCGAAGAGCTGGCGCTGTTGCAGGACCGGGTGCCGCCGTTCGACGGCGAGATCGCCCGCCAGGTGGTGGAGCGCAGCCTGGGGCGCAAGATTGAAGAGCTGTTCGTCGATTTCGATCTCAAGCCGGTGGCCAGCGCTTCGGTCGCCCAGGTGCACAAGGCCTGGCTGCGCCGGCCGGACGGCGGCAAGGGCCGCGAGGTGGCGGTCAAGGTATTGCGGCCCGCCATCCTGCCGGTGATAGAGCAGGATTTATCCTTGATGCGCGCGCTGGCAGGCTGGGTGGAAAAGCTGTTCGCCGACGGCAAGCGGCTGAAGCCGCGCGAGGTGGTGGCGGAGTTCGACAAATACCTGCACGACGAGCTGGACCTGATGCACGAGGCGGCCAACGCCTCGCAGCTGCGGCGCAATTTCAAGGGCTCGGACATGCTGATCGTGCCCGAAGTGTTCTATGACTACTCCAGCCGCGAGGTGCTGACGCTGGAGTGGATGCACGGCATCCCGGTGGGGCAGATAGACCGGCTGCGCGAGGCCGGCGTGGACTTGAAGAAGCTCAGCCGCTTCGGCGTGGAAATCTTCTTCACCCAGGTGTTCCGCCACGGCTTCTTCCACGCCGACATGCATCCGGGCAATATCTTCGTCGCCGCGGACGGCCGCTACATCGCGCTGGATTTCGGCATCGTCGGCAGCCTGACTGAGACCGACAAGCACTACCTGGCCGTCAACTTCCTGGCTTTCTTCAACCGCGACTACCACCGCGTAGCCACTGCTCACATCGAGTCGGGCTGGGTGCCGAAAGACACCCGCGCCGAGGAGCTGGAGGCCGCGGTGCGCACCGTGTGCGAGCCTATCTTCGAAAAGCCGCTGAGCCAGATCTCGTTCGGCATGGTGCTGCTGCGCCTGTTCGAAACCAGCCGCCGCTTCAATGTGGAAATCCAGCCGCAGCTGGTGTTGTTGCAGAAGACCTTGCTCAATATCGAGGGCCTTGGCCGCCAGCTGGACCCGGAACTGGATCTGTGGGACACCGCCAAGCCTTTCCTGACCAAGTGGATGAACGAGCAGATAGGCTGGCGCGGCCTGCTGCGCACGCTGAAAAACGAAGCGCCGCAATGGGCCACCACCCTGCCCACGCTGCCGCGCAAGCTGCACGACACGCTGAACTCGGCCAAGACCGACCTGCTGGTGGAGGGATATATCCACTTGATGCGCGAACAGAAGCGGCAGAACTTCTTGCTGCTGCTGATCGCTATCCTGCTGGCCGGTTTGTTGGCCAAAAACCTGCTGTAGGGCGGATGTCCCGCTTGCGGGGCGATCCGCCAGGCCGTGGCATCGTTGGCCGGGAGAGGCCGGACCTCTCAAGGAAAAGAGTTCGCGCGGATGCGTCGCGCGGGCAAGGCCTGGGGGCCTGCCCGCCCTACGTGGCTTATGGGAATGAGGCCGCGCGGATGTGTTGCGCGGGCAAGGCCTGAAGGCCTGCCCGCCCTACTAAACTTCCTTTGGCGCAGGCATGGAGCCTGCGCATGCTCTGTGGATAAAAATCAAAATCAAGGATGGTTGTGGATAAGTGCCGCATCGCTGCGCGATTATCCGCAGCGTTGACGCGCAATTGGCATGAAGCGCCCATGACGCCGGCTAATTTTCTCCGTACGCCGTTGATAGCGTGAAAAATGCGGTAACCTTGGCAAAAAATTCCACTCATCAGGAGCTGCTTATGCTGAGCCGCAACGCCGCGCTGCCGCGCATCGTCATCGTAGGAGGAGGGGCCGGAGGGCTGGAGCTGGCCACCCGGCTGGGCCGCACGCTGGGCGCGCGCCACCGCGCCCAGATCGTGCTGGTGGACGGCTCGCCTACTCATATCTGGAAACCGCTGTTGCACGAAGTGGCCACCGGCGCGCTGAATACCGGCGAGGACGAGGTCAATTACTTCGCGCATGGCTACCGCAACGGCTATGACTTTGAATTCGGCTATATGACCGGCCTCGATCAGACCAAGCGCGCGATAAGGCTGGCTGCCATCCAGGCGCAAGACGGCAGCGAGCTGAGTCCGGAGCGCGAAGTTTCCTATGACTGGCTAGTGATCGCCGTCGGCGCGCAGGCCAATGATTTCGGAACGCCCGGCGTGGCCGAGCACGCCATGTTCCTGAACACGCCGGCGGATGCCGAAGCGCTGCGCCACCGCGTGCTGGAGCAGGCCTTCCGAGCCAGCGGCGGCGCGGCGCCCTCTCGCGCGCTGTCCATCGCCATCGTCGGCGGCGGCGCAACCGGGGTGGAGCTGGCGGCGGAACTGAACCACACCATGTGCGAATTGCACCACTACGGCGCGCGGCTGCAGCCGGAGCGGGTGAAGATCAGCGTGATAGAGGGCGCGGACCGCATCCTGGCCGCCGCGCCGCCGTCTTTGTCGGCCTATGCCGAGGAGCAATTGGCCGGCAAGCGCATTCAGGTGTTGACCAACAGCCGGGTGGCGGCGGTGGAAGCCGACGGCGTGGCCTTGGCCGATGGCCGCAAGGTGGAGGCCGACATCACGGTATGGGCGGCCGGGGTCAAGGCGCCGGCCTGGCTGGCCACGCTGGATGGCTTGGAGGTCAACCGCGTCAACCAGTTGGTGGTGGATACCCGGCTGCATTGCGCCGGCGGCGACTGCGTCTACGCCATGGGCGATTGCGCCGCCGCGCCGGATGGCGACAGCGGCCGCATGCTGTCCGCCACCGCCCAAGTCGCGCACCAGCAGGCGCGCTATCTGGCCGATGAGCTGGCGCGCCGTTTGGAAGATAAGCCTGCCCGGGCTTTCGCGTTCAAGCCGCAGGGCATGATGGTGTCGTTGGGCAAGCATACCGCGGTGGGCAGCTTGGCGGCGGTGGTGGGGCCCAAGCGCGACTATCACGTTGAGGGTCGCGGCGCGAAGCTGATCTACGCTTCGTTGTACCGCATGCATCAGGCGGCGGTGCATGGTTGGGCGCTGGCCATCCTGCTGTTCGTAGGCGACAAGCTGCGGCGCGCGGCCCGGCCGGCGTTGAAGCTGCATTGATGGCTGGGCAGGCTGTTGCGGCCCTGCCGAGGACGTGCTGATAAATGCTGTCGCCTTAGCGTGGACAGTGGCATTTTGGTTTGGTAGTGGGAAGGGCGTGGCTGCGCAGCGCGGGCAAGGCCTGATGGCCTGCCCGCCCTACTTGGCTGCGGCTTTTCTAGCCTTAACGATTTGCATGGCGCATCGGCAGCCATCCCATTCCCCGTCGGCCCGTGCCGGCAAAACAGCCTTGGGCCAGGGGCTTTAAGCCGCCGCTTTTTTGATCGGCGGCTTCCTGGAGCAAGGCTGTTTTGTCGGGGTTTCTCGGGCCGTTGGGGCCGCCTAGGGTTGCAAGGGAACTGGCGGGACAGTTCCCTTGCCCGTTCGCCGGGCGGAACCGGCAAGCGAATCATCGTCCGCGCAGCGGACTCCATTCCTGATTTTCGAAATCTTTTATCCGCGCCGCGCAGGCGACGGCGGCTTGCGGCCAGTCTCATGAATGGTATGTGCTGCGCCGCAACTTGACCCATCCGCGCCTTTCTTCGATGCTGCTTTGACATTTGCATATCGAAGGGGCGGGCATGGAGTTGGGTAAATGGCTGGACGAGCGGCAACTGGGCAGGTTTCAGCACAGGCTGCTGCTCTTGTGCGGGTTGTGCATGATACTGGACGGTTTCGACGTGCAGGCCATGGGCTATGTCGCGCCGGCCTTGCTGGAGGATTGGGGCATCGCCAAGTCGGCCCTGGGGCCGGTGTTCGGCGCGGGCTTGCTGGGGCTGATGCTGGGGGCCTTATTGTTCGGCGCGCTGGCGGACCGGATAGGCCGCCGCCCAGTGCTGCTGGCCTGCACGCTGCTGTTTTCCGCCGGCATGCTGGCGACGGCTGGCGCGGCCACGCTGCCGCAGCTGATCGCGCTGCGCTTCTTCACCGGCGTGGGCCTGGGCGGCATCATGCCCAACGCGATGGCGCTGGCCGGCGAGTACAGCCCGGCGCGGCGGCGCGCCAGCCTGATGATGCTCATCTCCTGCGGCTTTACCGCCGGGGCCTTGCTGGGCGGCCTGCTGGCGGCCTGGCTGATTCCGGCCCACGGCTGGCGTTCGGTATTCCTGCTGGGCGGCGTCGCGCCCTTGCTGCTGTGGCTGCCCATGCTGCGCGGTTTGCCGGAGTCGGCCAAATTCCTGCTGCTGCGCGGCAAGGCGGAGCAGGCCTTGCTCTGGCTGCGCCGCATGGAGCCGTCCTTGCCGGCCGGCGCGCGTTTCCATCTGGCCGAGCGGCCGTCTCAAAACAATCCAGTGGCCGAGTTATTCCGCCGCGGACTGGCCCGGCGCACGCTGCTGTTGTGGCTGCTGAGCTTCCTCAACCTGATCGTGCTGTATTTCCTGTCCAACTGGATGCCCTCGCTATTGCGCGCGCAGGGCCTGGACATGCGGCATGCTTTGCTGGCGGGCAGCATGCTGCAGCTGGGGGGCGTGGTGGGAACGCTGTCCTTCGGCCGCTGGATAGATCGCGCGGGGTTTCGCAATGTCCTGCTGAGCTGCTTTCTATTGGCGGCTCTGGGGCTGTGGGCTTTGGGCGGCATGCGGGGCGAAGCGGTGTGGCTGTATGTCCTGCTGTTCTGCGCCGGCTTCTGCGTCATCGGCGTCCAGCCGGCGGTCAACGCGCTGGCGGCCAGCGCCTATCCCACCAGTCTGCGCGCCACCGGCGTGGGCTGGAGTCTGGGCATCGGCCGCATCGGCTCGGTGCTGGGGCCGTGGCTGGGCGGCGTGTTGATCGGCCTGGCGTGGAGCCAGGCAGCCTTGTTCGCCTTGCTGGCGCTGCTGGCCTTGGGCTCCGCCGCCGTGGTGTGGGCCTATCACCGCGAGCCGCGGCGACGCCCGGCCGAAGAGGCGGCTTAGATCGCCAGCAGCGCGGCGAGCACGCGGCGGTCTTCCGCCAGCAGGATATTGAAGGTGCGGCAGGCGGCCTGGGTGTCCATGCACTCCATGCCTATGCCGGCTTGGGTCAGCGCCGCGTACAGCCGCGGATGGGCGAAGCGCTGGTTCTTGCCGGAGCCGAACAGCACCACTTCCGGCTTATAGGCCAACAGCGCCTCGAAGTGCTCTACGGCCAGGCTGGAGAAGTCGGGCGGGGCCCAGGCGACGATCTTGTCGGCGCTGACGATCAGATTGCCGTCGTGGCGTTGGGCATTGATCAGCACATGGCCTTCGCCATAGCCGGTGAACAGGTTTTTGCCTTGGCCCGAGGCCTGATGCATTTTCATCGGAATCACTCCAAGAAGCGGCGATTGGACGGCACTGCGCGGGCGTGCGGCGGCCCTCGTGCAGTGCACCAAAGATTGGGATAGGATTATACCCAGACCCCGGACCGGCGCGACCCTGCAGTGCGCGCGGTTTTCGCCCCGCCGGCCGGTATAGAACAAGAGATCCTATGAAACCACACCGCCAACGCAAGGCCGCTCCGTCCGGCGGGCGGCCTGAAACGGAAGTCGCCGCCGCCATGCAGCCAGTCCATAAATCGCAGAAACTCGCCAACGTCTGTTACGACATCCGCGGCCCGGTGCTCGAGCACGCCAAGAAGATGGAAGACGAAGGCCACCGCATCATCAAGCTGAACATCGGCAATCCGGCGCCGTTCGGCTTCTTCGCGCCGGACGAGATCATCGAGGATGTGATCGTCAACCTGCCGGCGGCGTCGGGTTATTCGGACTCCAAGGGCCTGTTCGCCGCGCGCAAGGCCATCATGCATTACGCGCAGCAGAAGAGTCTGCCCAATGTGGCGATGGACGACATCATCATCGGCAACGGCGTGTCCGAGCTGATCGTGATGGCGATGCAGGCCTTGCTGGACAATGGCGACGAAGTGCTGGTGCCGGCGCCGGACTATCCGCTGTGGACGGCCGCGGTGAGCCTGGCCGGCGGCCGCGCGGTGCACTACGTATGCGACGAGGAGCAAGGCTGGTTCCCCAGCATCGACGACATCCGCGCCAAGATCACGCCTTCCACGCGCGCCATCGTCATCATCAACCCGAACAATCCCACCGGCGCGGTGTATCCGCCGGCGCTGCTCAAGCAGATCGTCGAAGTGGCGCGCCAGCACCAGCTGATCATCTACGCCGACGAAATCTACGACAAGGTGCTGTACGACGAGGTCAAGCACACATCCATCGCGTCTTTGGCGCCGGACCTGTTCGTGGTGACCCTGAACGGCCTGTCCAAGAACTACCGCGCCTGCGGCTACCGCGCCGGCTGGATGGTGCTGTCCGGCGAGAAGACGCACGCCAAGGATTATATCGAGGGCCTGAACATGCTGGCCTCGATGCGCTTGTGCGCCAACGTGCCTTCCCAGTACGCCATCCAGACCGCGCTGGGCGGCTACCAGAGCATAGACGACTTGGTGGCGCCTAGCGGCCGGCTGGCGCGCCAGCGCGATCTGGCGCACAAGCTGTTGACCGAGATCCCGGGGGTCTCCTGCGTCAAGCCGCAGGGCGCGCTGTATCTGTTCCCCAAGCTGGATCCCAAGGTTTACCCGATCGCCGACGACCAGCAATTCATCCTGGAACTGCTGCAGCAGGAGAAGGTGCTGCTGGTGCAGGGCAGCGGTTTCAACTGGATTGCGCCGGATCACTTCCGCGTGGTATTCCTTCCCAACTCGGACGATCTGATCGAGGCCATTGGCCGTGTCGCCCGCTTCCTGGAGCGCTACCGCAAGCGTCACGGCAGCGAGGTTTGATCGTAGTTTGAAGAGGCGGCGGAGACATCCGCCGCCGGCAGGACCGTGCGGATAGCCCACGCTGTCCAGACGGCCTTGAGCCGAAATAAAAACCAGGGACTGAATGGAGATATATATGAAACCGATCAATATCGGCCTGATGGGCGTAGGCACTGTCGGCGGCGGCACCGCCACCGTGTTGAAACGGAACGCCGGCGAGATCACCCGCCGCGCCGGCCGCGAAATCCGCCTGATCCAGGCGGCCAACCGCGACGTGGCCAAGGCCCGGGCCGCGCTGGGGCCGGATGTGTCGGTAGTGGACGACGCCATGCAGATCGTCAACAACCCGGACGTCGACATCGTGGTTGAACTGATCGGCGGCGACACCGTGGCCAAGGAGCTGGTGCTCAAGGCCATTGAAAACGGCAAGCATGTAGTCACCGCCAACAAGAAGCTGCTGGCGCTGCACGGCACCGAGATTTTCGCGCGCGCCCAGGAAAAGGGCGTGATGGTGGCGTTCGAGGCGGCGGTGGCCGGCGGCATCCCCATCATCAAGACCTTGCGCGAGGGCCTGGCGGCCAACCGCATCGAGTGGATAGCCGGCATCATCAACGGCACCTCCAATTTCATTCTGACCGAGATGCGCGAAAAGGGCGCCAGCTTCGCCGAAGTGCTGGCCGAGGCGCAACAACTGGGCTACGCCGAGGCGGACCCCACGTTCGACATCGAAGGCCATGACGCCGGCCACAAGCTGACCATCATGGCGGCGCTGGCCTTCGGCATCCCCATGCAGTTCGACAAGTGCTATCTGGAAGGCATCAGCAAGCTGGACGGCCGCGACATCCGCTACGCCGAGGAACTGGGCTATCGCGTCAAGCTGCTGGGCCTGACCCGCCGCACCGACGCCGGCGTGGAGCTGCGCGTGCACCCGACGCTGATTCCGGAAGGCCGGCTGATCGCCAACGTCAACGGCGTGATGAACGCCGTGCTGGTGAAGGGCGACGTGCTGGGGCCGACGCTGTATTACGGCGCTGGCGCAGGCGCCTTGCCCACCGCCTCGGCCGTGGTGGCGGACATTGTCGACGTGACCCGGCTGCTGACTTCGGACCCGGAACACCGCGTGCCGCATCTGGCCTTCCAGCCGGACCAGCTGCAGGATTTGACCATCCTGTCGATGGAGGAGGTGGTCAGCTCTTATTATCTGCGCATCGGCGCGGTGGACCGCGCCGGCGTGCTGGCCAATATCACGCGCTTGCTGGCGGAGAACGGCATCTCGATCGAGGCGCTCATCCAGAAGGGCTCGGTATCCGACGGCACCGCCGAGGTGGTGATCCTGACCCACCGCGTGCAGGAAAAGGCGATCAACCGCGCCATCGCCGGCATCGAGGCGCTGGACAGCGTGGCCGGCAAGGTGGTGCGTTTGCGCATGGAAGAGTTGAATGACTAAGTCGCTGCAAGCAGGCCTGTACGCCGCGCTGTTTACCGGCGTGGCCGCGGCCACGCCGCTCAGTCCGGGCCAGCACCAGCTGCTGCAGGGCTTTCTGATGCGCGGCTGCCTGAAGCGCACGCCGGCGTCAGACGGCGTGGGCCTGCCCGGCAACGAACAGGTGCAGCGCTACTGCCAGTGCGCCAGCGAGAAGCTGGCCGGCACCTTCAGCACCGAGGAAGTGATGGGCGTGCTGTCCGGCCAGATCAAGAAAGACGATCCGCGCGGCAAGAAGCGGCTGAAAGAAGCCTCGGCCGCTTGCGGCCAATATCTGGAAACATCGCAATGAAATATGTCAGTACCCGCGGCGGCATGGCGCCGCTGCCGTTTTGCGACACCGTATTGATGGGCCTGGCGCCGGATGGCGGCCTGCTGCTGCCGGAGCGCTACCCCAAAATCGACCGCGCCACGCTGGATGCCTGGCGCACCCTGAGCTACGCCGAGCTGGCGTTCGAGATCATCCAGCTATTCGCCGACGACATTCCGGCGGACGATCTGCGGGGCATCGCCGCGCGCGCCTACCGCGCCGAAGTGTTCGGCAGCGAAGCCATCACGCCGATCAAGCGCCTGCATGACGGCCTGGCCATCCTGGAACTGTCCAACGGTCCGACGCTGGCCTTCAAGGACATGGCGATGCAGTTCCTCGGCCAGTTGTTCGAATACGTGCTGGATAAGCGCGGCGAGACGCTGAACATTCTGGGCGCCACCTCCGGTGATACCGGCTCCGCCGCCGAGTACGCGATGCGCGGCAAGCGCGGCGTCAATGTGTTCATGCTGAGCCCGGACGGCAAGATGAGCGCCTTCCAGCGCGCGCAGATGTACAGCCTGCAGGACGAAAACATCCACAATATCGCGGTTCAGGGCATGTTCGACGACTGCCAGGACATCGTGAAGGCGGTGCAGAACGACCACGCCTTCAAGGCGCGCTACAAAATAGGCACCGTCAACTCGATCAACTGGGCCCGCGTCGTCGCCCAGGTGGTGTATTACTTCCACGGTTATTTCCGCGCCACGGCGAGCAATGACGAAAAGGTCAGCTTCTGCGTGCCGTCCGGCAACTTCGGCAACGTTTGCGCCGGCCACGTGGCGCGGCAGATGGGCTTGCCGGTGGCGCGCCTGATCGTCGCCACCAATGAAAACGACGTGCTGGACGAGTTCTTCCGCAGCGGCCGCTACGCGCCGCGCGGCAGCGAGCGCACTTACGTCACTTCCAGCCCGTCCATGGACATCTCCAAGGCGTCAAACTTCGAGCGTTTCGTGTTCGACTTGGTCGGCCGCGACGGCGCCGAGGTGAAGCGGCTATGGTCCGAAGTGGACGCCGGCGGCGGCTTCCAACTGGATGCCGAGGCCATGCGTAGCGTGCGCGACGACTTCGGCTTCGTCTCCGGCAAGAGCGCGCACGCGGACCGCATCGCCACCATCCGCCAGGTGGATGCTGAGGACGGCGTGGTGGTGGACACCCACACTGCCGACGGCATCAAGGTGGCGCGCGAGCTGCGCCGCGGCGGCGAGACCGTCATCTGCCTGGAAACCGCGCTGCCGGCCAAGTTCGCCGAAACCATACGCGAGGCGCTGCATCGCGAACCGCCGCGCCCGGCCGGTTTCGAGCATCTGGAGGCGCTGCCGCAGCGCGTGACGGCGCTGCCGGCGGATGCCGGCGAGGTGAAGGCTTATATCGAGAACGCGCTGGCCTGATCCAGCGAAGGGGCGAGACATGCGGGGAGAGCTGTGGCGAGTGGCGCTAGGCTGGCTGCTGGTGTTTCTTGCCGTGCTGGCGCTGGCGGATACCAGGCAGCGCTGGCAGCCTTGGCTGTCAGGGCTTGAGCCCTGGTTGAGGAACACCTTCGTGACTGCCGTCCCCATTCTGCTCGTCTGGCTGGTGTTGCGTAAACGCCGTCGCTAGACGGCCATAGGAATGAAAAACAGGCTCCGCTCGCGGAGCCTGTTTCATTTGGCGCGAGACTATCAGAACGACACAGCCACGCCGATATTGCCGCCGGTTTGGTTGCCGCTGCTCTTGCCGCTGCTTGCGGTCAGCTGGCCGAAGACGCTGACGCTCTTGTTGAAGTTGGCGCTGACGCCGGCGGTCCATTCCACCCAGTTGCTGGAAGGCTTGCCCAGATTGGTGGTCCAGTCGCCCTGGGCGGTGGCGAGGCCGGAGGTCACCGTGCGGTCGTCCTGCTGGAAGGCGTGGGCGTAGCTGACCTTGGCGTAGGGGCTGAACTGGCCGACGGTGGCGTCCAGTTGCCAGCCCACGCGGCCGATCAGCGCGCTCTGGTTCTGCGAGCCGTAGTACATGCTGCTGCTGTTGCCGCCTTGCTCGGTGAAACCCTGCACCTTGGCGCGGGCGTAGTCCAGGCCGGCCACCGGGCCGGTGGTCACGCCGCGGTACTGCAGACGGTAACCGCCGCTTACGCGCAGGCCGTATTGGGTCTGGCGGGTGGTGCCGCCGTTGCTGACGCTGGTCGGACCCAGAGTGGTGACGCGGTTGGTGTCGACGTCGCCCACGCCGACATGCGCGTCGCCATCCACCCAGAACTTGTCCTGGTTGTAGCTGACGAAGCCGGCCATCAGGGTGCTGCGGTCATTGATGCTGCCCGGGGCGCCGGCGTCGCTGACATCGGTCTTGCCCTGCTGCTGCGACATGGAAAGGCCGACGCTCAGCGCCTGCGTGGCTTGGAAGTCCAGGCCCAGCGTGTACAGCTGGCCCTTGGGCTTGTCTTGCAGGCCGTTGTAGTTGTTCTTGTCCTGGTTGAACGCGCCATCGACAAAGGCGCTGACCGTGCCGACTGCGCGCTGTTGCGAGCGGATGGATTGGTAGCGGGCGTCCAGCGCGCCGCCCAGCTGGCGGGCGTTGTTCAGCGCGGAATCCGGCAGGGCGGCGGCGAATTGCGGCGCTTGCAGCAGGCCGTAGACGTAGTCGCCCATGATCTGGTGGGCGGCCGGCGTCGGATGCAGATAGTCGCTGAACACATTCTTTTGGCTGTTCTGCGCGGACGAGCATTGGATGGCGCTGGTGTAGCAATCGGAGCCGGTTACGCTGGTGAAGCCGTATTTGCCCGGATTGGCCAGGATTTCCTGGAACAGCAGATTGATGTTGGCGCGGACGATGTTATGTTGCACGCCCGCAGCTTGCAGGCTGATGTCCTGCAGCTGATTGTAGCCGGTTGAGAGCTGCTGAAGGCCCGAAGCTATGCCCCCGGCGTTATAGGCTTGGCTGACGCTGCCTAAAGGAACCTTGGCGTTCTGCTGTGTCAGCGCGGCATCGGCTGCGCTGAGGGCTGCGGTGACGATGGCGTTGGAGTTTGAGGCCGATGATGGTTGCGCCAGGACTTTCCAGGCTGCGACCCAGGCCAAGCCTACTTGGGCATCGGTGACTACCGTGGTTTTGATTTGTTGTTGCACAGCCTGCAGCGATGCTAAAACGGCTAGCGGCGCCGCGGACATGTCGGGCAGATTGGGCACGATGATGGTGCGGGCGCCGGCCGCCTGCAGCTTTTGCACCAGGCCGGCCGCGGTGGCCGCCGAGTCGGCCAGGAAGGCTTGGGCATTTTGCGAGCCCTGTTTATTGACGTTTGCGCCGGCAATGCCCAAGGCGGCGATCACGTCATTGCCGCCTATCCAGACCGAGTAAACGGCATTGGGGTCCGCTTTGCCGCCGGTCGCCGCCAGGTAATTGCCAAGCTGGGTGGGCAATTCCAAGATGGCGGTGCTGGTGGCGTTGTCCACGCCGGTTTTTTCAATGGTGGCGCCGGCATAGGCGGGCGTGGTTGTGGCATGGGTATAGTCCAGGGCGATGGCGCCGCCCTGGGCGAAGTTATTGCCGCTGCCGCTGGTCTTGCTGTTGCTGGGATTGTTGGCGACCGAATTCAAACCATAGTAGCCGGCCAGGATATTGGTCCAGTTGTTCTGGTAGCCGGTGGTCCAGCGGGCGCCCGGCTGCAAGGTGCCGCCGCCCGTGGTGCTCAAGCCGCCAAAGGCGCCGACGTCGGACAGACTGTCGCCGAAGAAATAGAGGTTGCTGTAGGCGTTAGCCGCGGCGGGCAGAGCCAGCGCGGTGGCCAGGGCGATAGCGGTCAGGCGTTTGGACATTGTTTCCTCCTCGTTGAAACGAGCATGTTGGTGTTGTATTTGAATTAAGAGTCTAAGCTCTATTCAAACGATTATTCGAATATGCGCCCGTCTTGTCAACGACATCCCATGCCGGCAAGCGCTTGCGCTAAAATGCGGCCATGCGAAGATTATTTTTGAGTTGCCTGTGCCTGCTGTTGGCGCTGCCGGCCTGGGCGGGCGGAAATCAGGATTTGGGGCAGCTGGAAAAACTGGCGGGGCTGTTTCTGAAGCGCGAGCTGGGTTTGCGCGAGGCAAGCTGGAAGCTGGGGCGGCTGGATAGGCGATTGGTGGTGCCGGCCTGCGACAAGCCCAAGGCCGAGTGGGCGAATCCGTCCGAAACAACCGGGGCGACGGCGGTTTCCCTGTCCTGCCCGGAGCTGGGCTGGGCCTTGCGTTTGCCGGTGATGGTCGACGAGAAGCGCTTGGGCGTGGCGTTGAGCCGCGCGGTGGCGCCTGGAGAACAGCTGAACGCGGCCGATATACGGATGGTGGAGATCAGCAATCCGGCGCTGGCCAGCAATGTGCTGACCGACGCCAGCCAGGCGGTGGGGCAGGTCATGCGTTCCGGCGCGCCGGCCGGCGCCTGGCTGCGCGGCTTCATGGTGCGCGCGCCGTATCTGGTTCGCGTCAACCAGCAGGTCAAGGTGCTGGCGCAGGGCGATGGCTTTTCCGCAGAGGCGGAGGGCATGGCGATGAGCAACGCGGCGCGGGGCGAGCAAGTGAACGTCCGTTTGGCCAATGGCCGGGTGGTGCGCGGCACGGTGCAGGAGGATGGCAGCGTGGCGGTGGTTTTTTGATCGCAGAGTCCTAAAATTTGTTCAAGAGATTGTTTTTTCGGTCGATAATAGAGTCAGTTGAGTTTAGCAACGGGAAGGCCAGGCCATGAAAATCGACAATTCGGGCAAGCTGACGGGCACGTACAGCACCCAGGGCAAGACCACAGCCCGTGCGCCGTCCAGTTCCAGCAGCAGCAGCGCCAGCAGCGACAATGTGCAGATCAATTCGGTGGCCAGCCGTCTCAGCGCCATCGGCAATGATCCGAGCACCCAGCAGCCTTCGTTCGATGCCGCCAAGGTGGAGTCGATCAAGTCCGCCATCGCCAACGGCAGCTTCAACATCAATCCCGACAAGATCGCCGATGGTTTGATCACGTCTGCGCGAGAGTTGTTGAACGGCTGAGGCTGCATGGAGTGAATCGCCAGTAGCGTGAAGAGGCGACGGAATGTCTGTAATGGAAGAATTTGCCGCATTGTGCCGGGCCGAGACCGATCTCGCGACCCGGCTGGTTGCGTTGTTGGAGCAGGAACAACAGTGGTTGATCCAGCGGCAGGAAAACAAGCTGGAAGCGTTGGCGGATGAAAAAAGCGCGGTGCTGGACCAGCTGGCGCAGCAGTCCGCGCTGCGCGGCAAGTTGCTGGTCGGATTGGGCGTGCAGGATAAAGACACTTTGTACATCTGGCTGGCCGACAAGCCGGAGGCTTGCCAGGCATGGCTGGCGCTGGAGGATATGGTGGGCCGCGCGCAGGGGATCAACCAGCTCAATGGCGGCTTTGTCTCCGAACGGCTGACCGAGGTGGAGGGCGCGCTGACATCCTTGCGCGCGGCCGCCGTCTCCACGCTGGGCTACGATAGGGAGGGCAATCGTCCCGATGTGGTGACCGGCCGTCGCCTGCTGGGTTCTGCTTGAGTCCCGCCCATCTGCCGCGGCGAACAGAAAGGCGCCCTCGCGGCGCCTTTCGCGCAAGCGGGCTTCGCCGCATCGCGGCTGGGCGAGGGCGCTTCCTTTGTGGTATCTTCCCCAGCGGTCCCGTGTAAAGCGCATTCAGAACCCATGACCCTGATTTCCCTGATTTTGGCCTTGGCCTTGGAGCAATTGCGACCGCTTGGCAACCGCAACCGTGTATGGCTGCTGTTCACGCGCTACGCGAATCATCTCGAGCGCAACCTGAACGCCGGGGCTGAACGTCACGGGGTGATGGCTTGGCTGGCCGCCATCGCGCCCGCCATGGTGTTGAGCCTGCTGCTGTTCTACTCGCTGAAGGCGGTCAGCCCGCTGTTGGCCCTGGCTTTCAATGTGTTGATCCTGTATCTGACCATGGGTTTCCGCCATTTCTCCAGCGCGTTTTCCGAGATATCGCAGGCGCTGGGCGAAGGCCGCGATCTGGACGCGCGGATTGCCTTGGCCAACTGGACCGGCCAGCCGACCGCTGAATTGTCGGTGGAGGAAATCTCCCGGCTGGCGATAGAGCAAGGGGTGGTGGACAGTTACCGCCATGTGTTCGGCACCATGTTCTGGTTCGTGTTGTTGCCGGGACCGTCCGGGGCGTTGCTGTATCGGCTGTGCTCCATGCTGAACCATAAGTGGGGCAGCCGCAGCGCGGGCGACGACGCTTTTGGCCTGTTCGCGGCCAGGGTGGCCGGTTGGCTGGATTGGTTGCCGGTGCGCTTGACCGCCGCGGCCTTTGCGGTGATGGGCGATTTCGAGGACGCCGTGTATTGCTGGCGCTCCCAGGCCCGAACTTGGGGCAACTACGCCAACGGCATCTTGTTGGCTTCTGCCGCCGGCGCGCTGGGCGTGCGCTTGGGCGATCCGCTGCGGCAGGATTATTCTATGAAGTACCGGCCGGAGCTGGGCCTGGGCGACGAGGCCGACCCCAGCTATTTGAAGAGCGCCGTAGGCCTGGTGTGGCGCACCGCCTTGTTATGGTTGGCGGTGATTTTGCTGGTCAGCGTGGCCAGCCATATGGGCTGACGGCGGGTTGCCGCCCCTGGGGGGCGGCTTTTGCTTTTTCGCCGCCGGTCGATTGATGAACATCGGGGCGCGTTGGCGCGATGGCGCAACGTGCCCCTCCGTATTGCAGGAGTGTGTTAAATGTTGTTTTCGGAACTGGGCCTGTCGCCTGAGATCCTGCGCGCGATCGAGGAGCAAGGCTACAGCCAGCCGACGCCGATCCAGGAAAAGGCGATTCCGCTGGTGCTGTCCGGCCGCGATTTGCTGGCCGCGGCGCAAACCGGCACCGGCAAGACCGCGGCTTTCATGCTGCCGATATTGGAGCGTTTGAAGAAGTTCGCCAATACCAGCGTTTCGCCGGCCATGCATCCCATCCGCGCGCTGGTGTTGTCGCCGACTCGCGAGTTGGCTGACCAGATCGGCGTCAATGTGCAGACTTACACCAAGTATCTGCCGCTGCGCGCCACCACCGTTTTCGGCGGCGTCAATATGGACCCGCAAACTCAGGAATTGCGCCGCGGCGTGGAAATCCTGATCGCGACGCCGGGCCGCCTGCTGGACCACATCCAGCAGAAGACCGTTCAGCTGAACAAGGTGGAAGTGCTGGTGCTGGACGAAGGCGACCGCATGCTGGACATGGGCTTCATCCAGGATATCCGCAAGATCATGGGCATGTTGCCCAAGGAGCGTCAGACGCTGCTGTTCTCGGCCACCTTCGCGCCGGAGATCAAGCGCTTGGCCTCTGATTTCATGCGCTCGCCGCAAACGGTGGAAGTGGCGCGTCAAAACGCGACTAACGACCAGGTGGAGCAGCTTGTATATCAAGTGGACAGCTTCAAGAAGCGTCAGCTGCTGGCCCACTTGATCCGCTCGCGCGAGATGAGCCAGGTCATCGTATTCTGCAAGACCAAGATCAGCGCGGACCAATTGTCGCGCGATCTGAAGCGCGAGGGCCTGGACGCCGAAGCCATCCACGGCGACAAGACTCAGGGCACGCGGCTGGAAACGCTGGCCGCGTTCAAGGAAGGCAGCTTGCGCGTGCTGGTGGCCACCGATGTGGCCGCGCGCGGCCTGGATATTTCCGAGCTGCCCTATGTGGTGAACTTCGAACTGCCGACTTCGCCGGAAGACTATGTGCACCGCATTGGCCGTACCGGCCGCGCCGGCGCCAAGGGCGTGGCGATTTCGCTGATGTGCCCGGAAGAGGGCAAGCAGCACGAGGCGATCGAGAAACTGACCAAGCAGACGCTGACGCCGCAGAGCGTGGATGGCTTCTGGCCGTCCTGGCAGCCGCGGCCGAAGTCGGCGCAGCGCGAACCGATGCAGCGCGAACCTATGCCGCGCGAACCCATGCGGCGCGAGCCGTCCGTTCCGGCGTTTTCGTCGGGCAAGGGCGAGGGCTTGAAGCAGCCGCGCCAGGGCGCGCGCCGCAGCCGCAAGGGCAAGCGCGAAATACCGGCCCTGCTGCTGCCGCCACGCTACAAAGTGGAAATCATACGCTGATATAGAAAAACCCCGCTGCGGCGGGGTTTGTCATGTCCGCGACGCCGGGTAGCGCTATGATGGAATCAGGATGGAATCGAATGAGAGGTCAAACATGAGCAAGCGTCTGGTTTTCGTATTGAGCGCAAGCGGAGTGATGTTGGGCGCGGCGGCGGCCAGCCAAGCGGAACCCATGTTCCTGGCGACGGAACCGACTCTGGCCAGCCAGGGTAGCGCCGTCTTGTCGCAGGACAAGCGAAGCGGCCTGAGCGAAGAGCGCAGGCTGGCTCAATTGCGGGCATGGGTGCATGGCGGTTCGATTCATTGCAGCGATCCAAACTGCCCGCTCTGCCATCCGCAGCGCCTGCCGGCTGCGACGCTGTAGCCAGTGCTTAGCCGGCGTCGTTGGGGCGGGGAGGCAGCGCGGCGATGTCGCGCACCGGGGTGCCGGCATCGCGTTTGGCGTCGGCGCGGCGGAAGTTGTCGCGCACCTCTTGCACCAGCAGGAAGGGCGTGTCCACCGGCAGCTGTTCGCTCCAGGTGCTGATAGCGGGGGCGGCAGCGGCCGGCGCGAGTTCGGCGTGGCCGATGGCGCGGGCTTCGAATTGCCAGAGCAGGGACAGCAGAAGCAGCGGCGCCAGCAGCCAGCGCGGAGTGAAGTGCAATGTTGTCGTCATGGTTTGTATAGACTACGCCGACACGCGAAAAGTTGCACTGAAATTGTCAATACAGAACAAAAACCTCAGCCGGGCAAGGGCATGCCGCCAGCGCGGTAGTGTTCGGCTGGATCGATGTGCGTCATCACGTCCAGCACGGGGTGACCGTTCAGCACCCGGCGCCGGGCTTCTTCGGTAATGGCGTGCGCCTGGTAGACATTGATGCTGCCATCCACCTCCAGATGCACGTCCACCAGGATCAAGTCCCCCATTTTGCGCGTGCGCAGATCGTGCACGCCGACAATGCCGGGCGTTTCCAGCAGCGTGGCGCGGATGGCTGCCACGTCTTCTTCGCTGGCCGCGCGGTCCATCAGATCGTGCAGCGCGTCCCAGGAAAAGCGCCAACCCATCTTGCCCACCAGCAGGCCAACCACTAGCGCGGCCACGGGGTCCAGTATCGGATAACCCAGCAGATTGCCGGCGACGCCGGCGGCCACCACCAGAGAGGAAGCCGCGTCGGAGCGGGCATGCCAGGCATTGGCCACCAGCATGCCGGAGCGCACGCGCTTGGCCACCGCCAGCATGTAGCGGAACAGGCTCTCCTTGGCGATCAGCGCCAGCGCGGCTATCCACAGCGCCAGGGAGTGGACTGAGGGAATGTCTTCCGGGTGCATGAATTTATGGGCGGAGGAATACAGCATGCCGCCGCCGACGCCCAGCAGCAGCAGGCCCAGCACCAGCGAGGCGGCGTTTTCGTAGCGCTGGTGGCCGTACTGGTGGTCATGATCCGGTTCCTTGCCGCTGTGCTTGCCTGCGAACAGCACCACGAAGTCCGCCATCAGGTCGGACAGCGAATGGATGCCGTCAGCGACCAACGCGGCGGAGTGCGCCCAGGCGCCGACGACGATCTGCACGATGGACAGTACGATATTGACCGCCGAGCTGACCAGGGTGCTGACGCGCGCGGCGCGGCGGCGCTCGGCGCTGTCGGTTTCGTCTTGCCAATGGGGCGGGGAGTGATGCATCTCGGTCGTCCTTGCGGTTCGCTTGCCGTGATTTTCTCATTATTTTTACTATCGGTCATTAAAATTCAATTGCAAATCTAAATGATAATGAAAACGAGAATGAGCCGCGTAGACCATTTCAAAATCAGGGTTTACCAGCGAGTCGAGATCCAATACAACAGATAGGCCATGGCCAGCAGCACCAGGCTGCCGCTTAGCCAACAGGCCAGGCCGCCCAGAACGTCGCGCGCGCAGCCGATGCTCGCGCAAACGCAGCCAGGCTTGGCGGCGCGCGGCGCGGTCGAACAGCAGCTTCCATCCCTGCCAGGTGAGGTCGGCCCAGCGTTCGGAACCCTGTTGCAGCTGTTCGCCGCTGATGTGCAGATGGGGATGGGGGAAATGCGGTTTCATCGCAGCGCTCCAGTGCATGAAAACAAGGCCTTGATTAACAATTAGCAGATGGCGGGCCGCTGCGCGGCCGCCGCCGTTATAATCCGGACATGGAAAACATACAGCTTCCCCCTTTCGCCTCGCTGACGCCGGACGCCATCCTCGACGCGGTGGAGAGCGCGGGCTTCAAGGCCAGCGGCAGCCTGCTGGCCTTGAACAGCTATGAAAATCGCGTTTATCAGCTAGGCATGGACGAGGGTCCGCCGCTGGTGGCCAAGTTTTACCGCCCCGAACGCTGGAGCGACGAGGCCATCCTGGAGGAACATGCTTTCAGCCTGCAATTGGCGGAGCGCGAGATTCCGGCGGTGCCGCCATTGACCTTGCAGGGACGGACGCTGCATAGCCATGGCGGCTTCCGCTTTGCCCTGTTCGAGCGGCGCGGCGGCCGAGTGCCTGAGTTGGACCGCGACGACACGCTGCAATGGATAGGCCGTTTTCTCGGCCGCATCCACGCCTTGGGCAAGACCGAGCGCTATCGGCACCGGCCCGCGCTGGATTGGCAGACTTTCGGCCGCGAACCGGCGGATTTCATCCTGGCCGGCGATTGGCTGCCGCCGGAGCTGGCGCTGGTGTACCGAGGCGTGGTGGAGCAGGCGCTGGCCGGCGCAGCGCGTTGCTTTGAGCGCGCCGGCTCGGCGGAGACGCTGCGCCTGCATGGCGATTGCCATGTCGGCAATTTGCTGTGGACCGATGCCGGCCCGCATTTCGTGGACTTCGACGACAGCCGGACCGGTCCGGCGGTGCAGGATTTGTGGATGCTGCTATCCGGCGACCGCGCCGAGCAGTCGCGGCAACTGGCCGAGGTGCTGGCCGGCTACGAGGATTTCTGCGAGTTCGACCTGCGAGAGCTGAATCTGCTGGAGGCGCTGCGCACGCTGCGGCTGATCCATTACAGCGCCTGGCTGGCGAGGCGCTGGCATGATCCGGCGTTTCCGGCGGCCTTCCCGTGGTTTGGCGGCGCGCGCTACTGGGAGGAGCAGATCCTGGCGCTGCGCGAGCAGATCGCGCTGATGGACGAGCCGCCGCTGTGGTCCAGCTGAGGACGCTTCAGCTCTCTTCGGCTTTGGCGGCCTTGCGTTGCAGGCGCTGCTTGACCCAGCCCTCGAATTGTTCGGCCGACAGCGGCTTGGCGAAGTAATAGCCTTGTCCCATCACGCAGCCGCGCTCGCCGACGAAGGACAGGTCGGTCGGCGTTTCTATGCCCTCGGCCACCGTGGTCAGCTGCAGCCGCCGCGCCAGCTCCAGTATGCTGTTGAACACGGCCTCCAGGTGCGGCTTGTTGGCGACGGAGGTCACCAATGACTGGTCTATCTTCAGCTCGGTGAACGGAAAGCGCATCAACTGCTGGAAGGTGGCGAAGCCGGTGCCGAAGTCGTCTATTGACAGGCCTACGCCGCTGAGCCGCAGCCGCGCGGCTATGCCTATCGCCTCGGCCAGATTGTCGGCGACGGCGGTCTCGGTGATTTCGAACACGATGAAGCGCGGCGGCACGCGGCTGGCGCGGATGCGTTGGTCTATTTCGTCGGCCAGCGTCGTGCCCTTCAGCGACAGCGCGGACAGATTGACCGACAGCGGCAGCCTGAGGCCGCGCCGCGCCCACTCCTGCCATTGCGCCAGGCCTTGCTCCAGCATGGCCAGCGTCAGCTCGGTCGCCCAGCCGCAGGCTTCTATCACCGGCACGAAACGCGAAGGCGGAATGATGCCCAGCTCGGGATGGCGCCAGCGCACCAGCACCTCGGCGCCTTTCAGCAGGCCGCCGTCCAGCGTCACCTTGGGCTGGAAATAGGGCAGCAGCTGCCCTTGGTCCAGCGCCAGCCGCACGTCCTGCTCGCCGCTGAGTTCTTGTTCGGCTCCGTGTTCGGACCGGGGCGCCCAGATGCGCCTGAGCAAGTCCTCGAGCGCCGGTTTTTGCAAGGGTTTCTTGATGCCGCCCAGCACCTGCAGGCCCAGCTCCCGTCCCATCAGTTCGACGGTGGAGATCAGCAGGTAATCCTTGCCTGACGTGACGATAATGGGAACGGCGAGGTTTTCCTTGGCCATCTGCTGGATCAGTTGCACGCCGTCCATATGCGGCATTTCCAGATCGATCAGAACGAGGTCCGGTAGGCGTTCGCGCATCCGGGCCAGGGCCTCGGCGCCGTCGGCGGCCTGGCGCGGCTGGGCGATGCCGAGCTGCTCGCACAGATTGCAGGCGTGCTGCCGTTGCACCACGCTGTCCTCCACCACCAGCACGTCGTTTATCTGCTTTGTCATAGCGCCGCCTATGACTGTCGGCAGATCGCTTTGGCGATCATTTCCAGCGCCATCACCTCATCGGCGGCGCCTAGCTTGATCGCCTCCTTGGGCATGCCGAACACCACGCAGCTTTCTTCGTCCTGAGCGATGGTCTTGGCTCCGCAGTCATGCATTTCCTTCAATCCCTTCGCGCCGTCGTCGCCCATGCCGGTCATGATGACGCCCAGCGCGTTGCGGCCGGCGAACTTGGCGGCGGAGCGGAACAGCACGTCCACCGAAGGTTTGTGGCGGCTGACCAGCGGCCCGTCCACCACTTCCACCTGGTAATAGGCCCCGCTGCGCTTGACCATCATGTGCTTGCCGCCGGGCGCGATCAGCGCGCGGCCGGGCAGGATGCGGTCGCCGTTGCTGGCTTCCTTCACTTCGATTTGCGACAGGCTGTTCAGGCGGTCGGCGAAGGAGCGGGTGAATTTTTCCGGCATGTGCTGGACGATGGCGAGGCCGGGGCAGGTGCGCGGCAGCTCGGTCAATATGGCTTCCAGCGCCTGGGTGCCGCCAGTCGAGGTGCCGATGGCGATGATGCGCTCGGTGGTGGCGAACACATTGCTGCCGGTGGGCGGCGCCAGAATGGCGTCAGCCGACAGCTTGGGCCGGGTTTCCAGCCCGGATGCCGCAGTAGCGGACGAGGCGGCGGGAGAGGCCGCGGACGGCATGACCCGCACTCGGCTCATGCGGGCGGCGGCGGCGCTGCGCACCGCCATCACCAGCTGGCTGGCGCTGTCTTCTAAAAAGCCTTTTACGCCGGCCGCCGGCTTGGCGATCACCTCCACCGCGCCGGCCGCCAGCGCCTGCATGCTGATGTCGGTGCCCTTTTGCGTCAGTGAGGAGCAGATCACCACCGGCGTCGGCCGGGTGGCCATCAGTTGTTTCAGGAAGGTAATGCCGTCCATCCGGGGCATTTCGACGTCCAGCACAATGACGTCCGGCCACTGCGCCTTCATCTTGTCCATCGCCATATAGGGGTCGTTGGCGACATCCATCACCTCGATGCCGCTCGCCTTGTCGAATACCTGGCTCAGCACCTGCCTGACCACGGCGGAGTCGTCGACGATCATAACCTTGATGCTCATGTGCGCGTCCTTGTTTTGCTTGTCGGCATCGAGTCCAGCTCGGCCTCTTGCGATTGTTTGATCCAGACGTGGCCGCTGGCGACCTCGAACAGCACCAGGCGCGGGCAACTGCCGCCCAGCTCCTCGCCGTGCAGCCGCAGCCCCAGCTGTTTGACCATGGCGCGGGCCTGACTGATATTGCGCGTCGGCACGTCGTGGCTGAGCTTGCGCTCGCTGCTGAGCATCATGGAGGCTCCGCCTATCAGCCGCGCCTGGAACTCCTGCAGCGGCAGGCCGCTAGCCAGGATTTCCCGCAGCAGCAGCAGCATGGCTTCATCGCCGTAGCGGCCGGAAAGCGTTTCGGTGCGACGGTGGTTGCGCTGGGCCAGCAGGTAGTGGCACATGCCGCCGATGCGGGCCTGCGGATGCCACAGCACGATGGACACGCAGGAGCCGAGCAGCGTGCGGATGCGAGTCTCCCCGCCGCCGAAGTGCCATTCGCCGGGATGCAGAAATACCGCGTCGCCGCTGGGCGCGGCGGGCGGGTTGGAGGCGGAGCGCTTGTCGGACGGACTGCCTGTTGCGGATGGCGGGGACGGCGCCATGGCGGTGACTCCCTTGTTGCGCGCCAGCTAGCCGGCGCCGCGCTTTCTTTTCAATCTAGTACAGTCCGCGCCGTGTCCATTCATTAGAAGCGGAACGGCGTGTCGGGCGCGGGCGGCTGGGGCAGTCTATTCAGTTGGAAAACGGCCATGGCCTGTTGCAGGCGCTCGGCCTGCTGCGTCATTTCGGCGGCGGTGGAGGCCAGCTCCTCGCTGGCGGCGGCATTCTGCTGCGTGGTGTGGTTCAGGTGCTGGATGGCCTGGCTGATCTGGCCGATGCCGCCGGCCTGTTCCTGAGTGGCGGCGGCGATCTCCTGCACCAGATCGGCGGTGCGCGCGCTGGAGCGGACGATTTCCTGCAGCAGCCTGCCGGCCTGTTCCGCCACGCTGACGCTGTGTTCGGCCAGCTCGCCTATTTCCTGCGCCGCCACCTGGCTGCGTTCGGCCAGCTTGCGGACTTCGGCCGCCACCACGGCGAAGCCGGCGCCGTGCTTGCCGGCGCGGGCCGCTTCGATGGCGGCGTTCAGCGCCAATAGATTGGTCTGATAGGCGATGTCGTCGATGATGCCCACCCGTTCGGCGATCTGGCGCATCGCCCGCACGGTTTGCTGCACCGCCTTGCCGCCCTCGGTGGCTTCGTCCGAGGCTTTCTCGGCGATGGCTTCCGTGGCGCGGGAATTGTCGCTGGTCTGGCTGACCGAGGCCGAAACCTGCTCTAGCGAGGCCGAGCTCTGTTCGACGCCGGCCGCCGAGGCGCTGGCGCCCTGCGATAGCGTCAGCGCGGTGGCGCTGATCTGCTGCGCGGCGCAGGAGACGCCGTCGGCGCCGTCCTTGACTTCGCCTATGGTGGCGCGCAGTTGGCGGCACATCTGCTGCATCGCGTCGCGCAGGCTGCCGTCCGGCGCCGGGCTGTCTTCGAGGTCCAGCCGGCCGGCGGCCACTTCGCGGGCGATGGCCGCCACCTGCTGCGGCTCTCCGCCCAACCGCCGCACCAGGCGGCGGTAGATCCAGGTCAACGATCCGGTCAGCAGCAGCAATACGCCGGCGCTGACTCCGCCCAGAATGGCGAAGGTCAGCTGGGTGGTGCGCTCCGCCTCGGCCTCCATTTGCCGTTGCAATTGGTTGGTCTTGTCTATCAGCGGCAGGATGGCCTGGTAGTTGAGATCATAAGCGGCGGACAGGCGGTCGAAAGCGCGGTTGATCGCCAGTTGGTCGTGCGCGTCCAGGGCGGGCAGCATTTGCGTGTCGACCTCCTGGAAAAAGGCGTCCGCTGTCGGCGTGACCTGTTGCCGCAGCCGAGCGCGCATGTCAGCCGGCAAGTCGCTGGCCAGCCATTTTCTTTGCGAGTCGTAGAAGGCCTCGCGCCGCAGCCGCAGCTGATTGAGCAACTGCTGGCGGATGGAAGGGTCCGGCGTGTTGCGCAGCAGATTGACCAGCAGGAAGCTGGCGTCCAGCTCCAGCGTCGGCGGGTCCAGATCGTTGATGAAGTCCTTGCCTATGACCACCTGGTGGTACAGCGCGCCGTTGATCATCACGGCGCGCAGCCCCATCCAGGCGGTGGCGGTGAGCAGGCCCAGTCCCAGCAGCACGCAGGCGATCAGCGCGCTGAACTGGCGGCGTAGAGTGAAGTCAGCCATAGGTGGTATTCCGTCGGTTAGGCGCGGCGAGAGGGCGGCTCATCCTTCCTCCCCCGCCGTTTCCTGGTGGCCGAGCTCGGATAGCAGCGACATTTCCTCGAGCGATAGCACCTTGTCCACGTTCAGGAGCACCACGAAGCGGCCCTCCACCTTGGCCATGCCCTCGATGAAGTCCACCCGGATCTTGCTGCCGAACTGCGGCGGCGGCTCGATCTCGCTGTCCGCTATCGCCAGCACCTCGTGCACTGCGTCCACCAGCACGCCCAACAGCTGGCATTGCTCGGCGTGCTCCATCTCGATGATGACGATGCAGGTTCGCCGCTGGATAGCCGTTTCCTCGCGGGCGAAGCGCAGCGACAGGTCTATCACCGGGACCACGGCGCCGCGCAGGTTCATCACGCCGCGGATGAAGGAGGGCATCAGCGGCACCGTGGTCGGCGCCATGTACTCCAGGATTTCGCGTATGCGCAAAATGCTGACGGCGAAGGTCTCGCCGGACAGCTGGAAGGTGAGGAACTGCCGGGTTTCGTCCGGCTCGTCCCCGGCTGGGGCGCCGTCGCTGCGGCGAAGCATGTTCAGAGCGGCCATGACTCGTCTCCCGCGATTCACATCGGCATGAAAGCGCGGCCCGGCCCGTCGGCCTGCGGCAGCGCTCGGCGGTCGCCGGCAGGCGGCGCGCCGAGGTGGAAGAAACCTATCAGCTCATGCAGGCCCTCGGCCTGGCGGTTCATCTGCTCCGCCGTGGCGGCCAATTCCTCGCTGGCGCTGGCGTTCTGCTGCGTGGCCTGGTTCAGTTGCTGCACCGCCAGGCTGATCTGGCCGACGCCGCCGAACTGCTTGCCGGCGGCGGCGGCGATTTCCTGCACCAGGTCCGCGGTGCGGCCGCTGGAGCGGACGATTGCCTCCAGCAGGCCGCCGGCCTGGTCCACCAGGCTCACGCTGCTCTTGGCCAGCGCGCTGATTTCCTGCGCGGCCACCTGGCTGCGTTCGGCCAGTTTGCGCACTTCGGCCGCCACCACGGCGAAACCTTTGCCGTGCTCGCCGGCGCGGGCGGCTTCGATGGCGGCGTTCAGCGCCAGCAGATTGGTCTGGTAGGCGATATCGTCGACGATGCTGATCTTGTCGGCGATCTGGCGCATCGCGCGTATGGTTTCCTGCACAGCCTGTCCGCCGGCGGCGGCCTCGCTGGAGGCTTTCTCCGCCATGCCCTCGGTCAGTTGGGCGTTGTCGTTGGTCTGGTTGATCGAGTGGGACATCTGCTGCACCGAGCTGGTGGTTTCCTCAAGGCCGGCCGCCTGCTCGCTGGCCGATTGCGCCAGCATCTGCGAGGTGGAGTGGATGTGCTGGGCGGCGACTGACAGGTTTTCCGAGCCGTTTTTGACCTCCGTGATGATGGCGGCCAGCGTTTGCACGGTCTGGGTGATGGAGGCCGCCAGGCTGGAGTGGTCGCCTGGACGCAGCGCGATCCGGCTGAGCAGATTGCCGCGGGCGATCTCGCGCATCATTTCCGCTACCTGCCTCGGTTCGCCGCCCAGTGTTCGCAGCAACTGGCGGCGGGTGGCCGCCGCGATCAGCGCGCTGGCGGCGATGGCGGCGGCGGCCAGGGCCAACAGCCGATTGCGGTTGTCCGTCGTGGCTTGCTCGCTTTGCCGCGCCAGTTGGTCGTTCAACTGGTCTTCATAGTCTGCCAGCGCCGTGATGGCGCTGTTCAGCCGGCCGCCTTTGCCGCTGAGCATCGCGCGCGCATCGGTTCCTCTTTGCTGCATCGCCAGCGTCAAGGCCTGGCGATAGTCCTGATGCGCTTCCTTGCCGGCGTTTTGGATGGCGCCTATCATCTCTCGCTCCCGCGCGGTAGTGTTCGCTTCGCGCTGGAACATTTGCGCCAGTTGCTGTTCGCTATCCTCGTAGCGGCGCAGCGAGTCTTCGAACGATTGCTCGGCGCGCGCGGTTTCGCCCGGTGAGTCCGCCAGCAATGCGCCGCGGATGTCGATGCGGATCTGCTGGTTCTGCTCAAGCAACTGGTGGGCCAGTCTGGCCTCGACGTTGTTGACGCGGGTGATGCCGTCTATCACTTCGCCCAGATCGTAGAAACCGAGAAGGGCGACCGCGACGCACAGCAACAACAGCGCGATGATAGAGCCGTAACCCAGCGCCTGCTGGGTGCTGATGCGCATGTCCCGTATGGCCGTCATGGCGAGCTCCGTGGCGTGGCGGGTTCTTCGGCCGCGCCGCAGGCGGCGGGCGGAATGGTGTGGAGGAAACGCTCGGCCTCCTTGCGGCAGGCGTGCTGGATCAGCGCTGGCACGTCCAGAATCAGCGCCACCTCGCCGGTGCCGAGTATGGTGGAGCCGCTGATCGCCTTCTGCGAGCTGAATAGCGTGCCCAGCGGTTTGATCACGGTCTGGAACTCGCCTTGCAGCGCGTCCACCACCAGGCCGGCCTTGCGTTCGCCGTACTGCGCGACCACGACGTTGCGGCGCGTCGCCGCGATGGGCGGCAGTTCGAGGAAGCGGCCCAGATGCAGGAGCGGCAGCAACTCGCCGCGCAGATTGATGCAGTCGTGCACGCCGTTTTCCGGCAGGCCGGCCGGCAGTTCTATGCATTCCACGACGGCTTCCAGCGGCAGCACGAAGGTGGAGCGGCCGACATCGACCAGGAAGCCGTCGATGATGGCCAGCGTCAGCGGCAAGCGCAGGCGGAAGGTGGAGCCCAGATTGGTTTCGCTGTCTATTTCGATCGCGCCGTGCAACTGCTCTATGCCTCGCCTGACCACGTCCATGCCCACGCCGCGGCCGGACAGATTGGTCACCTGGTCCGCGGTGGAGAAGCCGGCCTCGAAGATCAGCTGGAACACCGCCTCGTCCGGCGGCTCGTCGTCCGGCCCCAGCAGGCCGCGCTCGCGCGCCTTGGCCAGGATGCGCCCGCGGTTGAGGCCGCAGCCGTCGTCGGCTACCTCGATGACGATGCTGCCGGACTCATGGTAGGCGTTGAGCCATAGATTGCCCTGGGCCGGCTTGCCGCTCTCCAGCCGCGCGTCGGACGGCTCTATGCCGTGGTCTATGGCGTTGCGCACGATGTGCAGCAGCGGGTCTGCCAGTTTTTCCACCATGGATTTGTCCAGCTCGGTTTCCGCGCCTACGATGTGCAGCTGGATGTCCTTGCCCAGCTCGCGCGACACGTCGCGCACCACGCGCGGAAAGCGCTGGAAGATTTCTCCTATCTGCACCATGCGCATGGACAGCGTGCCGGCGCGGATCTGCTCGATCAGATTGGCGATGGTCAGCGTCGCTTCCACCAACTGCGTCTGCTGGGAACGCCGCGCGATCAGGTTGGCCGCGGCGCCGGCGATCACCAGTTCGCCTATCAGGTTGATCAGGCTGTCCAGCTTGCCGGCTTCCACCTTGAGAAATTTGCTTTCCTGCTGGCGGCGGCCCTCCGGAGGCGCCGGCGCGGCTTCGGCGGCATGGGGCGCTTCCGCTTGCCGGGGACTGTCGGCCGGGGCGGCCGCGGGTGGAGGAGGCGGTTCTGCGGGCGGCGGGACGGGCGGGGGCTGCCAGGAGTCGATTGCGTCGATCGCGCCCAGGCGCTGCCAGGCCGTGCGGATGTCCGCCGCCTCTTGCGGCGTCGCGCTGGCGCAGGCTTCGTCCAGGTGGGCGGCGGCGGCGCGCAGCGGCCAGATGTGCAACTCGCTGTCTTCGCGGACGAAGTCGAACACTTCGTTCACCGCTTGCTCGCCTATATCGCTGCGATACAGCAGTTCCAGCCGCAGGTAGTTGGTCTCTGGGTTGAAATCCTCGCTGAGAGGCAGATTGCAGCTGATGGGGCAGATGTCTTCTATCTCGCCCAGCGTGGCGAGGTAGCGGATGAAGGATGAGGGATCCAGGCCGTTGCGCAGCACGTCGGGGCCGAAGCGCAGCGACAGCAGCCAGCGTTCGGCCGGCGGCGGGCTGTGCCGCAGCGGGGGCGCAGGCGGAGGTTGCATCGCTTGCGGCGTGGCCAGATAGCCCAGCAGGGCGGCCAGCAGCGCTTCGTCGCGCAGGGCGGATAGATCGGCCTTGTCGGCCAGCGCCTGCATCATCGCCTTGACGTGGTCATGGCAGCGCAGCAGCAGGCCCACCAGTTCGTCGTCCAGCCTCAGCTGGCCGTCGCGCAGCAGATCCAGCAGGTTTTCCGCCTGGTGGGCGAAGCGGACGATCTCATCGAGGCCAAATAACCCGGCGGAGCCCTTGATGGTGTGCATGGTCCGAAACAGCGCGTTCAATTGCTCGGCGTCGATGTGTTCCGGGTCTATGTCCAGCAGGATGCCCTCCATCTCGCCCAGCAGTTCGCGCGCCTCCTCCAGGAAGGTTTGCATCGCCTGTTCAAGATCCATCGCCGCCCCCCTCCGAGTTTGACAACAGCTCCCGCTCCAATCCCAGCAGCGCCGCGAACTCCGCCACGCATCGGCTGGGGTCGGCCAGGCGGAGCCGCCGCTTGCGATGCTCGGCTTCCCGCCTAAGCCAGATCAGCACCTGCGCGCCGGCGCAGTCGAACTCCTCCAGCGCCGACAAATCCAGCAGGATGTCTTCGCCGCTTTGCAGCGCCTGTTCGAGTTCCGCGCGCCAGCGCGCGGCTTGGTAGATGGTTTGTTCGTGGCCGGCGGACAGGGCAAGCGTCATGTCTCCCTCCGGGCTCAGGGCAGGATCAGCTTGCTGACTGCGGTCAGCAGCGCAGGAGGCTGGAAGGGTTTGACCACCCAGGCCTTGGCGCCGGCTTGCTTGCCTTCGAGTTTTTTATCTTCCGCCGATTCCGTGGTCAGCATGATGACCGGAGTGAATTTGTAATGCGGCAGCTGCTTGATGCTCTTGAGCAGGGCGATGCCATCCAGTTGCGGCATGTTGACGTCGGAGATGATCAAGTGGATTTTGCGTCCGTCCAGAATGTCCAGCGCCTCCACGCCGTTGCCGGCCTCCAGCACTTCGTAGCCGGCTCCGACCAACGTCATCCGCACCACCTGCCGCAAGGTGGTGGAGTCGTCGACGATCAATATTGTTTTGGTCATATGCCGCTTCCCCGTCGTTCAGAAGAATGTGATGTCGCTCGCACCCGGTGTCTTGTCGTTGTGTTCGCGGTTGTGCAGCGCGCGTTGCTCATGGGTGGTGTAGCTGTTTTTCAGCGCATTGAGCCAGGCCTCTGTGTCCGGCGGCTCCGGCAGCGCGTCGCCGCCGCTGTGCAGAGCCTCGTGCAGCATGGTTTCCAGTTGCCAGATGTCGTTCTGCACATGGGACAGAATCTGGCTGACCCGATCCTGGAACTGCAGATGAATCAGCACCTCCTGTATGGTGGTTTGCAGGTCCACGCTGGATGGAGCGCCGTCCATCCGCAGCTTGCAGCTGTGGCAGCTGGCATGGATGTCGCCATCCAGGGATTCCAGTTGCCGCAGCAACTGCCTGGCCTGTTCGTTGATCTTTTCTATCGCGGATGGGGGAGAGTCTGCCGTGCCGAGCAGGTTCTGAACCATCTCCGCCAATTGGCGGCCGGCCTGCTTCAGCTGCTGCACTTGAGGCTGCAGGCGTTTTTGCAGCGGCGGCGGCAACTGCAGCGTTTCCAGCGCATCGCTCAACGCGCCTTGCGCGGCGATCACGGGGTGGGCCGGATCGGCCGCCGGGTCCTGGCTGCCGCCCAACTGGCTCAGCATCGCGTCGAAGCGGATGGTGAGCTGGCCGGCGGCGTCGTCTATCTGTTCGCGTCCCAGAGCGATGTGGCCGGCCCATAGCGGCAGCAGGGCGTAGACATGGGCCGCCACGCTATGCCAATAACCGGCATGCTGCGGGTCCTCCGGCGCGGGGGCGGGCGCCGCCGCCGGAATGGGCCATAGCAGCAGCAGCGCGATCAGCAGGGAACTCAAGCCTACAGCCGGCCAGAACAGGGGATGATTTATGAATAAAGCATATTGAAGGCCCCCGTTGACGGCCAAGCCGATTTCCAGCCGAATCCAGCGCCAGGGTTGAACAGGGGCGATCATGCGGGGGTCCCGTCTTGCGGATATATAGTCTTCTTACTGTTTGTAGCCTTTGCGCCGAGGGGATGCAAACAGCCTGCGGACGGAGAGGGGAAGACGCCATATTCCGCTCCGGGATAAGGCGAGGGCAATTCCGTCTTGCAATTCTGCACATTCTATGGTCAGAATCGAAGCTCGATATTTCAACCTTTTATCAATCAAGAAGCACGTATGGCACTCATCGTACAGAAGTACGGCGGCACCTCGGTCGGGACGACCGAGCGCATCAAGAATGTGGCCCGCCGCGTCGCCAAGTGGAAGGCTCAGGGGCATGATGTGGTGGTGGTGGTCTCCGCGATGAGCGGCGAAACCAACCGCCTGATCGCTTTGGCCAAGGATATCCAGGACTACCCCGATCCGCGCGAGCTGGACGTGATCGTCTCCACCGGCGAGCAGGTCACCATCGGCCTGCTGGCCATGGCCCTGAAGGAAATCGGCGTGCCGGCCAAGAGCTATTGCGGCTGGCAGGTGAAGGTGGTGACCGATCAGGCCCATACCAAGGCCCGCATCCAGTCGATAGACGAGGGCGTGATGCGCGGCGACCTGAAGGAGGGGCGCGTGGTCATCGTCGCCGGCTTCCAGGGCGTGGACGAGGAAGGCAACATCACCACGCTGGGCCGCGGCGGTTCGGATACCTCGGCCGTGGCGCTGGCCGCCGCGCTGAAGGCGGACGAATGCCAGATCTACACCGATGTGGACGGCGTCTACACTACCGATCCGCGCGTGGTGCCGGAGGCCCGCCGCTTGAAGACGGTGACCTTTGAAGAGATGATCGAGATGGCGTCTCTGGGCTCCAAGGTTTTGCAGATACGCTCGGTGGAGTTCGCCGGCAAATACAAGGTGCGCTTGCGCGTGCTCTCCAGCTTCGAGGACGAAGGCGAGGGCACCCTGATTACGTTTGAGGAAGATGAGAGCATGGAAAAGGCGGTAGTGGCAGGCATCGCGTTCGATCGCAACGAAGCCCGCATCAATGTGAAGGGCGTGCCGGACAAGCCGGGCATCGCCTACCAGATCCTGGGACCGATCGCCGACGCCAATATCGAAGTCGACATGATCATCCAGAATGTCGGCGAAAACGGTACCACGGACTTTTCGTTCACCGTGCCGCGCGGCGAGTTCAACCGCGCGCTGACCATCCTGCGCGAAGTGCAGACCCATATCGGCGCGGCCAAGATCGACGCCGACGACAAAGTAGCCAAGATTTCCATCGTCGGCGTGGGCATGCGCTCGCACTGCGGCATCGCCTCCACCATGTTCCGCACGCTGGCGGAAGAGGGCATCAACATCCAGATGATTTCCACCTCGGAGATCAAGGTGTCGGTGCTGGTGGACGAGAAATACCTGGAGCTGGCGGTTCGCGTATTG
Organism: Chromobacterium alticapitis; assembly: GCF_002924365.1. Lineage (GTDB taxonomy): Bacteria > Pseudomonadota > Gammaproteobacteria > Burkholderiales > Chromobacteriaceae > Chromobacterium > Chromobacterium alticapitis. The sequence continues at coordinate 43,670 of NZ_PQWB01000036.1, read as the reverse complement.
CATAAGGTTTTCGGACTGGACCAGGCCGCGTAAATATTTTTGTATTTACGCTTGACAGTGAGAAGAGCGCTGTTTAATATGGCGCTCTCTGAACGGAGAAATGGCCGAGTGGTCGAAGGCACTTCCCTGCTAAGGAAGCATACGGGCTTAAACCTGTATCGAGGGTTCGAATCCCTCTTTCTCCGCCAGAAACTGCACCCGTAGCTCAGTTGGATAGAGTATCTGGCTACGAACCAGGGGGTCGGGCGTTCGAATCGCTCCGGGTGCACCAGCTGTCCCTATAGTTTAGCGGTTAGAACACCGCCCTTTCACGGCGGTAGCCGGGGTTCGATTCCCCGTGGGGACGCCAAGATTCAAAAAAGCCCAGCATTGCAAAATGCTGGGCTTTTTGCGTTTTCAGCCGCCGCGGCGCCATTTTAACAGGCGGCCGCGGCGCGGGATGCCGGGAGGCATCCCGTGGCGCCATCAGAAGCTGTGGTTGACCTCCAGCCAGGCCTGGCGGCCGTAGGGTTTGTAGCTGCCCACCGGGTAGTAGGGCCAGCCGCCGCTATAGTCCTTCTTGATGAAATCCTGCACATTGTTGACGATCAGGCTGGCGGTGGTTTGCTTGCTCAACAGGTAGCTCAAGTTGAGGTTGGCCAGTACGGTCGGCGTCAGGTAGCCGGTGCCGGCGCTGTTCGGGATCTTGCCGTAGCGGGTCAGCAGCAGCGTGGAGGTCCAGTCGCCGATATGCCAGGTGGTGGTGAAGTCCAGCTTGTCCGGCCAGTCGGTATTGCTCATGTCGGTCAGCTTGTCCTGCACCGGATCGCCGGAAAACTGTTGATAGGTGTGCGTCAGCACCTTGGTATAGGCGGCCTTGAACAGAAACTCCCCCAGCCTGGCGGTGCGCAGACGGTATTTGGCGTTCAGGTCTATGCCGCTGGTGCGCTCGCTGGCGGCGTTGATCGGGTTGACCACGATGCTGTTGATCGCGCCCGGGTCCACCAGCGCGTTGGCCGGATTGCGCACGATGCGGTTCAGCGCGTCCTGGCATAGCGCCGAGTGAATGTCGTAGCTGCCGGAGCGGCAGGCCGCTTCGGTGCGCAGCAGGAGGTCGGGATCGAGCGTGGTGACCAGGTCGTCGATGGCGATGTTCCAGTAATCAATGGACAGGTCGGCGTCCTTGCTGGCCGACCAGACGAAGCCGAGGCCGTACGATTTGCCGCTTTCCGGTTTCAGATTGGCATTGCCGTTGCTGACGTAGTTGGAGCCGGGCGACACGTTGGCGTATTGGCAGCTGGCCAGCGGCTGGCCGGCTTGCGCGCAGCGCCAGTAATCGGTTGTGGAGGCGTAATAGCCGCGCGTCTGGGTCTGGAACAGATAGCTCATGTCCGGCGCGCGGAAGCTGGTGGCGTAGTTGCCGCGCAGCAGCAGCGAGCCTGTCGGACGGTATTCCAGGCCGGCGCCGTAAGTGAACTTGCCCTCGCTGCCGCTGCTGATCTCGTAGCGGTCGTAGCGGCCGGACAGCGTCAGGTTGACGGGCTTGGCCAGGGGCAGCAGCAGTTCCGCGCCCAGGGCCTCGCGCGAGCGGGCGCCGTTGGAGCGGATGGCCGGGCCGGCGTTGTAGAACACGCCCTGATTCAGTTTCTGCTCGGGATCGTTGCTGAAGCCCTGGCTGCCCCATTCGGCCAGTCCGGCCAGTCGGGCCGGGCCGGCTGGCAGCTGGAAGGCGTCGCCGTTGGCGCTCAGGCTCAGCACTTGCAACCAGGATTTGTTATGGCTGACGCTGTCACCTATCAGGCTGGATGCCTGGGCCGGCGTCAATGGCTGGTAGAAGCGCGAGAGATTCGGCGAGTAGATGGGTACGCCGCTGCCATCCACGCCCAACTGCGGGCCGAGGAAGTAGTCGTTGACGCCGGCCAGCAGCATGGGCGTGGCGGCGCGGCTGGTGTAAAGCGAGGCATTGTAGGCGGTTTCGTAGTTCCAGCTGCCGCTCAGTTCGCCGCGGGCGCCGACCGTCAGGTTGGCGGATAGATCGTCCCATTGGCGATTGTACTGGCTGGCGCCGCCCAGTTCTTCCGGCGCGAAGCGCTTGTTCCAGATTTCATAGTTGCCGGTGTTGTTGTTGAGAAAATAGCCGCCCTGACCGGCCGCGGCAGTCCAATTGGGGCCGCGGGTGTTGTTTTCGGTATGGTTGAATCCCAACACGGCGTCGCTGAACAGCTCAAGGTGGGCGTTGAGCGGGAAATCCAGGCTGAGAAAGCCGTTCTGGCTGCGATTGGCGGTTTGCAGCGTCCAGTAGGATGGCTTGAGCATGCCGCTGGCGCAATAGCCCTTTTGCGCGTTGCCCACGGTTTGCACGCTGCCCGCGAACAGGCCCGCGAAGTTGCCGCAGGCGCCGCCGGCGTCGAGATAGCTGCCGCCGGCGATGCGGCGGGATAGGACGGGCGAGGGCGCTTCGCCCTGGGCGGTGGAGCTGGACATGAAGCCGCGCTGTCGCGCCCAGATGGGCTGGCGCTCGCTCAGTTCCAGGCCGTAGATCAGGCTGAGCTGATCCCAGCTTTTGCCGCCGGTCAGCTGCAGGCGGATATTCTCGCCGCCGTGATGCTCGGTGCCGCCGGCCTTGAGGTTGATGCTGGCGCCGTCGATCTTCTTTTTCAGAATGATGTTGACTACGCCGGCGATGGCGTCCGAGCCGTAAATGGCCGAGGCGCCGCCGTTGAGGATTTCGATGCGGTCAATCAGCGCGGATGGAATATTGGCCAGATTGACGAAATTGACCTGGCCGTCATACGCGGTGGGGTAGTCGGCCATGCGGCGGCCGTTGATCAGGGTCAGCGTGTGATTGGGCCCTAGGCCGCGCAGGCTGATCGCGTTGGCGGCCGGCGTGAAGGTGTTGCCGAAGTCCGCTCCCTGGGTGAAGCCGGTGTTCTGCGTTAGTCCATCCAGCGCGTCGTAGACGTTGGCATAGCCTTGCTTCTCGATGTCGGCGCCGCTGATCACGGTGACGCTGGCGGGGCCTTCCTTGGCGGAGCGGGCGATGCGGGAGCCGGTGACGGTGACCTTGTCCAGCGCATCCGGCTGGGCGGCGTCGCCGGCGTGGGCCAGGCCGGCTGCCGCTAGCAGCGCCGTTGTTATGACTTTGAGCTTAAAAGTATTTTGTATTTTCACGGAATCAAGCCAGGCAGCGCTGGTCCTGTGGCAATTTCGGAAAATACAATTTATCACTTTGTCATTTTTTGTTATCTAATAATTTCAGCAAAACTAATGACTTAGGAATGTATGGGCTAGTTAGAAGGTCAGTATCAGCCGCGCGCCGCCGGATACGCTGCGCGCGTAACGCACGGTGCCGCCGTTGCCGTTCACCAGCTGGCGGACCAGGGCCAGGCCTATGCCGCGGCCCTTGGCCTTGGTCGAATAGAAAGGCGTGAAGATCTGCTCTATCTTGTCTTCCGGCACGCCGGGGCCGTTGTCGCTGACTTCCAGCCGCAAGCGGCCGCCTCGCGCCAGGCTGGCGCTGACGGCGAGTCTGGCTTCGCTTTGCGGGGCGGTGGCTTCGTAGGCGTTCTTGATCAAATTGATCAGCGCCTGCTCCAGCTGGCCGCCGTCCGCTTTCAGCTCCAGCGTCGGCGGCTCCACGCTGAAGACGGCCTGGCCGCCGCGCGATTTCCAGCTGGGTGCGGTCAGCGCTTGCAAGCGTTCGAACAATTCGGCGATGCGGACGATTTCCGGCGCCGGCTCAGGCAGCGCCGACAGGCTGCGGTAACTGGCGACGAAATCGGCCAGGCTGTCGGCCCGCCGGCTGATGGCGGCGAAAGCCAGCTCCAGCTCCTGGCGCAGCCCGTCGGGCAAAGCCGCCGTTTCGTCCAGCATGCCGGCGGCGCTGCGCGACAGCGAAGCCACCGGCGTCAGCGAGTTCATGATTTCATGCGTCAGCACGTGCACCAGCTGTTGCCAGGCGCGCAGCGTCTCCGCCTCCAGCTCGCTCTCCAGCGGCAGCAGCGCCAGCAGGCGCTCAGGCCGGCCTTCTATGACCAGGCTGCTGGCCGAGGCCAGCGCCCGCTCCACGCCGCGCTCGGTTTCGAAGCGTATCCAGCGCCGCTCGCCATCCTGCTCCTGCAACTGGCGGTACAGGGCTGCCGCGTCACAGCTATTGCCGGGCGCGGCCAGCTTGCGCGCGCGCGCGTTCAGCGGCTCGGCCTGTTCGCCGCTGAGGCGGAACAGGGCGACCGGCGCGTGCTCCAGCCGGATTTCCGGCGGATGGATGGCTTGCCTGGCAAGCTGAGGCGGAGGAGGCTCCATGTGCGGTAGGGCGGCTTGCCGTAGCAGGCGCGCGTGGCCGCGCCATTGCCAGGCGGCGAACAGCAGGCCGACTAGCAGGCACAGCGCCAGCAGCCGCGGAGAGTCGCGCCAGTACGCGGCCAGCGCGGCGGCGGCGGCGAGGCCGGCGCTTTGCAGCGGCAGCAGGCTGCGCGGGCCGTCAAGTTTGCAAGCCATGTTTTTCCATCCTGCGGTATAGGGCCGCGCGCGACAAGCCAAGCTGGCGCGCCGCATGGCTGATATTGCCGGCGCACTGCTCCAATGCCTGGCGGATGGCCAGCTTTTCCTGATCGTCCAGCTTGAGCGCGGCCGCTGTCGGGGAGAGGGGGGATGGCGGCGCGGCGGGCCCTGGCAGGTCGAAGTCTGCCGCGAGATAGCCGCCCGCTCGCGCCAGGATGACGGCGCGCTCGCAGGCATGGCGCAGCGCCCGCACATTGCCGGGCCAGTCATGCCGCTGCAGCTGCCGCAGCGTTTCCTGTGGCAGTTCGAGAGGCGGCTTGCGGTATTGCGCCGCGTAGCGGTCCAGATAGTGGCGCGCCAGCTGCGGGATGTCCTCGCGCCGCTCGCGCAGCGGCGGCACGCGCAGCACGATGGTGTTGAGGCGGAACAGCAGGTCGCGGCGGAAGCATTGCGGGTCGTGCAGCTGGATTTCCGGCAGATTGGTGGCGCTGACCACGCGCACATCCAGCGGTTCCGGCTTGTCCGCGCCCAGCGGCGTGATCTGGCGGCGTTCCAGCGCCGTCAGCAGCTTGGCCTGGCTGGCCAGCGGCAGATTGCCGATTTCGTCCAGGAACAGGGTGCCGCCTGCCGCGCTCTGGAAGCGCCCGGTCCGGTCGGCGCGGGCATCGGTGAAGGCTCCCTTGCGATGGCCGAACAGTTCGCTGTCGAAAGTGGATTCCGGCAGCGCACCCATGTCCACGCTGTGAAACGGCCCGGCGGCGCGCAGCGAGGCGCGGTGGACGGCGCTCGCCACCAGTTCCTTGCCCACGCCGTTCTCGCCCAGAATCAGCACATTGGCCTCGGTGGGCGCCACGCTGGCTATCAGCGCGCGCAGCGCGCGCATGGCCATGGAGTCGCCCAGCAACTCGTGTTGAGAATCCGCGCGTCCATCCGACGCGGGCGCCAGCGCTCGCAATGCGCCGGCCACCGTTTGCAACAGCTTGTCGTTGTTCCAGGGCTTGGTGACGAAGTCGGCGGCGCCCTGCTTCAGCGCGGCGACGGCCAAGGGCACGTCGGCATAAGCCGTCAGCGCGAACACCTGCGGCGGCTGCGGCAGCGCGCGCAGCCGAGCCAGCATGGCCATGCCCTCCGCGCCGTCTATGGCGCCGGGGCTGTAGTTGAGGTCCAGCAGCACGATGTCCGCCCGCCGCTGACGCTGCCAGGCGTCGAACAACTGCGGGTGGGGCAGGTGGACGAAGTCGGCGTCCAGCTTGCGCAGCAGCATGCGGGCGGCCAGGGCGACGTCTTCATCATCCTCTATCAGCAGAATTACGGGGCGGCTCATGGCTCCAGCTTTTTGTTAGCACAAGGGCATGATGTTGCTGCGTGGAGGCCTGCTTGGCAAGCGCGATGTGTCCGCGGAGCGGACACTGTCCACTATCGGACAGGCTTAGCTGTCCGTTATCGGACAGCTTTGCGATTGATTTTAATTTTTTCTTTTAAATTCAATATATTAATTGCTGGCATGCGGCTTGCTTAGATGGGGGGTAAGCAAAGTGAGGTGATGACATGAAGAGCACAACCCCCTTGATACTGTGCGCGGCGCTGGCCTTGTCCGTATGCCTGGCCATGACGCTGCGGAACGCGCCGCTGTCCCTGGCCTGCCATGTGGGACAAGGCGGCATGCATGTGGCGGCCCATCTGGCGGTGCTGCGGCTGGAGCTGCATGTGTCCTGGCCGGCGGGAGCGGCGGCATGAGCGAGGCGCGCGCGGAGGCGCCGGTCAGCGGCGCGGCCATGGATGAGGCGGTGGCGCGCAAGCGCTGGAGCCGCGGCCGCGTGATAGGGCTGGCCGCGCTGGCGGCGGCGATGGCGGGGGGCTTGGGCTGGTGGGCCTGGCAGCCTTCCGGCTTGCGCGTGGCGGCGGGCGAGCTGCAGATCGCAACGGTCGCGCAGGGCAGCTTCAGCGACGAAGTGATCCTGCGCGCCACGGTGCAGCCGGCTCAGTCCGTGCTATTGGACCTGGTGGAGGGTGGCCGGGTGGACGAGGTGCTGGCGCATGACGGCGACAAGGTCAAGGCCGGCCAGGTGTTGTTGCGCCTGTCCAATCCTCAGCGCCAACTGGACCTACTGGCACGCAAGTCCGACCTGGCGCAGCAATACGCCAACCTGTCCTCCACGCGGGAACAGCTGGAGGCGACACGCAGCGATTACCGCCGCCGCCTCAGCGATCTGGCGCTGAAGCTGAAGCAGCAGGAGCGCCAGTACAAACGCGACGCGGCGCTGGCGGCGCAGGGTTTCATTTCCACCGCCGCGCTGGAGGATTCGCGCGATCGGCTGCAGCAATACCGCGATGACTACCGCGATGAGCGGCAAAGCCAGGCGAACGAGCTGGGCATCAAGGAGACCGCGCTCAGGCAGATGCAGCAGGCGCAGGACGAGTTGAGCCGCGGCACGCGGATGGCGGCGGACACGCTGGCCGCCTTGTCGCTGCGCGCGCCCATGGATGGCCAGCTGACTAATTTCACCGCCCAGGTGGGCAGCTCGCTGAAGCCGGGAGATAGAGCCGGGCGGGTGGACAGCCTGGGCCGCTACAAGCTGACGGCGCAGGTGGACGAGTTTTATCTGGCGCGGACGCGGCGCGGACAGCGCGCCGCCATCGAGCTGGATGGCGGCAAGACGGTGGACGCGACCGTGAGCAATATCAATCCGCAGGTGCAAGACGGCCATTTTCAGGTCGAGTTGCAGTTTGGCGCGCAACCGGCGGCGTCGCTGAACGCGGGCCAGGGGCTGGACGGCAGGCTGACGCTGGGCCGGCCGGCGCAGGGACTGGTGGTGCCCAACGGCGCTTTCGTCAACGACACCGGCGGCAACTGGGTCATGGCGCTGAGCGCGGACGGCAGCCATGCCGAGCGCCGCGCCATCCGCATCGGCCGGCGCAGCCAGACCCAGCTGGAAATACTGGATGGATTGAAGGCCGGCGAGCGCGTCATCGTGTCCTCGTACTCGGCTTTCGGCAAATACACGCGGCTGACGCTGCAACAACAATGACAAGGGAGCGATAGAGATGATCAAGCTGAAGAACATCAGCAAGCTGCACGTTGGCGGCGAAGTGCAAACCCGCGCGCTGAACGGCGTGGATCTGGAGATAGAGGCCGGCGAATACGTGGCGGTGACCGGCCCGTCCGGTTGCGGCAAGTCCACGCTGCTGTCGCTGCTGGGCCTGCTCGATGTGCCCAATAGCGGCGAATACTGGTTCGATGGCCAGAACGTGGCCGGCTGGAGCGAGGCCAGGTTGAACCAGCTGCGCCGCGGCCGCGTCGGCTTCATCTTCCAGAGCTTCAACCTGATCGAGGAACTGACTGTGCGCGAGAACGTGGCGCTGGCGCTGGAGTATTCCGATGTGCCCGCGGCCGAACGCAAGCAGCGGGTGGGCGTCGCGCTGGAGCGGCTGGGCGTGACGCACCGCGCCGGCCATCGCCCGTCGCAGCTGTCAGGCGGCCAGCAGCAGCGCGTGGCCATCGCCCGCGCGCTGGTTTCGCAGCCCGCCCTGCTGCTGGCGGACGAACCCACCGGCAATCTGGACAGCGCCCATGGCGACGAGGTGATGAAGATGCTGCGCGAGATCAACGCCGACGGCACCACCGTGGTCATGGTGACCCACTCGCCGTTCCACGCCGCCCAGGCCTCGCGCACCATCAATATGCTGGATGGCCGCGTGGTGGTCGACGCCACCCAATTGTGAGGAGCCGGACATGAGCGAAATCTTGCAAGACTTCCGCGTCGGCTGGCGCTGGCTGCTCAAGGAGCCTGGCTGGTCCGCGCTGGTGATCGCTGGCCTGGCGGTGGGATTCGCCTGCTGCTTCCTGCTGCTGGGCTATGCGCGCTATTCGCTGCAATACAACCAGCACCTGCAAGGGAAGCGGCAGGTTTACCAATTGGAGTCGCGTTTCAATCTGCCGGGCATGGACAACAAGTGGCTCAACGTCGCGCCCTTTCCGGCAGTTCAGGCGATGCGGGATGGAGGGCTGGCCGAGCGGACCAGCCTTGCCTGGGACGTTCAGCAAGCGGTGAGAGCGGGGCAGTCCGTCAGCATGCAGGAGGTGACGCTGGCGGACCCTGATTTCGCCCAGCTGTTTGAGGTCAAGACGCTGGCCGGCGATCTGTCGGCGGCGCTGAGCCGGCCGGATCAGGTGGCGCTGACCGACGACAAGGCCAGGCAATTGTTCGGCAGCGCGGCCGCGGTCGGCAAGACTTTGCGCGTGAATGGCCAGAATGTCGCGGTGGCGGCCGTGGTGGCGGCGCCGCCGTCCACTTCCACCCAGCGTTATGCCATTCTGGCAGCGCGCCGCTTCGTGGCGATGGACGACAAAATGTCGCGGGCCATGCTGGAGAACTGGGGCGGCGTGTCCGGCAAGGTGTATTTCCGGCCGCGCGTCGGCGTATCCCGCGAGCAGGTATTGGCGAATCTGCAGCAAACTTTCGAGCATTCCGCTTTTTCGCGCGGCTTGCCGCCGGAGTTCCGGCAAATGCTGAAGAACCGGCCCATGGTGGTGTATGGCGCGGCGGCCTTGGCCGACGTGTATCTGGACCCCAGGTTGGATGCCGGGGTGGGGGGCGGCGACAGCGAGCATGCGAGGCGGGGCGAAGTGTGGGGGCTGGCCGCCATCGGTTTGTTGATCCTGCTGCTGGCGGCGATCAACTACGTCAACCTGACCACGGTGCGCACGATACGCCGCCAGCGCGAAATCGGCGTGCGCAAGGTGCTGGGCGCCAGCGTGGCGCGAGTGGCGGGACAATTCCTGCTGGAGTCCGTGCTGGTGTCGCTGCTGGCGATGGCGCTGGGTTTGCTGCTGGCGTGGCTGCTGTTGCCTGGCTTCGCCTTCCTGATGCAAAGGGAGCTGGACGGGATGTTCACGCTGGGCAGCGTGGCGCTGGCCCTGCTGGCGGCGATAGGCGTGGGCGGCCTGGCGGGCGCGTATCCGGCCTGGGTGGCATCCCGGGTGCGGGCCACGCAAGCGCTGGCTGGGCGCGATCAACAGGAAACGACGCGCGGCGTCTGGTTGCGCCGGGGCTTGACGGTGACGCAATTCGCCGCCGCCATGGCGCTGAGCGGCGTGACCTTGGCCATTGCCTGGCAGGCCTGGTATGGCAGCCGCCTGGACACCGGTTTCCAGGTGGAAGGCTTGCTGACTCTGGAGACGGGCAGCAGCCGCCATGCCCGAGAAGCGCTGCGCGCCGCGGTGGCGGCTTTGCCAAGCGTCAGCGGGGCGGCACTGAGCGGCAATAATCTGGCCGACGGTTCCATGAACATCACCAGCATCAAGCAGGGCGAGCGTTCGATCAATCTGGAGGTGCGCAGCATAGGCTGCGCTTATCTGGAGACTTACGGCGTCAGGCTGCTGGCCGGGCATGTGTTGCCGGGCTGCGCGAGCCCGCAGGACAACGCCAGGCGCGAATGCGTGCTGAGCGAGTCCGCCGCGCGCGATCTGGGTTATGCCATGCCGCAGCAGGCAGTGGGCAGAAAGCTGAACGCGGAAGGCGCCGGCGATGGATGCATGGTGGCGGGCGTGGTGTCGGATATTCGCCTGCAGTCGGCGCGCGAGAAGGCGCGCTCTTGGATGTATGTGGCGGCTGGCGGTTCCGCGGATGTGCTGTCGGTCCGTTTCCGGGGCGACGAAGCGGCAATGCGCGCAAGCATAGCCGGCTTGTGGCCGCGTTATTTCCCCGACTACCCCTTGAAGATGGAAAGCGCGCGTTACCGTCTGGACCAACGTTACGCCGCCGACGCCAAGCAGGCGGGGTTGCTGGCCGCGGCTGCGGGCGTGGCCTTGTTGATCGCTTCCTTCGGCATCTATGTGCTCGCGGCCTATTCCGTGCAGCGCATGGCGCGCGAGGTGGTGCTGCGCAAGCTGCACGGCGCCGGCGACGGCGTCATCGCCAGGCTGGTGGGGCGCGAGTTCCTGTGGGTGTTGCTGGCCGGCGCCGCGATCGGTCTGCTTCCCGCTTGGCTGTACATCCGGCAATACCTGGCCGCTTTCGCCGAGCGAGCGCCGGTGGGCGGGTGGACGCTGCTGCTGTCGCTGGCCTTGTGCCTGCTGGTGGCGGCGCTGGCGGTGTGGAAGCATCTGGCGGCGGCGTTGCGGCTGCGTCCCGCGCTGGCTTTGAAGGGCTGATGATGAGGCCATCGCGCCGACGGGAGGTCGGCGCAGATGGCGCGTGGAGAGGATGGCGATGACGATGATGCGTTGGGAAGACTTCCGGGTGGGCTGGCGCTGGCTGCTCAAGGAGCCGGGCTGGTCGGCGCTGGTGATAGGCGGCTTGGCCATAGGCTTCGCCTGCTGCGCCTTGCTGCTGGGCTATGTGAATTATTCCATGGAGTTCGACCGGCATATCGCCGGCCGCGAGCGGGTGTATCAGCTCAAGGTCAGGCCGAATATGGATGGCGTGCGTAATCAATGGCAGCAGGAAACGCCTGTGATCGCCGGCCAGATATTGCGCGAGCATGGCGTGGCGCAGCGGGTCAGCATGGCCTTTGGCTTCAAGGCGCCGGTGCGCGTGGGCGGGCAGGTGGCCAATCGCTGGGTGAGCTTGGTGGACCCGGACTATGCTCAGCTGTTCGAGGTGAAAACCTTGGCCGGCGATTTGCAAAGGGCGCTGACGCGGCCGGACAGCGCAGCCTTGACCGACGAGGAGGCCATGGCCATGTTCGGCACCCGCCAGGCGCTGGGCAAGCGTTTCACCGTCGGCGGCAAGGCCTTGACGGTGGCGGCCATCGTCGCCGCGCCGCCGGCCACCGCCACCCAGCGTTACGCGATCCTGGGGGGCAGGTCCAGCCGGATGGCGCCGGACTTTCTACATGAGCAGTTCTTCAGCAGCTGGTTCAGCTGGGGCGCCTCGCTGTATTTCCAGCCCAAGCCGGGCCATGACGCGGCTGAGGCCGGCCCCTTGTTGTCGCAGGCCTTGAAACAGTCGCCGTCCTACCGCGATCCCAGCCTGCAGGCCATCCAGGCAAAAATGGGCGGCCGGGATTTGCTTGATTTTTCGGCGGTCAAGCTGGCGGATGTTTATCTGGACGCCGACCTGGACCAAAGCGCGGACCCGGATCGCCACGGCAATCGGCTCATGCTGTGGGGCTGCGCCGGCATCGGCTTGTTGATCTTGCTGTTGGCGGCTATCAATTACGTCAATCTGGCGACCGTGCGCGCCATTCGCCGCCAGCGCGAAATCGGCGTGCGCAAGGTGCTGGGCGCCGGCGTGGGACGCGTGGCCGGACAATTTGTCGCGGAGTCGATATTGGTCGCGCTGGCCGCCGCCGCGTTGGGCTTGCTGCTGGCTTGGCTGTTGCTGCCTGCGTTCGCCTTTCTGGTGCAGCGTGAATTGGCCGGCATCATCGGCTGGCAGGGCGGTTTGCTGACGCTGGCCGCCGCCGCGCAGGTGGGGGCGCTGAGCGGCCTCTATCCCGCTTGGGTGGCGGCCGGCGTGCGCGCCACACAGGCGCTGGCCGGGCGCGATCAGCAGGAGACGCGGCAGGGCGTCTGGCTGCGGCGCGGCTTGACCGTGGCGCAATTCGGCATCGCCATGGGCTTGGTGGGCGTGACGCTGGCGGTGGCTTGGCAGACTTGGCATGGCGCGCGGCTGCCGGCGGGCTTTCCGCGCGATGGCTTGCTGTTCGTCGCGGCGGGAGACGTCAATGCGCGGGATCTGCAACAACGGCAGGCCTTGCGCGCGGCCTTGCTGCGGCAACCGGGCGTGCAGGCGCTCAGTTATGGCGACGGCCTGCCGGCTGGCGAAAACAATAATTCCAATAACTTCCGTTTGGCGGGCGGCGCTTTCCAGAATATGCGCTACCGCATGGTGGATTGCGGCTTTCTGCAAACCTATCGCCTGCCCTTGCTGGCCGGGCGCAGCGCGGCAGTATGCGACGCCAATGGAACGGCTGCGGGCGGCGAGGGGCTGATTATCTCCGAATCGGCGGCGCATCGCTTGGGCTTCGCATCGCCGCAGCAGGCCGTGGGGCGGGTGGTGGAGTCGGATATGTTCGATGGCGGGAAGAAGGCGATCAGCGCCGTGGTGGCCGACATCGCCGAGCAAACCTCGCGCGAGCGCGCCATCCCTATGCTGTATTTCTCCATCGGACCGAAGAACCGCTATGCCAACACGCTGGCCATCCGTTACCAAGGCAGCGAGACCGCCATGCGGCAGGCACTGGCGGGGCTGTGGCCGCGCTTCTTCCCGGATTATCCCTTGCAGCCCATCAGCGCGAAGCAGCAGCTGGACAAGCGTTATGGCCAGGACATCCGCGCCGCGCAGCTGTTGGCCATCGCCTCGGCCATCGCGATGCTGATCGCCGCCTTCGGCATTTATGTCTTGTCTGCTTATTCGGTGCAGCGCATGGCGCGCGAGGTGGTGCTGCGCAAGCTGTACGGGGCGGATGGATTGGCGATCGCTAGGCTGATCGGCCGGGAGTTCGCGCTGGTGCTGGCTGCCAGCGCCCTGTTGGCCTTGCCGCCGGCCTGGTTGTTTATCCGCCATTATCTGGATGGTTTCGTCGCTAGGGCGCCGATAGGGGGCTGGACGCTGCTGCTGGCGCTGGCATTGTGCCTGCTGGCGGTGTGGCGGCATTTGCTCGCGGCGTTGCGGCTGCGGCCGGAGATGGCCTTGCGCGGATAGCGAAGGGCGGTTCAGGCCGCCTTTTCTGTTTGGAAAAACAAAAAGCCCAGCATTGTGAAATGCTGGGCTTTTTTGAATCCTGGCGTCCCCACGGGGAATCGAACCCCGGCTACCGCCGTGAAAGGGCGGTGTTCTAACCGCTAAACTATAGGGACAGCTGGTGCACCCGGAGCGATTCGAACGCCCGACCCTCTGGTTCGTAGCCAGATACTCTATCCAACTGAGCTACGGGTGCATATTGTTGGCGTCCCCACGGGGAATCGAACCCCGGCTACCGCCGTGAAAGGGCGGTGTTCTAACCGCTAAACTATAGGGACATGCCTGGTGCACCCGGAGCGATTCGAACGCCCGACCCTCTGGTTCGTAGCCAGATACTCTATCCAACTGAGCTACGGGTGCACTGTTTCGCGAGACGTTGTGTCTTGCGAGAGGACGGATAATATAGATAGGGGAATGCGCTGTCAACACCTCGTATGATTTTTTTTCCAAAGCCGGTAAACTGGCCGCCTGTCTCTGTCGCGGCCTGCCAACATTTTAAGCTGTTTGTCATGTTTGGGCGGGCCGCGTCCATGAAAGCGAAGCGAGAGTGAATACCCTGTTTGCGCAGCCCTGCGCCATCGTCGATCTGGAAACCACCGGCGGCAATATCGCCCGCGACCGCATCACCGAGGTCGGCCTGGTGCTGGTGGACGGCGAGCGCGTCGAACGCCTGTCCTGGCTGGTCAACCCAGGCCAGCCCATTCCCGAGTTCATTGAACAGATGACCGGCATCAGCAATGAAATGGTGGCCGCCGCGCCGCCTTTCTCCGAACTGGCCGATGATTTGCTGGCGCGCTTGCAGGGCCGGCTGCTGCTGGCGCACAACGCCCGCTTCGACTACGGTTTCCTGAAGAATGAATTCCGCCGCCTGGGCCTGCGCTTCCAGGCGCGCGCGCTGTGCACGGTCAAACTGTCGCGGCGGCTGTATCCCCAGCATTTCAAGCACAGCCTGGATAGTCTGATCGCACGCCACGGCATAGACATGCCGGATCGACATCGCGCGCTGGCGGACGCCGACGCGGTATATCAGTTCCTGCACATCGCCGAGGGCGAGCTGGGGCGCGACAAGGTGGCCGGAGAGGCCGCCGCGCTGTTGTCGCAGCCGGCCGAAGTATCCAGCCTGCCGGCCGAGCTGCAGCAGCAGATCGAGGATATGCCGGATTCCGCCGGCGTCTATGCCCTGTTCGGCGCGGATGGCCGAGCCTTATACGTGGGCCGCGCCCCCAATCTGTACCGCAAGACGCTGGGCCATTTCGCCGAGCGCAAGCCGGGCCGGCATGAGGTGAAAATAGACGAGACTGTGGCCAGGGTGGAGTGGCGCGAGTGCCTGAGCGAGTTCGGCGCGCATCTCACGGAGCTGCAGTGGCTGCGCCGGCTGTTGCCGCTGCACAATCCGCGCGCCAAGATGATGGGCGAGGTGTGCACCTTGCAACTGAGCACAGGCGAGGACGGCTTCATGCGGGCGGTTCCGGTTGCGGCCGGCGATATCGACTTCACCCGCACCTCCGATTTGTACGGCCTGTTCCGCCACGCGCGGGAGGCGCGCAAGGCGCTGGCGCAAATCGCGCTGGCGCAGGGCTTATGCCAGTCCGTGCTGGGCGTGGAACAGGTCACCAGCCGCAAGGGCGCGCCCTGCGCGGCTTACCAGATCCGCCGCTGCCGCGGTGCCTGCGTGGGCGAGGAGGGCGCGGACAGCCACAACCAGCGCTTATCGGCCGCGCTGCAACGGCTCAAGGTCAAGCCGTGGCCGTTCGAGGGCGCGGTGGCGGTGCTGGAGCGCGACGAGGTATGCGGCGATGTGGTGGAGCATGTGTTCGACCGCTGGTGCTATTTGGGCAGCCGCCGCAATGGCGGCGAGCTGGAAGGCGAGCCGGCTTTCGATCTCGATTACTACAAATTGCTGGAGATGGTATTGCGGAAGGAAGATATGGTAATACGCGAAATTTAAATGAGAGCGATTGCCTGTATTGTTGTGACGTATTGGTTTTTTGGTTCTATAAAGATACTCTGATTTTGAGATGTCTTAGGTGAGCATATGAAGATGACTCTTTGCATGCTGGCGACGTTTTTCATTCTTGCTAGCTGGAGTAGTTGTGCGTGTGCTGCACAGTGGGAACTATATGGATTGACTGGTTCCGAAGGCGACCATATTTCTGAAAGCTACGATAAAGATAGCATGCAGTGGAGTACTGATTCGGTAAAAGTCTGGGTTCTGGAAATGCATGAGCAGGTGATACAAACACCAGTGCCCTGGTGTTATGGGCAGAGCTACCAAACGGCTAAGGTTCACTATGTTTTAAATTGTACCTCCTTGCAAATGGGGGCAGAGTCAGCCGTGTATTATCGGGCTGATGGAGGTATCGCGTGTAGTTGGAATGCTCCTGCTGCACCCACTATGTCCGATATAGTTCCTGAGACTATAGGTGAGAGTTTGCTCAAGAAAATATGTAGCCAAAAGCCAAAGAAACCGGATAAAAGCGGCCACAAAAAGCACGCGCCTAAAATAGTTACATTTTAATAGCCTGTGCAAGGTTACTTGGCTTTATACTTCTGCTTGTTCTTTGATTGGGCCGAACAATTGCGATGTGCCAATATCCCTTCAAGCCTGCCGCCGGGTGGCAGGCCCGAGGTTTTAAACGGTTCCTGTTTGAGCGATTTGACGCTAGCAAATCGCGAGTTCAGCCGCGACTCGGGCCTGACGGGCCCCGGTGGGAAGCCGTAGGCCAGGCTTGCAGGGTGGCCTTTAGGGGGAGGGGATATTTGGCCAAGCAAATATCCCCTCCCTGCTCGCCGGGCTGGGCCGGCAATATAATAGAATATCCGCGAAGCGGATTCACAATCTTGGCGATCATGAATAGGCTGGGTCGGGGCGAGTCCCCGGTTATTCATGCATCGCCAAATAGCCGCGCAGCCGGCTCTCGATGATGCGCGGGTTTTCGCCGTTGGCGATGGCCACCACGCCTTCCACCACCAGCTCCTTCATCGCCAGCTCGGATGCCACCAGGTGCTTGAGCTTGTTGGCCATGGGCAGGAAGAACAGGTTGGCCGAACCGACGCCGTAAACGGTGGCGACGAAGGCCACCGCGATGCCGCCGCCCAGCTTGGATGGGTCGGACAGGTTTTCCATCACGTGGATCAGGCCCAGCACCGCGCCCAGAATGCCCATGGTGGGCGAATAGCCGCCGGCCGATTCCCAGATGCGGGCTGCCTGTTTGCGCGCATGCTCGAAC
Organism: Chromobacterium alticapitis; assembly: GCF_002924365.1. Taxonomy (GTDB): domain Bacteria; phylum Pseudomonadota; class Gammaproteobacteria; order Burkholderiales; family Chromobacteriaceae; genus Chromobacterium; species Chromobacterium alticapitis. The sequence goes on along the minus strand of NZ_PQWB01000036.1, from coordinate 27,271 downwards.
ATGCTGATTTCCACTTCCATCACCGCGCGCAGCGTGTCCGGTTCGGTGCCGTCCACCAGCATCTGCAGAGCCTTGCGGATGAAGGGATCTCGCTGCTGGCCTATCACGCCCTCCAGCGACAGCAGGCCGCCCTTGCGCGAGGCCTGGCTCCAGCTGACCACTTCGCGGATCATTTTCTCGTGGTCGAAATTGGGCGGGCGGAATACCCAGCGCAGCATGCGCAGGCCGGCCACGAACTGCTTGGGCGTGCTTTGCAGCATCACCGCGCTGGTGGTGCCGCCGATGACGATCATGAAGGCGGTCAGCTGCAGCAGCGAACCGAGATTGCCTCCTTCTATGGCCTGGCCGACGACAATGGCGCTCAGGCCCAGCACCACGGCGATTAAACTGATCTTATCCACATTGTTTCCGTTATCGATCTGGTCTGCGGCGCGGCAGGACCGCGCCCTCCCTTACAGCCAGTCTTTCAGTTTGGCGCGCAGCCGGGCGACGGCCTGGCTGTGCAGCTGGCAGACGCGGGACTCGGTCACGCCGAGCACCGCGCCGATTTCCTTCAGGTTCAGCTCCTGCTCGTAGTACAAGGCCATCACCAGTTGATCGCGTTCTGGCAGCAGCTTGATCGCGTCCACCAGTTGTTGGCGGAAACTGTCGTCGGCCAGCGCGGAGAGCGGGTCCGGCGAGTCTTCGTCGGCGACGTTGGCCACCGGATTGTGGCTGCTCTCGTCGCCGCCGCCGCTGAAATCCTCGAAATGCAGCAGGGTGGTGCCTTTGCAGTCGCTTAGCATATCCTGGTATTGCGCCAGCTCCATGCCCATTTCCGCGGCGATTTCCGACTCCAGCGGCGCGCGGCCGAATTGATGTTCCAGCCGGGCTATGGTTTCTTCGATCTGACGCGAGTTGCGGCGCGCCTGGCGCGGCAGCCAATCCTCGCGCCTCAGCTCATCCAGCATGGCGCCGCGGATGCGCTGGCTGGCGAAGGTTTCGAACAGCACGCCTTGAGTCGGGTCGAATTGGCGCGAGGCTTCGATCAGGCCGATCATGCCGACCTGGATCAGATCGCCCAAGTCCACCGAAGCTGGCAGGCGCGCGATCATGATGCTGGCCAGCTTGCGCACCAGCGGCGCGTAGGCCGCCACGTCTATCTCGACGCTGGGGGCCGCTGCGGCATAGCCCGATCGGCGGAATGACGGCGGCAAGGTCATAGCAGTTTGGCTCCATCCGCCTCGGCCCAGTCGCGCGAGGCGGCAATCAGCAAGTCCATGTATCCGGTACTGTCTCGCGTCGTTTCCGGCGCGTCCCATTGCGGCAGCACCGCGGCCAACTGCGAAAACGCGGCGGCGGCCTCGCTATCTGGAAAGGCTTCCATCAGCGGGCGGCGCAGCGTCTGGCTGCGGCGGACCGCGTTGTCCTGCGGCACGAAACCCACCCAGCGCAGCGAGACGGTCAGGAATTCGCTAGCGACCGCCGACAGCCGGGTGAACAGCTCGCGCGCCTCATCCAGATGGCGCGCGCGATTGATCAGCACATTGAAGCGCTGGCGACCGTACAGGCTGGCCAGACGCTTGATATTAGCGTAGGCCGTGGTCAGCGAGTCGGCCTCCGGTGTTAATACCAAAACCAGATTGTCGGCCACGCTGGCCGGGATCGGATCCTGGCTCGGGCTGGGCGCGTCCACCAGCAGGGCGGAGGCGTCGCGCTCCAGCGCGCCGAATTCGCTGCCCAGGCGCAGCCACAATTGGGCGGAAAACAGCGCGCGCTGCTCCGGCCTGGCATACAAGTTGACCAGCTGCACGCCCTGGCGCGACATGATCAGCATTTCGTCCAGCCCGCCCACGCTGGTCACTTGGCTTTCCAGGGTCGCGGTGGCGGGCACGCCCAGCCGGCGCGTCTGCACCTGGCCCAGGCAGCAGTCTACCACCAGCGGACGCAAGCCGGCGTAGGCCAGGCCGAGCGACAGCTCGGTAACCAGCGTGCTGGTGCCGGAGTGGGGGGAGCCGATGAAGGCGAAGCTGGGCGCGCGGCGATGCTGCGCGGCGAGCAAGCGGAGACTGGCGGCTTGGTCCTGCATGGCGCTTACAGCCAACCTGATTGCGCCGCGTGCATGATGGGCAGCTCGTCGGCCTGCAGCGAGAATGGCGAGCCTATCTGCTGCGCGCGCATCGCGCGATCCACCAGAAAGGCGGCGTTGGCTGAATGTAGGTCTTCCGGCACGCGCTGGCCGTTGGTGATGTAATACAGCTTGAGGCGGTTGCGGATGATCACGTCCAGGCTGGGGCCTTGCGCCACCGCTTCGTCTATCTTGGACAGTATGCAGCCCGCCAGGCCTTCGCCGCGGTAGCGGCGCACCACGTCTTCCAGCGTGTGGCCGTCGGTATTGGCCGCCAGCAACAACAGCCGCTCGATCGGCCGGCCGGCGGTGCGCAGCATGTCGATTTGCGCCAGCACGCGCGCGTCGCGCTGGCCCATGCCCACGGTGTCGATGAATACGATGTGGCGGTTGGACAGATCGGCCAGAGTCAGTTGCAGGTCGCCCTCGTTCTGGATGGAGAACACCGGCACGCCCAGTATCTTGCCGTAGATGCGCAGTTGGTCCTGCGCGCCGATCCGGTAGCTGTCAGTGGTAATGAGCGCCACGTGCTGGGCGCCGAAGCGCATGGTGGCCCGCGCGGCGAGCTTGGCGACCGTGGTGGTCTTGCCGACGCCGGTGGGGCCGACCAGCGCGAAAATGCCGCCGCGGTCCATCACTTCTCGGTCGGCGTCGGCGCATTTCAGATTATGCACCAGCGCCGATCGCGCCCATTTCACCGCCACTTCTGCCTGATACTGCGCCGGCATTTTTTCTATCAGCTGGCGGATCAGCTGCGCGGAGAAGCCCATGGCCAGCAGGTGCTTGAACAGCTCGATGCGGTTGGGCGCCTTGCCTTCCATATCGGACCAGGCGAAGCTGGCCAGCTGGCTTTGCAGCAGGCTGCGCAGCAGTTTGATCTCGTCGCCTATCTGCCTGAGTTCCTGAGCCATCTGCTCAGGCTCCTCGCCATTGTGGCGCAGCGTGGGCGCGGTTTCCGCGCGCGGCGGCGGCGCGGGCTGAGGGGCCGGGCGGGAAGGCGGGGGGCTGCTGGGCGGCGCCATTTTCGGCATGGCTTGCGGCGGATAGTGGGGCGCCATGGCGGGAGCTGCCTGCGGCTGAGCGTAGACGGGCTCCAGCCGAGGCGGAGCGGCGTCCAGTCTAGGCGGCGCCGGGCTTTCCAGCGGTTCCACCGGCATGGCGTAGGTGCGGGCGATGGCGCGGTTCACCGCGTTGCCGTTGCTCTGCGGAATGGGGGCGGGCTGTTGCGGCCGGTTGACCGCGGGCGGCGCGTTGCGCGGCGGATGCTTGCTGCTGGAAGGGGACAGGGTGCTGGCCAGGTTGGCGACGTCCGCGTCGGCCACCGCCATGATTTCCACGCCGCCGCCCATGGTGGGGCGATTGGACAAAATGAGGGCGTCCGCCCCCAGTTCTTCGCGAACTTGCCTGAGTGCGTCTCGAGTGGTCTTCCCGAAGAACTTTTTCACCACCATTGTCGATTAGCCCTTGCTGCCGCCGATTACCGCAATTATACGAATGGATTTATTGTCTGGAATCTCATTATGCGAAATCACACGCAGCTGCGGCAATGCCCGACGCAGGAAACGCGCCAATAGCGGGCGCAGGCCGGGGGCCGTCAGCAGCACTGGATTGTACCCTTGAATCTCCACTTGCTCCGTTTGTTGCGCGGCGCTGGACAGCAAATTCTCCGCCAGGCCCGGCTCCAGGCCGCCGCCGGTCTTGGACTGCACCGCCTGCATCAGCACGTTTTCCAGCTGCGGCTCCAGCGTCATCAGCGGCAGCTCGGTTTCGCCCGGGAATAGCTGCTGCACGATCACGCGCGACAGCGCCGTGCGTACCGCGCCGGTCAGCTCGTCTATGTCCTGGTTTTGCGGAATGTGGTCGGCCAAGGTTTCCAGAATGGTGCGGAAGTCGCGGATGTGGATGCCTTCGGTCAGCAGCTGCTGCAGCACTTTCTGCAGCGTGCCCACCGGAATCACCTTGGGAACCAGATCTTCGATCAGCTTGGGAGACTCCTTGGCCTGGTGGTCTATCAAGGCTTGCACTTCCTCGCGGCCCAGCAGTTCCGCCGCATGGGTTTGCAGCAGGTTCGAGATATGGGTGGCCACCACGGTGCTGGCATCGACCACGGTATAGCCCAGGCCTTGCGCCTCTTCGCGCTTGCCGGCGTCTATCCACACTGCGGGCAGACCGAAGGCCGGATCGGTGGTCGCCGCGCCGGCGATCTCCTGGCTGACGCGCCCCGGATTGATGGCCAGGAACTGGCCCATGAAGGCTTCGCCCTGGCCCACCTCCACGCCCTTGAGCAAAATGCGGTAGGCGCTGGGTTTGATTTCCAGATTATCCCGGATGTGCACCGGCGGCACCAGGAAGCCCAGATCCTGCGCGATCTTCTTGCGGATGCCGCGGATGCGGCGCAATAGCTCGCCATCCTGGGTGCGGTCCACCAGCGGAATCAGCCGGTAGCCCACTTCCATGCCCAGTTGGTCCACGTGCTGCACATCGTGCCAGCCCACCTCTGCGCCCTGCTGCTCCGGCTGTGCCTGCGGCTGAGCCGCCTGCTGCTGGGCGGCCAGCTGTTCGCGCTTGGCCTTCTGCTCCATGCTGCGGGCAAGCGCCAGCAAGCCGCCCGCGATCAGCAGGAAGGAGAAGTGGGGCATATTGGGGATCAGGCCTATGATGCCGATCACGGCTGAGGTGATGTACAGCACCGGCGGCTTGGTGAACAGTTGGCCTAAGAACTGTTCAGACATGTCCTGATCTGTGCCGACGCGCGTCACCACGATACCGGCGGCGGTGGAGATGATCAGCGCAGGAATCTGCGCCACCAGGCCGTCGCCTATGCTCAGCAGAGTATACGTTTCCGCCGCCTGGCCCACTGGCAGGTCATGTTGCACCACCCCGACGATCAGGCCGCCGATGACGTTGATCAGGATGATCAAAATGCCGGCCATGGCGTCGCCGCGCACGTATTTGGAGGCACCGTCCATGGCGCCGAAGAAGTTGGCTTCCTCGGAAATGGTGGCGCGGCGTTTGCGCGCTTCGTCTTCGCCGATCAAACCGGCGTTGAGGTCGGCGTCGATGGCCATCTGCTTGCCGGGCATGGCGTCCAGGGTGAAGCGAGCGGATACTTCGGCGATCCGGCCGGCGCCCTTGGTGATCACCACGAAGTTGATGATGGTGATGATGACGAACACCACGATGCCGATGGCGACGTTGCCGCCAACCAGGAAGTGGGAGAACGATTCGATCACTTTGCCGGCGGCGTCCGGGCCGGTATGGCCCTCCAGCAGCACCACGCGGCTGGAGGCGACGTTCAGCGACAGTCGCAGCATGGTGGTGATCAGCAGCACGGACGGGAAGGACGAGAAGTCCAGCGGCCTGCGTACATTGATGCCCACCATCAGCACGATGACGGATACCGCGATGTTGAAGGTGAAGAAGATGTCCAGCAGCACGGGGGGCAGCGGCAGGATCATCATCGACAGGATGAGGATGATCAGCAGCGGCCCGGCTAGCCGGGCGATCTTCATGTTACGCAGTATCTGGAGGATGGAGTCCATGCTGGATTATCGGCTTTCTTCTGGCGCCGAATCTTGCTGACGTTTGCTGTACGGGTCAAGTTCCTCGGGCACGTCGAGTTGGTCCGGGAACACCGGCGCGACGCCGCCGCTGGATTGATACTGCTGCAACTGGAACACATAGGCCAGCACCTGGGCGGCCGCGGCGTACAACGGGGAAGGGATGTCCTCGCCCAGTTCGGCGTTAAAATACAGCGCGCGCGCGAAGCGGGGGGAGCGCATCACCGGCACGTGGCTATCCTTTCCGGTATCTATGATTTTCTCTGCCAGCTTCAGCGAGCCTTTGGCCACCACCTGCGGCGCGCGCATGGTGTCGTCGTATTTCAGCGCGACGGCGAAGTGGGTCGGGTTGGTGACAATCACATTGGCCTTGGGCACTTCCTGCATCATGCGCTTGCGAGCGGCTTCGCGCTGCAATTGGCGGATGCGGCCCTTCACCTCGGGCGAGCCTTCCGCTTCCTTGAATTCCTGCTTGATCTCTTCCTTGGTCATGCGCAGCTTTTTGTAGTAGCTCCATAGCTGATAGGGCACGTCTATCGCTACCAGCAGGATCATCGCCGCGGTGACGATGAAAAAGGTGCGGATGATCATGTCGGACATCTTCAGGATGCTGGACTCCAGCGGCATGGAGATGAGGCCGATCACCTCGTCTCGCTCCTTCCAGATGTACCAGGTAGCGATGCCGCCGATCAGCAGGCTTTTCAGAATGGCCTTCAAGCCCTCGGTGGCGGCGTTCAGTGAAAAAATGCGCTTGATGCCGGGCAGTGGGTTCAGTTTGCCGAAGTTCGGCTCCACAGCCTTGAAGGTGAGGTTCCAGCCGCCCACCAGCGTGGGCACGAACACGGCTACCAGCGTCAGGCCGCCCAACACCGGCGCAAGTTGCCACAAAGTGCCGAAGATCGCTTCTCGAAAATGCAGGAGGGCGGTTTCGGTGCTATGAACGGAGCCTTGGTCGAACGTCAGCAGCTGGCGCATGGTTTCGCGCAGGAAAACGGCGATCCGGCCGCCAAAAACCATTAGCAGAGAGACGCCGGTTATGGTGATGGCGAAGGTCGACAACTCCCGCGAGCGCGGAATGTTGCCGTCCTCCCGCGCCATGGATAGTCGTTTATCTGATGCGGGTTCGGTGCGTTCGAGGTCTGAATCTTCTGCCATGGCCCTGTTTCAGCTTTATGTTGCGCTAATGCTTTTGTCTTGATTTTCAAGTGAATGTTAGCGCATGCTGCGTTGGTCCGGCCAGTGTTGTTATAATCCGGCCTTTTGGTTTGACCGCCTCCTGGCGAGAGAAAACGACATGCGACAATACCTCGACCTGATGCGCCATGTGCTGGAACATGGCCACGACAAGGCCGACCGCACTGGCACCGGCACCCGTTCAGTGTTCGGCTACCAGATGCGCTTCAATCTGCAAGACGGTTTTCCGCTGGTCACCACCAAGAAATGCCATCTGCGCTCCATCATTCATGAACTGCTGTGGTTTTTGAGCGGCGACACCAATATCCGTTATCTCAAAGAAAACGGCGTGTCGATCTGGGACGAATGGGCCGACGAAAACGGCGATCTCGGACCTGTTTACGGCTACCAATGGCGCAGCTGGCCGGCGCCGGACGGCCGCCACATCGACCAGATCGCCAATGTGGTGGAGATGATCAAGAAGAATCCGGACTCGCGGCGGCTGATCGTGTCGGCCTGGAACCCGGCCCTGGTGGACGAAATGGCGCTGCCGCCCTGCCACAGCTTGTTCCAGTTCTATGTGCTGGACGGCAAGCTGTCCTGTCAGCTCTACCAGCGCTCGGCCGACATCTTCCTGGGCGTGCCGTTCAATATCGCCAGCTACGCCTTGCTCACCATGATGGTGGCCCAGGTGTGCGGCCTTGAGCCGGGCGAGTTTATCCATACTCTGGGCGATGCCCATCTGTACAGCAATCATATGGAACAGGTGCAGCTGCAATTGTCGCGCCAGCCGCTGCCGCTGCCGGCCATGAAGCTGAATCCGGAAGTGAAAGACCTGTTCGCCTTCCGTTTCGAGGATTTCGCGCTGCAAGGCTACGATCCGCATCCCGCCATCAAGGCGCCGGTGGCCGTATGAGCCAGAAACCCATCCTGACCCTGGTGGCCGCCATGGCCGCCAACCGTACCATAGGCATAGAAAACCGCTTGCCCTGGCATCTGCCGGAAGACCTGAAGCACTTCAAGGCGGTGACTTTGGGCAAGCCGGTGATCATGGGCCGCAAGACCTGGGATTCCATCGGCCGGCCGTTGCCGGGACGTCGCAATATCGTGGTGACGCGCCAGCTGGACTGGAGCGCGGAGGGCGCCGAAGCGGCGCATTCGCTGCAACAGGCGCTTGAGCTGGCTGGAGATGTGGAGGAAGTCTGCTTGATCGGCGGAGCCGACTTGTATCGCCAGGCTTTGGAGATCGCCGACAAGCTGTGCCTGACGCGCATAGACAAGGATTTTAGCGGCGATGCCCATTTCCCCGCGTTTGCGGCTTTTCCAACGTTTTCTGATGGAGAATGGACGGAAGTGTCGCGCCAGGAAAATGTCTCGCAGGATGGCTTGGCTTACGCCTTCGTCGATTATAAACGCCGTTGAGCGGCATTTGTCTCGAATACCAGGCCGGAAGCCAGCGCTTCCGGCTTTTTCTTTTTATATCGAACATGCCAGGCGAGCTTTTTACTACACAGATATTGCCGGCTGAATTTTTTTGATCTAGATCAAATCTTAAGCTTCACAAAACGATAAGGCCGCCGTCAGGCGGCGCCGCGCCCGAGCAGCCTGGCTGCCCCGCGCCTTGTGCAAGGTATTCGTGGCTCGCAGTTCGATCCGAACAGGAGCACGAAGCATGGCGCGCATCGCTATTTCCCTCAGCGAAATCAAGGAACATTACGAAGTCGTGGTGATCGGCTCCGGCTACGGCGGCGGCATCGCCGCCTCGCGCATGGCGCGGGCCGGCCGCAGCGTCTGTCTGCTGGAGCGCGGGCGCGAGATCATTCCCGGCGAATACCCGGCGACGCTGGCCGAGGCCACGCCGGAATTCCAGGTGCACCATCCGGATGGCCATCTGGGGTCGCGCACAGGCCTTTACGATTTGCACGTCAACCCGCAGCAGAACGTGATGGTCGGCTGCGGCCTGGGCGGCACCTCGCTGATCAACGCCAATGTCTCGCTGCAGCCGGAGCCGCAGGTATTCGAAGACCCGCGCTGGCCGCGGCGGGTGCGCGAGCACGCCGACACCTTGTTGAAAGACGGCTTCGCGCGGGCGCAGGAGATGCTGAAGCCCAATCCCTACCCGGACGCTGCGCCGACGCTGCCCAAGCTGGAGGCGAACCGCCAGTCGGCGGACCGGCTCAAGGACAAGCACACTTTCTACCGCCCGCCCATCAACGTCACTTTCGACAAGCTGCCGGACGGCCGCAACCACGTAGGCGTGGAGCAGCTGCCGTGCAATTACTGCGGAGATTGCGTTTCCGGCTGCAACAACAAGGCCAAGAACACCACGCTGATGAACTACCTGCCCGATGCCTGCAACCATGGCGCGGAAATCTTCTGCCAGGCGTCGGTGCGCCATCTGGAGCGTGATGGCGAGGGCTGGATCGTGCACTACCAGTACGTCGGCACCGGGCGGGAGAAATTCGACGCGCCCACCTTGTTCGTCAAGGCCGACATCGTCATCCTGTCCGCCGGCACGCTGGGTTCCACTGAAATCCTGCTGCGCTCGCGCGAGCAGGGGCTCTCGCTGTCCGGCGAGTTGGGCAAGCATATGAGCGGCAACGGCGACATCCTGGGCTTCGGCTACAACAACGACGAGCGCATCAACGGCATAGGCTTCGGCGCGCATTCGGCCAAGGAAATCGGCCCGGTCGGCCCCTGTATCACCTCCATCATCGACATGCGCGATGAAACCGACTGGCGCAAGCGGATGGTGATAGAGGAGGGCTCCATTCCCGGCGCGATAGGCGGAGCCATGGTGCCGGCCATGGCGGCGGCATCGGCGGAGCTAGGGCAGCCGGCCGAAACCGGGCCGCTGGCCAAGCTCAAATACCTGGCACGCGAGACCGACAGCGCGCTGCGCGGACCTTATCACGGCGCGGTGAACCGGCTGCAGACCTATCTGATCATGAGCCACGACGACGGCGCCGGCGTGATGGCGCTGGACGAGCATGATCAGTTGAAGCTGGAGTGGCCGGGCGTGGGCGAACAGCCCAATTTCGAGATCGGCAACGCGCGGCTGTTGGAGGCCACGCGCGCGCTGGGCGGCATCTACGTGCGCAATCCGATCTGGACCGAGCTGTTCCGCCACAGCCTGATCACCGTGCATCCGCTGGGAGGCTGCGTGATGGGCGAGAACGCCGCGCAGGGCGTGGTCAACCACAAGGGCCAGGTGTTCAGCGACCAGGCCGGCGACGCGGTCTACGCGGGCCTGTACGTCACCGATGGCTCGGTCATCCCCACCTCGCTGGCGGTCAATCCGCTGCTGACCATTTCCGCGGTCAGCGAGCGCGCGATGGCGCTGCTGGCGGCGGACCGCGGCTGGAGCATAGATTACGCGCTGCCCTCCGCGCCGCGCGCGGCGCAGGCGGCCGCCAAGCCCGGCATCGAGTTCACCGAGACGATGAAGGGCTTCTTTTCCACCGCCTACCGCCAGCCGGCCGGCACGGACCTGGCCGCCTATCAGGCGGCGTACCAAGCCGGCAAGGATGCGGGTTCCGCTATGGGTTTCACCGTGACCGTGGCCTCGGATGATTTGGAGCAGTTGATTTCCAATCCCCGGCACCAGGCATCCATCGTCGGCACGCTGGACGCGCCGGCCTTGTCGCCGCTGCCGCTGACCGTCAGCCATGGCGTGTTCAACCTGTTCGAGGAATACCCGGAGCAGGTGGGCGTGCGGCATATGAATTACAACATGCGGCTGACGGCTGAAGACGGCGGCGAATTCTTCTTCAGCGCCTTCAAGTACGTGCCGAGCAACCATAGCGCGCTCAGGGTGTGGTCCGACACCAGCACGCTGTACGTCACGGTGCACCGCGGGGCGGATGATGCGGGCGAGGTCGTCGGCAGCGGGGTGCTGCATATCGCGCCGGCCGATTTCGCGCGGCAGATGACCACGATGAAGGTGCTGAACGTGGACAGCGAGGCGGAGAGGCTGAAACAGCTGGCCCGCTTCGGCGAATACTTCGCCGGCGTGCTGTGGGACAGCTACGGCGGCGTGCTGGCGCCCAATGTCTACTTCCATCCGGACGCGCCGCCGCGGCGCAAGCGACCGCTGAACGCGGGCGCGCCGGAGGTGACCTTCTTCCACACTGAGGACGGGGTGGACCTGAGGCTCACGCGCTACCAAGGCGGGACGAAGGGGCCGGTAATGCTGGTTCACGGCTTGGGGGTGGGCTCGAACATCTTCTCTACCGACACCATCGCCACCAATCTGCTGGAGTACCTGTATCAGCATGGCTACGACGTGTGGCTGCTGGATTTCCGCGTCAGCATCCTGTTGCCGGCCAGCAAGGAGCAGTGGGACGGCGACCAGATCGCCCGCTACGACTATCCGGCGGCGATTCGGCAGATCCGCGAGGCCACTGGGGCCAAGGATGTGCAGTGCGTGGTGCATTGCTATGGCGCCACCACTTTCTTCATGGCCTTGTTGGCCGGACTGGAGGGCGTGCGCTCGGTGGTGTGCTCGCAGATCGCCGCCGACATTGTGGTGCCGCCTGCCACCGCGCTGAAAACGGGGCTGCACCTGCCGACGGTGCTGGACAAGCTGGGCGTGCAATCGCTGACCGCCTACACCGCGTCCAACGCCAGTTGGTTCGAGAAGCTGTACGACACCGCGCTGAAGGGCTATGCGCTGGCGGAGGCGCAGGGCTATTGCGATAACCCGGTGTGCCACCGCATCACTTTCATGTATGCCTCGCTGTACCGCCACAACCAGCTGAATGAAACGCTGCATGACAATCTGCACGAGCTGTTCGGCATCGCCAATATGCGCACCATGGAGCATCTGGCGCGGATGTGCCGGGAGGGGCATCTGGTGGCCTTCGACGGCGCGGACCTCTACATGCCGCATTTCGATCGACTGCAACTGCCCATCCTGTTCATCAGCGGCGCGGACAACGCGTGCTATCTGCCGGAAAGCACGCAGCGTACTTACGACAAGTTGGTGGCGAGCTACGGGCCGGAGCGCTACAGCCGGCTGGTGGCGCCCGGTTACGGCCATATCGATTGCATGTTCGGCAAGAACGCGGCGGTGGACATCTACCCGGCCATCGTCGCCCATCTGGACAAGACCGCCCAATCCTGAACCCCGGCCGTCCCGCTCGCTGGCCGAGCGGGGTTGCTCCTTGAGGATGAAGTCATGGAAAACGCATGCTCTGCCCAGCCCTGCATCCGGTGGTTTCAGCGTTTCATCTGGATAGGGATCATCATCAATATGGTGTTCGCGGTGCCGGCCTTGCTGTGGCCGGACTATCTGAACGGCTACTTCGGGCTGCCGGCCCAGGCGGTCTACCCCTGGTTGCAGAACGCCGGCATGTTGCTGGTGGGTGTCAGCCTGTTCTACGCGCCGGCCGGCGTCTGCGCCGAGCGCTATCCGGTGTACGCCTGGCTATGCGTATTGTCGCGGCTGATCGCGGTGGTGTTCTGGATTTATCTGATCCAGACCTCGGGCTATCCGGATGCGTTCCGGCCGCTGCTCTACTCGGACGGCGCGATGTTCCTGATTCTGGGCGGCTTGTTGTACGCCGGCATGCCGCGGGAGCAAAGACCGTGGCCGCTGATGCGCGCCGGATTGCGCGGGCTGTGGCGCTGCGCCTGCCATTGCCTTTGTGGCCGCTGCCGCAAGGCGGCGCTCGTCGTCGCGCTGGTGTTGGGTTTCGTCGGTTTCGAGACCTGGCTCAATCTGTTCCGCGAGGTGCCGCAGCCGCCCATGCAGTCCAATGTGGACCACTTCAAGTACGCCGCCATCGGCCTGGGGCCTGATGCGCGCATTCCGCTCTATGTGTTTTCGGTTTTGCCTCAGGTGTGCGCGCAGCGCATGCCCAGGATGGGGACAGGCTGGCAGACCTTCGGCTTCATCTACGAGGGCGGGCATGATTTGCCCATAGGCCTGGCCAAGCGGCAGATAGGTTACCCGTCGGTGGAACCCAACTGCGCGCTGTGCCATACCGGGCAGTACCGCAAGAGCGCGGACGACGTGCCGGTGCCGGTGCCCACCGCGCCGGCGGCGCTGCTGGATCTGGAGTCGTTCCAGTGGTTCCTGTACGGCTGCGCCGGCGATCCGGACTTCAAGAACAAGGTGATGGACGCCATCGAGCAGCATTACGATCTCGGCCCCATCGAAAAACTGTTCTACCGCTTCCTGATCGTGCCGGCCACGCAGCAGGCCTTCCTGAAGCAGGAAAAGCAATACGCCTGGCAGAAGCTGCGGCCATTGCAGGGGCCGGGCCGCACCGACACTTTCAATCCCACCAAGATAGTGATCTTCGGCTTCCCGGACGATTCCACCATAGGCACGGTGGACCTGCCGCAAATCTGGAACCAGAAGCCAAGGGAATCGCTGTATCTGCACTGGGACGGCAATAACAATGACATCCATGAGCGCAATTACGCCGCCGCGATGGCGGTGGGGGCCACGCCGCAGTCGGTGCTGCCGGCCGAATTCACCCGCGTGACGGATTGGCTGCTGACGCATCAGCCGCCTAAGTGGCCGTTCGGCGGACTGGACCAGGTGCGGGTGGCGCGCGGGCGGACGCTGTGGGCGCAGAACTGCGCCGGTTGCCATGACTTCGGCAAGGCAGCCACTGGCCAGGTGACGGTGGGACTGGACGAACTGGGCACCGACCCCTACCGCGTCAACTCCTTCACCGTAGGCCTGGTGGACAAGTTCCACGCGTTCAAGAAGCCGCCGTTCGACTTCGGCGCCTACCGCAAGACGCAGAGCTACAGCAATACGCCCACCGACGGCATCTGGCTGCGCGCGCCGTATCTGCACAACGGTTCGGTGCCTACGCTGTGGGACTTGCTGCAGCCGCCGGACAAGCGTCCCAAGACGTTCTATCGCGGTTCCAGCGTGTTCGACGCGCGCAATGTGGGTTTCAGCACGGCGGGGCCGGAGGCCAAGGGCGGCGGCTATTTCAAGTTCGATACCCGCTTGCCGGGCAACCACAACAGCGGCCACGAGTACGGCATCCACCTCAGCGATGGCGAGAAGTGGGATCTGATCGAGTACATGAAAACCTTGTAGGCGGCCGCATCGGACCGTTTTAAAGCGTGGAGGCGAATGATGGGCATTTTCGACACATGGAAAAACCGGATAGACAGTAGCCTGGCGGAAGCCGAGCAGGGGTTGCAGCAAAAGCAGGAATTACTGAGCAGGCTGAAACTGATAGACGCGCAAGTGAGAGCGGTGATCAACGATCCCGACGCCACCAGCGCGCCTGGCATTCCGTGGGAGTTTGCCCATGGCCTGTCCATCTTGTCGAGCGGGCTGAACGGCGAGCCGCTGCCGACGACCGAGGCGCAGTTGCCTACCCGGGTGATGGATGACGGCACGCTGTTGGGATGCCGCAAATGGGAGCTGCTGGATCCTTTGTGGGGCGAGGCATTGACGCAGTGGGTAGAGCATCTCGAAAACCGGGCTCCCTGGAATACGCAGCCTTGCCATCTGGCCATACCCGATAAGGTCAGTTTTAACATCGCGGGGGACTGGGGGACGGGGGATTACATCGCCCACAAGGTGGCAACGGCGATGACGGGCCGACCGGCGGATTACACCATCCACTTGGGTGATGTTTATTACGCCGGTGTCGGCTCGGATGAGAATCAGGATTTTGCTGGCTGGCCGGCTGGCGCGCGCGGGCAATTCACCCTCAATTCCAACCATGAGATGTATAACGGCGCGCTGGGTTATTTCGGCGTGCTGTCCAGCCGCTTCCCTTTGCAGCAGGGCACCAGCTATTTCAGCTTGTTCAATGCCAACTGGCTGATTCTCGGGCTGGATACAGCCTATTGGAGCGACAAGTGGAATTTGTACATGGACGGCGCGCTGGGCGATGGACAAACCGCTTGGCTGCGCGAAGTGACGGCGGGCTGGAAGGGAAAGATCATGGTTTTGTCCCACCATCAGGGCTATTCGATGGAGGGCGAGTCGAATGCGTTGTTCCTGGCGGTGAAAGACGCGTTGGGCCGTGCGCCGGACTACTGGTATTGGGGGCATTTGCACAATGTGATCTGTTATCAGCCGCAGAATGGCATGTTAGGGCGTTGCATTGGCCACGGCGCCATTCCTTATGGCGCCGCCAGCATCCTGGACGGCAAGCCGCAGGTGGCTTGGGCGGAAACGAAATCGGCTGACGATCGCCAATATCCTGAGCGAGTGCTGAATGGTTTTGCGCGAGTGGAGTTGAACGGCGAGGCCTTGGTGGAGGTTCTGTACGACGAGAATGGCGAAAAGCGCTGGCCTCAGCCCTGATCGGCCAGTTTTGAAACAGGGCTGCCTTTGGCAGCCCTTTGTTTATGAACCGTGGGAAAACAGTCCGGGGCTCAGCCTCGGCCCTCCAGCGCTTCCGCCGCGCTTTGCGCCAGCCGGCTGTAGTCGCGGCCGAATTCGCCGACCATCTGCTTGAGCCGCGCGGTATCGCGCGCGATCAGCGTTTTCAGCAGGCTTTCCAGGAACTGGTGAGTGCGCTCGATCTGGGTTTGGCCGGCGCGCAGGATGGCGTACAGGCAGCGCTGGGTCAGCGGCAGCATGTCGTTCAGCGTATCGGTCAGGTAGCGGTTGTTGGCATGCCGGTACAGCGCGGACAGGAATTCTATGCCGTAGTCGTAGAAGGCCTGCAAGTCCCCGTGGCGCTTGGCTTCATCCAGCAGCGCCATCAGCTCGATGAAGCGCGCAAGGTCGTCGTTCTGCCAGCCGGCGGCCAGGTTTTGCGCCACCCGGTCCAGCAGCAGGAACCACAGATCGAAGAAGTCGCTGACGTCGCTGGCGCTGATGCTGGCCACCACCGCGCCGCGTCGCGGGAAAATGTCCACCAGATGGCGGCGTTGCAGAATCAGCAAGGCTTCGCGGACCGAGCCGCGGCTGACCTCCAGCTCGGACGCGATGCGCAGCTCTTGTATCCGCTCACCCGGTTTCATCTCGCCCTGGATGATTTGCTTGCCTAGATATTGGGCGATCTGTTCGGTCAACAGATCGTTGGCCTTGAAAGTCATGCGTCATCTCCGGATGGAATGTTATCGTTCTCGTACGTATTGTAAGACACTATTGTGATGGATTGTCCGGCAATATCCTGTTGGTTTGCCGGTTTGTATCCAGCAGGGACATCCGTAGCCCGGCGACACTGCCCTGTCGCGGATGGCCATCATGCGCCCGTTTTCGCGGGGGCGGCCATGATATCAATCAGATGATTAAAACGCATGTTTTGTATTTGTGTTGACAGAACTCATTGGCAGTATCTGTCTTATTTTTCGGCGGAGGAGGGGAGAGCTTGCGCCATGAGGGGAGAGGCGCGCCGCCCGAGGGGGCGGGCGGCGCGCGCATGCGCGGCTATTCCGCCGCGCGGCGGGTAGCCATCAGGTAATTGACGTCGGTATCGTCGTTCAGCGAGTAGATGCGGGTGAGCGGGTTGTAAGCCATGCCGCTGAGGCCCTGCAGGTCCAGGCCGGCGTGGCGCACCATGCGGCCCAGTTCGGACGGTTTGAGGAAGCGCGCGTATTCATGCGTGCCGCGCGGCAGCATGTTCAGCACGTATTCGGCGCCCACCACGGCCAGCAGATAGGCCTTGGCGTTGCGGTTCAGCGTGGAGAAGAACACCCAGCCGCCCGGCTTGACCAGCGTGGCGCAGGCGCGCACCACGCTTTGCGGGTCCGGCACGTGTTCCAGCATTTCCATGCAGGTCACCACGTCGAAGCCTGCCGGCATTTCCGCCGCCAGCTCTTCCACCGGCACGCAGCGGTAGTCTATCGGCACGCCGGTTTCCAGGCTGTGCAGCTGCGCCACTTTCAGGGATTTCTTGGCCAGATCTATGCCGGTCACCTGGGCGCCTTTCAGCGCCATGCTTTCAGCCAGAATGCCGCCGCCGCAGCCCACGTCCAGCACTTTCTTGCCGGCGAGGGCGGCGTGGCGGTCTATATAGTCCAGGCGCAGCGGGTTGATCTCGTGCAGCGGCTTGAATTCGCTGTCCTTGTCCCACCACTTGTGCGCCAGTTGGCTGAATTTGTCGATTTCGAGTTCGTCTACGTTGCTCATGCGATTACTTTGCCAGAATGCGGTTGCGCCAGTCGTCGGCGCGGGCTTTCAGATTGCCTTCGTCCAGGGTTTGCAGCTTGCGGCCGGCCATCAGCGCGCGGCCCTTGACCCAGACGTGGCTGACCTGCTCGCGGCCGGCGGCGTACACCACGTGCGAGATCGGGTCGAAGGCCGGCGCGGTTTCCAGGGCGGACAGGTCGATGGCGATCAAGTCGGCGTCCTTGCCTTCCTTCACCGAGCCGGTCTTGCCGTCTATGCCCAGCGCGCGCGCGCCGTTCAGCGTGGCCATGCGGATGGCGGCGGCGGCCGGGACGATGGTCGGGTCCAGCGTGCCCACCTTGGCCAATAGCGCGGCCAGGCGGGTTTCCGCCAGCATGTCCAGCTTGTTGTTGGAGGCGGCGCCGTCGGTGCCTATGCCTACGGCCACGCCGGCGCCCAGCAGCTTGCCGACGGGGGCGATGCCGGAGGCCAGCTTCATATTGGAGGCAGGGTTGTGGGCGGCGGATACGCCGTGCTTGGCCACCAGCTCGATTTCGGCGTCGTTCAGATGCACCATGTGGGCGGCCACCAGGCGCGGCGACAGCATGCCCAGACCCTGAAGGCGGGCTAGCGGGCGTTGGCCATGTTCCTTGACGCTATTGCTCACTTCTTCCGCGGTTTCGTGGATGTGGCAGTGGATCAGCATGTCTTCCTGCTCCGCCAGCGTCACAACTTTGCGGAAGGTGTCGTCCGATACGGTGTAGGGCGCATGCGGCGCCAGGGTGAAGGTGACCAGGTCTTCGCCCAGGAACTGGCTGCGCTCGGCCATGCCCTTGGCGATGTAGTCGTCGGCGTTGCTGGCGTAGTTGGTCGGGAATTCCAGAATGGAACAGCCGACGAAGGTGCGCATGCCGGAGGCCAGGCCGGCCCGCGCCATCGCGGCATTATAGAAATACATGTCGTTGATGGTGGTGGTGCCGCCGCGGATCATCTCGCCCATGGCCAGCAGGGTGCCGTCGAACACGAAGTCGTCGCGCACGTGCTTGCCCTCGGCCGGCCAGATGTGGTTGGTCAGCCAGTCCATCAGCGCCTTGTCGTCGGCCAGACCGCGCAACAGGGTCATCGCCGAATGGCCATGCAGATTGATCAGGCCCGGCATCAGCGCGTGGTCGGGCAGCTCCAGCCTTTCATCGGCATCCAGCGCGGCGGCGTCGGCCGCTGGCAGAATGGCGGCTATCCTGCCATCCTTGATCGCCACCGCATGGTTTTCCAGGACTTCGCCATCCGTTTCCACGGTGATGATCCAGCGGGCGGAAATAATCTTTTCATAACGTGACTGCGGCATGGTGTGAATCCTGAACGCGTTGTCAATAAAGTGTCGTGGATTTTAGGCCTAGCGGGACTGGCAAGGCAATGCGCCGCTGCCAAGCCAGTTGGCGATGGTTCATCTGTGCTTGAAAATGACGATTGCGGATGACTGCTGAATATAGAAGAGAAAAGCCGGCACGCGCCGGTGTATACTGCTGATTGCACGCACAAATCCAACTCCGGGACGATCTCCGAAATTTCGGCGAAGCATAAGACTAGCGCGACATGGCTCAACAAGCAGACGATAAAACCACTGCCAGCTCTGGCCTGAATCTGAGGGACGTGTTTCTCATTGCCGTGATACTCGGCTTGCTGATCCCCGCTTCCATCATCAGCTATCTGAGTTTCAACATTCAGAAAGACAATCTGACCACCCAGCTGGAGACCGACCAGCGCCGTCTGCTCGACATCGTCGCGCTGGGCATGCAGGAACCGCTGTGGAACCTGAGCCGCCAGGCAGGCAATCCGCTGATCGCCTCGGTGATGGAAGATCCGCGGGTGATTTCCATCCGCGTCACCGACACCCAGTCCAACCAGGTTTTCCTGTCCGCCGTGCGCAGCGAGCGGCGCATCGGCAGCGTATCCTATGTCGAAAAGCCGGTCATCTACCGCGGCGAGGCCATCGGCCAGGTGACGATGGAGTTCGACAACGAAAATCTGGCCATCGCGCTGAGCAACCAGGTCAAGAATATCCTGATGATACTGGCGGCGCAGCTGGTGTTGTCCATCATGCTGATCATGAGTATTCTGCATTCGCGCTTCCTGAGGCCGATGCGGCTGCTGACCGAGCAGGCGCGGCTGCTGGCCGAGCTGAAGCTGGATACGCCGTTCGAATGGTCGCGCCGCGACGAGCTGGGCCGCCTGGGCACCCATTTGGAGTGGACCCGCTCGGAACTCAAACGCCTGGTGGACGAGCTGCGCGCCAAGACGCTGGCGCTGGAGGCGGACATTTCGCGCCGCCGCGAAGTGGAAGACGCGCTGCGCCGCTCCGAGAACAAATACCGCGAGCTGTTCTGGTCCAATCTGGACGGCATCGTCATCAGCTCGCTGGACGGCCAGGTGATAGACGCCAACCCGGCCTTCCTCAACTTGATGTGCTACAGCCTGGACCAGCTCAAACAGCAGAATTTCTGGAGCCTGGTGGCCGAGGAGAGCGAGCCGCTGGAGCGCTTCAATCTGGACAACAAGGTGTTGCGCTTCGGCTATTGCGACGAGTTCGAAGCCACCTATCTGAACCGCTTCGACAATCAGGTGCCGGTCAGCGTCAAGACGGTGGCGATGCGCGACGCCTTCGGCCGCATCAACGCGGTGTGGCGCATGGTGCGCGACATCTCGGAGAAGCGCGCGGCCGAGGAGCGCGTGCAGCTGGCGGCCAAGGTGTTCGAGAACACCGTCGAAGGCATCATGATCACCGACGCCGACAAGCGCATCCGCAGCGTCAACCGCGCCTTCACCGAAATCACCGGCTACACCCAGCACGAGGTGCTGGGCCAGAAGACCAGCGTGCTGTCGTCCGGCCGCCACGAGGCGCCGTTCTACGAGCAGATGTGGCAGGCGATCAACGAGCACGGCTCCTGGCAGGGCGAACTGTGGAACCGCCGCAAGAACGGCGAGGTGTATCCGGAGTGGCTGGCCATCAACGCGGTGCGCAACAGCCTGGGCGAAATCACGCACTACGTGGCCATCTTCAGCGATCTGACCGAGCGCAAGGCCGCGGACGAGCGCATCCAGTTCTTGGCGCATTTCGACGTGCTGACCAGCCTGCCCAACCGCATGCACATGCAGGACCGCGTCGAGCTGGCCATCCACAACGCCGTGCGCGACAACCAGCGGCTGGCCTTGCTGCTGCTGGATCTGGACCGCTTCAAGACCGTCAACGAGTCGCTGGGCCATTCGGCCGGGGACACGTTGCTGCAGGTGGCGTCGGACCGGATCAAGTCCGCGCTGGGGCCGGGCGAAATGCTGGCGCGCCAGGGCGGAGACGAGTTCATCATCCTGCTGCCGGTGATTTCAGATCCGGGCGAGGCGGCGCTGGCGGCGGAGCGCGTGCGCGACGTGTTCGCCAGCCCGATCGAGCTGCACAACCACGTGATCACCATCACCCCGTCCATCGGCATCAGCGTCTACCCGGACGACGGCCGCGATTACGAAACTCTGGTGCGCAACGCCGACGCGGCGATGTACCACGCCAAATCGTCCGGCCGCAACAGCTATAAGTTCTACACCGCGGACCTCAACGCGCGCGCGCGCGAAATCCTGGCCATAGAGAGCCAGCTGCGCTTCGCGCTGGAGCGCGACGAGTTCGTGCTGCACTACCAGCCGCAAGTGGAGATGGAAAGCGGCCGCATCATAGGCGCGGAGGCGCTGATACGCTGGAACCACCCCTCGCTGGGCCTGCTGGGCCCGGTGCGCTTCATCCAGGTGGCAGAGGAGCGCGGCTTCATCGTGCAGATAGGCAATTGGGTGCTCGCCGAGGCCACGCGCCAGCTGGTGGCGTGGCGCCAGGCCGGCCTGCCGGAACTGACGCTGGCGGTCAATCTGTCGGCGCTGCAGTTCCGCCAGCCGGACCTGGCCGAGCAGGTGCAGCGCGCGCTGTCGTCCAACGGCCTGCCCGGCCACGCGCTGGACATCGAGGTGACCGAGAGCATCATCATGGAAGATGCCCAGGCCACCATCCAGGCCATAGACAATATGAAGAACATGGGGCTGAGGCTGTCCATCGACGACTTCGGCACCGGCTATTCCAGCCTGTCCTATCTGAAGCGCTTCAAGGCGGACAAGCTGAAGATCGACCGCTCCTTCGTGCGCGACATCCCGCAGGATGCCGACGACAGCGCCATCGCCCGCGCCATCATCAATATGGCCAAGAACCTGAATATGCAGGTGGTGGCCGAGGGCGTGGAGACCATGGAACAGTGGCAGTTCCTGGAGCAGGAGGGCTGCGATTTCGTCCAGGGCTATCTGATCGCCAAGCCGCTGCCGGCTGACGAGTTCGCCGCGCTGCTGACGCGGGACAGCCTGCTGCCGCAGAGTTGAGCGTTTCGCATCCCACCGCGCCTCATCCTGGCCCGCCGATTCGGCGGGCTTTTCATATCCGGGCATTCCGCATGAAATGCTGAAATTGCGCTGGATTGCCGTTGGCTGCTTGCCCTGCTCAGAAGGCCAGAGCTGCAGCGGGGGAAGGGCGAGGACGGACGATCAGAATGAAAAGCGTGCGCCTACGGACAGGGTATAGCGCGGCGCCAGCTGCACGCCGTTGACATGCTGGTATATCGGCAACTGCGCGAAGCTGTAGAGCGAGGTCTGGCGCGTCAGCGGCACGGTTAGGCCGGGGCTCAGGTAGACCAGCGTGCCGCCGGTGCTGACGGTGTCGGCGTTGTCGCCAGCATCATGCTGGACGTAGCGGGCGTTCAGCTGCAGCTGCGGCATCCATCCGGTAAAGCCGGTATAGCGCAGACCCAGGTTCAGGTTGACGCCGGTGCCGGGGCGGTACTGATCGGACGGCGCCAGCGCGCTCTGGATCGTGGCCTGGGTGAAGTAATGCCAGCTTCGGTTTAGTTCGCCGAAGTAATAGGCGCCGACGATGGCATCGGTAGTGCCGGTGCCCGGCTGCAGGCCGCGGTCTATCGGCGCGGCTGCGCCGGGGTTGGCGGGATCGGTAGAGACGCCGGTTTGCGTATGGCTGCCGGTGGGCAGCTTCAGACCGAACAGCAGGCCGAAGTCGCGCGCCTCGGCGAAGCCTTGATAGCGGCCTATGGCCTTGATGTCGCCCAGGCCGGAGGTGCTGGAGTCATAGGCCCCGTCGGCTAGATTGGCGCCGTCCGAGCCGGTGCCCAGCGTGCTGTGCTTGCGGTCTAGATACGGGATCTGCACATTGAGGCCCCAGGCTGGCGAGAAGGCATAGTCGAAGCCCAGCGTCAGGTATTGGTTGCGGGTGTATCGCTCCACCTCCTGGTTGCCTTGGCTCAATTGGCTGGCCGCGGCCGGCGAGATGGCGCCGCTGCCGCTGCGCAGCTGATTCTGGTTCAGGTAGTCGTAGCGCACGTCCATTTTCAGGCCGGGCTGGCTGCTGAAACCCTGGCTTTCCCAGTCCGAACTCAAGGTGCAGCCGCAGCTGGCGCAGGCCAGCGCGCCGGACGAGGCGCTGGCGGCGATGAGGGCGGGCAGAAGTTTGAAGAGACGGTTTGCGGCCATAGGGTTCCCCTTGTTAGTTTCACATTGCGGGGCAAGTATGGCTAGGCGCGGCCGGGATGGCGCTGCGGCAAAATGCCGCAGCAAAGAGCGCTGCGGGGGCTGTCGCAATAAAGCATTGCGATTTCAGCGAAAGTCGGATGATTTTCGCTGAACCGCCGAGGCCGAAACCGAAAGATGCCGCCGCGGCGTGGTTAATTTGTATGAACGAAGCGAGCTTCAGTGCTCGTACCAGCCGCGATGATCGCCATGCCAGGATTCATGCTGCCAGTCATCATGACGCTGCCCTTCGTGGCGGCCGTTGTCGTGATGATGCTCGCGATAGTGCGGCGCATAGACCTGTCTATACCATTCGTCGCGGATGAAATAGACCCGGCGGTTGCAGGCGTGGTATTCGCGGCAGTAACGATCCCAGTGCTTCATATGGCCGGGCGGCACGCGCAGGTAGATGGGGGGCTCAGCCACCGGCACGGGCTGGATCATGACCGGTTGCTGGTAAATGACCTGGGGCGCGGGCGCGCCGCCGATGTCGATCTGGCCGTAGAAGCCCGGCTCGCCGACGCTGATGGATACGGCGGCTTGGGTGGGCAGGCTGAACAGGGATGCGGCGATCAGCGCCGCCGCGGTCATCACGTGTTTCATGGCAGTCTTCTTTCATTGCGAACGCGCATCGCGCATGTTTGCACTATGGCTGCCGTTTGTTGCGCAAACGCAAAGATTAGATAGCTGCTGATTGCTATTTGTATTTGTTCATAACCGTAACAAGGTGTACGAGCGGCGGGCGGCGCAAGCCGGGTATTGCGCGGCGCGCGGACAAAGAAAACCCGTCGCCTTGGCGACGGGTGGGAGAAGCTGGCCGCCGTCCCGTTTGACCGGACGGCGGAGGCAGCTTAGTAGCTGGAGTCGTCGGAGCTGTAGTCGTCGGACGAGGCGCTGTCGTCGCTGGCGCTGTAGTCGCCGCCGGAGTCGGCTTGGTCGCTGTAGTCGGAACCGCCGGTGTCGTCGGAGCTGTAATAGTTGTTGACGGTGATGTGTTGCTCGACCGGCTGCTGGGCATAGTCGCCGCCGCCGAAACCGCCGCTGTCGCCAGCGTAATTGCCATCGCCGCCGTAGTCGCCGCTGCCGCCGTGGCCATGGCTGCCGTGGCTGGAGTGGCTATCGCTGCTGAACAGGCTTTCTATGCCGTCCGCCAGCAAGGTGCCGGCGGCCACGCCTGCGGCGGCGGTGGCTACGGTGCCCAGGAAGCTGCCGACGCCGCCGCCGAACAAGCCCTGCTTGACCGGTTGCTGCACCGGCTGTTGATAGACTGGCGCCGGCTGCTGGTAAACCGGAGCGGCTTGTTGATAGACAGGAGCCGGCTGCTGATAAGCGGGAGCCGCGGGAGGATAGGCCGGGGCCGGAGCAGCCGGGCGCGGCGCCGGGGCGGGCGCGAAAGCGGGGGCTGCGGCGCCGAAACCAGCGGGCGCGCCGGCGTTCGGATCCAGGAAGGTACCCTGCGCGCCAACCGGCGGCTGAGCCGCGCGGGCGGCTTGCACTTGGGTCTGCAGTTGCGCCACTTGCGCTTTCAGCGCGTTCAGCGCCTGGTCTTGCTGCATGCAGCGCAATACCAGCAGGTAGGCGGCGTCGGGTTGCTGGGCAACAGCCTGCATGATGCTGGCGTGGGCCTGCGGATCCTTGGCTACGCCTTGGGTTTGCACTAATTGGCCGAGGAAGCCCTGCAAGGCTTGGTTCTCTTGCGGCGTCATGATGTCCTTTCACGGAGTAATGCGGCTTCTGCATGCGCTTAAGCGATGTTGCAGATCCGCTGGCAATTCATGTGGATTTTGTAAACTAATTGTATATCGATTTGGTATGTGTTGGTAAATTGGCTGGACATAATCCTCCGGGCCGCAGAGCGGGTTTTTCCCTGGCAGCGCGAGGTACGATTTCAGACTCTTGCTCAAGCAAGATGCGCTTCTTCTTGCGCCGTATGACATTGGGGTGAAATAATGCTGCGGTTGCACATAGAACGAATGCTGGTTTGGAAAGCCGCTATCGGTGGCTACCCGCCGGTTTGGAGAGTCATCATGGCCAAGCAATATTGCGAGAAATGCGGTAAAGAGACCGAGCATAAGGAATGGATCCAGCAGAAGCCTTCCCAGTACGGCAAGAGCCGCAAGGAGCAGCTCAAGGCATTTCTGGACGGTTTCTTTTCCGGCTGGGGCGGACACGGCCTGGCGTCCATCGATCTGGTGGATCGTTACGTGATTTGCCAGGCCTGCGGCAATAAGAAGCTGCAGAACCACGGCGAGCAATTCAAGTAGCCGGCTGCTAGGGCCGGCAAGCCGGCGTCAAGGCGCCAGGTCTCGTCCGTAAACGATGAAGCCTGAGTGCGCGGCAACCTTGTCGTATAGCGCGCGCGCCGTTTGATTGCCTGCCTGCGTTTGCCAGTAAGCGCGGCTGCAGCCCGCGGCCTCCGCTTGTCGATAAACCGCCTCAATCAGCAAGCGCGCGACGCCCCTGTCGGGCGCCTCCGGCGTGGTGAACAGATCCTGTAAGTAGCATACATCGGCCAGCCGCGTGGTGCGGCGGTGGATAATGGCATGGGCCAGGCCCAGCATGCGGCCCTCGCCTTGAGCTACTAGCGCATTGACCGGTTCACGCGCGTCCAGGAAGCGCGCCCAGGTTTGCCGGGTAATCTGCCTCCGGCAGCGCGGTTTCGCCCGCGCGGCCGTAAAAGGCGTTGTAGCCATCCCACAAGGGGCGCCAGCCTGCGTAATCGCTTTCGACGGCGTTTCTGACCATCCATTCCAGTTTCATCATCCGTTTCGCTCCGTTTCTCGCGATATCGACTGGCTGGCATGCCAAATGGAAGCTTGGCATCCTGGCACGGAACGGAGCGCCCGGGCGGCTTGGCGCAGATCAAGAGCCCGTCTGCGCGGGCGGGGCAAAATGGCCGGTTTGACCAACCGGAGCCGCATCATGACCGCTTCCTCTTCGTCCTTTGCCCCCATCCATTTTCATGACTCCTGTCCGCCCAAGGCCGGCGCGGAACCGCCCATCGTCGGCGCCCGCGTGGAGCTGCAACTGCTGACTACGCTGAAGTGCAATCTGAAATGCACTTATTGTTCGCTGGGCGTGGGCGAGGTGCTGGGCTCGCAAACCGAGCTGGAATACGATGTCGAGCAATTGGCCGCCTTTGTGGAGACCCACCTTGGCGGCAAGGATGTTTACGTTACCTTTTACGGCGGCGAACCGACGCTGAATCTGAAACTGATGCTGGAGGTGATGCGCCGCTTTCCCGGCTTCCGCTACCAGCTGCAGACCAACGGCACCTTGCTGGACGATGTGCCCGCCTGGGCGCTGGTGCGCTTGTCCAATGTGCTGGTGTCCATAGATGGCGGAGAGGCCATCACCGACGGCTATCGCGGACGCGGCATTTACCGCCAGGTGCTGCGCAATCTGGCCAAGGTACGGCCGCATCTGGGCGGCAGCCTGACCGCGCGCGTCACCTGGGGCAATGCCGACACCACGTTTGAAGAGTTGGACCAACTGCTGGCGGAAGATTCGCCGTTCGACTACCTCTACTGGCAGTTCGTGGCGGATGAAATGTATGAGGGCGACTCCGTCGTCAAACGCCAGGCGGTGTTGCGCCGTTTGATCGAACGTTTTTTCTCCCAGCCTGACCGGCTGTACCCGCTGATTCCCCTGATGGGCATCGCGCGCAACAAACTGTTTCCCGATCGCGCGCAGGAACTGTATGCAGGACGCACCCAATGCCGCGTTTCCACTCACCTGCTGAATGTGATGCCTAACGGCGAGATTTATCCCTGTCCTGACATGATGTATCTGCCGCAAATGAAAATGGGCGATGTGAAAGGCAATTGGCTGCGCGCCAGCCCGCTGCAGCACACGCCGGCCATGCCCTGTGCAGGCTGCGAGGCCTATGGCTGGTGCCGCGGCAATTGCATGAAAAATCTCTACTTGGGATATGAGAAGGGCGACGCCCGCTACCGCAGCCAGGTGGTGGAACCCATTTGCGAGCTATTGCGTTTCATGGGAGCGGAAATCGACCGCCATGACCCGCAAGCCTGGTTCGAACGCGCCAGCCTGGACGTGCGCAAGCAGCTGCGTGACTGCGAAGTGTACGAATATGTCGAAATCATGCCGTGAGCGTGTGGCGCGCTGCGGCAATGCGCGCGGCAGACAAGACTAAAGCTGAGCGCGCTATAGACGCTGCGCGGACGGCCTAGGCGCCGTCCGCGTACTTTACCTTAGGCCAAGGTAAAGGTCTGGGTGCCGAGGCTGCCGACCTGAACCACGCCATCGCTGTTGACGAAGGCGCGGGAGCCTTCGGCCTGGATGGTGTTGTTGGTCAAGTAAGCGCCAGTCCAGGTGTCGACGATGCAGTACGGACGGCTGTCCGGACGCTGGCTGCCGCCAAAGGAAATGTTGAACGGCGCCACGCCGTCACGGCCTTGGGACTTGTTGAACACCCAGCTGTAGTTGCCGATATTGCCTTCGGTATGGAAAGAGCCGATGGGGCTGTAGTTGGCTTGATACGCTCCGGCGATCACGCCATTAGACGGATTGGCGGAAGAAATCTTGAAAGAGAAATTCTTGTCCGCGGAAACATAGGTGCCTACTTGCGGTACTGACGACATGACTGGTCTCCTAAAACGACGTTATGGTTGATTAAGAGCGTCCTGCCGTTGATCTATAGCTCATGACGGCGGTGTTAAATCTGTCATTTAAGTAATCACGAAAAATTGATTTGAAACTTGTCGCCATAACCACCAAGCAGCGCCGAGATCTCTGCATCCAGCGTTTCGCGGGTCCACGTGA
>NZ_PQWB01000216.1 GCF_002924365.1 Chromobacterium alticapitis | reverse complement strand
CTCGGTCAGTTGTACGGTGCACTTCATGGAGTTCGGCGGTGAGTAGAGTCCGGGTGAGTGCAAGCAAGAATCAAACCAATTTGTTGTGGGCACTTACCTTGAGCACTATCTGGGGTGGCGACGGATGCTGGAGCGCTATCAGCAAACCATTCAGCCTTGCCACTGCTTGCAGGAGGCGGTGGGGCGTCCCTTGCAACACATTATTGGGACATAGCCTTTCTTTTCCCGCTCATTATCGAGCCTAGCCTTAATTGCTTGTGCAACTAGATGGTGGTATACAACCAGATCTCCCTTAGTGTAAGTGGATTCGTCCCCAGACCCCCCTAGCATTTGCCAAGGCTCGGCAATGTAACATTCTGATGCCTTTATTTTTCCTAGCCGCCCCCCCAAGGATGCAATTAATTTTTCATGTAAAACTCGGTCGCGTATACCATCAATTACAAGGAATGAATTAAAAACAATGGAAATATCGTTACCAATAAATGTCGATGCGCCTTGCTGAACCTCGAGGAAGTATACGGCCCCATATTTAGGGGACCAAAATATCATATCACCCAGGCCCGTCGTTGCAAGCGCCACAGCATCACCACCCAGCAGCCAGGGCCATTCAACGCTGAACTCGTAGGCAAATGAACGGTCAGTATTTATTTGCGATATGCCACATGCTAACCCTCGCCATCCTTTCCTCCATC
>NZ_PQWB01000215.1 GCF_002924365.1 Chromobacterium alticapitis | reverse complement strand
CTCCAGCCTCGACTACTTCGACGCCCGCGCCGCAGTCAACGCCATCCAGCCCGGCGCCTGGGACAAACTGTCCTACACCGCCCGCATCCACGCCGAAAACCTGGTCCGCCGCTGCGAGCCGGCTGATTTGACCGAATGCCTGGAACAAATCGTCCACCGCAAACGCGAGCGCGACTTCCCCTGGTTCCCGGCGCGCGTAGTGTGCCATGACATCCTGGGCCAGACCGCGCTGGTGGATCTGGCCGGCCTGCGCGACGCCATCGCCGATCAGGGCGGCGACCCGGCCCAGGTCAATCCGGTGGTGCCGGTGCAGTTGATCGTGGACCATTCGCTGGCGGTGGAATGCGGCGGCTTCGACCCGCAGGCTTTCGAGAAAAACCGCGCCATCGAAGACCGGCGCAACGAAGACCGTTTCCACTTCATCGAATGGACCAAGTCCGCCTTTGACAATGTGGACGTGATTCCGGCCGGCAACGGCATCATGCACCAGATCAATCTGGAGAAGATGTCTCCGGTGATCCACAACGACAAGGGCGTGGCCTATCCCGACACCTGCGTCGGCACCGACAGCCACACACCGCACGTGGACGCGCTGGGCGTGATCGCCGTCGGAGTGGGCGGCCTGGAAGCGGAAAACGTGATGCTGGGCCGCGCCTCGTGGATGCGGCTGCCGGACATCGTCGGCGTGGAGCTGGCCGGCAAGCCGGCTGCCGGCATCACCGCCACCGACGTGGTGCTGGCGCTGACCGAATTCCTGCGCCAGCAAAAGGTCGTCGGCGCCTATCTGGAGTTCTACGGCGAAGGCGCCGCGGCGCTGACGCTGGGCGACCGCGCCACCATCTCCAATATGGCCCCGGAATACGGCGCCACCGCCGCGCTGTTCTTCATCGACCAGCAGACTATCGATTACCTGAAACTGACCGGCCGCAGCGACGAGCAGGTCAAGCTGGTGGAGACTTACGCCAAGACCGCCGGCCTGTGGGCGGACCAACTCAAAACCGCCGAGTACGAGCGTGTACTCAAGTTTGACCTCTCCAGCGTGGTCCGCAACCTGGCCGGCCCATCCAACCCGCACAAGCGGCTGCCGGTGTCGGCGCTGGCAGAGCGCGGCATCGCGGCCAACCTGGCCCAGGCGCGCGAACAAGAGGCGCAAGGCCTGCTGCCGGACGGCGCGGTCATCATCGCCGCCATCACCAGCTGCACCAACACCAGCAACCCGCGCAATGTGATCGCGGCCGGCCTGTTGGCGCGCAACGCCAACAAGCTGGGCCTCAGCCGCAAGCCGTGGGTGAAGTCCTCTCTCGCGCCCGGCTCCAAGGCAGTGGAACTGTATCTGAAGGAAGCCGGCCTGCTGTCCGAGCTGGAGCAGCTGGGCTTCGGCATCGTCGCCTTCGCCTGCACCACCTGCAACGGCATGTCCGGCGCGCTGGACCCGAAGATCCAGCAAGAAATCGTCGACCGCGACCTGTACGCGACCGCGGTGCTGTCCGGCAACCGCAACTTCGACGGCCGCATCCACCCCTACGCCAAGCAGGCCTTCCTCGCCTCCCCGCCGCTGGTGATCGCCTACGCCATCGCCGGCACCATGCGCTTCGATATCGAGAAAGACGTGCTGGGCGTCGTAGACGGCAAGGAAATCCGCCTGCAAGACATCTGGCCTGGCGACGAGGAAATCGACGCGGTGCTGAAGCAAGCGGTGAAGCCTGAGCAATTCCGCCAAGTCTACGAACCGATGTTCGCCATCCATCGCGACAGCGCCGCCAAGGCCAGCCCGCTGTACGCCTGGCGGCCGCAGTCCACCTATATCCGCCGCCCGCCGTACTGGGAAGGCGCACTGGCCGGCGAGCGCACGCTCAAGGGCATGCGGCCCTTGGCGCTGTTGCCGGACAACATCACCACCGACCACCTGTCGCCGTCCAACGCCATCCTGGCCAGCTCCGCCGCCGGCGAATACCTGGCCAAGATGGGCCTGCCGGAAGAGGACTTCAATTCCTACGCCACCCACCGCGGCGACCACCTGACCGCGCAGCGCGCCACCTTCGCCAATCCGCAGCTGGTCAACGAGATGGCGGTGGTGGACGGCGAAGTGAGGAAGGGCTCGCTGGCCCGCGTGGAACCGGAGGGCAAGGTGATGCGGATGTGGGAGGCCATCGAAACCTATATGGACCGCAAGCAGCCGCTGATCATCGTCGCCGGCGCCGACTACGGCCAGGGCAGTTCGCGCGACTGGGCAGCCAAGGGCGTGCGCTTGGCCGGCGTGGAGGCCATCGTCGCCGAAGGCTTCGAACGCATCCACCGGACCAACTTGATCGGCATGGGCGTGCTGCCGCTGGAATTCAAGCCGGGCGTCAACCGCAAGACGCTGGCGCTCGACGGCACCGAAACCTACGATGTGATAGGCCAACGCCAACCGCGCGCCGACCTGACGCTGGTCATCCATCGCCGCGGCGGCGAGATGCTTCAAGTGCCGGTGACCTGTAGGCTGGACACGGCGGAAGAAGTGTCGATCTACGAGGCCGGCGGCGTGCTGCGGCGATTCGCGCAGGACTTCTTGGCGGGAGTAAAGGGCTAACCCCCTCTCCCCCGCCCCTCTCCCACAAGGGGAGAGGGGTGACCCTTTGATTACATTTCAAGACTGAGTTCGCGGCCGTATCGCCGCCTATCTTAGCAATGGAATGCTTGGCTGCTTGGCAGCTTGGCAGCTTGGCAGCTTGGCAGCTTGGCAGCTTGGCAGCTTGGCAGCTTGGCAGCTTGGCAGCTTGGCAGCTTGG
>NZ_PQWB01000214.1:347-10162 GCF_002924365.1 Chromobacterium alticapitis | reverse complement strand
CGGATTTATTGGCATTCTGCCCGCTGAAACCGCCCATTTTTGTTCATATGGAAATGGGTTGGGGCAATATCGACGTGTTTTTCAACGGCCTGCTAGCCGCGCGCTACCGTCGCGCGGCGTCGAACAAACCGGCGTCTTAAAACCTTGAAAATGGCTTCGGAGTCGGCTTGCGCTGATGGGATAGGAGCAAGTCGGTTCGGCTCTGAAACCGATTAAACAAGCTCCATTACATGCCCCAACACAGCCAAACACTCGCAAAAACTGGCACGTTAGCGACGCGCCCCAATCCCTTCAAGCCTGCCGCCGGGTGGCAGGCCCGAGGTTTTAAGCGGCTGCATGTTTGAGTTCCGCGACGGTAGCGCGCATCGCTGAGCGAATCTCTACGTGCGAGGCTTCGCCTCGCCCAATGAGAGATTCGCACGCAGAGAGTTCAGCCGCGCCTCGGGCCTGACGGGAACCGGCGGGAAGCCGCAGGCCAGGCTTGCAGGGTGGCCGGGATACCGAGTGAGGTCATAAATCAGGCAAATACCCCCTCCCTGCCGCCGGGCAGCCCCGGCAATCCAAACCTTCATCCGCGCAGCGGATTCCAACAAGCGCATCACAGGCAAACCGCCCGCTACTTGCTCGCCTTGTCCAGCAAGCCGCCAAACATCTCCGGGTCAACCAAGTCTCTCAGCGCCACGCCCAAGGCGTCAGCCAGTGCGCCCATGTTGTCGATGGAGACATTGCGCTCGCCGCGCTCGATCTCCGAAACATAGGTTCTGCTCATCCCCGCCTGCAAGGCCAACGCCTCCTGCGACACATCGTGCAGGCGTCTGGCGATCCGCAGGTTGCGAGCGAAAACCGCTCGCGCGGTTAAGGGTTTTGTTGTGTTTTCCATACCCCGATAGCATCAGCGCTTGCTAGCGCTCAAGCCACGCGGTATGATTTGCAAAATGTTAACTATAAGTGACTTTTTGATTGTTATTGATATCTTCATGACACTCATTATGTGCTATGCGCTGCTTTGACAGCCACACATGGAGGTGCTTATGCAGAAAATTCCCATACCGTAATTCACAACAACCAAGCCTGATCGTTCCGTCAAGATCGTATCCAGCGCTGCGTCAGCCAATCGGTGACAGCGCCCAATCAAAATGAGGGTTTTGCCATGCCTAGCATCACCCGCAGTTCGTCTCACCTTGCTGTTTCCCTGAAGAACCACCACCCCGCCCGCAGCCGCTGGCTGCTGCACAATCAAGTCCCCACCCATCCGCCCAGCCTGCTGGCCATGACCCGGCTGCATGAAGCCTTTGCCGCCTTGCAAGAGCAATTGTCCGGCAAGGACCAAGCCAAGGTCAGAGAGCCGGCCGCGCGCGTGGCGCATTTGTGCCACGACATCGAGCAGGCGGTGGTGGAGTCCATCTGCCACCTCGCCCACGGCCAGCTGGGTTTGCAATCGGTGATCGATCTGCTCGCTTGCCTGGGCGACGACGTGCGCCTGCCATCCAGCCGCATCAAGGAATTGTTGGAGCCGCTGGACAAACGCATGGGCGAGTCGCTGTCGCTGCTCACCCGCGTGTTGTAAGCCCTGCCCCATAAACGCCAACAGCCAGCCCGCTTCAGCGGACTGGCTGTTTTGCCAAACCCTTGCCACCTTAGCCACTTTTGATGGCAGGCTGGCGCCTTCTCACTCATGAGCATTGCCGATATACGGCAATGCCGTATAATAATGGTATGTACACCGTCATTGAGACTGCAGTCTTCAAGCGTTGTGCTGATGAAATCTGGTCCACCGCTGAACGTTTGGCCTTTATTGAATGGCTTGCAAACAACGCCCTTGCGGGAACCGTTGTCCCCGGAGCGGGTGGCTTGCGCAAGGTGCATTGGTCCCGCTCAGGTATAGGCAAGCGCGGTGGTGTCCGGGTGATTTACTACAATTTGCTTGAAGATGGGCAAATTTACTTGCTGATTGCCTATACCAAGGCCAAGTTCGATAACTTGCCTGCGGCATTCCTCAAGCAGCTACGTGAAGAGGTGGAACGTGGATAAGGAAATGGAACAATTCCAGGCTGACTTGCTGCAGTCGGTCAAGGAAATGAAAGCCGGCAAAGCCGCCCGCGTCACTAAAGTGGAGATTTCGCCAATAGCCGCCACTCGCGCCAAGGTGGGCCTGTCACAGACCGCTTTTGCTGGCCTCTTGGGTGTCAGCACTCGCACCCTGCAAGACTGGGAGCAAAATAGGCGGCAGCCTACCGGCGCGGCAAAAACGCTGCTAAAAGTCGCTGAACAACATCCAGAAATTCTGCGAAATCTGAAAACTGCATAAGTCCCCAGAACTTACAGTCGCTCAACTGTCTACTTGTGCGCAGGACGACGGCTTCCACCATACTACCGCCTCAAGGAATTGCTGGAGCCGCTGGACAAACGCATGGGCGAGTCGCTGATGCTGCTCACCCGCGTGCTGTAGGCCCTGGCCCTGCGCCATAAAAGCCAACAGCCTGCCCGCTTCCCGGCGACAGGCTGTTTTGGATTCGGCGGATTTTGTAGGGTGGAATCCCGGCCACGCCGGGAGTTCCACCGCAATGCGATTCACTGCGATATGGCGGTGCAATGCCCGGCTGAAAGATCGCGGCATCCCATCGTTTCAGCCGGGTATTGCACCCTACGCTTGCGACGTCCGCCTGCCGTCCAGCCGCATCACCGAGATGCTTGCGCCGCTGGACAAGCGTATGAACGAGTCGCTGACGCTGCTCACCCGCGTCCTCTAAACCACGCGCCATAAACACCAACAGCCTGCCCGCTTCCCTGCGGCAGGCTGTTTTGGATTTCGCGGAATGCCAAAACGGTGCAAAGCCCTGCGGAAGATCGCAGCATCCAATCGCTTCGAGCCGGGTATTGCACCCTACGTCTCTGCATCTATCCCTGCGCCGTGGGACGGATAATGATTTCTCCCACATCCACGTCGGCCGGCTGTTCGATGGCAAACGCAATCGCCCGGGCCACCGCTTCCGGCGGCATGGCGAATGCCTCCATGCTGGCGGTGATTTGCGCTTTGACTGCCTGGTTGGTCATGGACTCGGCGAAGTGGGTCCGCGTGAAGCCGGGTGAAATCACCGTCACCCGCAGCTTGTCGCCAGCCTCCTGCCGCAAGCCCTCGGAGATCGCTCGCACGGCAGCTTTGCTTGCGGCATACACTGCCATATTTGGCACGATGCGGTGGGCGGCGGTGGACGCGGTGTTGATGAAGTGGCCGAAGCCTTGCGAGCGGAAGACCGGCAGCGCCGCGGCGATTCCGTACAACACGCCTTTGATGTTGACGTCCACCATGTCTTCCCAATCGTCGATGTGCAACTCATCCAGCGGGGAGATCGGACCGACGCCGGCGTTGTTGATCAATACGTCCAGCTTGCCGTAGCGCGCGCATGCCAGTTGGACCAGCCGGGACACGTCCTCCCGCCGCCTGACGTCCGCGCTTGCCCATGCGCAGTGTCCGCCCGCTTGCTCGATGCCCTCGGCCAGCTGGCGGAGCCGATGTTCGCCGCGCGCCCCCAGCACAACTTTCGCTCCCCGCTCCGCCAATAGCAGCGCGGTTGCCGCGCCGATTCCGCTGCTCGCGCCGGTGATGATCACTACCTTGTCTTTGATGGCCAACATGATGCTCTCCCTACCTCGTACCCAAGAGGGTGCATGTTCGCCTGCCCATCTCGTTCAATCTATAATTGATTCAGCAAAATTATTTATTGATCGTACAAATCCGCATGGACCCGCTCTCCGATGTCTTCCACCTGCTAAAAGTCGAAAGCGTGCTGTCGGCGCGGTTCGAGGCGCATGGCGCTTGGTCGCTGCGTTTTTCCGCTTATCAGCACATGAAGTTCGGCGGCGTGCTGGCTGGCGCGTTCTGGCTGTGGTTCGAGGACGGCGCTCCGCCGCTCAGACTGAACCAGGGCGATTTCTACCTGCTGACCCAAGGGCAGGCCTATTGCACCGGCAGCGATCCCTCGCTCGCGCCGGTCGATGGCCGCGTGGTGCTCGCGGCGAATCGTTGCGAGGATGGGATTGTGCGCTATGGCCAGGGGGAAGAGAGCGTCAGCGCGGCGGGCGGCCGTTTCATCTTCGACACCAATGTCGGCTCGCTGCTGCTGAAGTCTCTGCCGCCGCTGATCCATATCCCGGCGGCGTCGGAAAGCGCGCCGGCGCTGCGCGCCACGCTGGAACTGCTGCGGTTTGAAACGGAAACGCCGCGCCCCGCAGCATCGGTTGCCGCGGCCAGCCTGGCCAATCTGGTGCTGGTGCAAGTGCTGCGCGCCTATCTGGCGTCCGGCGAGCATGCGCCGGGCTGGCTGGGCGCGCTGGCCGAGCCCAAGCTAGGCAAGGCTCTGTGCCTGATGCATGCGGACGTTGCCCGTCACTGGAAAGTGGAGGAGCTTGCCGCGGCGGTGGCGATGTCGCGCACCGCATTTTCCGAACGTTTCCGCACACGGGTGGGTATGACGCCCATCGACTACCTGGCCCATTGGCGCATCGCCAAGGCCTGCGCCGCGCTTAGCGCGGGGAAAAGCATCGCCTCCGTAGCCGAAAGCATAGGTTATGGGTCGGAAGCGGCATTCCATACCGCGTTCAAGCGGATTGTCGGACAAAGTCCGGGCCGCTATCGACGACTGCGCCGCGAAGCATCCGTCCATAAAAAATTGGGGCCTGCTTGATTAGAAGCATAAAAAGCAGCGCAATGCCCAGCGGAATGGCATCAACATTTTCATGCTGCTTGCCAGGCGCCTCACGGAGCTTGCGGGGCCAAGAAGGAAACCGGCCTACCCAATCCTAACGCTCATGGCGTGTCAGCTCCTCCAGCCATTGCTCCACCATGTCCGCCAGTTGCAGGGCCAAAGCCTCGGCGTCTTGCGCGTCCTCGCTGGCGGCGTGCTCCAGCAGTCCCGCCATGCTGGAAAGCGGCGTCGCCTTCAAACTGGCTGCCACGCCGCGTATGGCGTGAGCGGCGGATCTCAATTGCTCCAGATCCTGCTTGCTGACGGCGGCGCGCAAGGAGGCGGGCTTATCCCGCTGCCCGACGCGGGCGCTTCGAATCAGCTTTTGCACCAGCTCCGGCTTTTCCCCATACTCCGCCAAGAAGGCTCGCCAATCCATCAGCTCCAGCTCGCCAGACAAGCCGGCCAAAACAGGGTTGGCGGCTTTTTCCTGGAGATGAGGCGCAGAGTCGGCCGGCGTCTTGCCATGCTGCCGTATGGCTGACACCAGCATGGGCTGCGTTGTCGGCTTGGTCACATGGGCGACCATGCCGGCAGCCAGGCAGCGAACCTGTTCCTCAATCAACGCGTGCGCGGTCAGCCCGATGACGGGCAGCGAGGGTTGAATCTGCAGAATGCGTCCGGTGGCCTCGTAGCCGCCCATGACGGGCATTTGCACATCCATCAGAACAGCATGGAAGGCTTGAGGCGATTCCATCACGCGCGCCACCGCGTCTTTGCCGTTTACGGCGAACGTCACGCTCGCGCCGGCCCGCTCGAGCAAGTCTTCAATGATCAGCCGGTTGACTTCCACATCCTCGGCGACCAAAAGCCGATACCCCGCCAGCGGGCTGGAGATTTCCTCATCGGAAGCGCTGTCCGGCGCGGCCGCCTCCGGCAAAGGGAGCGTCAGGGTGAACGCGCTGCCTAGCCCCAGCCGGCTGGAAACGATGATTTCTCCGCCCATCAGATGCGCCAATTGCCGGCAAATGGCCAAGCCCAGGCCAGTCCCGCCAAAATTGCGGGTGATGGACGAATCGGCCTGTTCGAATGGCGTGAACAGTCTGGACATCTGCTCCGCGCTGATGCCTATGCCGGTATCGGACACGCAAAACCGGGTGGTGTCGCCCTGCCGCTCCAGGCGCAGCGAGACCTCGCCCTCGGCGGTGAATTTCACGGCATTGGAATAGAGATTGGTGAGGATTTGCTGCAGCCGCCGCGGATCGCCGCGCATCCACTCTGGCTGCGTTTCAATCCCTTGCAATCGAAACAGAATGCCCTTTTCCTGGGCGCGCGAGGCAATGAAACTGTTGGCGTTGTCGATGGCGTCGGCCAGGCGGAAAGGCTCCGCTTCTATGGCGTATTTCCCGGCCTCTATCTTGGAAAAGTCCAGGATGTCGTTGATGACGCCAAGCAGATACTCTCCCGCCTTGAGTATGCGGCCAAAAATCTGCTGCATGCCGCTCTGCATATGGCTGTCTCGGTAGCCAATGCGGGCCATGCCCAGGATGGCGTTCATCGGCGTCCGTATCTCGTGGCTCATATTGGCCAGGAATGCGCCCTTCGCCGCGTTGGCGTTGTCGGCGGCCACCTTGGCGGAGGCCAGCGTCTGATCCGCCCGTTTGCGCTCCGTGATGTCTTCGGCCGATATGATGAGGCCGCCTATCGTGCCGTCCGGCCTGTCCCAGGGAAGACATGCCCAGCGCAGCCAATGCTGGCGGCCATCGGCCTGTCGCCATAAGTCTTCGTCATTCTTGATGGTCTCGCCCGCCAGCGCTCGGCGGTGCACGGCTTTCCACTCATCGGGAAGGTCCGGGTGCACGACATAATGGTTCAAGCCAGTCATGTCCTGGTAACCGCGTCCGAACTCGGCCAACCAGCGGTCGCTGGCTTCCAGGTAATTCATTTCCCTATCGAACATGGCCATGGCGATGGGCGCATGCTTGATCAGCACGCGAGTGTTCTGCGCGGCGCGGGCCACCTCTTCCGTTCTTTGCGCAACCAACTCTTCCAATTGATTGCGATGTCTCGCCAGTTCCTCATTGGCGCGGTGTTGTTCGGTATTGTCTTTTTTGGAGGCGACATAATGGCTGATGTGCCCGTCCTCCTGCCGAATGGGCGAAATGATGGTGTATTCCGGGTAGATTTCGCCGTTCTTGCGCCGGTTGATCAATTCTCCTTCCCAGGGCAAACCTTGCGACAAGGCCCCCCAAAGCTCGGCATAGGTGCTTCTTGGCGTCTGGCCTGAGCCCAGGAATCTGGGATTGCGGCCTATCGCCTCTTCGGCGCTATAGCCGGAAATGCGGACAAAAGCTTGATTGACGTACTCTATCCGGGCATTGGCATCCGTGATGATGATGCTGTCCGTGCTTTGCTCCACCGCTTGAGAGAGCTTGACCAGTTGCTCATGCGCGCGCCGACGCGCCGTGATGTCCTCTACGATGGACCAGATATAGGGTTGATCGTCGCTGCCGGTGATCAGCATGCCGTTGAGCTGCAAGGGGATCAGGCTGCCATCCTGCCGGATGTATTCTTTCTCATAGGGTCCATAGCATCCGCGTTGCCTAAGCGACTCCAGTTGCCTGGCCTCATCGGCCGCGTACTTATCGGGCGTCAGCGCCCAATAATCAAGCTGCTTCAAAGCCTCTTCCGAGTAGCCGCAAATCCGGCGAAACGCTTCGTTGAACTCGATATACCGGCCGCTCATGTCATTCAAGGCGATGCCCAACGGCGACAGCTCGTATAAACCGCGCAGCTTCTCCTCGTTTTGCCGCAATGCCGTCTCGGTATGCCACCGCTCCGCCTGCAGCGCTGAGATAAGCAAACCGGTCAGGACCATGGTCGCCATATAACACCACAGTAGAAACAGGCTGGCATGCATGTTCGCCGTATGGAAAATGCCATGTCCGGCGGCGGTGGCCCAAGCGGCGATCATGGAGAAGGCCAACGTCGTGATTGCCGTGCCCACATTGCCAAAGCGCACGGCGGCCCAGGCGAGCAGCGGCAGGGTCAAAAACGCCAAAGGGAAAACATGAATGGTTTCCGAATAATCCTGAAAGAAACCCAGCCAGACGATGGGCGCGGCAATCAAGAGCCAGTAAGCCAGGGTGCGCTTTTCACGCATCAGCGGCTCCAGGCTGCGGCGATTCACGGTGAGCAAGATGGGGGCGACAAGCAATACGCCGATGACATCGCCCATCCACCAGGTTAGCCAGGCGATGGGCAAGCCGCTGAGCGGCGCCATTCCCCACAGATAGAGGTTGAACACCCCGCCCGCAGCAGACAGCGTCATGCCGCAAACCGCCGCCGCGACAAACAGGCCGACATCGCGCTGCCGCTCCATCGCCAGGCAAAAACCCTTGCGCCGCAGCCATGCCACAGCAAGAAGCGGCCCCAGAGTATTGCCAGAGGCAATCGCCGCGGCCAAGCCTAACTGAGCATCGACGGAAACATTGACCAAAAACGCGCCCAGAAACACCCCCGGCCAATATCGCCAGCCCCAACGCAGCAAAGCCGCCACCGCAATGCCGGTGGGCAGCCAGATCAGGGTGATATGGGCGCCGATGGTGGGAATCCGCAAGCCCAGCCAGCCGGCGAAGAAATACAGCCAGCCCAGCAGCAGGATTTTAGCGATTGCGGGCAAGCGGGCGGTTTCAAGAGTGGATTGAGCGCGCAACGAGTCATCTCCTTGATGCCTGCTTGATGGCAGCGATAAGCGGCAGCGGTGCGTGGCTCTTCATCGCGCATGAGGTGTTGTTCTGATCAGTTTATGAACAGCGCGCGGCAAAGCACAAGCGAGGAATATTCCTTGAGCATGGCACCGCCTAGAGCTGTCGGCAAACCCGCGCCGCCTTCGGCGGAGCCGCCATCCACTTAACCCTTTCCCATCAAAACCAACAGCCCGCCGCTTTTCAGCGAACGGGCTGTTTTATCCGGCAGAGGGCGGCGTTATTCGGCTTTTCGGCCGAAGCGGCTCGCCCGTTTCGGCCCGCGCTTGGCTCCGCCCGCGTAGGCGAACGCGCGCCGCGCAGGGCGCCGTCTTAATGAAGGATCACGCCCAATCCCTCCAATGCCGCTTTGGCCGCGGCGGCAATCGCCGCGTCGCTGGATTTGAGCGCCTTATCCTGCGCCTTCGTGTACACCGCCAACACAACGGGCGCGCGCCCCGTCGGCCAGATCACCGCGTAATCATTCGCCGTGCCGTATGCGCCGCAAGTGCCGGTTTTATCGCCCACCGCCCACCCAGCCGGCACCGCCGCCCGGATGCGTTTGTCGCCGGTGGTATTGCCCTTTAGCCAGTCAATCAGTTGCTGCCGCTGCGGGGCCGCCAGCGCGGAGCCCAAGGTCAGCTTTCTCAAGCTTTCCGCCACGGCGCGCGGCGATGAGGTATCTCGCGCATCGCCGGGAATAGCCGTATTCAGCTCCGGCTCCCGACGGTCCAGGCGGAACGTCTGGTCTCCTATCGAGCGCATGAATGCGGTCAGTTGCGCCGGCCCGCCAAGCTCCTTGAGTAAAATATTGGCGGCGGCGTTATCGCTGTATTGCACGGTTGCCGCGGACAGCCCCGCCACGGTCATCCCCTTTGCCTGGTGCTTTTCCGTGATGGGGGACCAAGAGATCAGCGCTTCCTTGCCGTAAGAAACGCGCTTATCCAGCAGACCGGCTTGCTTCTGCTCCTGAGCCAGAACCGCTGCCGCCAGGAAACCCTTGAACGAGCTGCATAGGGGGAAACGCTCATCGGCGCGGTAGCTCAAAGTCGCGCCGGAGCCGGCGTCAATCGCGTAAACGCCGATGGAACCGCCAAAATCCTTTTCGAGCTTGGCGAATTTTCCCGCGCCAGCATCCGCTGGCTCTGCGGCCGCGAGGCTGGCCAAGGGCCACAGGAAACAAGACAGCAAAATCAAGCGACGGGGCAGCGGCATCGAAAGCACTCCTGGCATGGCAGATGGAAAACAAAGTTGGACCAGCCAAAGAGCCTCTTATATCCCGACACTAAGAGTCACCATGCCAGCACGCCGCATCCGCGCGGCCCCCTCCCTGCATGCCACGACCCGCCAACTGCTTCAGACATTTAGATTAATGGATACTGCG
>NZ_PQWB01000214.1:0-337 GCF_002924365.1 Chromobacterium alticapitis | reverse complement strand
GCTGCTCACCCGCGTCCTCTAAACCACGCGCCATAAACACCAACAGCCTGCCCGCTTCCCTGCGGCAGGCTGTTTTGGATTTCGCGGAATGCCAAAGCGGTGCAATGCCCGGCTGGAAGATGGCTGCGTCCAATCATTTCAAGCCGGGTATTGCACCCTACGCTCACGACGTGCGCCTGCCTTCCAGCCGCATCACCGAGATGCTTGCGCCGCTGGACAAGCGTATGAACGAGTCGCTGACGCTGCTCACCCGCGTCCTCTAAACCACGCGCCATAAACACCAACAGCCTGCCCGCTTCCCTGCGGCAGGCTGTTTTGGATTTCGCGGAATGCCAAA
>NZ_PQWB01000213.1 GCF_002924365.1 Chromobacterium alticapitis | reverse complement strand
GCCGCCGACGATGGCGATGCGGCAGTGGCCGGCGCGCAAGGCGAGCAGGCCGCGATGGATGGCGACGAGCGAGCTGGAGCAGGCGGTTTCGATGGGTTCGCTCGGGCCATGCAGATCGAGCAGGAAGCTCATGCGGTTGGGTCCGACGGAGGCGACGATGCCGGGGGCGCTGTATCCCTCGACGGGAACGCCGGCACGATCGAGCAGGCTGGCGTAGCCGCTGGGGCCGGTGCCGATGAACAGGGCGGTGTCGCTGCCGGCGAGGCTGTGCGGGTTGTAGCCGGCGTCCTCG
>NZ_PQWB01000035.1 GCF_002924365.1 Chromobacterium alticapitis | reverse complement strand
TCCTGCAACTGTCCGTGATAGGCTGGCTGCCCGCCGCGTTGTGGTCGGTGTACGCGCTGAGCCAGTACAAGACAGACCAGAAAATCGAACGCGCGCTGCGACGCTGAGCGCCGCGCCCGGTTTCCGCCTGCCCTCGCCGTCCGCGCCTCCGCGCGGACGTCCCGCCCACCCATGACGACAAGAAGCCCATGACCCTGGCCACCATCAATTGGCGGCGCGACGTGTTCTCGCGCACCATGCTCGTCTGCGTATTCACCGGTTTCGCCTCCGGCCTGCCGCTATACGCGCTGATCAATCTGCTGCCGGCCTGGCTGCGCAGCGAAGGCGTGGACCTGAAGTCCATCGGCCTGTTCGCGCTGATCGGCCTGCCCTACACCTGGAAATTCCTGTGGTCGCCGCTGATGGACCGCTACGCGCTGCCGCTATTGGGCCGCCGCCGCGGTTGGATGCTGGCCAGCCAGCTCGCGCTGCTGGCCAGCCTGGCGCTATTCGGCCTGTTCGACCCTAGACAGGACATCTGGAGCATCGCCGCGCTGGCGCTGGCCGTCGCCTTTTTCTCTGCCAGCCAGGACATCGTGCTGGATGCCTTCCGCCGCGAAATCCTCAACGACGCCGAGCTGGGCCTGGGCAACACCGTGCACATCAACGCCTACCGCCTGGCCGGCCTGGTGCCGGGCTCGCTGTCGCTGATCCTGGCCGACCGCATGCCCTGGGGCAGCGTGTTCGTGATCACCGCGTTATTCATGCTGCCCGGCGTGCTGATGACGCTGCTGGTGAAGGAGCCCAAGCTCGCCTCCGGCAGCCCGAAGACGCTGCGCGAGGCTGTCATCGAGCCCTTCCATGAGTTTGTC
This sequence comes from Chromobacterium alticapitis, assembly GCF_002924365.1. Taxonomy (GTDB): domain Bacteria; phylum Pseudomonadota; class Gammaproteobacteria; order Burkholderiales; family Chromobacteriaceae; genus Chromobacterium; species Chromobacterium alticapitis. Next base: position 15,481 of record NZ_PQWB01000035.1, on the reverse strand, counting down.
ACCCGCCAGGGCTGGCAGGGCGCGCTGTGGATATTGGGCTTCATCTTCCTGTACAAATTAGGCGACAGCATGGCCACCTCGCTGGCGACGCCGTTCTACCTGGACATGGGCTACGCCAAATCGCAGATAGGCCTGGTGGCCAAACACGCCGGGCTGTGGCCGGCGGTGATAGGCGGCCTCATGGGCGGCGTGTGGATGATCAAGCTGGGCATCAACCGCGCGCTGTGGGCCTTCGGCCTGGTGCAGGTGGTCTCGATATTGGGCTTCGCCTGGCTGGCCAGCTACGGCCGTTTCGACAGCGTCGGCGCAGAGCAGCTGTCCATGCTGGCGGTGGTGATCAGCTTCGAAGCGCTGGGCGTCGGCCTTGGCACCGCGGCCTTTGTCGCCTTCATCGCCCGCAGCACCCATCCGGCCTACACCGCCACCCAGTTTGCGCTGTTCACCAGCCTGGCGGCCGTGCCGCGCACGCTGGCCAACGCCGCCACCGGCTACATTGTCGATTCGATAGGCTGGACTTCGTTCTTCTTCCTGTGCACGGCGCTGGCCATTCCCGGCATGATGCTGCTGGTCAAGGTGGCGCCGTGGGGGGATGACCCGGCGCCGCAGCAAGCTTGAAGGGCCAGCCTATACCTGGCACTGCTCGCCGCCACCGTCCTGTCGGCACAATTTGATCGATCCGTCCTGGTCCACCTTCAGCAGCCATTCGTCGAGGCCTGAACCCGGTTTGGGCCTGGCCTCGATGATGAAGCTGGCTTGCTCGACATTGTCGACCGACGGTTCCACGCTGCTGAAACCGATCATGAAGGCCTGGGTGGCTTTGGCCGGCAGTTCCGGCCAGGCCAGCGGGCCATCCTGGTAATACACGCCGTTCTCGTGATACCAGCGCTGCATGAAGTGGCTGTTCTCCAGCAAGGCCGCGCGCGCCTCCTCCAGCCTGGCGCGCTGCAGGTATTGCTGATAGCCGGGCACCGCCAGCGATACCAGCAGTGCGGCAATCGCCAAGCAGATCATCGTTTCCAGCAACGTGAATCCGCGCCTGTTCATGGCGTTTTCTCCTCCCAGCCCAGTCTACGGCCTGCTCCCGCCGCGCCCACCCGATACCAGCTTTGCATGGTGGCGGCGCTGTGGCGGCTATGCCCCCAGGCGCGCACCGTGATCCGATACAGCCTGGCCGGATCGCCGCTGCCCGCACCGAAGCGCGGATCGATCAGTTCCACCACATAACGCGGATTGGACCAGGTCAGCCGTCCCGCACGCACGCCCTGCGGACAATGCCATTGCGGCAGACCCGGCTCCAGTTCGTACTCGCGGCTGTTGCCGCAGGGATGCAGCAGCGGCACCCCGCCCTGGCTTTGTTTCTCCGGCGGCGCGGTCGGCTCGCACAAACCCTTGCCATGCGTGCCGTGGCAGTCCGGCGCAAACGGCGCGCCGGGGCCATACAGCTTGGCCGGCTCGGCGGCGAGGCTTTCCATATCGTTCAAGCCATCCCATTGCAGAACCCAGCGCTCCGCGCCGCTCAGCGCCTGCCTCGCCAGCCCTTCGGCTCGCCGCCTCTCCTGCGCGTTGGCGATCTGCAGCCGCGCATTGAGAATGAGCTGCGACGACGACAGCACCAGCATGGCCAATAATGACAGCAAGGACATGACCATCAGCAGCGTCGCGCCGCCCTGCTTTCCCCCGCTCATGTCCCGCCTCCGCAAGCCAGCGGCGTCAGCGCCACATCCCGGCCCAGGGTTTCCACCTCGTCCTTGCTCGGATCCGGCCGCCATGCCAACTCCAGCCTGGCCGCCGCCAAGAGCTGCGCGGCGGCGCCATTCAGCGCCTGCGCGGCCAGCGTTTGCCAGCCGGCCCCTAGAGCGCATCCCGCGCGCGCCTGCAGCGTCAGGCTCACGCCCATCACGCCATCGAGTAAAACTCGCTCACCGCCCGCCGCCACGCCTCCCAATTTATCCCATGCCAACAAGCGACCGCTCCGGACCTGATAATGTCGCTCCAAGGGCAGCCATAGCTGCAGCGACGGCAGATGCAAGCCGCCGCTTGGCGCCGCCTCCTGCAGCGGCAGGGCCGGCGTCAGCCGCAAGCCGGGCGCGTCGCCGTTGCCCAGCCATTGCGCCGCGCCGCCCGCCAACGGCACCGTCGCCGCGCAACTGCTCAACAGGCTCTGCGGCCAGGCCTGCCAACCGGCGGGCGTTTGCGGCTCCAGCTCGATTTCGCTCAACTGTTGTTGCGTGTCCTGCTTCAGCTTGCGATGCGGCACACGGCGGCCCGGCAGACTCAGCGTCCAGTGGCCCACGGCGAAGTCCTGCGCCAGCCAAGGCTGAGCGCCGCAGCCGAAGCGGCGATGCCTGGCCAGGTCCTTTGCCATGAGGCGCAAGACCCAGCCTGCCTGCTGACGGCGCTCCAGCCGTTTGGCGGCGCCTCGCGCCGATTGATCGACCGCGCCCAGCGCGGACAAGGCCCACGCCGTCACCAGCGCGCCCAGCGCGGCCGCCGCCAGCATGCCCAGCAGCATCGAGCCGCGCTGCCGGCTAAGGAAGCAGGGGCCAAACATCGGCATGCTCCTGCCAGCCCCGGCCCTGGCGGCTGCGCCAGGCCACCCGTATCGCCAAAGGGCCCGAGCCGCCGCAGCCCGGAGAAGCCGCTGTTGGCAGCTTCTTGACATCGCCGCGGCATACCGCGCCGCTGATCCGCTCCGCCATGCCCCCGCTGCGGCGCAGGCTTTGCTTGAAGCGGGACAGGTCGGCCGCGGCCCGCTGCGCGGGATCGCATTGCGCCGGGCAGTCCTGCGGCGACGCATGATCGGCGTAGCCTGCCTCCACATAATGGACCCAGTGGCTGTCCGGCCGCGCCTGGATGGCGCTGGCCAGATTCTCCACCGCGGCGTCGATGCGGCCGCGCAGCTCCGCTTCCCGCGCGTGCTGCAGCGAACGGCCTTGCGCGCCGGCCAGCGCGAGCAAGGCCGTCAGCCAGACAGCCAGCGCCACCATGGTTTCCAACAGGCTGACCCCCCGCTCAGGCGCAAGCATCGCCCACGCTCCCCAGGCTGGCGCGGCCATCCGCCGCGATGGTCACATCCAGGCATAGATGGCCGGAACGCAATCTGAAAACCAATCCGCCATCCGGCCGCATCTGCCCATCCGGCAGCCAGGCCAGTTGCCCGGCCGGCGCCGCGACGCTGACTCGCTCCCGGTCGAACATGACCAGGCGCAGCCGCTCGCCGCCATCGTAGGCGGCATTGTCCGCGCCGAGGTCGGCATAGCTTAGCCCCCCTTCGCGCCACTGCTGGCTCGCCCCCGCCTGTGGCGCCTGGCAGCCTTGAAGCTCCAGGTTTTTCTTCAGATTGGCGGCGCACAAATAGACTGGCTGGTTGCGCCGCAACGCTTCTGACCGGGCATGGTTGGCGCTGCCGAGCAACAGCAGGCCATGGCTGCGCAAGCGCTGCCGCTCCATCGCCCCTCCCAATGTCGGCACCGCCAGCGCGCAGAGGATGGCGGCGACGCTCATCGCCGCCATCAGCTCCGCCAGCGTCATCCCCTGCTGACTGTTCACCCGCATATGCCCCCCGTAGCGCATGGACGAGTTATCAGTCTGGGAACATCAGCCCCGCCTGCAAACCTCGTCCTGTCCAAAAGCCGGAGCATGCGCCGCGCCGTCCAGACCTAAGTGCAGGTCAACCTGACAAGTGGCGTGAAAACGGCGCCTTGCGGCGCCGTTGTATCTTGCAATCCTGCGGATTCAGTGAGCCGCTTCCCAGCTGTCGCCGGCCCCTACCTCGGCCAGCAGCGGCACCTTCAGCTCAGCCGCGCCGGCCATGATTTCCGGCAGCCGGCGCTTGACCCGCTCCAGCTCGGCCTGCGGCACTTCCAGCACCAGTTCGTCGTGCACCTGCATGATCAGCTTGCTTTGCAAACCATCGCGCTCCAGCCAATCCTGCACCGCGATCATCGCCAGCTTGATCAGGTCCGCGGCGGTGCCCTGCATCGGCGCGTTGATCGCCGCGCGCTCGGCGCCTGCGCGCCGGCCCGGGTTGCTGAGCTTGATATCCGGCAAATACAGGCGGCGGCCGAACACGGTTTCCACATAGCCCTGCTCGCGCGCCTTCTCGCGCGTGGTCTGCATGTACTCGGCCACGCCTGGGTAGCGCATGAAGTAGCGGTCGATGTACTGCTGGGCGGCGCTGCGCTCGATGTCCAGCTGAGCCGCCAAACCAAACGCGCTCATGCCGTAGATCAAGCCGAAGTTGATCGCCTTGGCGGCGCGGCGCTGGTCGGACGTCACCGCGCCGAAATCCACGCCGAACACCTCGGCCGCAGTCGCGCGGTGAATGTCCTCGCCGCTGGCGAAGGCCTTCAGCATGCCCTCGTCGTCGGACAGGTGGGCCATGATGCGCAGCTCGATCTGCGAATAGTCGGCTGACACGATCTGCCAGCCGGCCGGCGCGATGAAGGCTTCGCGCACGCGGCGGCCCTCGGCGGTGCGCACCGGGATGTTCTGCAGATTGGGATCGTTGCTGGACAAACGGCCGGTAATCGCCACCGCCTGTGCATAAGTTGTATGCACGCGGCCGGTCTGTGGATAAATCAGCGCGGGCAGTTTATCGGTATAAGTGGACTTCAGCTTGGCCAGCCCGCGGTACTCCAGGATGCGCTTGGGCAAGGGGTGGTCCAGCGCCAATTGCTCCAATACCGACTCGTCGGTGGAATAGCCGCCGCTCGGCGTTTTCTTGACGCCCTTGGTCGGGATGGCCAGCTTGCCGAACAGGATTTCCTGCAATTGCTTAGGCGAATTCAGATTGAACGGCTGGCCGGCCAGCTCGTAGGCCTGCTGCTCCAACTCCAGCATCTGGCTGCCCAACTGATGGCTTTGCGCCGCCAGCTTGTCGCGGTCGATCAGCACGCCATGACGCTCCATCTTGAACAGCACCTCGGCCACCGGCAGCTCGATGTCGCGGTAGACCTTTTCCAGATCGCCGGACAGCTCGCCGGCGAAATGCTGGTTCAGGCGCAGCGTGATGTCCGCGTCCTCAGCCGCGTAGTTGCCGGCGATGTCGACGTCCACCTCGCCAAAGCCGATCTGCTTGGCGCCCTTGCCGCAGATGTCCTCGTAGCTGACGGTATTCTCGCCCAGGTGCCGGCGCGCCAGGTCGTCCATATTGTGGCGCTGATGGCTCTCCAACACATAGGAAGCCAGCATCGAATCATCGACGATGCCGGCGAGGGCGATGCCGTGATTCGCCAACACATGGCAGTCGTATTTCAGGTTCTGGCCGCACTTCTTCTGGCTGGCGTCTTCCAGCCACGGCTTGAGCTTGGCCAGAGTAGCGTCCAGCGGCAGCTGCTCCGGCGCGCCGGCATAATGATGTCCCAGAGGCAGGTAGGCGGCCTGGCCGGCCTCCACCGAGAAGCTGACGCCGACGATGCGCGCCTGCATCGGATCGAGGCTGGTGGTTTCTGTGTCGAACGACACCACCTTGGCCGCAGCCAGCTTGCCCAGCCAGGCGTCCAGCTGAGCATCGGTCAGGATGGTTTCGTAATGGCGCTCGACATTCGCCGTGGCGACAGGGGCGGCTGCGGCCGGCTCGGCGAACATATCGCTCTGAGCCTGATCGCCTCGCGGCGCGGCAGGCGCGTCCTCTCCGCGCTGGGCGGCAGCCGGCATCTCCGCCCCCTCGGCCACCTCGCGGTAGAAGGTGCGGAAACCCAGATCCTGGAACAGCTCGGCCAGCCGCGGCTTGTCCCTCTGGCCATGCTGCAGACCCGGTAGGCCGTGCGGCAGATCCGTCGTCAGGTTCACCTCGCAATCGATGGTGATCAGCCGCTTGCCCATCGGCAGCCAGTCCAGCGCGGCGCGCAGGTTCTCGCCCACCTTGCCGCCGACGCTATCGGCCTGGGCGACGATGGCGTCCAGGCTGCCATACTCCTCCAGCCACTTGACCGCGGTCTTCGGCCCGCATTTGTCGACGCCAGGCACGTTGTCGACCTTGTCGCCGATCAGGGTCAGGTAGTCGATGATCCGGTTCGGCGGCACGCCGAACTTCTCCTTCACCCCGGCCTCGTCCAGCAGCTCGTTGGTCATGGTGTTGACCAGGGTGACGTCCGGCGTCACCAGCTGCGCCATGTCCTTGTCGCCAGTGGAGACGACCACCTTCATGCCGGCCGCCGCCCCCAGGCGCGCCAGCGTGCCGATCACGTCGTCGGCCTCCACTCCCGGCACCACCAGCATCGGCCAGCCGGAGGCTTGCACCACGTCGTGGACCGCCGTAATCTGGGAAGCGAGCTCCTCGGGCATCGACGGGCGATTGGCCTTGTATTCGGGGTACAGGTCGTCGCGGAAGGTCTTGCCCTTCGCGTCGAAGACGCAGGCGCTATAATCGAATTCAACCTCTTTCTCCAGCCGCCTGAGCATGTTGACCATGCCATAGACAGCCCCCACCGGGCGGCCATCCGGGGAACGCAAATCGGGCATCGCGTGGAAGGCGCGGTACAAATAAGAAGAGCCGTCGATCAATAACAATGTTTTCATAAAGAGGCAGAAGTATGAGCTTGTCCGATAAGTTGCCGCAGACCAGTGACCGTCACGCCATGATGCAGCGCTTCCGTTCCCGCGAGGCCTGGCACGTGATGAAGATATTGTCGGAGTTTGTCGAGTCGGCCGAGGAACTGCAAGGCATTACCCCGGCGGTGAGCATATTCGGCAGCGCGCGCACGCCGCGCGACCACAAGTACTACAAATTGACCGAGGAGGTGGCGCGTCGCTTGTCCGACTCCGGCTTCTCGGTGATATCCGGCGGCGGCCCCGGCATCATGGAGGCCGCCAACAAAGGGGCATTTTACGGCAGAAGTCCGTCCGTGGCGCTCAACATCGTGCTGCCCCACGAACAGAAACCCAATGAATACCAAGACCTGTCGGTCAAGTTCAACCACTTCTTCAGCCGCAAGGTCATGTTCGTCAAACACGCCATCGCCTACGTGGTGATGCCCGGCGGCTTCGGCACGCTGGACGAGATGTTCGAGGCGCTGACGCTGATCCAGACCGGAAAAAGCCGCAAGATACCCATCATTCTGTGCTGCAAGGAATTCTGGGCTGGCCTCCTGGACTGGGTCAAGGAAAGGCTGGTCAGCGAAGGCATGATCAATCCGGACGACCTGAACCTGATCCAGTTGATAGACGATCCTCAGCAAATCGTCGACACCATTTTCAAGCACTACGAGACGCGCGGCTTCGACGCGCTGCCGGAAGAGCGCGAACAGCTGCTCAATCTATAATCGCCCCATTACAAACACAAGGACTCTCCATGCGTCGCCTCATCGCCCTGTTATCGCTCCTACCGCTCACCCAGGCCTTCGCCTCCGCCGACGCCTCCGCGCCGGCCAAGGCGGTGGTGCCGCCGCCGCCGGTGATCAGCCCGGCCAACGCCGCGGAGCCGGAACCGGAGGTGAGGCTGATCCAGAAAGGCGATGAGAAAATCGAGGAATACCGCCTGAACGGCCATCTGTACATGGTCAAGGTCACACCGTCCCACGGCGTGCCGTATTACCTGATGGACGACAACGGCTCCGGCACGATGCGGCAAGTGGACCCGTCCAACCGCATCGTGATTCCGCGCTGGGTGCTGGTGCGGTTCTAACGGAGGCAGCATGTCGGTTTACACAACAGTCAGCCACGACAGCTTGCAACACTGGCTGCAAGGCTACGCGCTGGGGCAACTGGTCGATTTCCAGGGCATCGCCGCCGGAATCACCAATACCAATTACTTCGTCACCACCACGCACGGACGCTATGTGCTGACGCTGTTCGAAACGCTGCACCTGGACGAATTGCCCTACTATCTGTCGCTGATGAGCCACCTGGCCAAGCACGGCGTGGCCTGCCCGGCGCCCATCGCCGACCATTCAGACCGTTTCGCCTCCATCTTGGCAGGCAAGCCGGCTTGCCTGGTCAGTTGCCTGTCCGGCGGCGATGTCAGCCAGCCCAGCCCCGCGCAGTGCCGCGCGGTGGGAGAAATGCTGGCGCAGATGCACAAGGCCGGGGCCACCTTCCCGCAGAAAATGCGCAATCCGCGCGGTCCGCGCTGGTGGAGCCGCACCGCGCAGCAACTGTATCCGCAATTGCCGGCGGATGTGGCCGAATCGCTGCGCGAGGAAATCCAGTTCCAGGACAGCCATCGCTTCGACCATCTGCCCAGCGGCGTCATCCATGCCGACCTGTTCCGCGACAACGTTCTGTTGGATGGGGACAACATCAGCGGCTTCATCGATTTTTATTACGCCTGCAACGATATCCTGCTGTACGACGTGGCCATAGCGGTCAATGATTGGGCCAGGCGCGATGACGGCGAGATGGACAACGAACTGGCGCGCGCCTTTCTGGACGGTTATCAGTCAGAACGGACGCTCACGCAAGAGGAAAAGGCCTGCTGGCCCGTCATGCTGCGAGCCGCCGCCTTGCGCTTCTGGGTTTCCCGCCTGCAAGACCTTTACCAACCGGTCTGCGGCGAGCTAACCTACACCAAGGATCCAGAGGCATTCCGACATTTGCTGGCAACGCATCGGCATAGAACCGAATTCTGGCTAGCCTGAGCCGCAGCGCACTAGCCGCTTACAAAATTTTCACGCCTTCGTCATCAGCCGATGCTTGAATATATTGCAAACTGGCTTATCATACGAGAGAAGTGCAAGCTGTATGCCATTTTTGACGTCCTAAATATTTCTGGAAGGAAAAGAACATGCTGAAACAGATCGTTGCCATTGCCCTCGCCGCCGCCCTCGCTTCCCCGGCCTTCGCCGCTGGTGAAGAAGTTGGTGCCAGCGGTACCGCCGGTACCGCCGGTACCGCTGGCGCTGCTACCGCTGGCACAGCCGGCATCGCCGGCACCACCGCTGGCATCGCCGGCCTGAGCGTCGGCACCATCGCCGCCATCGGCGCCGCCGTTGCCGCTGCGGTGGCCGTGTCCAGCAACAGCAACTCCTCCTCGAGCCACTCGTCTACCACTCACCACTAACAATAACGCGCATCACATCTTTAGTGGTAGCGCGCCCGAGCCAAACAAACGGGCTACACCGCTTGTTTGGCTTTAGTTTTATCATGCCGGCCGCTTTCCGGCATTCACATCTCAGTTAAAAACATTATTTGTCGCTTATGCGCAAGCCTCCACGCCAAGACCTGCGCAGAAATTACGACCAAACGGCTCTGCCCCTGCCATCACAGGGAAGTGAAACGTATAACCACCCGCACATTGCCGTTTGAGCAGAGCACGTTAAGCCATAAATTGTATTTAAAATAACATCCAGGTAGTTTTAATGCATAAAAAGTCCAGGATTCATCTGGTGGCCGGCGCATTGCAAAAAGGGGTCCCGCTGATATTTGTCTGCGGCGCATTCGCGCAACCGTCGCTCAATGGACAAATCGGCTACATCAACATGCCATCCGCTCGCACCGGCGAAGATGGCACGTTCAGCTTCGGCTTCAATTACGACAAGCCATATGACACCCTGTGGACCTCCACGACCGTCCTACCATGGTTGGAGGTGTCTGGGCGCTACACCGCTATTGCAGACATACCAGGCTTTCAAGACCAGCAATACGGCGGGGGCTATGGTCGTTACAAAGACAAAGCCATAGATACCAAAATCCGCTTGAGAGAAGAGTCGCGTTGGCTGCCCGAAATTTCTCTGAGCTTCACCGATATTCAGGGAAATCGCCTGTGGAAAGGCACCAACCTGATGGCGACCAAGCAGGTGCTGCCGGGACTGGAGACCACGTTGGGCTATGGCAGCGGCCGCATACAAGGCATGTTCGGCGGCATGCGCTATTCACCAAACATCCTGCCTGGTTGGTCCCTGGTCGCCGAATACGACGCCAATAATTACAGCAAAGACCCCTTCTCCGAAGTGACCTACGCCAACCAGCGCAAGAAGGGTCCGGCAGTAGGCGTGGAATATCAATGGGGCTGGCTTGGCTTGCAAGTCGCCCGTCAGCGGGAGCATGCCAGTTTCAATGCCCATATCGACATTCCGCTGAATGTCACCGAGTTCGTCCCCAAAGTGACTGAGCCGGCCTATTTCAGCGGCGGACCGGATTTGCCGCCGCGCCCGACTCTGGAACAATGGAAAAATGATCCAGATCGCGCTCGTCAATTGGCCACGACGCTAGGCAAGCAGGATTTCAAGAACATCCGCATCGCCATGCAGGGCGATACACTGGTCATGGAGCTGAGCAATAGCCGCATATCCAATGTAGGGCGCGCCGTAGGCCGAGCCGTGCGCACCTCTCTGTACTTCGCGCCGCTGGAAACGCGCGAAATCAAGGTGGTGTACACCCAACTGGAGCAGCCGGTCGCCACATACAGTTTTTACGATCTGTCCATGCTCAACGATTACCTGTTGGGAAAAGTGAATCGAGAGCGCTTCCTACAGACGGTCAGCGTCAAATCGGGACGAGACGAAGAACTCCAGCCGCTTGATAGCCATACGCTGGCTCAGAGCTTGCGCGAAGGGATCAATGTCAATGTGATGGACAATCGGGAGGGCGATCTTGTTCAGATCACCAGCGAAGACCCGGAAGACAACCGTTTCCATCTATCACCCAAGCTGGGCTTCTACTTCAACGACCCCAGCGGCGCCTTCCATTACGACATAATGGCCGAGGCAAACTACAAGCGCCGCCTGGGACAAGGCTTGTATCTGGACAGCGCGCTCACCGCCGATCTGTACAACACCATCACACAAGTCAAGCAGCCGTCCAATAGCGAGCTACCGCACGTACGCTCCGACATTGCCGATTACAAGCGCGTCAAATCGCCAAAGCTAAACCGTCTGCTGCTAAACCAGTACATGACCTTGGCGCCAAATGTCTACGCGCGCGCCTCGGCGGGTCTTTACGAGGAAATGTTTCGAGGCGCGGGCGGGCAGATCCTGTACTACCCGGGCTTCAACAAGGACTGGGCGGCAGACCTCTCGGTTGACGCGCTGCAACAACGCGATGTTAACGGCTGGTTCGGCAAGCGCGACTACCAGGTCGTCACCTCTATCGCCTCCTTGCACTACCAGTTGCCCATGGGCGTCACCGCCACGGTCCGCGCCGGCCGCTTCCTGGCCAAGGACAACGGCGTCCGCCTCGAACTGGCGCGGCGTTTTCGCTCCGGCATAGAGGCAGGCTTCTGGTATACCAAGACCAACGGCAACGACATCACTTCGCCCGGCACGCCGAACAAACCGTACAACGACAAAGGCCTGTTCTTCTCCATTCCGCTCAGTGCCCTGTTGACTTCCGACAGCCGCACGGCAGGCGGTTACGCCTTGTCTCCGTGGACGCGTGACGTCGGTCAGATGGTGATGACACCGGGCGACTTGTACGACATCCTCAGCAACCCGAAGCGCGACATCAACGCGTACGACGGACTTGGCAACTTCGCCGAGCGACCCGACGAGCGGAATCTGCCACAGGTCACGCCGCCGCTGCCAAGCTACACGCCCTGGCCGATGATCCACATGCGCCTGGAAGACTCCGGCAACCGTTGGCTGGACATGGATGGCAAAGCAAGTGGATTCGCCTTGGGTGCCTTGGGCGTGGCCACCGCCGCCGCCCTGGACAAACCAGTAAACAAGCTGTTCCAGAATCATCAAGACAATTCCGTGGTCAAGACATGGGGCAAGCTTGGCAAGAGCCTGCCCATCTCCACCACGGTGCTGTCCAGCATAGCCTTCGCACTGGGTGATGACAGGCTCAGCAATACCGGTTTGATCGCTCTGGAGTCCGCAGCCGTTGCCGTCGCCGGCAGCGAAGCGCTAAAATTCGTCGTCAATCGCAGCCGTCCGAATAGCGATAACGACGCTTGGCGTAGTCAATCGTCCGATTCCTCGCGCTGGCAAAGCAGCTTCACCTCCAACCACTCGGCGGTGTTGTTTGCCACCCTCACACCATTCGCCGAGGAATACGACCAGCCCTGGCTATACGGCGTAGCCGCGATCGGTGCCGCGGGACGCCTCGCTAGCCGGGACCATTGGCTATCGGACGTCGCTGCGGGCGGCGTGCTAGGCTATGCCGCCGGCAGGTGGTTGTGGCAGTCTCAAAGAAGTAATAATCGTTATCGTTTGGCGCTAGACCTTGGCCCTCAACAAGTTGGCCTGCAATGGAAGATCAACACGCCATGAATGCAAATATGAAGAACAAAACCGTAAGATTCAAACCTTTATTGATAGGCGTCCTGCTTGCTAGCGCGATGCTGGCGCAGGCGGCGCCCTCCAACGCCATGCCAGACGACGCCCAGAGCTCGTCGAGTGGCCTGCCGATCATTTCTGGCGGCAATACTCCGACCGCCTCGCAGCAGGCGCCGCGCCAGCTGACTCTCACGCCGCTGCCCCCGCTGCCGCCACTGCCGTTCGCCGACTTCATTCGCGACAGCACCAATCTATCTCTGCAATTGTTTGGACAGGCCTTGTTCCAGAGTCAGGCCAGCCGCTTTGAGACCTCCAACAGCGTGGCCGTCAACCCGGATTATGTGATAGGCACGGGCGACCAGTTGCAAATCAAGGGCTGGGGCATGGTGGACATAGACCTTGACCTGACAGTGGATCGCAAGGGCGAGATCTATCTGCCGCGAGTCGGTGCGGTTTCCGTCGCCGGCGTGCGCTATCGAGACCTGCAAAGCGTGCTGAAAAAGAGCATAGGCAGAGTCTTCAATAACTTCGACCTCAGCGTCAGCCTGCTCCAGAGTCGCTCGGTCCAGGTCTACATCGTCGGCCACGCCCGCAGCCCGGGCAGCTATACCATGAGCGCGATGAGCACTCTGCTGAACGGCTTGCTTCTGTCCGGTGGACCGAACAATAGCGGCAGCGTGCGCCAAGTCAACCTGATTCGAGACGGCAAACAAGTCACCACGCTGGATCTCTACGACGTCTTGGTCAAAGGCGACAAATCGCTGGATCAGACACTGCGCGACGGCGATACCATCCAGATCCCGGCAGCAGGGCCTCGCCTGGCGCTGATCGGCGATATCAAGACGCCTGCCATCTACGAATTCAAGCCCGGCGAGACCGTGGCGGACCTGATGCACTGGGCCGGCGGCCTTGAATCCGCGGCGGAAGGCAAGCAGGTTCTGCTGGAGAAAAACGTCGATCACCGCTTTGTGCAGCAAGCTACCCTCAAAGGCGATCTGCAGGCCCTGCGCGACATACCGCTGAACGCCGGCGACATCCTCCGCCTGCAGGCACCCGGCGCCCGGGCCATCAACGTACTACCGAATCAGGAGTTCGTCACGATCAGTGGCGAAACCAACCAAACTGGCACCTACACGATCCGCCGGAACGAAACGCTGCGCCAGTTCGTAATGCGGCTAGGCGGCGTCAGCGACGACGCGTATATCTTCGGCACCATGCTGACCCGGAGTAGCGTTAGACAGTCGCAACAACAGAAACTGGATGAAGCCGCCGACCGCTTCGAAAAGGATCTGGACCAGAACGCTTCCACCCGCATCGCGCAATTGACAGACAAAGACAGCATCGCTGCAGTCAACAACCAGACAGAGAAACAGCACCAGCTCGCCGCCCGGATACGCAGCATCAAAGCTGACGGCCGTATCGTGCTGGAACTGAAGGACATGGATGCTCAAGTCAAGGACCTGCCTGATGTTCCATTGCAAGACGGCGACATGATCAATATTCCGCGCCGTCCTAGCACGGTCAGCGTGATCGGCTCCGTTTACCAGGCCAACACCTTCATCTTCCGCCCTCAGCGCTCAGTTTCCGACTACGTTACGCTGGCCGGCGGCCTCAGCCCGAGCGGCGACGAATCCGCGATGTATCTGCTGCGGGCCGATGGAACGGCAGTGGGCAATGGCTCCTGGCTATCCAGCGTAGGCGGCAAGCGCATCAATCCGGGCGACACCATTGTCGTGCCGGAGAAACTCGAGCGCAGCTCCTGGACGCAATCGCTGAAGGAATGGACCAGCATTCTCTATCAGTTCGGCCTTGGTGCCGCGGGTCTGAAAGTACTCAAATGAGCCATGGTGAAATGAAAGAAGCCCCGACCCACTACACGGCCCAGGATCATCAAGGCGAAGGCATCGACCTCATGGACCTGCTCATCCTACTGGCCCGTCAACGGCGCTGGATAGCGAGCTGCGCCGCGCTGTTTGGCGGCATGGCGCTGGCCTACGCCTTCTTGCTGACCAAGCCCGTGTTCACCGCCACCACTACCATTATGCCGCCTCAACAACAAAGCAGCGGCATCAGCTCCATGCTCGGACAACTAGGCGGCTTAACCAGCACCGCTGGCAGTGGCATTGCCGGCTTGAAAAACTCCAACGATCTGTATATAGGTATGCTGCACAGCCGTACGGTAGCAGACAGACTTATCGCTCGTTTTAAACTTCAGGCACACTACCACCAAGACAGCATGGATGGGACACGCCAGTCATTGCAAGCGACATCCAGCTTTGTCAGCGGCAAAGAAGGCTTGATCACCATCAGCGTAGATGACCAGAACCCACAGTTCGCGGCTACGCTGGCCAACGCCTATGTTGAAGAATTAGAAACAGTGAATCGGTCGCTAGCCGTCACCGACGCCTCAAAACGCCGCTTATTCTTCGAACAACAGCTGAAAGACGCCAAAACCCAGCTAACTGCGGCCGAAACAGACTTGCGCAAGACTCAAGAACGAACCGGCATGATACAACCGGAAGGCCAGCTGCCCGCTATTGTGTCCACAATAACTCAACTGCGGGCAACTATAGCTGCGAAGGAAGTCCAGTTGGAGACCATGAAGAGCTTCGCTACCGCACAGAATCCTGCTTACCTCAAAACGCAGCAAGAACTGCAAGGACTGCGGGAGCAACTGACCAAGCTAGATAGCGGCCAGGGCAGCGACAGCAGTTTGTTTATACCTACCGGAAAAATCGCCCAGAGCGGTCTGGAATACATGCGCAAGCTTAGGGAACTCAAATATCAGGAAACTGTATTCGAGTTACTGTCCAAGCAGTATGAAATTGCCAAAATTGACGAGGCCAAAGACTCTTCGTTGATCCAGGTGCTAGACCCCGCCGTCCCCCCTACACAAAAAAGTAAACCCAAGAGAAGCATGATTACTTTGATAGGTTTGCTGGGCGGCGTCTTTCTGGGCATTTTGACTGCCCTAATTCGGGCCAGGTTGGCAACTGCCGATGAAGCCAGTCATCAGCGCCGCCACGAATTGCTGCTGGCGCTGAAGAACGGCAACTGAGCCTTAAGCGGTCTTCGCCAGAGGCCGCCATGAAACGCCAGAACTCCGCACTAACCCCATCAAACCACCTGTCACTTGCGTGCAGGTGGTTTTTATGCACGCGCCGCTCTGCCATTCCGGCATCAGGCATGCTCTCCGTCTTCGCATGCAGGCTTCAACTCACACCCAGGGGCCTCCGCACTCGAACATCATAATGGCGCAAGCCCAAGAAACTGGGCCCGCACATCATCATCCCAGGCTGCTGCCTTGCGCTTGATCCGCATGC
>NZ_PQWB01000212.1 GCF_002924365.1 Chromobacterium alticapitis | reverse complement strand
AGCCGCGTCGTAGACGGTGCGGGTGGTTTGGTCTTGCGCATTGCTCGGCCGCTGCCGCAGGTAGGCGCTCAGCGTGTCCGCCGTCCACTCCCCGCCGTTCACAGGCACCCCGGCCATCGTCACCGTGATCGGCTCGCCCGAACCCTGCCAGGCGCCCAGTCCGCTTTCGAAACCGTCCTGCACCACCACGCCTTGTTGCGCGCTGCTCACCGTCACATCGTCG
>NZ_PQWB01000211.1:323-735 GCF_002924365.1 Chromobacterium alticapitis | reverse complement strand
GTCGCGCACGATGTAGAAAGGGCTGTCCTGCAGGTCGATGTAAGGATTGATCTCGTCGCAGTGCAGGCTCTTGGCCAGCGTGCGGTGACGCATCTGGGCCAGCACCTTGATGACGCCGGCGACGCCGGCGGCCAATTCGAGGTGGCCGATATTGCTCTTGATGGTGCCGATCCCGCAGAAGGCGGCGGGCAGGGCCTTGCCGGCGGCCAGTTCGCTGAAGGCGTGCTTGAGTCCCTGGATTTCGATGGGGTCGCCGAGCGGGGTGCCGGTGCCGTGGGCCTCGATGTAGCCGACGGTGGCCGGATCGACCCCGGCCTCACGGAAGGCGGCCTTGATGACGTCGGCCTGGGCGCGCGGGTTGGGCGCAGTCAGCGAGTTGGCGCGTCCGCCGTGGTTCTCGGCGCTGCCGCGG
>NZ_PQWB01000211.1:0-313 GCF_002924365.1 Chromobacterium alticapitis | reverse complement strand
GGCGGCCAGTTCGCTGAAGGCGTGCTTGAGTCCCTGGATTTCGATGGGGTCGCCGAGCGGGGTGCCGGTGCCGTGGGCCTCGATGTAGCCGACGGTAGCCGGATCGACCCCGGCCTCACGGAAGGCGGCCTTGATGACGTCGGCCTGGGCGCGCGGGTTGGGCGCAGTCAGCGAGTTGGCGCGGCCGCCGTGGTTCTCGGCGCTGCCGCGGATCAGACCGTAGATATGGTCGCCGTCGCGCTCGGCGGCGGAGAGGGGCTTGAGCATCAGCATGCCGACGCCCTCGCCGCGGACATAGCCGTCGGCCTGGGCG
>NZ_PQWB01000210.1 GCF_002924365.1 Chromobacterium alticapitis | reverse complement strand
GCTGGGCCGGCCGGCCGCGCGCGGCAACCCCGCGGTCGGCTATATCCCGCAGCTGCGCAGCCACGCCGCCAATCTGCGGCTGCGTGGCTGGGATTTCGTCGCCAGCGCCTGCCGCGGCCATCGCTGGGGCATGCCGCTGCTGGACGCCGCGACGCGGCGCGAGGTGGATTGGGCGCTGGACACGGTGGGCGCGACGCAACTGGCGCAACGCCCCCTGGCCGAACTGTCCGGCGGCGAGCGCCAGCGGCTGCTGCTGGCGCAGGCGCTGCTGGGTCGGCCGCGGCTGCTGCTATTGGACGAGCCGCTGATCAGCCTGGACCCGCATCATCAGCGCGGGGTGGTGGAGCTGGTGTCGCGCATCCAGCGGGATTTCGGCATCACCGTGTTGTTCAGCGCGCATGAGCTGAACCCGCTACTGCCGGCCATCGATCAGGTGTTGTATCTGGGACGCGGCCAGGCCGCGCTCGGCACGGTGGACGAGGTGATCACCCGACCGGTGCTGTCGCGGCTATATGGCTCGCCGATAGACGTGGTGAGGATGCGGGACCGCATCTTCGTGATGTCGGGCGAGGTGGAAGTGGAAAAGGAAGCGCACTGTCACGATGTTTGAATACGATTTCATGATCAACGCCTTCATCGCCGGCGGGGTGGTGGCTTTGGTGGCCGGGGTGACGGGCTACTTCCTGGTGCTGCGCGGGCAGACCTTCGCCGGCCATGCGCTGTCGCACGTCGGTTTCGCCGGGGCCACCGGCGCGGCGCTGCTGGGGCTGCCGCCGCTGTGGGGCATGACGCTGGTGACGCTGTGCGGCGGCGTGGCGATGGGGGCGCTGGGCGAGCGGCTGCAGGGCAGCGACATCGCCATCGGCACCATTCTGTCGCTGGCGCTGGGACTGGGCATGCTGTTCCTGCATTTTTTCACCGCCTATGCCACGCAAGCCACGGCGCTGCTGTTCGGCAACGTGCTGGGCGTGGACACCGCCACGCTGTGGACGCTGGCCGGTCTGGGTCTGCTGTGCCTAGCGGCGCTGGCTTTCATCTCGCGGCCGCTGGTGTTCTGCAGCCTGCAGCCGGAGCTGGCCGAGGCCAAGGGCGTGTCGCTGCGCCGGCTGTCCATGCTGTTCCTCGCCATTGTGGCGCTGGCCACCGCCGGCTGCATCCAGATCGTCGGGGTGTTGCTGGTGTTCACCCTGATGGTGGGGCCGGCGGCCACGGCGCAGAAGCTGACGGCGCGGTTGGGGCCGGGCGTGGCGCTGGCGGCGCTGCTGGCCTTGGCCGAGGCCTGGTGCGGCATCGCGCTGGCCTATTACACCGATTGGCCCAGCAGCTTCTGGATCACCGTGCTCAGCGGCGCGGCCTATCTGGCCGCGGCCGGCGCGCAAGGCCTGCGCTTGACGCGTGGATAGCACCGCCGGGGCGTTTGCCCCGGTGTTTTCCATCAGAACGCGTAGGACAGACCCACGCCGGCGCTGAGCCGGAAGCGCGCGCCGCCCAGATCGTGGTCCAGCTTCTGCTGCGCCGCGGCCAGGTCCTGGGCGCTGACGCCGCTAGCCGGGTTAAGCGTGGCTTTGCCGCCGAACTGCAGTTGCGCGCCCAGGTCAGTGGTGACGCGCCAGGCAGAGGCGCCCGGCAGGGCGAAGTCCCAGCCTACGCCAAGATAAGACCCCAGCGGGCTGTATTCCACTTTGCCGCTCAGCGGACCGACGGCGGAGGCGGCGTAGTTGTTGCCGTTCAGTACGTAGTTGCCAGCGCCATTGGCCGCAAAGCTCAGGTCTTCCCGAGCTTTGCCGGACAGCGTCAAGCCGCCGCTCAGACGGAAGCCGCTGTCGCGGATGGGGCGCCAGTCCAGGCTGGCCGCCAGGCCTGGGTTGGGTTTGGACTTCAACTGATAGGGCGTGCCTTCCTGCGTTTTGTCCTGCTTGTAGCGGAAGCTGTTCTGTACGCCGAGCCGCAACCCCAGGCCATTGTCCAGCGCCTTGCCGACGCCCAGCTCCATGCCGGTGCCAAGCTTGGCGTAGCCGAACACGTCTTCGGCCCGCGCGGCGTTGTGGACCAGCGCGGCCAGCGCGGCGCAAGCCGCCATCGAGATTTTCCATTTCATGCGCATTCCCCTTTGCTGAGTGAAGGCCGCTATCCGGCCGGTAAGCGCATTGTTCCGCGGGGGAAAGCCAGGCGCATGTGCCGGAAGATAGAGACGGCGGGCATGACTAATGGCACTGCCGGCTGAGTGCCTCTTGTTGCAGAGTGTGGCGGCTAAGGGAGGGACAGGATGCTGGAAGGAGTGAAGGGCGCGGCGTGGCCGTTGGCGCGCGCAGGGCTGCGCATGCACTGGACATTCGGCATGACAAATGCCTTGTGTTACGCTGGCGCCGGCTGCGCGGCCGTGGCCGCGCTATTTCTGATGAGACGATTGAATTCCCGCTCGATGCAACCCTATCTGAGAGTCATAGGTTCCGGCCCCGGCCTGTTCCGACGCGCCCTGTTGCTGGCCTGCGCGCTGATGCTGGCGGCGGGCGGCGCGGATTTGTCCGGCGCGCCGGAGGCGCTGCTGCGCGAACAGGCCGCCGCCTGGCTGTGGCCGGCCTGGCTGGCGCAAGCGCTAGCCGGCGGTTTGATGAGCTTGAGCGCGTCCGCCGTGCTGGTGTTCGCGGCGCTGATGTTGCTATTCATGCACGGCTTGCGGCGTTGCCTGCTTGAGGAGGGGCGCGTCTCCTGGCCTTGGCTGGCGGCGCAGATGGGGATCGCCGCCGCGCTGGAGCCGTGGACCGAGCCCGGCCTGGGCTATCTGGTGGCGGCGGAGCTGGCTTTTCTGCTGCCCTGGCGGCGGGCCGCAGTCGGCGCGTTATTGCAGACCGCGCTGATAGACTCGGCCTTGCTGCCCTATCTGGTTCGGGTGGGCGATGGTCATCCCGCCTGCAATATCGCTGGCGCCTTGCCGCCCGGATTCTGGACGGTGGCGGCGCTGGATTGGCTGCAAGGGCTGGCGTTTCAGGCCTTTGCCTTTTGCGTCGGCTACGGCTGGGCGGAGGCCCTGCGCGGTCGGCGGCGGCAGGCTCGGGCCAATGCGGAACTGCAGGCCACTCAGTTGTTGCTGACCGAGGCCGTGCGCAATGCGGAGCGCGCGCGCATAGCCGAAGGCGTGGGCCGCCTGGCGGCGGAGCAGTTGGCTGGTTTGCAGTTGCATTTGCGTCTGGCGGAGGCCAAGGGCGCGGAGGCCGGCGGCATATGCGCCGCGCGCGAGGCGGCGGGCATGCTGGCCAGGGAGTTGGAGGGCCAGGGGGGCGTTTCGGCGGCGCCGGCGGCGGATTTGCGCCAGGCGCTGGAAACCCTGTGCCGCGGCATGCCCCGGCCGAAGGCGCGGCTGGAGATGGCGCATGATGTGCCCTTGGCGCAGCCGGAGCTGGCTCATGTTCTGTTCCGCAGCGCCCAAGAAGCTTTGAGCAATGCCTTGCGCCATTCCGGGGCCGCCCGCGCGGTGGTGAGGCTGGAGCGTTTAGGCGGCGGCGTGGCGCTGACCGTCAGCGATAACGGCGTGGGCATGGCGGCGTCCAATGAGCGGCGCCAAGGGCATGGCTTGGCGGGCATGCGCGAGCGGGTGGAGGCTAGCGGCGGCACGCTGGACATCCTGTCCCCGGCGTCCGGCGGCTGCTGCGTGCGCATCTGGTTGCCGCTGACGGGGGAGGCGTCATGAAAACGTCCGCCTCACCGTCACCGTTGGCTTTGTTCCGTCTGGTTGCCTTGCTGGCCTGCCTGGTTTTGGCGCTGCAGCAGATGATGTTGCTATGGCCGGTTGGCCTGGCGGGGCTGGGGCATTTGCGCGAGCGCTTGCCCATTTTGCTGGCCGGATCGCCGCTGGGGCTGCGCGGCGCGATGGCGGCGTATGGCGCGTGCTTCGCCGGTTTCGGCTGGGCGTTGTGGCTGGCCACGGTTAGCGGCGCGCGCGCGCCGGAGCGGGGCGCCAAAATGGGGCTGTTGGCGGCGCAGATCGCATTGGCGCTGCTGGCCAGCGACAAATTGCTGTTGCTGACGGCGGCGGAGGCGGCTTTGCTGCTGCCGCGTCGCGCCGCGACGGCCTGCCTGGCCGCGCAACTGGCGCTGGCCTTGCTGGCTTGCGGCTGGCAGGCGCAGCGCCTGCCGGAGCGGGAGCTGGCATGCAATGTCAGCGGTTCCGATGTGCAGCTGCCGCCTCGGGAGTTGAGGCGCTGGCTGCTATGGCAAGACGCCATGGTTGGCGGCGGTTTTCAATTGTTGACGTTCGGCATAGGCTGTCTCGGCGCGGCCGAGCGGCGGCGGCGCGCCGAACTGGAGGGCACCCGCGCCAGCCTGCTGGCGGCGCGTCAATTGCTGGCCGGAACGGCCGGGAATGGCGAACGGCTGCGGATGGCGCGCGAGCTGCACGACGGCATGGGCCATCATCTGTCGGCGCTGAACCTGCAACTGGAGTTGTTGTTGCGGCGAGGCGCGGGCGAGGCTGAGGCGCCCTTGCGCTCGGCTCAGCTGTCAGCGCGGCGCATGTTGGCCGAGGTGCGCGCGCTGGTGGGGGAGGAGAGGCGGCCGCGCGCATCGCCCCTGCGCGAGGCTTTGAGCCAGCTGTGCGAGGGCGCGCGTCCCGCCGCGGCCTTGCGATGGGACGGCGCGCCGGCGCTGGATGACGCGGCCGCGTGGCAAGCGTTCTCGGCGGCGAGCGAGGCATTGGCGCGCGAGCATGGCCGGCCCTGTCGGCTGTGGCTGAGCGCCCAGGACGGCGGCGGGGCGGAGCTGCGGCTGGCGGCGGGCGGAAGCGAGGAGTGGACGACGATATGGCGGGAGGCGGAGCGATGATACGGGTGGGCCTGGTGGACGATCAGACATTGGTGCGCAGCGGCATACGCGGCCTATTGGCGCTGACCGGCGATATCCGCGTCGCGCTGGAGGCCGCCGACGGGGTGGAGGCTCTGGCCTTGCTGCAGGCGGAGCGGCCCGATGTGCTGCTGCTGGATGTGCGCATGCCGGGCATGTCGGGCATCGCGCTGCTGCAGGCGATGCGGGACGGCGGCGACATGCCGCCCACGCTGCTGTTGACCACCTTCGATGATGACGAGGCCTTGCTGGCCGGCATGCGCTTGGGCGCGCGCGGCTTTTTGCTGAAGGATATTTCCCTGGAGCGGCTGGCGGATGCGATACGCCGCGTGGCAGCGGGGGAGACGCTGTTCCGCCCGGGGCTTACCGAGCGGGTGCTGGACGGCGTGCGCGGCGGCGCAGCCGAGTTCCCGGCCCTGGACCTGCCGGAACGGCTGACCGGCCGTGAGCTTGAGGTGCTGGCCTTGATGGCCGGCGGTTTCAACAACCGGGAGATCGCGGAGGCGCTGGGGCCGAGCGAAGGCACGATCAAGAATCACGTGTCCAGCATCCTGTCCAAGCTCGGCGTGCGCGACCGGGTGCGCGCGGTGTTGCGCGGGCTGGAGCTTGGCTACATCTGAGCGCCGGCCCGTCAGGCTCAGGTCCAGTGCGGCTCGCGCTTGCCGGCCGTTTTGGCGGGCTGGCTTGCGGGCTGGCTTGCGGGCTGCTGCGGGCTGACCGCCTGGTGCAGCTTGTCCATCTGCTCGTCCAGCTGGCGGATGGCCTCTGCGATGTTCTCGGTTTCGCCGGACAGGCTGCGCGTGGCCTCGCCGACGGCGACGATGTCGCCGGCGAACTGGGCGAAGCCCTGGTTCTGGCTGGCTTCGGCCTGGGACACTTGGTTCAGCAGGCCGGCCAGCTCGCCGGTTTCGCGAATGATGCCGGACAGCCTTTGCTGCGCGTTCTGCGCGTGATCGCGGCCGGCCCGCATTTGCTGGTTGCCGTCGCGCATGGCCACGATGGCCAGATTGGTGCCGTCCACGATCAGCTGGATCTTGTTCTCGATGTCCTGCGTCGCGTTTTGGGTGCGCTCGGCCAGCTTGCGCACTTCGTCGGCCACCACGGCGAAGCCGCGGCCCATCTCGCCGGCGCGCGCCGCTTCGATAGCCGCGTTCAGCGCCAACAGATTGGTCTGGTCCGCGATGTCTCGTATCAGCTGCACGATGCCGCTGACCTCGGCGCTGCGTTGTCCCAGCTCCTCGAGCTTGCCGGCGGCGTGGCCTATCACCTCGCCGGCGCGGCCCAGCTGCGCCACGGCCTGATCCATCGCCGATCCGCCCTGAAGCGCCGCGTCGCCGGCTGTTTGCGCCAATTGGGTGGCCACCGTCGATTGCTCGGCGTTCTGGCTGGTCACCACCGCCATCTGCTGCGCCACCACCACCATGTCTTCCGAGCGGCCACGCTGGTCGGCCATGGTTTTGGCCATGCTGCCGGTGCTGGCCGCGATCTGGCGGCTGGCGCCGGAGGCGTCGCGTATGGAATGGCTGATCTGCTCCATCATCAGCGCCAGCGCCTGGCTGGCGCGTTCGGCGTCCTGGCGCGCGGTTTCCAGTTTTTCGAAGCTCTTGCTCTTGGCCTTGTCGAAGGCCAGCGCCAGCACCAGCACCACCAGGGACAGGCCGGCCAGAGACTTGGCCTGCAGCTTGGGCAGGATCTCGTGCGGCAGCGGACTCTTGGGAATGGCGTCCATGGCGGACAGCCACATGATGAGGCCGACGGCGAGCAGCGACATCGCCAGCCAGAACATGCCGGAGCGGCGGGTGCCGATGAAGACGGCGGTGAACGGAATGGCGGCGAACCACATCAGGCTGGTGGACAGGATGCCGCCGTTGACATAGACCATCCAGCACACCATGGCGTACATGCAGCTGGTGATGAATTCCGCGGTGAAGCGCACCGCGCCGCTGAGTTTCAGCAGGAAGGGGCCGCACAGCAGGCCCAGCCCGCCCAGGGCGATGCCTTCGGCCATGGGGTAATGGCCCAGGTTCAGGTATTCGATGGCGAACAGCGGTGCCATCAGGCCGGCCAGCAGGCCGACGCCGACCACGGTGCGGGCGCGTATGGCCTGTTCCGGGGACTGGCGGATGCTGTCCGGGATAAACCATTCGGTGATGGTTTGTATAGACATTGGTCTCCCCTCCAAGGATGTTCCAGGTGGAAGCGCCCTGATTTTTAAGGAATTATCTTCGGGCGCCTGGAATGCGACTTTAAAACAAATGTTTGATCATCCGCAATATGCCGCTGGGCTGAGGGGCGAATTTCTCCCTTAGTCCGCCGCGCGCACGGGCACGCCGCTGGCCTGCAAATGCGCCAGGCGCGCGGGGTCGGCGTCAGGCTCGATGATCAGCAGTCCGATGTCGCGCAAAGGCGCGACCAGGAATGGGGACGCAGTATCCAGCTTTTCATTGGTTACGGCTAGGATAGTCTTGCCGCATTGCTCGACCAACTGGCGCTTGAAAGCGGCCTCGTCGGCCTGCAGGGTGCCGATGCCGAGTTCGCCATCCACCGAGCAGGTGCCGAGAAAGCAGATGTCCGGCCGCATGGATTGCAGCATCCGGGTGGCGATGGCGCCCAGCGCGTCGCCGCTCTGGTGGTTGACTCCGCCGCCTATCAGCAGCAGCTCCAGCTGCTTCTTGCCGAACAGCTCGGCGGCGATGGGGATGGAGTTGGTGGCCACGGTCAGCGGCAGGTGCTCCGGCAGGGCGCGGGCGATTTCCAGATTGGTGGTGCCGCCATCCAGGAAGACGAACTGGCCGGGCTGCAATTGGCGCACCGCGGCGGCGGCCAGCCTGGCTTTGCGCGGCTGGTGTTCCTGCTTGCGCGCGCGGAAGCTGGGCTGATTGGGCGTGAGCGCGATGGCGCCGCCATAGACGCGCTGGCAGACGCCGCTGGCGGCCAGTTCGCGCAGATCGCGGCGGATGGAGTCTTCCGACACGCCCAGCGTGGCGGCCAGCTCCCCCGCCTGCACGCGTCCATGCAGCTGCAGCTGCTGGCGGATGTAGGAGTGGCGGTCGGCCGGCAGGCTGGAGCCGGCGGAGCGTTCCTTGTTCATGATGGTTTCCCCCTGCGGAATCGCCGCGCAGTGTTGCACGATCCGGCATGGATGGTCAAAACGCGCAAGAATGTTTGCATGTTCGTGCGTTATTGTTTGCACGATTTTGCTTGATCGTGCAAGATGAAATGAACGAGCACGGAGGAACATCATGCAATTCAT
Organism: Chromobacterium alticapitis; assembly: GCF_002924365.1. Taxonomy (GTDB): domain Bacteria; phylum Pseudomonadota; class Gammaproteobacteria; order Burkholderiales; family Chromobacteriaceae; genus Chromobacterium; species Chromobacterium alticapitis. Next base: position 1,794 of record NZ_PQWB01000210.1, on the reverse strand, counting down.
CGTTAGCGATCTGGACGGCACCTTGTTGGACGCGGACTCCCGCGTGGCGCCGGAAACCCATGCCGTGTTGCGGCAAGCGATGGCGCGTGGCATTCCCATGGCCATCGCCACCGGACGCCACGAGCGCCAAGTGCGCCAGCTGTGGCCCAAGGACTTGCCGCCGGTGCCGGTGATCAGCGCCAATGGCGCGCGCGTGCATCTGGCGGACGGCAGCCTGCTGTTCCAGTCCCACCTGTCTCCGGATTTGCTGAAGCGCCTGCTGCGGCCGGAACGGGTGCGCGACACCGAGCTGGGCGTCTATCGCGACGACTGCATCATGGCCTACCACAGCAAGCGCGAGTTCAGTCATTACACCGGACAGGTGGAGGAGATCGCCGATCTGGAGCGTTTCTGCGCCGACGATGTGTCCAAGGTGATTTATTGCGGCACGCCGGAGCAACTGAAGGAGGTGGAGCTGGACATCGCGCGCGATTTAGGCGACGAAGTGTCCATGACCTATTCCCACGTCTGTTATCTGGAGGTGATGGCGCCAGGCGTGCACAAGGGCAGCGCGCTGGCCATGCTGTTGAAGCACCTGGGCGTGGATGCGGCCGGCTGCGCGGCCTTCGGCGACAATCTGAACGATGCGGAGATGCTGCAATTGGCGGGGCTGCCGCATGTGATGGCCAACGCCCATCCGGAACTGAAGCGGCGTCTGCCGGATGTGCCGGTGATAGGCCGCCATGACGAGGCCGCCGTGGCTAGGCAGCTGGTGACGATGCTGAATCAGAAGGTCTGAGCCGACTAGGCACCGGACTCTTGGTACGACTTAGGGCGAGTGTCTGGCATCGCGAGTTGGGCCATGCGGGCTGAGCCAATGAAGAAAACGGGCAAGCGCAAAGCGCCTGCCCGTTTGCGCATGGTTTCTAGCCGCGCACTCAGCAATCTACGCGGTTGAAAAATCCGACGGAGTCCAGTTCGCTGCCGCTGCGGCCGAAGAAACCGCCGATGTGCGTGCCGGACAGGCTGAACGCGCTGCCGCCGCTGCCGCCGTACGGGCCATAGACATTGCCCAGATTGGTGGTGAATGACAGTTGGTCAACTCGGCTGCCGGAGCGGCCATCCACGCGCACAATGTATTCATTGCCGGCCAGCACGATGGAGGTCAGTTCGCCGCCATCACCGCCATGCTTGGAACCTGTGACCTGATCGCCGGAGGGGGTGATCCATACACCTTGAATGCTGTCGACTCTGGAGCCGTGGCGGATATTGATCTGGCTGAGACGGCAAACCTCGGTCAAATTGTCAGCAAAGGAGCTGCCGCCTTCGCCGCCGAATTGTTGCGTTCTGGTGTAAGCACACATGGTATGACCCCTAAGTCGTATGAAGTTGAGGAGACAGAATCTCTGGCCAGAGTTTTTCACTTTAGCCTGCCGTATCCTGATCACGCCTGTACTTACTTCCAGTTTTCGGAGTCAATTTTGTTAGGGGCTGTTGACGTTTTGAAGCAAGGAGCAGATAGGAGGGGTGCAAACCTGCAGAATTAAGGTTCCTACACCAATCCTCTGCAGGTTTGCGATGCCCCGATTGATGCTCAGTAACGAGCTTTGGTCGAAGCTGGAAAAGATTCTGCTTCAACACGCCATTTACAACAAGCCCGATTTACGAATGACCGTGGAAGGGATGCTCTATTGGATGCGCTGCGGCTGTCCGTGGCGTGACTTGCCGCCAGCCTTTGGCTGTTGGAACACCGTCTACAAGCGTTTCAATGCGTGGTCGGCGGCAGGGAAATGGCTCAAAATTTTCAAAGCCTTA
>NZ_PQWB01000209.1 GCF_002924365.1 Chromobacterium alticapitis | reverse complement strand
CGCCAGGCGGCCAGATAGCCCTCATTCGCGTACAGCGCGAGCGCCCGGCCGCGCCGCCAGGCCGGGTTCGCCTTCACAAAACTCAGAAACTCGGCATTGGTGACCGGCGCGGCGCGCAAGCGATACGCCGCCAGCCGCACGGCGGCGCCGTCCGCCGACAGCGCGCTGCGAAAAGGGCCGCCGGGAATGGCGACGTACTCCGCGGCGGCGGCGGCCGTCGGCAAGCCGGCCACGCACGCCGCCAAGCACCAGGCGGCCAGTCTCATGGCTTTTGCGCCCGCAGTTTCTTCACGTCGTCCACCGTCACCACCGGCTTGCCCTGGTTGAACTTCACGCTGACGTAGTTGAGCACGTCCGTCACCTCCTCATCCGACAAGTCCAGCGAGGGCATCACGCCGTTGTAGCTCACGCCGTTCACCGTCAATTGGCCGGCGCGGCCGCCCAGGATGATGCGCGCGGCCTCCAGCGGCGTTTTCTGGATCAGGTCCGAATTGGCCAGCGGCGGAAACACGCCGGGCACGCCCTGGGCGTTGGCCTGGTGACAGGCCACGCAGTTTTTGGAAAACACCGCCTGGCCATGATCCGCCGGGTTGCTTTCATGCGCCTGCGGCGGCTCGGCGTTGATTGGCGCCTCTTCGCCCGGCGCGGTCCTCACCGCCGGCGCGGACGCGCCTATATCGCTGATCTGCCCCTTGCCATAGATATCCGGCTTGTCCGGTCCGCTGACCGCCAGCAAGCCTATCGCCCCCTTGTTGAAGGCGCGGGTCAGCGAGTGGTCCACCAGGGTCAGGTTGCCGGGCACCTTGGGCGTGAATTCGACGATGGCGGAGCCGCCGGACGGCACCATGGTGGTCTGCACATTGCGCTGGAAGGCGGAGCCGCCCTCGGTGTACACCTTGTCGAAAATGGCGCCGATGACATGGAAGCTAGACGTCAGATTGGGGCCACCCACGCCGAAGTAAATCCTGACCTTTTCGCCGGCCTTGGCCGTCAGCGCGTTCTTGCCCGTCAACGAGCGATCCGCGCCGTTGAACAGCACGTAGCTGGGTTTCTCGTCTATCGCCTTTTGCATGTCGAAAGGCTGCAGCCCGCCGGCGCGGTAGCCGGTGGTGGTGTAGAACTCGCCCTGCATCACGTAATACTCGCGGTCCGCCTTGGGCAGCGGCGTCTTCGGCTGAACCAAGATCATGCCGTACATGCCGTTGGCGATGTGCATGCCCACCGGCGCGGTGGCGCAGTGGTATACATACAGGCCCGGATTCAAAGCCTTGAAGGTGAACACCGCCTGCTTGCCCGGCGCCACCAGCGTTTGCGGCGCGCCGCCGCCGGGGCCGGTGACCGCGTGCAGGTCGATATTGTGCGGCAGCTTGTTGCTGGCCAGGTTTTTCAGGTGCAGCTCGACGGTGTCGCCCTCGCGCGCCCGTATCATCTTGCCCGGCACTGTGCCGCCGAAGGTCCAGAACATATAGCGCGAGCCCGGAGCGATTTCGCGTTCCACCTCTTCCACCGTCAGCTCCACGACCACTCGCGCCGGCGCCTTGCGGGTAATGGGCGGCGGCAGATTGGGCGGCGCCACCAGCGCCTCCCGCTCGATGGGCAGGCCGTCCGTCCCCGCCGCCATGGCGGCCGCGCCGCATCCGCCTGCCAACATCCCCGCCAGCGCGCCCGCCAGCGCCAGCTTTCCCTTACGCATCTTGCCCATCGTCACGCTCCTCTTGCAGGAGCGGCGCCGCGCGCCGCCATTAAATGTATTTTCAATACAAGTTCAGTGTGCGGCATAGAAAGTGCGGAAGAAATGACAACCGTATGTTTGCTTGACCAAGCTCAAGCTTTGCCGCGCCGCTGTGGCGTGGCCGCCAAGGACGCGGCCCGCTTGTCTAAAAATAGCCGGCGATCGCCCCATCCCAAGGCGCGTTTTTTCATTCGGGCGTCGTAGCAAGGCTGCAACAGTGCGTTTACACAACATCTAGTGGCCCGCCGCCGCGCCTTTCCCCTCTGCTAGCAAAGCGCCGTCTTTCAACCGTTTGCGGCCGGCCTATCCGTTGCCGATTTTTTGCAGAAAAAATTCCATGCCCCGCAAAGCCAATAACGGCGCGGTTTTCCGGATTTCCGCACAAAGTCAAGACTTGAACTACATCGCTCCCACCACTAGAATTTGCGCATTCCTAGCGGTGTTGACGGTATATATTGTGTTTACCCACAGCCCGCACACAGCTTTTCAACAGATTTGTCCACAAGCCGACCTGCCGCCAAGAACGCAGCGCGGCCGGACTTAAACTTCTCTTTATCGAGGGATACATGCAACTGACCACCTTTGAAGGGCAAACCGCCGCAGAACTCGGCCGGGCCGCCGCGCCGCAGGCCGACTTCAGCCAGTACAAAACCATTCGCCGCAATGGCGCGGTGGTGCCGTTCGAACCCGTCAAGATCTCCATCGCCATGACCAAGGCCTTCCTGGCCATCATGGGCCAACAAGGCGCCACCTCCGCCAGCATCCGCGACAAGGTGGCTCAATTGACGGAACAGGTGGTCAACGCGTTGATGCGCCGCAAGCCGGAAGGCGGCGCCATCCACATCGAAGACATCCAGGACCAGGTGGAACTGTCGCTGATGCGCTTCGGCGAGCACGACGTGGCCCGCGCCTACGTGCTGTACCGC
>NZ_PQWB01000034.1 GCF_002924365.1 Chromobacterium alticapitis | reverse complement strand
GCCGCCGGACAGCTCATGCGGATAGCTCTTGATCCGCTTCTCCGGTTCCGGCAGGCCCACCTCGCGCAGCAGCTCCACCGCGCGCTTCCACGCCGCGGAACGGCTCAGGCCACCATGCAGGGTCAGCGTCTCCACGATCTGCTCGCCCACGCTGAACACCGGGTTCAGGGAGCTCATCGGCTCCTGGAAGATCATCGCGATGTCCTTGCCGCGCAGCCGGCGCAGCTCGGACGCGCTCAGCTTGAGCAAGTCGCGCCCGGCGAAGCGCAGCTCGGACGCCGGGTCGATCTCGCTGGTTTGCGGCGGCAGCAATTGCATGATGGCCATGGACGTGACCGACTTGCCGGAGCCGGACTCGCCCACCAGCGCCACCGTGCGGTGGGCCGGAATGTCGAAGCTGACGCCCTTCAAGGCCTCGAAGCGGCCGCCGTCTTCCTGGCGGAAACGCACGCGCAGATCGCGCACCGACAGCAGGATCTTGTTATCGCTCATTTCTGTTTCTCCTCATCCCGCTCACTTCGCCGCCGCGCGCGGGTCCAGCGCGTCGCGCAGGGCGTCCACCAACAGGCTGAACGCCGTCACCAATATCGACATGGCGATGGTCACCGCCAGCATCTGCCACCAGTAGCCCTGGATCAACTCGGTCGGCGCTTCGGCCAGCATGGAGCCCAGACTCACTTCGCGCACGCCCACGCCGAAGCCGAGAAAGGACAAAATGGCCTCGTACTTGATCAGCGCCACGGTCAGCAAGGAAAATTGCACCAGCAGCAGGTGGGAAATATTGGGCAGGATGTGGATGAACATCTTGCGGCCGCTGCCGGCGCCGATCGCATCGGCGGCCTGCACGTACTCACGGCCTTTCAGCTTCAGATATTCGGCGCGCACCAGCCGGTAGGTGCCGGTCCAGCTGGTCAGCGCCATCACCGTGATGATGGTGGTGATGCCGCGGCCGGACACCGCGGCGAAGGACAGCAAGAGCAGCATGTCCGGCACCGAGGTGAACACGCTGTAGAACCAGTTGAGGAAGTCATCCGTCTTGCCGCCGAAATAACCGGACACAGCCCCCAGCACGCAACCTATCAGCAGCGAAAACACTGCGCCGAACACTCCGACGAACAGCGATGTAGAGGTGCCTTTCAGCGTCTTCTGAATCACGTCGCGGCCCTGCAGGTCGCCGCCGAAAGGCAGCTTCTCCAGACGCTGCGGCGTATGGTCAGCATATTCGCCGACATGTTTCTCGGCCTCCGTCAGCGCCTTGCCTATCGGGTCTTCCGCGCGGCTCAGCTCGATGATGGGCGCGGCGGCGGTCTTGGCCGCAGGCTCCGGCGGCAAGGCATCGTCCGCAGACTCCGTGATCCAACTCGGCGGCGCATACGGCACGCCGACTTCATCGGTCCAGCTCTTGCCCACCAGATTGAGCCAGCCGCCAACCGCGATCAGCAGGTAGATGGCCACGATCCACATGGAAATGAAACCTACCTTGTTGCGCTTCAGGCGCTGCCAGCCCAGGCCCCACAGGCTGCGGGACGGCGCTGCCGACGCAGCTCCGGCGGTATTCTGCAATGTTGTCATGTTTATTCTCCTCCGCTCACTTCAATTGCACGCGCGGATCGATCCACTTGTACACAAGGTCGCCCAACAGATTGAACACCATGGTGGCGATGGCGATGTAGATGGTGATGGCCTTGATCACCGGAAAATCGCTCTTATTGACCGCCTGGATCACCTCATTGCCCATGCCCGGAATGCCGAAGAAGCTCTCCAGCACCAGCGCGCCCAGCAGCAAATACGGCAGCGACATCATGATGCTGGTCACCACAGGAATCAGCGCGTTGCGCAGCACATGCTTCAGCATGATCTGGCGCTCGGACAGGCCCTTGGCGCGCGCGGTGCGCACATAGTCCTGGCCCAGTTCCTCGACGAAGAAACTGCGATAGAAGCGGATGTCCGGCCCCAGCGAAACCATCAAACCCATCAGCAGCGGCAGCGGCACATAGACGAACAGGTTCACCCAGAACGAATCTCCCCAGCCGCGCACCGGGAACCAGCCCAGCTTGAAACCGAGGAAGAACTGGCCGGCGATGATGTAGATCAGCGCGCTGATCGACATCGCCACCGTACAGATGATGGTGATGATGTGGTCGGTCAAGCCGCCGCGGAAATAGGCCACCAGCGCCGCCAGCGGAATGGCGACGGCCAGCTCCACCAGCAGCATGGCGCCGGTCAGCGTCAGCGACGGCCCCACCCTGCTGCTCAGCACCTCGGATACTGGCTGTTGGGTAGACCAGGAAGTGCCGAAGTTGAGCGTCAGCACCTGGTGAACGAATACCAGGAATTGCTGCGGCAGGCTCTTGTCCAGGCCCAGTTGGGCGCGGATATTGGCCAACACCTCAGCCGTCAGGTGTTTGCCGGCCAATACCAGGGTCGGGTCGCCGCCCACCAGGGTAAACAGCGTGAAAACCAGCAGCATCACCCCGAACAGGGTCGGGATCATTTGCAGCAGCCGGCGGATGATGAATGCAGACATGTTTTTCTCCTCGCTTGCCGCTTATTTCTGCACGTCCAAGAAACGCCAGATGGCGTTGAAGTTGGGGTGTTTTTTGAATCCTTGCACCCACGGCTGGGCCACGGCGTTGGCGAAGCGGCTTTCGCCGAAAATCCACGGCGTATCGCCGGCCACTACCTTGTTCATCTCATCGTACAAGCGGCTGCGCTCAGGGCCGTCCGGCAATACGCGTGACTGTTCGTACAATTTGTCGTAGCGCGCGGAGCGATAGCAGGCGTGGTTGGTATTGCCCACATTGCCGCCGTACAACAGCGCCGTGAAATTGTCGCCGTCCGGGAAGTCTGCGATCCAGGCATCGCCCACCAGGCCGAAGGTGCAGGCCATCAGTTGCTTCGCCTGCTCGTTCCATTGCATCACGCGGAAATTGATTTTCACCTTGATGCGGTCAAACGCCTTCTGCCAGTACTCGTTCCATTGCTTGTCGATGGCGGTGGGGCCGGTCACATAATCGACGACCAGCGGCTTGCCGTTCGGCAAAGTGCGGTAGCCGTCCGCGCCTATCTTGTAGCCGAACTGATCCAGCAAGGCATTGGCCAGCGCCGGGTTGTATGGCGCGGCGGCCCGGAAATCGGGGTTGTGGCCCGCGACATTGGGCGGCACGATGTATTGCGCCTGCACCGCCTGATTGCGGCGGATGTCGCGTATCGTTTCCTGCGTATTGAAGGCCATGGCGATGGCGCGGCGCAGCGCGATCTTGTCCTTGCTAAAACCGCCGACGACAGGGTCTTTCATATTGAAAGCGTAGAACGTCACCTCTTCATCGAGCTCGCGGCTCAACTGGATGCCCTTGTCGCGGAACTCCGCCTTCAGCTCGGCTCGATGCGGATTGCTCGGATCCAGCTTCAACACCTGCCGGATCAAGGGCTGAGGAATCGCGCCCAGCATGTCCAGCTCGCCACTCTTGAACGACAGCCAAGCCGGCTGCTCCTCCTCGATCACGGAGATATCGATGCGATCGATCTGCGGGTAGCGCTTGCCATCCATCGCCTTGGCTATCTTCTGATCCAGCGGCGTCGTCCCGGCCGGATAATGGAAGACCTCCTGACGGAAATTCGGGTTGCGCGCCAGCGTGATGTGATTGCCCGGCTTCCACTCAGACAGCATATACGGCCCGGTCCCCACCGGATGCGCATTGGTGTTGTCGCCATAGGCGTCCACCGCCTCGCGCGCCTGCGCTTCCACCCAACTGCCGGCCAGCACATAAGGCAGCGAGGGGAAAGGCTGCTTGAATTTCAACTGCAAGGTATAGCGGTCCAGCGTCTTCACGCCCTCCACCACCGTGTCGTAATTCAGCTTGCCTTTGCCGGCCTGCTTTGCCAGCTCATCCAGGCCAAGCAATTTGCCGGTGAACACATCGCTCAAGGGCGAAGCCACTGAGGGATCCGACAGGCGCTTGATGGTGTAGACATAATCCGCGGCGGTCAGCTCGCGCTTCTTGCCCTTGAAGGCCGGGTCCGGCGCGAAATAGATGCCCTTCTTCAGATGAAAGGTATACGTCAGACCATCGGCGCTGACCGTAGGCATTGCGGTAACGACATTGGGTATGACTTTTACCGGCCTCGCCAGATAATCGAATGTCAGCAGTGGATCATAGATGTGCTCGATCACCGCGGACGAATAAACGTCCGCTATCTTGGCTGGATCAAAACCGGTTTCCGGCGCGCTGAACGCCACATGCAGCACCTTCTCCGCATGGGCGACGGGCAGCAGGCTGCCCAGCATCATGGCCGTCGCGAGCGTTTTTTTCAGGCGCATGATCTCCTCCTTTGTTGTTCAGGCTCGCCCGGACGACGCGGTCCGGTCTTTCTCCAAGCCTGGTTTCCCCTCGACCGGCGGCAAGGCCTCCGATCATGATCGCGGGTGTTCCCGCTGTTTTCGCGTATTGTCACACGCTTGTTAACACACTCCGCCCTCGCGCAAGACATCCGGAATTGACTCCGGCGCGCGGCGCGGCCATCGTTAAATCATGGCCGTCCAGGCTTGGGCAACATGAACTTCCCTCATGATGCCATGCCTATGAATAATGAATACAGTCAATTCAAGCGAGGAAAAGCCGATGAAATCCATCAAGCTCATCGCCGCCTGCGCTGCCCTTGTCGCGCTGGCCGGATGCGCCACGCCGCAGGGATATGCGCAAAAGGTTTCCATATGGCAAGGGCGCGACGCCAACGAACTGCTGGCCGCCTGGGGCGCGCCCTCCGCCCAGATGACCATGCCCAACGGCAAGCTGCTTTACACCTATCGCAGCGCCTACAGCCAGGACATGCCGATACAGAGCAGCGGCTTCTATCATCCGTGGAGCATCAGCGGCGGCGGTTCCGTCTATTACAGCTGCACCACCAATTTCGTGATCGACCCCGCCAGCCAGCAGATTCTGTCATTCAGTTTCGATGGCAACGACTGCGTGGCGCCGATGAAAAAATAAGGAGAGGCGCCGGCTTGCCGACGGCTCTCCTCCCCGCGCCTACTTCCCTTCCTCCGTCTTCAGCGCCAACGCCGGCTTGCGCCCGCCCAACAAGCGGCGGATGCGCGCGCGCAAGCTATCCATATAGGTGTACACCACAGGCACCACCAGCAAAGTCAGCAGAGTGGATGTCGTCAGGCCGCCGATGATGGCGTGGGCCATGGGCCGGTTGCTTTCCGAGCCGTCCCCGGTGCCCAGCGCCAGCGGCAGCATGCCGAAGATCATGGCCAGAGTCGTCATCATGATGGGGCGCAGCCGCACCCGGCCGGCCTCGGCGATGGCGTCTTCGCGCGCCATGCCGTCTCGTCTTGCCCGGTTGATGAAGTCCACCAGCAGAATGCCGTTCTTCGCCACCAAACCCATCAGCATGATGATGCCGATGATGGAGAACATGTTCAGCGTGGAGCCCCACAGGAACAGCGCGATGAACACGCCGCCGAAGGCCAGCGGCAGCGCCACCATGATGGTCACCGGCATGGTGAAGCTGCGGAACTGCGCCGCCAGGATCAGATAGATGAAGATCACGCCCAGGCCCAACGCGCGCAACGCGTTGACCACGGTTTCCTCCATATCCTTCTGCTGGCCGCGGTGCATGCGCTGCACGCCTGGCGGCAGCTGGATGCCGTCCATCGCTTTATCCACATCGGACATGGCCGAGCCTACGTCACGCCCCTCCACATTGGCGTTGATGCCTATCTCGCGCATCATATTGGTGCGCTTGATCTGGCGCGGGCTGACGCCTTGCCGCGTCTCGATCAGCGTGGACAGCGGCACCATTTGCGCCGAACCATTGGCGTCGGGATTGCCCGCCACCTTCAGCTGGTCCAGCAACTCCTGCCGACGTTCGTCCTTGGGCACGCGCAGACGCACATCGTAGTTTTGGCCATCCGGCGCTTCCCAGGTGGTGACCACATTGCCGGCCAACAGCATGGACAGCAGATTGCCGACGCGGTTGAGATCCACTCCCAGGCTGAGCGCGGCGTCACGCTTCAGCGTCAGGCTCAGCGACGGGTCGCCTTCCGTCAAATTGGACTCGATGTCCTTGACGCCCTTGACCTTGCCGATCTTGGCCATCACCTCGCGCGAAACATCTTCCAGTTCAGCCAGGTTGGAACCGCGCAGACCGATGAAAATGGGCTTGCCCTGCTGCTCGTCATTCGCCACCGCTTTGATCAGCACGCCCGCCACCGGCTGCACGCGCTTGCGCGCGTCGTTTATCACTTCGCTCAATTTGCGCTGGCGCGAGCGCTTGTCGCCGATGTCCAGCGTCAACTGGCCGTCATTCTTGCCCGAACCGAAGTTGCCGGCGCCGACATCCAGCGAGATGGTCTTGATTTCCTTGATGGCAGACAGCGCATCGGCCAGTTCCTTGCCTTTCTGCGCCGTGTACTCCAGGGAGGAGCCCGGCGCAGTCTGGTAGGACACGCCTATCTTGCCGCTGTCGCGCTCGGGAATGAACTCGCCGCCGATCCGCGAGGCCAGCAAAAAGCAGGCCACGGTGAAGCCCAGGGCCAAGGCCAATACGGTTTTGCGATGGCCCAGCACCCAACGGATGACTAAGGCGTAACGGTCAGACAACCGGTCAAGCGACATTTCGAACCAGTCCAACAGCTTGCCCAGCGGACCGCGATGGCGGTCGCCATGGTGGTGCGGGTCATGCCAGATCGAAGACAGCATGGGGTCCAGCGTGAAGCTGACGAACATGGAAATCAGCACAGCCACCGCCACGGTCAGACCGAACTGGTGGAAGAAGCGGCCGATGATGCCGCCCATGAAACCCACTGGCAGAAACACCGCCACCACGGTCAACGTGGTGGCCAGCACCGCCAGGCCGATCTCATTGGTGCCGTCCAGCGCCGCCTGATAATGGCTCTTGCCCAAAGCGGCGTGGCGCACGATGTTCTCGCGCACCACGATGGCGTCGTCTATCAGCAGGCCGATGGACAAGGACAAGGCCAGCAGGGTCAGCACGTTCAGCGAGAAGCCCATGAGTTGCATCGCGAACAGCGAGCCCACCAGCGCTACCGGCAGCGTCAGCCCGGTGATCACCGTGCTGCGCCAGCTGCCGAGGAACAGGAACACGATCAGAATGGTCAGGCCCGCGCCTTCCAGCAGCATGGACTCCACGCTGTGGACCGCCTTCTTCACATCCTCGGACGAATCGCTGGTGAAACGCAGCTCGAGGCCAGGCGGCATTTCCGGCTTCATCTGAGCCAGCAGCTTCTTGACGCCGTCCGCCACCGCCACCTCATTGGAGCCGCGCGCCGCCTTGATGTCTATGCCCAGGCCAGGCTGGCCGTTGACCAGCGATATGCTGTCCATTTCGGCCTCGGTATCGGACACGGCGGCGATGTCGTCCAGCCGGATCGGCGTGCCGTTGCGATAGCCCACGGCCAGCGCGGCGAAATCATCGGCGGATTTCAGCTTGCCGTTGACGCGGATGGCCCACTCCTTGCGGGCCGTGGAGACATTGCCGGCCGGGAAGTCCTGATTCGCCGCCTTGACGGCATCGGCCACATCGGTCAGCGCCAGGCCGGAGGCCTCCAAGCGCACCGGATCGATGTCGATGCGGATCTCGCGCCGCACCGCGCCGACCAGGCTGACATCGCCGACGCCCTCCACCATCTGCAGCCGCTTCTTCAGCACATTGTCCGCCCAGCTGCTCAGTTCGCGCGGCTTTACCCGGCTGGACGTCAGGGACAGCGACATCATGGGCTTGTCGTTGGGGTCCACTTGGGAGACGGTAGGCGTGCCGATCTCGCGCCGGAACTGCCCCTGCACCGAAGCCACTTTGTCGCGCACGCTCTGCACCGCGGACGCGGGATCGACCGATAGCTCGAACTCCGCCACCACGAAGGAGCTGCCCTCGGAGGAATAGGAACGGATTTCCTTCAGGCCGTTGACGGAGTTCAGCGCCTCCTCCAACGGTTTGCTTACCTCGCTCTCCACCACCTCGGGCGAAGCGCCGGTGTACGGGGTGTAGATCACGGCGATCGGCAGGCGGATGTCCGGCATCTCCTCCACCGCCAGCTTCTGCCAGGAGAACAGGCCCAGCACCATCAGCGTCATCATCAACACTGCGGCGAAATACGGATTGCGCACGCTCACGCGGGTCAGCCACATGGCGCGCTCCTCAAATCCGGCCAGCCGGCAAGTTGACGGCGTCGCCGGCCTTGCTGCCCAGCAATTCGCCTACCACCACGCGCGCGCCCGGCGCGATGCCGTCCACCGCCACCAGGCGCTCCGCGTCGGCGCGCAGCGCCACGGTCACAGGCTTTTGCGCCAGCTTGCCCTTCTCCGCCACCATGACCCAGGGCTTGCCGTCTATGTCGCGCACGGCGGCGTAAGGCACCACCACTTTGTCCTTGACCTCGCGCAGCACCACGCCGCCCTTGGCGAACTGTCCCACCTTCAGCCGGCCATCCGGGTTCTGCACCCGCACGTAGAGCGTGAAGCTGCGCGTGCCGGGAATGGCCACCGGATTGATGCGCACCACTTCGCCGCGGCTCGGTTGGCCGCCGCCATCCACATTGAAGCTGGCCGCCATGCCGGCCTTCACCTGGCCCACCAGCCTGGACGGCACGGTGGCGGCGATCTCCAGCGTCGACAGATTCGCCACCGAAAACAACTTCATATTGCGGCTGGCCACTTCGCCCGGATTGATCTTGCGTTCATACACCACGCCATCTATCGGCGCCTTGACCCGGGCGTCGGCCAGCGAGCGCTTGGCGCGGGCCAATTGCGCAGCCTGGGCGCGCAACTCGCCCTCCCTCACCCGGAAATCGCTTTCCAGCTCGTCAAATGCGATTTGGGAAATAAAGCCCTTGCCCAGCAGCTCACGCTGCTTGTCCAGCTTGACTTTGGCCAGCTTCAACCTGGCCCTAGAGTTGTCGAGCTGGGCGCTCTGCTCCTCCACAGACTGTCCCAACGCCTCGGTGTCCAGCACAGCCAGCACCTGGCCTTGCCGCACAGCCTCTCCCTCGCGCACGCGCACTTCCCGCACGCTGGCGTCCACCTCGGACGACACCACGCTGCTGCTCAAGGCATTGAGCGAGCCGGTGAAGGGAACGGTTGCCGCCAGCGGCCGCACTTCGGCCTGCGCCACATCGGCGCCGCTCAAGCGCCGAGCGGCCGGGGCGGACGCGGTTTTTTCCGCCGCGCGCTCGGCATGGCCTTCGCCGCAACCCGCCAGCGGCAAGAGAATCAAAGCAGTTAGACAAAGACGTGTGTTCATATGATCATCACCGGCATAAACCAGCCGTTTAGGCCGATTTCCTGGCATTTATTATAAAGTTCGGGAGATTACCACCCCTCGGACGAAACAAGCGGCCCTCACGGGCCGCCTGCGCTCATCCGATCATGCCACAAGCATCAGTCAATGTGAATGTCATTGGACAAACTGTTCCGACCCCACGATGCCCAGCTTGGTCAAGCCCAGACGCTGCGACTCCGCCAGCACCATCGCCACCGGCTCATAGCTCGCGTCCTTGTTCGGCTTGATATGCAGCTCCGGCTGCGGTTCCGCCTTCCCCGCCGCCGACAGCTTCGCCTCCAGCGCCTCCCGCCCCGGCAAACGCTCACCGTTCCACAGCACCGCGTTGTCCGGCGTGATGTCGATCTGCACCACCGCCGGTTTCACCAACGGCTTGGACGGCGCGTTC
>NZ_PQWB01000208.1:219-20970 GCF_002924365.1 Chromobacterium alticapitis | reverse complement strand
GTTATTCGTTCTGTTAAAGAGCAGTGCCTTCGCTGCTTTCGTCGCATCGGAAACCGTTTCGTTTCCGCTGCTTCGTTCGCTGCGTCAGCTGAGGAGACGAACTATACCTGCGCCCCCACCCTCGGTCAACAGGTTTTTTGAGGAAAATACGATAATTTTAAGAAATCAATCATAACAACATGATTTTAAAATAATTATGTATATTAAATTTTTAATCTCCCCCCGTAAATTCTCATAAAAAGGCTGCCGCACCCTTGAGCTTGCTACTGATAGAAATGAAAAAGCTCCCGTGAACAGGAGCTTTTTTCTCAGTTTGCAGGATTCGCAACTTATCTATAGGCGCGATCAGCTGCGGTAGTCGGCGTTGATGCGCACATACTCATAAGAGAAATCACAGGTCCAGACCTTGGCGCTGGCGGCGCCTCGTCCCAACTCCACCCGCACCGTGATTTCGCTCTGATTCATCACCGCCTGGCCCTGCTCTTCCTTATATGCAGGATTGCGGCCGCCGTCGCAGGCCACCAACACATCGTCCAGATATAAGGAGAGACGGTCGACATCCAGGTCGGCGACGCCTGCGTAGCCGATGGCCGCCAACAGACGCCCCAGGTTCGGATCGGAAGCGAAGAAGGCTGTCTTCACCAATGGGGAACGCGCGATGGCGTAGGCGACATCTTTGCACTCGGCCACTGAGCGGCCGCCGTTCACTTCCACCGTGATGAACTTGGTGGCGCCTTCGCCGTCGCGAACGATGGCTTGCGCCAGCTCAATCGCCACTTCCAACAATGCTTGCTTCAATTGCTGGTAGGCCGGCTGTACGGCGGAATCGATCAGCGCCGCTTCGCTCTTACCGGTGGAGATCAGGATAAAGCTGTCGTTGGTGGAGGTATCGCCATCCACCGTGATGCTATTGAAAGATTGGTCCGCCACTTCCTTGACCAACTGATTCAACAGCGGCCGGGTGATGGAGGCGTCGGTGGCGACGAAGCCCAGCATGGTGGCCATATTGGGATGGATCATGCCCGACCCCTTGGCGATGCCGGTGATGGTCACCGCTTTGCCGTCGATTGCCACCGAGCGGCTGGCCGCCTTGGCAAGGGTATCGGTGGTCATGATGGCCTGAGCGGCCTCGGCCCAGTCCGCCTGATGCAGCGCTGGCAACGCAGCGATGATCTTGTCGGCCGGCAGCGGCTCCAGAATCACGCCGGTAGAGAACGGCAACACCTGCTCCAACTGCAACTGGTTCTGATCAGCCACCGCCTGGCAAACCGACACCGCGCGGTTATGGCCATCCACCCCGGTGCCGGCATTGGCATTGCCCGTATTCACGACCAAAGCGCGGATCTGCACGCCGGCCGCCAAGTGCGCTTGGCACAAGCGCACCGGCGCGGCGCAGAAACGGTTGCGGGTAAACACGCCGGCCACGGTGTTGCCCTTGTCCAGCCGCACCACCAGCACATCCTTGCGGCCCGGGGTCTTGATGCCTGCCGAGCCGACCAGCAGCTCGACGCCGGCGATGGCCGGCAACAGATTGGCTTGGGGCGGGTTCAGATTCACAGCCATTCAATTCTCCAGCATTTACATATATGCGACATATTGTATAAGAACTTCGCCAAACCCGGCTGAACAAATCGCCTGCGCTACTCCTGGGCCTCGCGCAGGCAGTTCAGCAGCGCCTCGCCATAGCGCGCCAGCTTCAATTCGCCCAGGCCGTAGATGCGTTGCAGGCCCGCAGGACTGTCCGGCCGCTTTTCCACCAGATCGCGCAGCGTGCGGTCGGAAAACACCGCGTAGGCCGGCACATTGTGCTCGTCCGCCACCTGGCGGCGCCAGCGCCGCAGCGCCTGCCACAGCCGCTCTTCGCGCTCGGTGCGCAGCCAGCGGTCCGCCCCGCCGCTGTTCCTGGACTTTTTCTCATCGGCCAGTGGCCGCAGATAGATGCTCTGCTCGCCCTTGAGCAAGGAACGGCAGGCGTCGGTCAACACCAGCGACTGGCCGCGGGCGATGTCCACCTGCACCAGCTGGCGCGCCACCAGCTGGCGAACGATGGAGCGCCAGCCGCGCTGGTTCATGTCCTTGCCTATGCCGTAGGTGCTGAGCTGGTCGTGTCCATGATGGCTGATGCTGGCGCTCTGCCGACCCAGCAGCACGTCGATGACGTGGCCGGTGGGAAAACGCTGCCCTACTCTATAGATACAGGACAACAACTTGCGCACCGGTTCGGTGGCGTCGTAGGTGATGGGCGGATGCAGACAGTTGTCGCAATGACCGCAGGGTCGGCTCTGCTCGCCGAAGTGCGCCAGGATATGCTGGCGGCGGCAGCCGGCGGTTTCGCAGAAGGCCAGCATCGCGTCCAGCTTGCTCAATTCCACCTGTTTTTGCAGCTCGGCCATCTCACCGCCTTCTATCATCTGCCGCAGCTGCACCACGTCGTTGAGACCGTAGCACAGCCAACTGGCCGACGGCAGGCCGTCGCGGCCGGCGCGGCCGGATTCCTGATAGAAGTTTTCCGGGCTTTTGGGCATATCGATGTGGGCGACAAAGCGCACGTCCGGCTTGTCTATGCCCATGCCGAAGGCGACAGTGGCCACCATCACGACGCCGTCCTCGCGCAGGAACAACCGCTGATTGGCCTCGCGTTCGGCGTGGCTCATGCCGGCATGGTAGGCCAGCGCTTCTACGCCGTTGTCGCGCAGCCACTGCGCGGTGTCCTCCACACGCTTGCGCGACAGGCAATAGACGATGCCGGAGGCCCCCTGGTGCTCCTGGCGAATGAAGTCCAGCAGCTGTTTCTTGGCGTTGTGCTTCTCCACTACTTGATAGAACAGATTGGGCCGGTCGAAGCTGGACAAGAACACCCGCGCCTCGGCCAGTTTCAGATAATGAATGATGTCGAGCCGCGTCTGCTCGTCGGCGGTGGCGGTCAGCGCGATTCGCGGCACCTGCGGAAACTGCTCGGCCAGCATGCCCAGTTGCTGGTATTCGGGACGGAAATCATGGCCCCAATGGCTGACGCAATGCGCCTCGTCGATGGCGAACAGCGCGATCTTCAGCTGCGACAAGAAATCGAGGAAGCGCGGCGTCAGCAGCCGCTCCGGCGCTACATACAGCAAATCCAGCGTGCCGGCGCGGGCCTGGCGGGCGATGTCGCGCGCCTCGTCCTGGCCAGTGGCGGAGTTGAGGCAGGCCGCGGCCACGCCCAGCTCTTGCAGCGTCGCCACCTGGTCCTGCATCAGCGCAATCAGGGGCGACACCACAATGGCGACGCCGTCGCGCAGCAGCGCCGGAATTTGATAGCACAGACTCTTTCCGCCGCCAGTGGGCATCAGCACCAAGGCGTGGCCGCCATGCGCCACCTGCTCGACGATCTCCTGCTGCTGGCCCCGGAACTCCGGGTAGCCGAAAATATGGGTAAGAATGGAGAGCGCGTCGTGCATGCCGGCGGTAAAGTCTTGCGGGAAAAGCGGTATTGTACGGCAAGCCGGCGGCTCGAGGGGCGCGGGGCAAAAAAAGTGGCCGCCCGGGGAAGGCGGCCATAAGTTGGATGGAGACAATGTGAAACGAAGAGGAAAAATGCTCTCGCACTGTGAAAGACTCCCCCCGCGGCGATAAAGTTCCAAGTTTTTGAAAATTTCTGCCGAGCCGCGCCGATGACTCCCCGGCAGCACGCCGCTATGCGACACTGGCGGGATATTCTGGAGATTCGAACATGCGCATTCAAACCGCCTCCCTGCTCGCCCTGTTGCTGCTGGCCGGCTGCGCCACAGCGCCGCAGCAGGCGGCCGCCCCGGCCAAGCCCGCGGCTCAGCCGTCCGCTCCCGCCGCGCCTGCCGCCAGCGCCGACTGGCAGAACCTGGGCGTATCGCCCAATGGCAATATCCTGAACGAGCTGGACCTGCTGTCAGTCAAGCGCGAGGGCGCGCTGGCCACCTTCCGCGGCCGCAAAACCATCTTCAATCTGAAAAAAGAGAATTTCCTGACTACCCCGCGGCACAAGGTCTCGCTGAACACTTGGCAAATCGATTGCGCCCAGCACACCTTCCGCCTGCTGGACATGGCCTTGTTCGATGAAAACGGCCGCCAGATCGCCAGCTTCACCTATAATGACAGCCAGATAAAAGCCATGCCGGTTGTGCAAAACTCCGCCAGTTACCAACAAATGCTGCTGGTCTGCAAAGGGCAACCCGGCTTCTGAGCCTGTCGCCGCCCCACTTTCCACAGGAGTTTTCATGACCATCCGACGCGTGGTATTCAATCAGAAAGGCGGCGTGGGCAAATCCACCATCGCCGTCAATCTGGCCGCGGTGGCGGCCCGCAATGGGCAGCGCGTGCTGCTGATCGATCTCGACCCGCAAGGCAACGCCAGCCAATATCTGCAAGGAGACGCCGCGGCGAGCGGCGGACCCAGCGTGGCCGACCTGTTTCAACAGATGCTCAACATCACGCTGTTCGCCAAAGAACCGCATGAATTCGTCCGCGGCACCGCCATCGACGGCCTGTCGCTGCTGGCCTCCCACCCGGAGTTGGCGGAGTTGATGGGCAAGCTCGAGTCTCGCTACAAGATGTTCAAGCTCAAGGAAGCGCTGGACCAGCTGGCGCCGCACTACGACGAAATCTGGATAGATACGCCGCCGGCGCTGAATTTCTACACCCGTTCGGCGCTGATCGCCGCCGAGCGCTGCCTGATCCCGTTCGACTGCGACGCCTTCTCGCGCCACGCGCTATACAGCCTGAAAGCCAGCGCCGATGAAATCCGCGCCGACCACAACCCGGCCCTGTTCATAGAGGGCATCGTGGTGAACCAGTTCCAGCCGCGCGCCAGCCTGCCAGTCAAGCTGGTGGACGAACTGAAGGCGGAAGGCTTGCCAGTGCTGGATTCGCCCTTGTCGGCGTCGGTCAAGATACGCGAGTCGCACCAAGCCGCGCGGCCCATGGTCTATCTGGACCCGCGCCACAAGCTGTCGCGCGAATTCGAGGCGCTATACCAAGAACTGAGCGGGCGCTGACGGAGTCGCCATGTCGCGGTTGAGCCGCCTTACCTCGATTCTGCTCGGCGTCGCGCTTGGCGCGGCGTTGCTGCTGACCGAATACTGGCTATTGCTTGAGCACGACCGCAACGAACGCCAGCAGCAGCAGCAGCACTGGGGCGCGCTGGCCACCGGTCTGGTGGTGCTGCAACTGGGCGATGCACTGGAGCACTCGCGCATCATGGCCCAGCAGTTGATCAACGGCGACACGCCCCATGCATTCCAGGACTTGGCGCGCCGCGTCGTGCACGACGACAGCGTCTTCGCCGGCATCGGCACCGTGATGCTGGTGGAGCAAAGCCAGCGCGAGTCATTTGAAAACCGCATCGCCGCCAGCATCCGCTATCTGAACAAGCAGCATCTGCTCCCCAGCCCGCCGCAAGTGCAGTACTACCCTGTGGCCAGCTATCTGCCCGATGACGCCAACGCGTTGCCGCAGGGCTTGGATCTTAGCCATCAGGGCGACATCAAGTGGATACTGGACCTGGCTCGCCGCAGCGATCAACCCATGCTGCTGCCCAGCCAGCCGGAAGGCCCCGGCAGCTCGCGGCTGGACATCGTCACCCGCTTGGGCGACGACCATACTCTGCTCTTGCTCAATCTGCGGCCAGACCGGCTGACCCAGCCCATGGGCGACGCGCTGATGGCCGACAATCCCCTGCGCCACGTGCGGCTGCTGGTCTGGAGCAAGAATCAGCCTGACATCCCCTTGCTGGATTCGCTGCCGGGCAAACCGGTGCCCACCGACACCCCCATAGTGACGCGGCGCAGCACGATAGGCGGCAACGAGCTGCTGCTGGGCGCCTACGCGCTGGAGCCGATACGCCCCCTGCTCACGCCCACCGCCTGGTCCGTGCTGGCTACGAGCGCGGGCATCCTGCTGCTGCTGCTGCTGTTGCAGCAGCGCCAGCAAAGACAGAACCAACGGCTAAACGGCCAGTTGCAGCATCAGCAACAGCAACTGGAGCAAAGCAGCCGCACCCTGCACGAACAGATCAATGACCGCATGCTGTCCGAGCAGGCGCTGGCGCAGAGCGAGGCCCGCCAGCGCGCGATACTGCAGGCCAGCTCCGACGCCATCATCCTGATCGATCGCGCCGGCCACATCCTGCAGGCCAATCCAGCGGCGGCAAGGCTGGTGGAGCAGAGCGCGGCCTCGCTGGAAAACCTGCCGGTCGGCGTCTTGTTCCCCGAGCTGTACAGCCGCGCGCCCAATCAGTCGTTCGAGCAAACCGCGCAATTGCATGAGGGACGGCCGTTCGAGGCCAGCCTGCTGCGCAGCGACGGGCAATTGCTGCCGGTAGAGCTGTCGCTGAGCCGAGTGGTGATGCCTGACGACTGGTTCTACGTCACCGTCTGTCGCGACATCACCGTGCGCAAGAAGCAAGAAGAAGCGCTGATCCGACTCAAAAACAGCCTGGCCGAACAAGTAGAAGTGCAAAGCCAGCAATTGGCGGCGCTGCTGGACGCCAGCCCGCTGGCGATGGCCTATATCGTCGATCGCCACCTGCGCCAGGTCAATCACGCTTTCCTCGAGCTGTTCCAGCAGCAGGACCGCAACGTGATAGGCCAGCCCACCCTGCCCTATTTCGAAAATCCGGAACAATGGGAACGCACCGGCAAAGTGCTGTACAGCCTGCTCAACGACGGCAAGGTGGTGCAGGCCGAAATGAAGCTGCGCACTGGCAAGGGGCTGCTGTTCTGGTGCCGGCTGCACGGCAAGGCGGTCAACCCCTCCGTGCCCAAGCTCGGCACCATCTGGGTGTATCAGGACGTGTCGGCCCAGCGCTCGGTGGAGGACACGCTGCGCAAGGCCAAAATCCTGGCCGAGGAAACCAGCCGCGCCAAGACCGAGTTCCTGGCCAATATGTCGCACGAGCTACGCACGCCGCTGCACGCCATCCTCGGCTTTACCGAAATGGGCCAGCTGCGCGCGCGCGGCCTCGACGACAGCAAGCTGGAACAATATTTCGGCCGCATCAACGCCAGCGGCAACCGCCTGCTGACGCTGCTGAACGATTTGCTCGACATGGCCAAAATGGAAGTCGGCCGCATGGACTACTCGATCAGCCGCAACAGCCTGACCCAATGCCTGCGCGAAGCTTGCGAGGAAATCACGCCGCTGGCCAGCCGCAGTCAAATCCGCATCCTGCTGGAATGCGAACCGGAGTTGCTGGTCGCCGACATCGACCCTTTCCGCATCGGCCAGGTGATCCGCAACCTGCTGTCCAATGCCGTCAAATTCAGCCCCGCCGGCGCGGAAATCCTGGTGCATGGCAAATTGACCGAGCAAGATGGTCAGGAATGGGCCATTGTCACTGTAGAGGATGCGGGGCCGGGCATTCCCGAGGCGGAGCTGGAAACGATATTCGACAAGTTCATCCAGAGCAGCACCACCAAGACCGGCGCCGGCGGCACCGGCCTGGGACTGGCGATCAGCCGCGAAATCGTCCATGCCCATCACGGCCACATCAGCGCGCGCAATCGGCCGGAAGGCGGCGCCATGTTCACATTCAGCATCCCGCGGCAGTTTCAGCGAAACTTAGAGGAGGGAACCCCGGATGCCTCACAAACTCTTGCTCGTTGACGATGAGCCCTTCAATCTGGAGCTGATGGCCGAGTTGCTGGAAGACGCCGGCTATGAAACCCAACTGGCCGAGAATGGCGAAGTCGCCTGGGACATCCTGCAGCGCGAGGGCGAGCAATTCTCCACCATCCTGCTGGACAAGATGATGCCGGGCATGAGCGGCTTCGACGTGCTCAAAAAGATCAAGTCCGAACCCCGGCTGGAATTCCTGCCCGTCATCATGCAAACGGCGATGGGCGCCGCCTCCAGCGTGCAGGAGGGCCTGGCGGCCGGCGCCTTCTACTATCTGACCAAGCCGTTCTCGCGCGACATGCTGCTGGCCATCGTCGGCGCGGCGGTCGGCCACTGGGACCGCTACGCCCACTTCCGCGAGCTGGCCAATCTGCATGTAGACGCGCTGCGCCACCTGCAGAGCGCCCGCTTCCATTGCCGCACTCACCGCGAGGCGCAGGCCATCACCGCCCTGCTGGCCAAAACCAGCAAACAGACGGAGCGGGTGGCCACCGGCCTGTTCGAATTGCTGGTCAACGCCATAGAGCACGGCAACCTGGCCATCAGCTATGAGGAAAAAAGCCAGCTGATTGCCGATGGCACCTGGGAGACCGAGCTGGAAACGCGCCTGCAGGCGCCGGAATACCGAGAACGCACGGTGTCCGTGGAGTTCAGCCATGAAGGCAACCAGTTGCAGTTCGCCATTGAAGACATGGGCGAGGGCTTCGACTGGGAATACTATCAAAACGCCGAGCCCGCCTCGCTGATGACCCGCCACGGCCGCGGCATCCTGATCGCCCGCAAGCTGTCTTTCGACAGCCTGCGCTACGAGGGCGCGGGCAATCGCGTGGTCGCCATCGTCAGTCAGCCATGACCTCGCCCCCGCAGTCGCCGCGCGCGCGCCAATAGCGGGGGCTCTCCCGCCGCAGGCACCGCCAGGCCGGCTCATCCGCCAGCTCCAGCGTCAGCGCGCCGTCCTGGTCGGTTCGCAACGCCAGCGCGCCATGCTCCCGCAAACGCCGCAGCACCTCGGGGTGCGGATGGCGATAGCGGTTCAGATAGCCCGCGCTGATCAGCGCCAGCCTGGGCCGCGCCGCATTCAGCCAGGCCTCGCCGCTGGAGGTCCGGCTGCCGTGGTGGCCCGCAATCAGCACCGTGCTGCGCAGGCGGTCGCCATATTGCGCCGCCAAGGCATCCTCGATCGACAGCGGCGCGTCGCCGCTGACCAGCAGCGCATGCCGCGCCCCAGACACGCGCAGCACGCAGCTGCGTGCATTGTCCTCATCGCCCGCTGCGGCAGGCGGTGGCCCCAGCACCTCGAAGCGCACGCCGTCCCAGCTCCAGCCATCCCCCTGGCGACAAGGCTGAGCCCGCCAAGGCGCCAGCGATTGCGGCTGCCCGGCCAGCAACCGGCGCACTGGCAGCGCCCGCAGCACCCCGTTCGCCGCGCCGTCATGGTCCGCATCGTGGTGCGACAACAACAAGACGTCGAGCGAGTCGACGCCCAATCCACGCAACTGCGGCAATACCACCCTTTCCGCGTCGCCGGCGCCAGTATCGAACAACAACGCATGGTTCGCGGTCTGCACCAGCAATGACAGCCCCTGTCCGACATCGAACACCGTGGCGCGCACGGCTCCCGGCGCCGGTCCCGGCGGACGGTACAACAACAAGGGCAACAGCAAGACGGCGGCCAGCCCCTTGCCCGGCACCCCGCGCGGCGCGATCAACCAGACGCTGCCCGCCGCCGCCAGCGCCAGCAAAGGCCACGGCGAACCGGCCACATGCCACGCCGGCCCCTGCGCCAGCCACTCCACGCCCAGATAAAATCCGCGAACCGCGATGCCCGCCAAGGGCAGCAGACCATCCCACGGCGACAACACCGCCAGCAAGGACAACGGCGTCAACAACATCGAAACGTAAGGAATAGCCAAGGCGTTGGCCAGCGGCGAAACCAGCGGAAAACCGCCGAACCATGCCGCCAACGGCACCAGGCTGGCCACGCCGGCAGCCCACTGCCCGGACAGCGCGGCCCGCCAGGCCGACTCCGGCCGCCGCCGCGCCCAGGTCCCCAGCATCAACGCGGCCACCAGACCGAACGACAGCCAAAGGCCCGGCGCCAGCACCGAGAACGGATCCAACGCCAAAACCAGCGCCAATGCCAACCACCAAGCCTGAAATGGCGATAACTGCCGGCGCGATATCAAACAACCACTAGCCACCAGCAACATGAACAGCGTGCGCTGGGTCGGCACCGAAAACCCGGCCAACAAGGCATAAACCGCGGCGGCCAGCCAGGCGGCCACGGCCGTCGCCACCCGCGGAGAACGCGTCAGCGGCCAACGTCGCAACGCGCGCGCGCAAGCCCAGGCAACCATACCGGCCATCATGGTGATATGCAGCCCGGAAATGGAAACAATATGGGTCAACCCAGTCGCGGCGAACAAGCGCCAATCCGCCGCCGCCACCCGCTGCTGGGCGCCGACGGTCAGCGCCGAGACCAAGGCGGATTCGCGCCCCACCCCAAGTATTCGCTCCACTCGGGCGACTTGAGTGGCCCGCCAACCATCCACCCATGCAGTCAGGTCCATGCTGTCCGCCAGGCGCTCGCGCGCTTTGCCGGCTGAGCCGCTGGCCAGCAGGCCTTCGGACCACAACCATTGCTCGGCGTCGAAACCAAACGCATTGGCGCTGCCCCGCCGAGGCTTGAAATTCGCCGCCAAGCGCCAGCGGCTGCCGGGCGGCCACTCCTGCTTGCGATAGTCGAACAGCTGCACGCGGGGCGGCAACGCAGCGCCAGGCGTCAACGTGCGTTCCACCTCCAGCGTCAAGCGTGTGCCATACTCGCCGGGGACAGGCAATCCGCGAACGCTGGCGACAAATGCTATCGGCCGCTTGGCCCATGCGGGCGACAGCTCCTGCTCCAGCCGCGCCTGAGCCCGCCAGGCCGCGTACCCCAGCCCCAGCGACACCGCCAGCAAGCCGACCAGCCAAGGCCGCCAACGAGACCCTGCCCGCCGCGCCAGCACAGCCGCGCCAACGATCCACGCCCCAAGCCAGCTTGCGCTCGGCAGCTCCGGCAGAAAAGCGCAGATCGCGATGCCTAACACCCAGCCCCCCCATGCAGGCATGAACGACTCCTTGTCCTTCTCGCCGGATAAACCGCTCGCCTTACGTCAGCCTTGCCTGGCAAGCCGCTTTGCCGACTCAGACAGCTAAGTGGAACTACTTATCATATATTATGACATTGTCGATTGAATTCGTATTTGCATGAGCTAAACCTATGTCAGTGACGTGGTGTTTCACACCTGCCGGCATCCTGCCGACAGGACCATCTGACGAAGGAGCAAACGTGGACGCTTATATCGGCAGCATTATCCCTTTTGCATTTGACTACCCTCCGGTGGACTGGGCGCAATGCCAGGGCCAAACGCTGCAAGTCAGCCAAAACCAGGCCTTATACGCCGTCATCGGCAATCATTACGGCGGCAACGGCAGCAGCACCTTCCAGTTGCCCAATCTATGCGGCCGGATGCCGATCAGCGCGGGCCCCGCCCAACCCACCTACAACCTGCCCTCCTACGCGGTAGGAAACTTCGGCGGCCAGCAAACCGTCGCGTTGCTGACCGCCAATATGCCGCTACATAACCATGGCACCTCAGCTGTCAATGTCAGCTTTCAGGCCAGCACCATTCCCAATCCAACCACTCCGGCCAGCGCGCCCAGCGCCAGCAACCCCTACCTGGGCGCGTCCGGCGGTGGCACCGGCCTCGCCACCATCTGGAGCCAGCAGCTGGAAAGTCCGGTCACCGTCAAGGGCCTGGGGCTGAGCGGCAATACCGACGTGGCTGGCGGCAACACCCCTGTCAGCGTGCTTAACCCCTATCTGGCGTTGAATTTCTGTATCGCCGTGCAAGGCCTCTTCCCCACCAGGCAGTAAGCCCTTAAGCCCTCCCGCATGGCGCGGCAGCCGGCGCTGCCGCGCTCGGACAAGAACACTCCACAGGAGAAACCCATGCTGGACCAACTCCAGAGCGAAGACTTCCTCCCGCTGATCGGGCAATCCTGCCGCTTCCAGTCGCAGCAGCAACCGGAAGTGGAGCTGCGCATTCAATCGGTCCGTCAGAAACCGCTATCGCAAGTGCCGGGTTGGGAGACCACTCAGCGAACGCCATTCGTGGTGGAATTGGTCGCCGGCGATACCGCCTCCCTACTGGTGGATGCCGTGGGCAGGCTGCAGCTGCCCGCCACTGCAGACCTACCGGAGCGCGTGCTGGACAATGTGTGGATAAGCCGAACCGGCGCTATGGGACGCGACCGCAGCTACTGCTATTTTCAGCTGCCTTTCAATTAAGCGCGCAGGCGGGGCTTTTCCCCTCGCCCGCCCCGCCCAGCCGCTTGGCTCGCCAGGACTCAATCCCGTTCTTGCTTCGAACCGTGCTGCGGAAAGGCCGATGCCGGCAGACAGCCGAGGTCAGGACGAATTCGAGGCCCCCTGCAACGCGGTAATCAAGAAGCCCCAGACGCGGAAACACAGACAGAGTCATCGAGTCGATGCGAAAAGCGCCCGGCCCTTCAGGTTTTGCCTGGTCCGGATTCCGCGTTGCCCAGCCCCTGCATAGAATGACTATGCATCAGACTGGATGCCTTGCTTCCGGCCTCAATCGGCGCAAACGTGATCCACCCATCAAGCGTCAACAGCCCCTGACAACTACCCTCCCAACAAGAAAACAGGAGCCTATGCTCCTGTTTTCCCATTGCTGCAACCCTGCTGTCACCCCGCGCCAACCATGATGCGGCTGGCCTCGGGATACCAGATCAGCTTGTCTGCCATCGACCCCGCCTCCTCCTGCACAAAGCCCAGGGACTGATACAGCTTGCGCGCCTCGCCATTGCTGTGCCACACCACGGCGGCAAGAGGACAGCGTACTTGCTGAGCCGCTTGCTGCAAGGCTTGCAGCACTACCTTGCCATAGCCCTGGCCCCTTGCCTCAGGCAACATAGCCAGGAAGATGACGCGAACTTCGTTGTGCCCGAAATCGACCATCACCACGCCCACCGTGCTGCCAGACTTCTCCACCATAAAGTGCATCGCGTTTGGATACTGCTTGCCTGCCCCTATTTGCAGCACCTGATATTGCTGGCGCTGCACCGCCTCGATCAGATCGGCTTCGCCGTCTATCCACAGCAAGTCCGGCCGCGCGCTGCGGTAGATGCGAACGATGCATGGCTCGTCGCAGGAACGCGCGGGGCGCAGGGACAAGCCTTGCGCCATGGCAGAGAAATTGAGTTCGGCAGACATCAGACCTCCCGGGGCAAACATACAATTGAGATAGAAACATCCACGTCAGGACTACGCCCGGCGCATCGCCATCAAAATCCCGCTTCGCGCTCCAGCGTCGCAGCCAGGCGTCTCCAGCCTCGCTGCAACAGGCTGTAATGCTCGCCGCTCAAACGCGCCACGCCCGCCATTTCACGCAGCGGCGCATCTGGCTGATCACAATCCACCAACCTGACCCGGAACAGCGCATGCAGTGGCACCAGGCCATAATCGCGCGCCTCGGTTGGAATGGAGCCGCCATAAGTCGAAGCCAGCAAAGGCTCATCCAGCGTCGCCAGGTTCAGTCTATCTATCGCGCCCAAGCGGCAAGATATGCTCCAGCCTTCGCCGCTGTTCGCCACAAACGTGGCCTTGCCGCCCTGCCGCAAACGCACCAGGCCTTCCTCGTCGACGAAGGCGTCGCCCCGCATGCCACGCGGCCCCACCACCTGCAGCAAACGCTCGCCAGCCGCGACCACGGTCCCCACGCGCAATGCGTCGCTGGCATCAGCCAGCCGACCATCGAATGGCGCGATAAGCTGCAAACGCTTTTCCTGCCGCTCCAGCGCAACCACCTGCTGTTGCGCCGCCTGCCATTGCTTCTGCAAGGTGAGGCCTTGCTGCTGCAGCCCGCTATTGAAAGGCTGTTGCGCCACCTGCGAAGCCAGTCCGCGCTCGATAGCGCGGGCCTGGGCCAATTGTTGCGCCAATGCCGGCGAATATAGCCGCGCCAATAACTGACCGCGCCTCACTTGCTGGCCATCCTTCGCCAACACTTGGGCCACCTCGGCGGCCTCTGGAGCATACAGTCCCTGCGATTGCGCAGCGCCCATCACCGCGGGACTGGCGACATCGCTCTGCCACGGCAGGATCAGGAACAACAAGGACAAGGCCAGTATCGCCGCGCTGCGCCGGGTTTCGCTTCCCCAGCGCAAATCCGCGCGCCGCAACCACCACACCCGCAACTCCTCCGCGATGGGCCGAACGATGAACCAGCCTAGCTCTACCATCAGCAGCAAAATACCTAAAGCCTTGAAGAAAAAGTGATACACCAGGAAAGCGATGGATAGGAACAACACCAGGCGATATAGCCAGGTAGCCCAGGCGAAGGCAATCAATCCGCGCTGCCTCGCGGCCGGAAAGTATTCCGGCACCGGATCGTCCAGCCCCAGCAAGCAGCCTCGCAACTGCCAGCGCGCCAAGGCAAACGCCCGCGTATGAAGATTGGGCACGCCCAACCAGTCCGCGAGCAGAAAATAGCCGTCGAAGCGCATGAATGGACTGGAGTTCACCGCCAGCGTCGCCAGCCAGGTCGTGGTGGCCAATAGGAAAACCCCGGCGCGCAAAGGCCCGTCAGGCAGGAAATTCCAGGCCAATGTGGCGCAAGCCGCCAATGTCAACTCAGCCAGCATGCCTGCCGAACCGATCAGCAATCGCTGCCGCCTGGACGACAGTTTCCAGGCATCGTTGGTATCGGTGTACAACACCGGCACCATGACGAGAAAAGCCACGCCCATGGCCGGCACCCGGCAACCGAAATAGCGCGCGGTCAAGGCGTGGCCCATCTCGTGCAGTATCTTGGCCAAACTCAGCGACGCGGCGATGCCCAGCGCGGCCATCCACCCGCCATAGCCGGAAAAAGTATGCGTGAACTCGTCCCAGCGACGCGACACCATGCCCAGCCCCAGCAAGGCCGTACCCGCCATCAGCCACCAGAACAATGGGCGGAACAGCCAGGCGAGGAAAGGCAGCGCGCGATTCAACCAAGCCTCTGGCTTGAGCAGCGGTATGCGGAAAAACAAGTAGTTCTTCAGCAACCATTTCGCATAGCTTGGCCTTCCGGCCTGGCGCAAACGCCATAGCCAATCGCTTTCCGCCTGGCTGATGGCCTGCAGCAACTGATGCCGTTGCAGGAACAACAGCAATTGCCGCAGATCCTCCACGGTCAGATGCAGCGTAGTTTCGGCATTGACTGCTTCCAGCAGAGCCGGGCCATTGCCCAGGGACCAACGCGAAAGCATTTCAAAACTGGCCCAACCAAGCTGGTAGAAACGATTGGCTGCGGGATCATGCAACATCCAGCAGGGGGAGCCATCCGCCTGCGCCGGACCAGCATGCAGCGTCAGCTCCTGCCGCAACGGCGGCAATCCTTGCGTCTCCATGTTTACCACCCCAGCCACTGCCTGGCCGCGGTCAGCGGGCGGCGCAAAGCGTAATAGCACAGCGGCACCCAGTCGCCGTAAACCCGCGCCGTCCCCATTTGCCCCAATTGAGGCAGCCGCTGATCGCTGTCGAAACGCGCCTGCAGACGGTAGGCAAGCACATTGCCCTCTCCAGCCTCCGCTTTGTAGGCCACCCTCAGCAAGACCGCGTCATAGGAATGGAACGGCGAGCCGTTCGGGTACAAAGTGACCTGACTGCCCGGCTGCAAGGCGATGGCCTCGCCCCCTGGCAGCCAGGCGGTCAACTCCACCTTGGCCGGGTCCGCCAGCGTCATCACCTTTTCGCCCTGCGCGACGGCCTTGCCCTGCCAGTCGTTACGATCGGAAAACACTATGACGCCATCTGCCGGCGCAACCACGTGCATGCGTGTCAGTTCACGTCCGGTGAAGTCCGCCGCGATGTCTTTTTCCTCCACTTTGGCCTTATCCTGGGCTAGCGCCAGCTTGCCCTTGTCGTCGGTCAGCGCCAACTGGGCGCTGGCGCGGAAGCTTTCTTCGGCGGCACGGGCCTCCTCCTTCGCCAGCGCGTACTGACCGGTCAACACGGTGGAGTCCAGATCGAACAGCGCGGCGCCGCGTATGACAGGCTGGTTAGGCAACACTGATACCTTGTCTATCACCCCCGCCACCGGCGCGCGCAGCAAGACCGGATCGCTGGGCACGACCTCTGCCCGCGCCAACACGCTCAGCCGCACGGGAAAACAGGCCAGCAACAAGACACCCAGCAGCAGGCGCTTGCGGCGGGGGCCGGCTTTCAGCCAGTCTCCGGCGGCCGCGCGCCAGTTCCTGCGCGGCGCGAACTGGCGTAAGGCATGGGCATAGCCATGCGCCAGTTCCTCCGCCAATCGCGCCTCATATTCGCTCCAGGGCAGATCGCGCGCCAACAGCAAAGCGCCATGCTCGCCCAAGCGCAGGTACAGCCCATGCTCAGGCAGCCATTGCGTCCACTCATCCGCCAATGCCTCAGGCAAATCGGCTGCGGAGCAACTGCGGCAAGCCGCCGCCTCTCCGCTCCGAAAGTGCCGGAACACCGCTGACAACCACTGCAGATACGGCGCGGTCGGGTCCGGCTCGGCCAGCCCGGACAGCGCCGCGACATGGCTGTGCATGTCCTCTTGCCAGAACGCCGCTTGGCGATACGGCAGCAACTGCATCGTTTCATTGACCATGACGAAGCCCAGCTTCGCCGCGCTGTCCGCCTCCCTTGCGCGATGCAGCAGCTGCAACAGCATCGCTAACTCCCTGCTACGATCCGCGTGTCCCATGGCTTATTTGAAACTGGCCCAGCCGCTCATGCCGGGGAGCAGATTGGCCGCCTTGCCGTCTATCACGCCTATGGCCAAGATGGATTGGCTGACCGGATCGATCTGCGCGCCAAGCCGCACGATCTTCGCTGGAAAACTAGCGCCCAGCTCATCCACCGAAACCGTGAAACGACGACCCGGCTGCAAGCCGGACAACCATTTGGACGGAACCAGCATGCGCAACTCCAGCGGGCCGGAGTCGACGATGTCCAGGATAGGGCTGCCGGGATTGACATATTGATGCACAGCGGCGCTGCGTTTGGCCACTCGCCCGTCAAACGGGGCCGCTATGCTGCACTTGGACACAAGCGTCTGAGCATAGCTAGCGTCTGCCGCAGCCTCCTTGGCCTTGCCCTGGGCCTGGGTGAGCTCCAGCTTGCCCACCGAGTTGTATTTGGCCAACTGATTGTTGACCTTCATCAGCTCGCTGGCGGCCTCCAGCGAGGCCTGGGCCTTATGCAGCTGCGCGCGGTAGCTGCTGCAGTCGAACTCCACCAGCAATTGCCCTCGGCGAAACCCTCCCCCCTCCACCACGGGCAGGGCTGCGATCTTGGCTGCGACTTCACCGGACAAAGTCACTGCATGGCTGGACATAAGCTGCACGCGGATGCGGCCATCCGCGGCGTTGACGGCCGAACCGGCCTGCGGCGCCGCGGCGAAAGCTACGCTGGACAAGGAAGCAAGGGAGATCAGGATCCAACCCGCCTTCATTGTTTGCCCCCCGCAACCGTGCCCTGCCATTTGCTTTCCGCGCCCTGAAACGCCTGGCTCAGCGAGGCCAGATCATAGCCCTTGGTCGACGTCGGCAAGGGATCCAGGCCCAGGCTAGCCCCCATCAGGCCATAGGCGTTTTGCATGTCGCCATAGGACTGATACAGCCGAAGGGACGAAAATACGGCATTGGCGTCCGCCAGTATGCCCTGCAAGCGCGCCGAGGCGCCGCTGTCCACCGCGTTGCGCGTCTGTTCATAGATGGCTTGATCCACGCCGTTCAGTTCATGCTCCAATTGGTACTGCCTAACCTTGCCGTTGAAATCCAGATAAGCGACATGCACCTGGGTCAGCACCGCCATGTTCAAGGCCATGCGCTGCGCATCGTCCACCTGCTTCTGCGCATCGGCCGCGCGGGTGATCGATCCGGCACTGAACAAGTTGAGCAAATTCCAGCTGATGCGCAGGCCCGCGTCGCTCCAGGCGTTGTTGATCAGAAATTTATTGCTGTCATAGTGCTGCCCCACGCTGAACTCCAGCCCAGGCAACAGCTTGGCCATGGCCTTGCGCGTTTCCAGCGCGCTGATGCGCTTGCTGTAATTCGCCTCTATCACCTCGGGGCGATTCAACAAGGCCATGTCTTCCATCTTGTCGACCGGGACACCCAAAGAAGGAACCGGCATATCCGTCGACGCCGTCACCTGGAAATCTTGGCCCGGCGCCACATTCATGATGGCGGCCAGCCGGGGCTTGGCCTGAGACAAGGCATTGCGCACAGCCGACATCTGCCTGATCACATCCAGCAGCTGGCGACGATAATTAAGCGCGTCCAGCGGCGCGCGCAGCTTTTGTTGCTCAACCTGCCGCGCATCCTCCAGCGCCGATTCGGCATCCTTCAACAATGCGTCCACCCTGCCCTGCAGGCGCTGCGCGCCCGCGGCCTGCCACCAGGCTTCGCGCACCTGCTGCATCAACTGCTGCGCCACTTTGCGCTTGCGCTGTTCCAGTATCAGCACTCGATCCGCCTGTTGCTGCGCGGAGTAATAGCTGACCCCGAAGTCGAGCACGTTCCAACTCAGGTTCAAATCCGCGGTGCGGTCGCGCCTTTCGGAGGAGATGGAAGGCACCAACGACTGTTCGCCCGTCGCCACGTTTTGCGAAGATGACGCATTGTCCTTGTTGCGCGAGGTGTAGCCGGCCGCCAACGCCAGCTTCGGCAGCATGTCCAGACTGGACAAATCCAGCTGACGCTGCGCCATCGCCTCTTCCATCAGTTTCACCCGGTAATCCAGGTTGTATTTCAGCGCCCTGGCCATCGCATCCTGCAGCGACACCGGTTTGGTCACCGGCTCCTGGCTACCGAACATCGCTTGGCGGTCGGCCGCCAGCGTTGCCTGGCGATCAGCCAAGCTCAGCGGCTGTGGCGCCACCGCGCAACCCGTCAGCGCCGCGGCAATCGCCAGCGGCATGAGTCGAATGGCCCATGGCCTTGCTTGATCTATATATTGCATGCTGCTGCCCCCTTGAGCTTTGAGAATGTCAGGGACCTCCCTGTACTGCCTGCTGCCCAGCATCACGTGCCTACACTTGCGCATCCCCCTCCAACAGAGCCTGGATTCTTTCTAGGAAATGCTTGTGTCCATGGCTCTCGAACTGCTTGTTCAACGCTAACTTGCCCGTTGCCGCCATGCCCGTCGCCCCCCCATTCGTTCGCGACTGCCCAAAATTAAGCTGGATATGGCTGTTGCCATGGTGGCCGCTCTTGTCCTGCACGCGGATATCCACCGAAATCGGCTTGTTCCAGCCCGCCGGCGCCTGCCCGGTGAACTTGCCCGTTGTCGGATCGAACTTCAGCCAAGCTGGCAACGGCTGGCCATTGCTCTGGGTCGCAGTAATGCTGAGATTGGCTGTCGCTTCGCGAGTGATGATGGTCGCCGGCGGCAAGGTGATCGAGAACGACTGACCGGAAACCAAAGGCCGCACGCCCAGATCGGGATTGACCTGCAACGCGATCGTCGGATTGACAGCCGTATTGCTGATGAAGGTCGGGGACGCGCCGTTGGTATTTCCAAGCGTGCCGAATGTAGGCGTCACGGTATTGCTTCCAAAGCCCGTATTGCTCGTCGTGCCCGTGGTAATCGTGTTGGTGGTCGTCACCGTATTGCCACCGTTCGTGGTAATGACCGGATTGCCGCTTACCGCTGCGAGTACGATATTCGGCGTAATGGGGGGCAATTGGATGGTATTGGTGAAGGTGGGCGTGGTCGTCACCGTGATCGGCGTAACCGTGCTGGTGGTTACCACCGGCGTAAACACCTGATAGGACGGCACGGTTATGGCCCCCGTCAGCAGGTTGCCGGCCGTATCGCTGACGGTCCCGTTCTTGATCGCAACCGAAAGCGCCCCATCCCCTCCCACGCCAGCCAGCTGGATGACATATGTGGTCGCATTGATCTGCGTGATGCCGGACACCGCTCCATGCGAGCTGCCGCCCGCCACTACGATCAAATTATCCGCGGTAAACGATACAACTGGCTTGGTGAACACCACTTGGTAAGATACCGTACTGGCCGAAGTGCTCAGCGTGCTGGTAGCCGTAAAGCTCTGCACTTGCGGCGCTGCCGTATCTACCGAAATGTTGTCTGCCGTCGATTGCCCGCTGATGTTGCCTGCGGCGTCTGTCGCCGTCGCCTTGATGCTGTGGTTGCCGTCCGCCAGGCTGCTGGACAGGTTGTAACTCCATGCGCCGCTGCCATTGGCCGTGGTGGTGCCCACCGCCCTGCCGTCCACATACACCGTCACCGTGCTGCCTGCTTCCGCGGTGCCGGTTACCGTCGGCTGGTTGTTGCTGGTCACGCCGTCAGTGTGGCTGCTGCCGGTATCCGACGCCACGCTCAACGCCAGGCCGGACGGCGCGGACGGCGCCGCGGTGTCGACGACGATATTGTCTGCCGTCGATTGCCCGCTGATATTGCCTGCGGCGTCTGTCGCCGTCGCCTTGATGCTGTGGTTGCCATCGGCCAGGCTGCTGGACAGGTTGTAACTCCATGCGCCGCTGCCATTGGCCGTGGTGGTGCCCACCGCCCTGCCGTCCACATACACCGTCACCGTGCTGCCTGCTTCCGCCGTGCCGGTTACCGTTGGCTGGTTGTTGCTGGTCACGCCGTCGGCGTGGCTGCTGCCGGTATCCGACGCCACACTCAACGCCAGACCGGATGGCGCGGACGGCGCCGCGGTGTCGACGACGAGATTGTCTCCCGTCGATTGCCCGCTGACATTGCCAGCCGCGTCGGTCGCCGTCGCCCGGATGCTGTGGCTGCCATCGGCCAGGCTGCTGGACAGGTTGTAACTCCATGCGCCGCTGCCATTGGCCGTGGCGGTGCCCACCGCCGAGCCGTCCACATACACCGTCACCGTGCTGCCTGCTTCCGCCGTGCCGGTTACCGTTGGCTGGCTGTTGCTGGTCACGCCGTCGGCGTGGCTGCTGCCGGTATCCGACGCCACACTCAACGCCAGGCCGGATGGCGCGGACGGCGCCGCGGTGTCGACGACGATATTGTCTGCCGTCGATTGCCCGCTGACATTGCCA
>NZ_PQWB01000208.1:0-168 GCF_002924365.1 Chromobacterium alticapitis | reverse complement strand
TGCCGGTTACCGTCGGCTGGTTGTTGGCGGTGATGCCGTCCGTGCTGCTGGCGCCGGTGTCTGTCGCCGCCTTTTTTTTTTTTTTTTTTTTTTTTTTCGGCGCGCTGGTGTCGATGGTGATGGACTTGGCCGTAGATTGGCCGCTGACATTGCCGGCCGCGTCGGTCG
>NZ_PQWB01000207.1 GCF_002924365.1 Chromobacterium alticapitis | reverse complement strand
CATCACGTGGACCCGCGAAACGCTGGATGCAGAGATCTCGGCGCTGCTTGGTGGTTATGGCGACAAGTTTCAAATCAATTTTTCGTGATTACTTAAGATAGTGGCATGACCAAGCCCGCTCCAAAACGCTATCGAACGACCAACTGGAACGCCTACAACAAAGCCCTGATCCAGCGCAGCTCGCTGTCCGTCTGGCTGGACACGAGCATGTCATGGCAGACCACTCCACGGGGCACGCGCGGACGGACGCAGACCTATAGCGATGCCGCCATTCAATTCTGCCTGACCATCAAAAACCTGTTTGGACTGGCGTTGAGGCAGACCATCGGTTTCATGCAAAGCCTGCTCAAGTTGGCGGGTCTGGACTGGGACGTCCCCGACTACAGCACGCTATCCAGGCGGCAGCAGACGCTGCAGGTCAAGATTCCCTACCAGAAAAGCTCAGGAGCGCTGCATCTGCTGGTGGATAGCACAGGCATCAAGATGCTGGGCGAAGGCGAGTGGGCTGCGTGCGAATCTTTAGATTCGTTCAGCGATAACCAAGAAGCATGGCGCGGAATATCGCCGGCAATGGCGCAAAGTGCATCTGGGCATCGATGCGGAAACCCTGCAAATCCGCGCCATTGAAGTCACGGATAATCGCCAGGGCGATGCGCAAATGTTGCCTTCGCTATTAACGCAAATTCCGGCCGATGAGCCGATAGCCTGCGTGAGCGGCGACGGGGCTTTCGATACCAAGGCATGTCATGAGGCGATTGCCGCACGCGGCGCGATCGGGTGCATTCCGACACGCAAGAATGCGAAACCGTGGAAAGGAAATTCGCTGGGGGTGCTGGCTCGCAACGAGATTCTGCGGGCGACCAAGCGATTAGGCAGAGCGATCTGGAAACGCTGGAGCGGCTACCATCGCCGCAGCCTGGTGGAAACCAAGATGCATTGCTTCAAACGGTTGGGTGAAAGGGTGAGGGCCCGTCGTTTCGATGGTCAAGTGGCAGAGCTGCAGGTACGTGCTGCCATCTTGAACCGCTTCAGCATGCTGGACCGTCCGTGCACGGTGGCGGTAGCATAAATTTGTTTGGGGAAAGGGGAGCCTCGCCCTGTTCTGGATTTATGCAACAGTGCCTGTCGCAAACGCTAAAAAAGTTTGCCCGGCCAGTTTGGCCCGGCCGATCAGTTTGGTTTTGCGAAGGCCTCCGACGGTTTTCAGCCAGCCGAAGCA
>NZ_PQWB01000033.1 GCF_002924365.1 Chromobacterium alticapitis | reverse complement strand
CATGCGCCCTCCATGCTCCGCTATGCCGCGCCGCGCCGCGATCGCTCTGCTGGCCGCCTGCCTGATGGCCGCGCCCAGCCAGGCCCGCTCGCTGGCGGACATTCTGAAAACCCGCCAGTTGCGGGTCTGCATCGCGCCCATCCATGCCGCCGTGGCTCTGGCCACACCCAAGGATTGCCGCGACCAATGCGTGTTCAGCGGCCCGGTGTACGAAGAGGTTCAGGCGTTTGCCCGACACCTGGGCAAGGACATCCGGGTCAAGGCGCTGCGCGTCGAATGGGATGAACAGTTTTTCGACAAAAACGGCAAGACCGACCGCGAGGCCAGCTACACGCCGCAGTTGCTGGCCAGCGGCGCTTGCGATTTCTACCCCAGCCGTCTCACCAAAACCGCTTGGCGTCTGAAAAAACTGGACTTCGTCACCTTGTTTCCCAGCCGCATGATGGTTCTCGCCAACAACGCCATGCATGGCCGGCTCAAATACGGCGCGCAGTTGGCCGGGCTGCGCGCGGCGGCGGAAAAAGACACTTCTTATCACAGCTGGCTGCAGGAGCAGAACCGCGCGGCCTTCGCCGCCAATCCCATACAGATAGAACTGATGCCAACTGTGGAGGGTCTGCAGGCGCTGAATACCGGCAAGGTGGATTTCATGCTGCTGGACGCCGACATGGCCATCTGGCACACCCACCACCAGTTGAAAAATACCTATGTCGCCTTTCCGGTCGGCCCCAAAGACGAAATCGGCTGGGCCTTCCGCAAGGACGACAAGGATCTGCAGGCTGCAGTGGCCAAGTATTTCGACGAGCAGCGGCAAGACCCCGACTCAGCCTTCAACCAGATATGGCTGCGCTACCACGGCCGCTCGCTGACCGATTTCATCGCCCTGCTGGCGGCGGTGGACTGAGCGCAGGCCTCTCCTCCGGCATCGCATGGAGACCTCGATGAACCCCAGCCTCCCGCTAGCCCTCCTGTTGGCGCTAACGCTGCCCGCCCAAGCGCGTCCGCTATCTGAAATCATCAAGACCCGCGAGCTGCGCGCCTGCATCGTGCCCTACCACCCATCCTCCGCCACCGCCACGCCGGCGGACTGCCGCGAAAAATGCCACTTCACCGGCCCGGTCTACGATGAGGTGGCGGCCTTCGCCCGCCACCTGGGCAAGCATATCCAGCTCAAGACGCTGCGCGTCGAATGGGACGAACAGTTTTACGACCAGAACGGCAAAGTGGACCGCGAGGCGAGCTACACGCCCAAGCTGCTGGCCAACGGCAGCTGCGACGTTTTCCCCAGCCGGCTCACCAAGAACGCCTGGCGGTTGAAGAAAATGGATTTCGTCACCCTGTTCCCGAACCGCATGATGGTGGTGGCCAACGTCGCGCTGAAAGGCCGGCTGCAATCGGCAAGCCACCTCGCAGGACTGCGCGCCGCGGTGCTGGACAACAGCTCCTACTCCACTTGGCTGCTGGAGCAGAACCAGAAACGCTACTCGGCCAAACCCGTGCGCGTGGCCCTGATGAGCGTGGAGGACAGCCTGCGCGCGGTAGACGCCGGCAAGGCGGACTTCACTCTGCTCGACTCCGACATCGCCATCTGGACCACCCGGCATCAGTTCAAGCACGCCTACGTCGCCTTCCCGGTCGGCGACAAGGACGAAGTGGGCTGGGCCATGCGCAAGGAGGACCAAGACCTGCAGGCGGCCGCGGCGGCATTCTTCGCGCAACAGAAGCAAAGCGAGAACTCGGAGCTGAACCGCATCTGGACGCCCCACTATGGCCTGAGCCTGAGTCGCCTAATCACCCTGGTCAACTCCACGCAATAGACGATGCCGCCTTCCATCCCCGCTTTGCGCGCCCGCCTCAGGCACTCCATCCGCGCCAGGCTGATCGCCATGACCTGCCTGATCGTGGTGGGCGTGATCACCTCCCTGACGCTGGTCATCGCGCTGGCGGCCGCCGGCATGCTGCGCCAGGGGGCGGAAAGGCACCTGGCGCAGAACCTCGAACAAAGCGCGGCGCTGATGAGCAATTTCCTCGCGGTGCGCGAATCCAATCTCAATCTATGGGCGGCCAATCCGCTATCCGAAGCCATGTTCAGCGACCCGGCGCTGGCGGCGGTGTTCTCTCCCAGCCTGGGCAACTACTTCGCCAGCGCGCGCGCGCGCGAACCTTGGATCTCCCACATCCTGCTGATGCGTGGCGAGCAGGTGGTCTACGACGACAGCGGCGCCTTTCAAACCGCACCCGGCGCGGCCGCGGTGTCCCGCTGGCTGAAGACTTTGCCTTACGGTGGCGTCGCCGTGCTGGACCTGAAGCGGCTCAACGGACGCTCCGCTGGGCAAGCGCTGGTGCTCAAGCGTCCGCTGATCAAGGAAGGCGCGGCGCTGAAAGGCGCCTTCATCGCGCTGCTGCTGGACCTGAACCAGGTACAGGCCGCATTGTTCCAGCACACGCTCATAGGCGACCATGGTTTCGTCGCGGTAGCCGCCGAGCTGCCCGGAGGCGGCGTGGCGCTGCCCGCGCGAATCGAGGCCGGCGCGGAATCGCAAACAGACTTCCGCGACGCCACGCGCCGGCTTTCCCGCCTAGCGGACTTGCCGCCGCAATTCGGCTCGCTGGTCATCCGCCAGCGAGTGCTGCCGCACAGCCCGATCGCCATCGTCGGCGTCGCCTCGCGCAATGACATCAGCGAACCCATCGCCCGCCTCATCCTGTACTCCGGCGCTTGCGGACTGCTGGCGCTGCTTGCTGGCGCGTTCTGCGCCATCGTTTACTCCGAGAGGCTGACCCAGCCCATACTCGAGCTGGCCCAGGCCGCGCGAGCGTTGAAACTGGGCAATCTGACAGACCCGATCCGTTGCGCCAGCGAGGACGAAATCGGACAACTGGCCCAAAGCCTGGAAACCACCCGCCAAGCGCTGGCCGGACTGGTGGCCGACCTGGAGCGGCGCGTCAGCCAGCGCACATGGGACCTGTCGCAGAAAACCGAAGAAGTGGCGCAGCTGCTGGACAACTCCGGCCAGGGCTTTCTTTCCTGCGGCGCGAACTTGCTGGTCAACACCGGCTACAGCCGGGAATGCGCGCGCATCTTCGGACAGGAAATCCAGGGCCGGCCGCTGCCGGAGCTGCTGGCGCCCAGCCAGGCCAAGCAGAGGGAGTTCATCGCCAAGACCTTGCGCCTGGCCATCGCCAGCGACGACGAATTGCGCCGCGACGCTTACCTGAGCCTGCTGCCCGCCGAATACCTGCTGAGCGAGCGCAGCCACCGCGCGGAATACCGGCCCTTGAGCCAGGGCAGAATGATGCTGGTCCTCACCGACATCAGCGCGCAAAAAAAACTGCAAGCCCGTCTCGCGGGTGAACGGCAATGGCTGGCCTTCATCGTCAACGCGCTGGAAAACCGAGATGAATTGCTGGAAATACTGCGGGATTTCGATGATTTCCGCCGCCGTTCCCTGCCAGACCTGCTGAGCTTCCAGCAAGACGCCTCCATCTTGCTGGCCGAGCTGTTTCGCCGCATCCACACGTTCAAGGGTTTATTCGCCCAGGCCAGCCTGCCCATGCTGCCCAGAGCCCTGCACGCGCTAGAGGACCGGCTGAGCGAATTGCGCGAGGGCGATGCCGGCGTCAACGACATCAAGCGCATCCTGGCGGAAGCGGAGCTGGGGCCGTCGCTGGAAGCCGACCTCGCCGTGTTGCGCGAAAAGCTGGGCGCGGACTATCTGCAGTACCAGCGCCAGCTCCGCGTGCCGGTCTCGACCCTGAACGCGCTGACAGTTGAGGTAGAAACGCGTTGCGGAACGACCTCCCGCCTAGCCGCCCTGGTTCGACAATTGCGCTATGAGCCGCTGCGCCGCCTGATCGAGCCGCACTTCAAGGCGGCCCAGCAGCTCGCCCTGCGCCAAGGCAAGCTGCTGGTGCCGCTGCGATGCAAGGGGGACGATCCGCTGGTGGATCCCGTCCGCTACGGCGCTTTCTGCAAAACGCTGATCCACGTCTTCCGCAATGCCGTCGATCACGGCATAGAAGACCCGGACACCCGCCTGCTGGCTGACAAGAGCGAAGCCGCCGCCATTGAATGCCGCATCGAAGCGGCTGCGTGCAAGCTGGTCCTCTCCATCGAGGACGACGGCCGCGGCATCGATCCCGCCGCGGTGCGAGCCGCCGCGCGCGCTCGCGGCCTGCTGGCCGCAGACGCCGAGCCCGACGAAGCCGAAACGCTGCGCTTGGTCCTGGCGGACGGCCTGTCCACTCATGCCTCGCCTGATGCCCTATCAGGACGCGGCGTAGGCCTGTCCGCCTGCTACCAGGAGCTGTTGCGCCTGGGCGGCGAGTTGCATATCGCATCGGCCATTGGCCGCGGCGCGCGGCTGACCTTCAGCCTGCCCTACGAGCCGCCGCTCAAGCTTGCCGCGGAAGCCGCGCCGCTGCCGGAGAACGCGCCGCTGCTGGACGCGCTGGCGCAGGTGGCCACTGACTTCTGCCAACGCCATCTGGGGCTGGACGTCGCGATGGACCAGACTGGCGGCCTACCCTTGGCCGCCTCGGATCTGCTGGATTTCACCGCGCTGGTGCCGCTGGGCAGCGGCCTGAATCTCGCCATGGGCATTTCCCTCGAGCGGCCGCTGCTCAGAGAGATGACCCGCCGCTTCGAACCCGACTGCGGCGACGCGGAAATCGCCCAGCTCGCCGACAGCGTAGGCGCGGAAATCGCCAACATCATCGTAGGCCGGACCACGCCCTATCTGACCCACCTGGCCCATCGCGTGGCCATGGGCACCCCCGAGGTGCTGGGCCTGGATGCGAGCCGCCTCCTCGACCGGGCTGGCGGCATGGGCCGGCGCGGCCGCGCCGACGCCGGCCGCTTCCTGGTGTTCTGCCTGCCGCTCCCCGCCTGAGCCGGCGCTTCGCCGCTTGATCCAAGCCAATAAATGCTTCATTTAAGCGATGCGGCGGCCATCGCCCTAGGT
Organism: Chromobacterium alticapitis; assembly: GCF_002924365.1. Lineage (GTDB taxonomy): Bacteria > Pseudomonadota > Gammaproteobacteria > Burkholderiales > Chromobacteriaceae > Chromobacterium > Chromobacterium alticapitis. Next base: position 9,824 of record NZ_PQWB01000033.1, on the reverse strand, counting down.
ATCATTTCGCAATATCCGGATTTGCTTATTGACATGAAGCCATCTCGCCATCGTCTAAAAGCGCGGCCGCCACATTACAACAATGGCATAATAACAACCTGAAACTTTGGATGACAGGCTGCCGCAGAGCGGCCGCAGGAGACAATGACATGTTTATATCGGTAGCGAAGTTGACGCGTTTCCTCAAACCGCTGGCGGACGCCACCCGCGACGGCGTGGACCTCACCGTCGAGCTCGACGAAAGCGGCAGGCTGTCCTGGGCGGCGCAGCGCATCAAGGGCCTGCTGCAGCGCTTCCACGCCGCCCTGATCAAGATTGCGGACACCGCCATTCTGCTGTCGCAGCAGGCGCCGGAGCTGGCCCGCCTCTCCCGCTTGATGGAAGAACGCTCCAACGCGCAGCAACGCAACGCGGAAAGCATAGCCGAGGCCAGCCGCATGCTGGCCACCACGGTGGACTCCATCACCCAAAGCGCCAGCGAGGCCTCTGCCTTCTCCCGCCAGGTGGCCGACGCGACGCGCAACGCCAATGAAAGCGATCAGCAAAGCCGCCGCCAGATTCAATCCATAGGCGACAGCGCCGCCGAACTCGAAACGCAGATGAACCTGCTCAAGTCCAGCTCCGCCTCCATCGGCGAAGTGGTCGAGTTGATCAAGCACATCGCCGACCGCACCCGCCTCTTGTCGCTGAACGCCGCCATCGAGGCGGCCCGCGCGGGCGAGCAAGGCCGCGGCTTCGCCGTGGTCGCCGACGAAGTACGCAAGCTGGCGGACCAGACCACCACCGCCACCCAGAACGTGGAGGAACTGCTCGCCACCATCCAGGAGCAGGTCGCCACTTCTGACAAAACCATGGCCGCCATGTCGGAGCAGGTCCGCGCCGGCATCGCCGTATCCCAGACCGCAGGCGAGTCCATCGAAGCCGCTTCTCGCGATATCGGCACCCTGATAGACCATGTCAGAGTGATCGCCGAGGCCAGCGGCTCGCAGAACGACAAGGTCCACGCCATCGCCGGCCAGATCGGCGCAGTGGTGGAAAGCTCGCAGCAACAGCTGGTGGATGCGCGCGAACTGGCTGGCCGAGCCAGCCAGGTAAGCTCGCAATGCGATCTGCTGCTGACCGAGGTCGGCGAATTCCGCTTCGAGGGCCATCTGCGCATGCGCCAGTCTGTGGAAAATGCGATCTCGCAATGGAAGTTGAGCCGGCTGGACCCCGACGACCTGGACCGCAAGCTGGTGGAGCTGCATCAGCGCGAAACCGCGTTCGAGATGCTGTGCATCACCGACACCAACGGCCGCCAGATCAGCTCGGATGTCGAGGCCGGCCAGCTCAAACCCGAAGGCCGCAAGAACAACTGGAGCGACCGCCGTTGGTTTCAGCAGCCGGCACGCGAGCAAAGACTGTACGTATCCGATCTGTACCGCTCGGTGGACACCAATCAATATTGCTTCACTATAGGCACGCCGCTGTTCGACCCTCAGGGCAAGCTGCTGGGCGTCATGAGCGCGGACGTGCGCTTCAACCACATCATTTCCGGATAAACCCCGCGCTCGAACACGCCGGCAGCATTCCAGCCAACCGCTTGACACCCGCTTGGGCTAGCTCTTAAATGCGGCCCATGCCAACTGAGAAGAGGAAGGCCGCATGGCTCCGACGACGCTGGGAATCGATCACATCCATGTTTATGTCCGCGACCGCGCGGCGGCTGAGGCCTGGTACGAACACGTGCTGGGACTGACGCGGCTGGCGGCGCTGGCGGCCTGGAGCCAAGACGGCGGACCGCTGACCCTCGCCGACGCCGCGCACTCCATCCATCTGGCGCTGTTCGAGCGCGCCAACCCTGCGCCTGGACCGGCCATCGCGCTGAGAGTGGACGCCGCCGGCTTTCTCGCCTGGCGCGAGCATCTGCAAAATGAGCTGGGCCGCCGCCTGGACGCGGTGGACCACGATCTGAGCTGGTCCATGTATTTCGCCGATCCCGACGGCAACGGCTATGAAATCACCAGCTATGATTACGCCGAGCTGGCGGCTGGCCTGAGCCGCGACGAAGCCTGAAATGACAAACCTCCCGGCGCTTCGCGAGCGGGAGGTTTGTTTTCCCAGCCGGCCCTCAGGCCGGCAATGCCCGCCCATCCGGGCCAGGCTGTCCGCATGCCGCCTCTGCGCGGCACCGTCATTTCGCCCGCCTAATGCGGCACGATGATGGGCGCGCTTTCCCCGGCGTGTTTCTTCTGATGCTTGACCGCCCTCTTTTCCTTCATGGTCATTTGCGGTTGCTTCTTGGCTTCCTTGGTGCTGTGCCGTGCCTTGCTCATGACTCGCTCCTTGGCGTATGCCGGAAATACGGCATCGGCCTCAGTATAGTCCGCCCCGCCCAAGCTGGCGCCCCATCTCATTTAGATATCTCAATCGCATTAAATGCCCTTATCATGACAATGCCGCAAGGCCACGCCATAAACCATAAATCAGGAACCATGATGAAGCATTTTCTGCGCACTTTCGTTCAACTATGCCATAACGCCGGCCGCCCCGGCGCTCGCAAGCTGAAGCAGCGCTGAGTCAGCCAGCGCGCCACGCGGCCGCGCAGCGGGGATGGCAGTTAGCCATGAGCATCTCTCATCCCCTTGCGCGGCCGTCGCTTTGGCAACAGAATGGATACAGTATTCTCATCGGAGCCCGCATGAACACCGTCACCACGCCACAATTGGACACCATTCCGCAACGCATCGCCTCCTTGCGCGCCGCCATGAAGACCGCCGGCGTGGACGCCTGTCTGGTGCCTTCGTCCGACCCGCATCTTTCCGAATACCTGCCGCGGCGCTGGCAGGCGCGCCGCTGGCTGTCCGGCTTCACCGGCTCCATGGGCACGCTGATCGTCAGCGCGGACTTCGCCGGCGTATGGGCGGACAGCCGCTACTGGGTGCAGGCGGAGCAGGAATTGGCCGGCAGCGGCATCCAACTGATGAAGATAGACACCGCCGCCAGCAGCCTGCATCTGCAATGGCTGGCCGATACGCTGCAAGCCGGCCAGACCCTGGCCGTGGATGGCGATGTGCTGGGCCTGGCCGCCGCCAAGGCGCTGCAGGCGGCGCTGGAGCCGAACGGCATCCGCCTGCGCACCGATCTCGACCTGATAGACGCCATCGACCCGGACCGCGCGCCGCTGCCGGCCGCACCCGTCTACCAGCATGACGCCGCCTTCGCGCCGGAAAGCCGCGCCGCCAAGCTCGCCCGCGTGCGCACGGACATGGCCAAGGCCGGCGCTGACCGCCACTTCATTTCCACGCTGGACGACATCGCCTGGCTGTTCAATCTGCGCGGCGCCGATGTCAACTACAACCCGGTATTCATCGCCCACGCGCTGATCGAGGCCGGTTCCGCCACGTTGTTCGTCGCGCCGGGCAAGATAGACGCCGCCCTCGCCGCCCAGTTGGCGGCAGACGGCGTCCAGGTGGCCGATTACGCCGAAGCCAAGCCGGCGCTATCCTCGCTGCCCGACGGCGCGCTGCTGATCGATCCGCGCCGCGTCACGCTGGGACTGCGTCAGGCGGTGGCCGATGGCGTCAAGGTGATCGAGGCGATCAACCCCAGCACGCTGATGAAGTCACGCAAAAGCGCGGCCGAGGCCGAACATGTGCGCCGCGCCATGGAGCAGGACGGCGCGGCGCTGGCCGAGTTCTTCGCCTGGTTCGAAGCCAACGTCAACCGTGCCCGCATCACCGAGCTGACCATAGACGAAGAAATCACCGCCGCCCGCGCGCGCCGCCCAGGCTTCGTTTCGCCAAGCTTCGGCACCATCGCCGGCTTCAACGCCAACGGCGCGCTGCCGCACTACCACGCCACGGAAGAGGCTCACAGCGAGATCAAGGGCGACGGCCTGCTGCTGATCGATTCCGGCGGCCAATACCTGGGCGGCACCACCGACATTACCCGCGTGCTGGCTGTCGGCAGCCCTTCCGACGCGCAGAGGCGCGACTTCACCCTCGTGCTGAAGGGCACCCTGGCGCTGTCGATGGCCCATTTCCCGCGCGGCACGCTGTCGCCGATGCTGGACGCGCTGGCGCGCGCGCCGCTGTGGCAGCACGATATCGACTTCGGCCACGGCACCGGCCACGGCGTCGGTTATTTCTTGAACGTGCACGAAGGGCCGCAAAGCATTTCGCGCGCGGTGCCGGAACCGCATATGGCGATGCAGGAAGGCATGATCACCTCGATCGAACCGGGTGTGTACCGCGCCGGCCAGTGGGGTGTTCGCATCGAAAACCTGGTGCTGAACGTGGCGTCGGAGCAGAACCAGTTCGGCGACTTCCTGAAGTTCGAGACGCTGACGCTGTGCCCGATCGATCGCCGCTGCATTGATTACTCGCTGCTGACCCGGCCGGAAATCGACTGGCTGAACGGCTACCACGCCGAAGTGCGCGCGCGGCTTCTGCCGCTGCTGGACGGCGCCGCCCGCGACTGGCTGCTCGCCAATACCGAAGCGCTGTAAACTACACCTTCGCCGACCACAGGCCATGCTCCGCGCATGGCCTGTTTGTTTTCAAGGAAACATCGATGCCGTTCGACCGCCTGAACGATCTGCGCCTGTTTCAGGACGCCGCGCAACTGGGCAGCTTCTCCGCCGCCGGCCGCAAGCACGGCCTGTCCCCGGCCGCCGCCAGCGCCTGCATCCAGCGCGTGGAAGAAGCGTTGGGCGCGCGGCTGTTCGAACGCACCACCCGCAAGCTGCGGCTGACCGAGGCGGGCGACACCTATCTCGCCTATTGCCGCCAGGCGCTGGAGTTGCTCGAGGAAGGCGAAACCCGGCTGCAAGACGGCCAGCAGGCGCTCAGCGGCCCGATACGGCTGTCCGCGCCGTCCGACCTGGGCCGCAACCTGTTGCTGGACTGCCTGGACCGTTTCTCCGCCCAACATCCCGCCGTGCATTTTTCCTTGTCGCTGAGCGACACCCCGGCCGACCTGATAAGCGATGACATCGATCTGGCCATCCGCTACGGCCGGCCGGCGGACAGCAGCCTGGTGGCCCGGCAACTGGCCGCCAGCCGCCGCGTGGTCTGCGCCGCGCCCGCGCTGCTTCAGCGACTGGGCGCGCCCAGCCATCCGAGCGAGCTGGCCGAACGACCAACGTTGACGCTGGTCACCGGCCACGGCCCGATGAATGATTGGCCCTACCGCGACGGAGGCGAAGCCAAGCTACTGCGGCTGGGCAAAAGCCGGCAAAGCAACGACGGCGAAGTGATTCGCCGCTGGGCGATCCAAGGCCACGGCTTCGCCTACAAGTCGGAACTGGACATCGCCGCCGACCTGCGGGCCGGGCGGCTGGTCACCGTGCTGGATGGCTATTTCGTCGAGCCCGCGCCGCTGCACCTGCTCTATCCGGGACATCGCTTGCAGCCGGCGCGCATCAAACGGCTGGTAGATTTCCTGCTGACGGAGTTGTCGCCGGCCTGACAGCCGGTTTTGCGCAAGAATCCACTGCGCGCGGCCGCAGTCTGCGCTACACTGCCGGCCTGCTTTCAAGACGGAGCCGCGACGAAAAATTCGCAGCCGCGTACACCGTTCGCGGACCTTGCCCGTTATCGAATAACAGACAAAATTCCAGCCGGTTCGCGTCTTGAGTCGCGGGCCGCCGTTTACCGCCAGATTTTCGGAAATACGATGAAGCCTTTCAAACTGCTGAGCCTGGCCCTGGCTCTGCTCTCGCCCTTCTCCCACGCCGCGCTGACCGACAACGACCAACAGCTGATAGACCGCTACGGCGAACAGATTTATCGCAATAGCCGCGCCGTAGGCATGGTCATGGTGGTGGTGAACAAGAATCAGACCGCCCAGCGTTTCTATGGCCAAACCCGCCCAGGCAACCGTACCCAACCTAAAGCCGACTCCTTGCTGCGCATTGCCAGCATCAGCAAGACCATGACCGGCGAAGTGCTGGCCTCCCTGGCCATGCAGCAGCGCGTGCGCATGGATGATCCGCTGCAAAAATACGCGCCGCAGGGCGTGGCGCTGCCGACGGACAAATCCGGCAAGCCCATCACGCTGCTGAATCTGGCCACCCATACCAGCGGCTTCCCGCGCGAGATGCCGGGCGAAAAGCCGCAAGACACTCCGGTATTCGTCTGGCCGACCCAGCAGCAGCGCTGGCAGTGGCTGTCCGGCACCCGCTCCAACTTCGCTCCCGGCCTGCGCGCGCAATACTCCAACCTGGCATTCGACTTCCTGGCCGACGCCATGGCCGCCGCCACCGGCCGGCCGTACGCGGCGCTGCTCAGCGAGAAAATCACCGCTCCGCTCGGCATGCGCGACACCACGCTGACGCCCACGCCCGAGCAATGCGCGCGGCTGATGGAGGGCTACGGCGCCAGCCCCTGCCTAGACACCCGCGCGGCCGGCGGCAGCGGCGGCATCTACTCCACTCCCAACGACATGCAGCGCTGGCTGCAGGACTTGCTCCGCCCGCAGAACGACGCCCGCCGCGAACTGCGCGACCGCATGTTCCACATGTACTTCAAGCGCGATCAACTACGCAGCCTGCGCGGCATGGATGTCGCCGGCAAGGCGGACGAGCTTGGCCTGGGTTGGATCCGGATGGAGGGCACGCCGCAAGCGCCGGAAATCATCCAGAAAACCGCCGGCGGCGGCGGTTTCATCGGCTATGTCGCGCTCGCGCCCAAGCAAGATGTCGCGGTATGGGTGGGGCTGACCCGCACCGGCGGCACCCACTACCAGAATATGAGCGGAGGCGTGAACAAGCTGGTCACCTCGCTGAGCGGCTACCAGCCGGTCTCTGTCGCCGCGCCCGCGCGCGTCCGCGCCAAGCCCGTCAAGGCCAAGGCGCATGCCGTGGCGGCCCAGCCCAAAGCCAAGACCAAAGCAAAAACCAAGAGCCAGACCAAAACCGCCAGCAAGACGAAGACGCCGGCCAAGACTGCCCACAAGCAAGGCCACGTCAAGAAGACAGCGCAATAAGATTGGAGGCGGCCCTCTCGCCGCCTCCAATTCAGCCACGGACTCAGGCATGGCGGACGCTGTCAGCGCGAGCGGGCAATCTCGTCCTTGCGCCTTAGCCGCAGGCCTTTGCGCTACAACAGACCGCCGCCGTCCACGTCCAGCACCGCGCCGGTGAGGAAAGCGTTGCCCATGGCGAACAAATAGGCCTGGGCCAGGTCCTGCGGCCGCCCCACCCGGCCCAGCGGCAAGCCTGACGCGATTCGCGCCAGCGTAGCCTGCCGGCTTGCCGCCTCGCCCCACAACTCGGTATCGACTACGCCCGGGCTCACCGCGTTGACCCGCCGCGGCGCCAGCTCCTTGGCCAGATTCCGGGTGGCCGCCTCCAGCGCGGCATTGACCGTGCTCTTGAGCAGACCGCCCGCGCCGTATTTGCGCGCCAGCAAACCGCTGGTGAAGGTAATGGACGCGTCGGCGGACAAATAAGGCAGCGCCTGCTGAACCGCCAATAAATTACCGAACAGCTTCACCTCGAAGACCTGGCGGAAATCGTCGCGCGTCGCATCCGCCAGCTTGGGCGAGCCGACGCGCGCGCCTGCGGTCAGCACCAGGTGATCGATACCGCCGATGGCGGCGAAGGTTTGACGCAGGCCATCCAGATCGGCGACATCGGCATGCAAGCTCTGCCACGGGCCAGCTTGAGCGATCGAGCGGCCCAGCACGTAGACCTGCGCGCCTGCCTCCGCGGCGGCTAGCGCCACCGCCCTGCCGATGCCGGAAGTCCCGCCCAGCACCGCCACTGTCTTTTGTCTCAGGGAGTCTCCAGATACGCTCATGGCTTCAGCGCTCCCAGTTGCTTCAGCAAGGACAAGTTGTCTTCCAGATGCCAGTTCTCGGCGATGCGGCCGTTCTTCACGCGATAAAGATCGAAAGCCTGGAAGTCCACCGGCTGGCCGCTGCCCTGGATCTCGCCGAAGCGGCCACTGAAATGGCCGGTGAAATGCAGGCGCAATGCCACTCTATCAGCGGCCAGCACCATGTCGGCGACTTCCACCTTGAGGTCCGGCACCGCGGCGCGAAAGGTTTGCGAGGCCTGCAGCGGACCCGCCGTGCCTTGGCGGCGCCCTTCGGGCAGCGTGCTGTCGAGAAAATCAGGATCCAGAGCCAATTCTACGTAGCGCGGGTCGCCGGTGTTCCAGAATGCGGCGTAGCGCAAGGCTGCCAGCTTCACCGCGGCGCTTGCGCCGCCATTGCGATCGGCGAACACCCGCTGCGGCTGGGGCAGCGCCTCGGCGGCCATGACCGAGATGGAAAACAGCGCCAGCGAAACGGCGCCTATCAGATGGGGAATGCGGTTCATATCGACTCCTTGCATGGATTGCCGCCGGCCCGTGCCGGCAACTGGAATCGATTATCGAAATGTTTGTAAAATTTGATAATCCATACAGTACAAGAAGGATTTTATTGATTTATTTGAATATTGAACCTCGCGGGCAAACAAAAAGGCGGCCTAGGCCGCCTTGCTGCTGAATGGAACCCGCGCTCCGCGCGGGCGCCGCTTCAGGCTCGCACGTCTACATTCCGCCCCAGATGCGCGGGATTGGACGCCTGAATCTGCTGCGAGGACTGTTCCGCGCCCTGCAACAGCGACAACGTCGATTGCGCGTCCGCCTGCATCGCCTTCTTCAAGGCGAAAATTTGAGTATTGCTGCTCACGCCCTGGGCGCCCACTTGACTTACCGCATCCATACCCCAACCTCCTGACTGAAACGCGTCGATCTATAAGCAGTCTAGCCGACCGCAAGCCTGCTGTCACAACAAAACTGCTAGAATAGGCGCCAACCCCCACCTTTTTGATGACAGGAAAACACATATGAGCGCAACCCGTCACAGCCCCCTGCTTATCCTCGGCTCCGGCCCGGCCGGCTACACCGCCGCCGTTTACGCCGCGCGCGCCAACCTGAAGCCGGTCGTCATCACCGGCATGGCCCAAGGCGGCCAGCTGATGACCACCACCGACGTGGACAACTGGCCTGCCGACGCGGAAGGCGTGCAAGGTCCGGAGCTGATGCAGCGTTTCCAGCAGCACGCCGAGCGCTTCGGCACTGAAATCCTGTTTGACCACATCCACACCACCCATCTGAGCGAGAAACCGATTCGCCTGGTGGGCGACGCCGGCGAATACACCTGCGACGCGCTGATCATCGCCACCGGCGCCTCCGCGCAATACCTGGGCCTGCCGTCGGAAGAGGCCTTCTCCGGCAAGGGCGTGTCCGCCTGCGCAACCTGCGACGGTTTCTTCTACCGCAACCAGGACGTAGCCGTGATCGGCGGCGGCAATACCGCCGTGGAAGAGGCGCTGTACCTGGCCAACATCGCCAAGCACGTCACCCTGATCCACCGCCGCGACACCTTCCGCGCCGAAAAAATCCTGGTCGACAAGCTGATGAGCCGCGTCGCCGAAGGCAAGATCAGCCTGAAGCTCAACGCCACCCTGGACGAAGTGCTGGGCGACAACACCGGCGTGACCGGCGTGCGCGTCAAGCTGAATGACGGCGGCAGCGAAAACCTGGCGCTGACCGGCGTGTTCATCGCCATCGGCCACAAGCCCAACACCGACATATTCAAGGGCCAGCTGGAAATGGACGCCACCGGCTACCTGATCACCAAGGGCGGCCGCGACGGCAACGCCACCCTGACCAGCATCAATGGCGTATTCGCCGCCGGCGACGTGCAGGACCACATCTACCGCCAGGCTGTGACCAGCGCCGCCTCTGGCTGCCAGGCCGCCCTGGACGCCGAGCGCTATCTCGACAGTCTGAAGTAAGCCGCTGCGCCATGAAGACCTTCAAGGACTCTTTGAAGGGCCTTCGCCA
>NZ_PQWB01000206.1 GCF_002924365.1 Chromobacterium alticapitis | reverse complement strand
GGTGTTGAATCTGGTGCGACCGGTGCCGATGGGCAAAAACGGCAAGATGAGCATGCGGATCAAGCGCAAGGCAGCAGCCTGGGATGATGATGTGCGAGCCAAGTTTCTTGGGCTTGCGCCATTATGATGTTCGAATGCAGAGGCCCTGGCCATCAGGGCCTCCGCACTCGGATTGCATAGAGTGAAAATGATTGCAAGCAGCTGATTTTATTAGGCTATGCAGTTCGGAGGTGCTCTTGCTTTACATG
>NZ_PQWB01000205.1 GCF_002924365.1 Chromobacterium alticapitis | reverse complement strand
TGACGCAGCCCCTTCGCTCCCCCGCCATTACAGCGAGTTCATCACTACTACGAGCTGCTCCGTCCCTTGATGGCGCATCGCTACTGTCAGCCTCGCCGATTGGGCTTGTGCCTTTCGCTTGGCATCGCCATCGAAGGTTCCCGCAGTTCAACATAGGAGCCCAGATCATGCTCACGCTGCCTCTATGCCGGACACCGCCTGGCCTGTAAGCAG
>NZ_PQWB01000204.1 GCF_002924365.1 Chromobacterium alticapitis | reverse complement strand
TTCAGCCAGCCGAAGCATTCCTCGATCCGTTTGCGTCGCCGCTGGCTGATCGCGTAACCCTCATGGCGCGTGGTGCGGCTGTCGATGGCGCTGCCGGCACGCTTGCGCGCTACGTGCGGCGTGATGCCCAAGCCTCGGCAGCCGTTCACGAAAGCAGGCGTGTCGTAGCCCTTGTCCGCGCCGACTGTGCTGCCTTTCTTGGCATTGCGCAGCAACAGGTTCAGCGCTTCGACGTTTTCGGCGTGGCCATTGACCTCGGACACCGAGACGTCCACAACCAAACCGTTGCGGTTCTCGGTCAGGATATGGGCCATATGGCACAAGCGGCTGGCGTCGCCGGCGCTCGTGCGGGCCAGTCGCGCTTCCGGATCGGTTCGCGATTGATGCGTCTGGTTGCTTCGCTTCTCGCCCCGGAAATCGACGTCCGGGTTGCGCCCTGCGGGTGGGGACGTGTCGTCATCCTTGTGAACAAAGCTTTTGTGCGAAGCCCAGGCATCGATCAGTGTGCCGTCGACGCTGAAATGTTCGTCGCTGGTGAGCTTGCCCCACTCGGCCAGGCTGCGTACGCGAATGAAGAAGGCGCGGGCGACGTCTTCGGTAAACAAGCGGTCGCGATTTTGCGAGAAGGTCGAGTGATCCCATACGCGGGCATCGGCGGAAAGGCCGACGAACCAGCGA
>NZ_PQWB01000203.1 GCF_002924365.1 Chromobacterium alticapitis | reverse complement strand
GGTGCGGCCGACCACCGACACCGCCTACAACGGCCTGGGCCAGGCGGCCACGGTCAGCAAGATCGGTGCGGACGGCAAAAGCTTTACGGCGACGGAAACCCACTACGGCGCCGGCGGCCGCGTGGCGTGGACGAAAGACGCCGAAGGCAATACTACCTGGTACGACTACGATGCCGTCGGCAACATCAGCCGTACCCGGCGCGACCGGCTGCTGGACAGCCAAGGCGGCAAGACCCAGGACGTGACGGCCTACGGCTACAACGCCGCCAAGCAGCAGACCGCGCAGCTGCAGCTGCTGGATGCCACTAATGGCCTGTACAGCGAAACGCGCTACAACGCCTGGGGCCAGATCACCGCCAAGTTCGCCCGCGGCACGGCGGCGGGCGCGG
>NZ_PQWB01000202.1 GCF_002924365.1 Chromobacterium alticapitis | reverse complement strand
ACGAAAGCAGGCGTGTCATAGCCCTTGTCCGCGCCGACGGTGCTGCCTTTCTTGGCATTGCGCAGCAACAGGTTCAGCGCTTCGACGTTTTCGGCGCGGCCATTGACCTCGGACACCGAGACGTCCACAACCAGGCCGTTGCGGTTCTCGGTTAGGATATGGGCCATATGGCACAAGCGGCTGGCGTCGCCGGCGCTCTTGCGGGCCAGTCGCGCTTCCGGATCGGTTTTGGACTGGTGGGTCTGGTTG
>NZ_PQWB01000032.1:136287-158375 GCF_002924365.1 Chromobacterium alticapitis | reverse complement strand
CATGCCGCCGGCCGCGGCCAATGCCAGCAAGGGGGGCGCGGCAGCGGGAGGCGTGGACAAAGCCTGGCTCAGGCTGAGCCAGGCCGGAAAGAGGGCCAGCGCGCTGCCGGCGGCTAGCCGAGCCAGGCTCCAGCCCAGGCGTCGGCCGATCCAGCGCCGCGCACGCGGCCACAGCAGGCGGCCGGGAGCGCGGCGGGATGGCGGGGCGCGCAGCAGCGCCGCGGCGAGGGTTTGGCTCAGCGTCCTCAGCGGGGCGGGCAGCCAGGGCAGGGGAGCCAGGGCCTGGCGGCGCCTGCGCCAGCGAGCCGAGGCTGCGGCGGAGAATAGCGTGGCGGCGAGCAGCGCCAGCGGGGCGGCGTGGCCAAGCCACAGCGCCGATGCGGCAGGCGCCAGCCAGGAGATGGCCACGCAGCTGATGGCGGCCAGCGCGGCTAGCGCGGCGTAGTCGAGGCAATGCCGTTCCTGTCGGCTAGCGGCCGCTGCGGAGCTGGGATTGAGCGGGTTCATGCGGCAGGGCGGAGGCTAAGCGCCGCCGCCGAAGCCGTGGCGTCGGTATGGGCGCGGAAAGGGCAAGGCGGGCGAGCGGCATCGAGTTTACGCCGGGCGGGTGGCCGGCAACGGTTTGCTTGCCTTAATAATGGATCATGCGGCGGAGCCGGACAGCCTTATCTGGCGCGGAAAGCAAAACGCCGCCCGGAGGCGGCGTCGGCGGGGCTGCTGGCGTCAATCCAGCAACAGGCCCTCCAGCGTGCGACGGTAGATGTCGGCCAGCGGCTCCACGTCGTCCGCCGCCACGCACTCGTTGAGCTTGTGTATGGTGGCGTTGATGGGGCCGAACTCCACCAGTTCACGCGCGATGCGCTTGATGAAACGGCCGTCCGAGGTGCCGCCGGTGGTGGACAGCTCGGCCCGGGCGCCCGACACTTCGGCGATGGCGCGGCCCAGGGCCTCGGTCAGCGCGCCCGGCGGCGTGATGAAGGGCTGGCCGGACAGCTGCCAGTGCAGCTCATAGCCGAGTCCGTGCTTGTCCAGGATTTGGTAAACCCTTTCCTTCAGACTTTCCGCCGTGCTTTCCGGCGAGAAGCGGAAATTGAACAGGATTTCGCAGTGGCCGGGGATGATATTGGTGGCGCCGGTGCCGGCCTGGATGTTGGACACCTGCCAACTGGTGGGAGGGAAAAAGGCGTTGCCCTCGTCCCAGCGCGTGGCGGCCAGCTCCGCCAGCGCGGGCGCCATCAGGTGGATGGGGTTCTTGGCCAGCTGCGGATAGGCGATATGGCCCTGGATGCCATGCACGATCAGCCGGCCGGACAGCGAGCCGCGGCGGCCGTTCTTGATGGTGTCGCCTAGTCTCTGCTCCGAGGTAGGCTCGCCGACGATGCAGTAGTCTATGGCCTCGCCGCGCGCTTCCAGCGCGTCCACCACCTTCACTGTGCCGTCCACCGCCACGCCTTCCTCGTCCGAGGTGATCAACAGCGCCAGCGAGCCCTGATGGTTCGGGTGCTCGGCGACGAAGCGCTCGCAGGCGGTGACGAAGGCGGCCAGCGAGGCCTTCATGTCCGCCGCGCCGCGGCCGTAGAGCAGGCCGTTGCGCACGGTGGGCTCGAACGGCGGGCTGTCCCATTTGTCCAGCGGGCCGGTGGGCACCACGTCGGTGTGGCCGGCGAAGCAGAACAGCGGGCCGGCGCCGCCGCGGCGCGCCCAGAAGTTGTCCACGTCGCCGTGGCGCATCTTTTCCACAGCGAAGCCTATGGCTTCCAGCCGGGAGATCATCAGCGCCTGGCAGCCCTCGTCGCGCGGGGTGACGGAGTCGCGGCGGATCAGCTCGCGGGTCAGTTCCAGCGTCGCGCTCATAGACCGAATCGCTCCGCCCATTCGGCCTCGGCGAAGCCTACGCCTGTCTTGCCGTCCCATTCCAGCACCGGGCGCTTGATCACGGACGGCTTGTCCAGCATCAGCGCGACGGCGCCTTCCAGGCTGTCTGCGGCGGTTTTGACTTCGTCCGGCAGCGCGCGCCAGGTGGTGCCCTGGCGGTTCACCAGCTTGGCCAGCGGCACCTGGGCGGCCCAGGCGTGCAGGCGCTCGGCGTCTATGCCTTGCTTTTTGAAGTCATGGAAGTGGTAGTCGATGCCGTTGTCGGCCAGCCATTGGCGGGCCTTCTTCACGGTGTTGCAGTTGGGAATGCCGTACAGGGTAATCATGGGGTGGGTTTACAGGTCCAGTTGAATGCTGTCGAAGCTGGCCGCGCTGGCGGGGCCGGGCTTGTTTTTCGTCGCGGGGCCTTCTTTCGCCTGATTGACCAGCCAGTATAGATTGGTCGGCGAGTCGGCGTTCCTGAGCGCTTCCTCCAGCGTGATGCGGCCGTCTTGGTACAGCTGGTACAGCGCCTGCTCGAAGGTTTGCGCGCCATCGCTCATGCTGCTTTCGATGGCTTCCTTGATTTTGTCTATCTCTCCGCTGCGAATCAACTCGGAGATGTGAGGGGTATTGATCAGCAGCTCCACCGCCGGCACCCGGCCGCCGTCCACCGTGGCTACCAGGCGCTGCGACACCACGGCGCGCAGCGAGGCCGACAGGTCCAGCAGCAGCGAGTTGCGGTTTTCCGGCGGGAAGAAATTGATCACGCGGTTCAGCATGTGATAGCTGTTGTTGGCGTGCAGGGTGGAGATGCACAAGTGGCCGGACTGCGCGTAGTTGACGGCGTGGATCAAGGTTTCCGCGTCGCGGATCTCGCCTATCATCAGCACGTCCGGCGCCTCGCGCATGGCGTTTTTCAAGGCGCGGGAGTAGGACAGGGTGTCGAAGCCCACTTCGCGCTGGTTGACGATGGACTGGTCGTGGCGATGCAGGAATTCGATCGGGTCCTCCACCGTCAGAATATGGCCGCGCATGTTCTGGTTGCGCATCTGCAGCATGGCCGCCACCGTCGAACTCTTGCCGGAGCCGGTGGCGCCCACCACTAGGATCAGGCCGCGCTTCAGCCGGATCAGCTCCCCGAGCTTGGCCGGCAATTCCAGGTTTTCCAGCGAGGGAATGCTGGGCACGATGTAGCGCACCACCATGCTGACCGAGCCGCGCTGCCAGAAGATGTTGATGCGGAAGCTGCCCAGGCCGGGAATGGGATGGCCGAGGTTCATCTCGCGCTCGCGCTCGAACTCGGTGACTTCCTGTTCGCTCATCAGGCTGTAGGCCAGTTGCTTGACCATCTCCGCGGTCAGCGGCTTCTCGTTGATGGGCTGCAGTTCGCCGGACAGCTTCAGCATGGGCGGCGCCGAGCTGGTCATGAACAGGTCGCTGGCCTTCTTTTCGGCCATCAGCTTGAAAAACGGCAACATCAGCATGAATCGGGTCCTGAACGGCGTTTTGGGGTAGGCCACTATAGTCTAGCCGCCGTCTCCGGTCTTGTGTTTGTTCGTGACAAAACAAAAGCCGCCCCGGAGGGCGGCTTGGCAGGCGCGGGGCGGATCAGGCCTGCTTGGCGGTTTCCTGGTCGCGCAGGGCGCGGCGCAGTATCTTGCCGACATTGGTCTTGGGCAGCTCGCTGCGGAACTCCACCAGCTTGGGCACCTTGTAGCCGGTGAGGTTTTCGCGGCAATGGCGGATGACTTCCTTGTCGGTCAGCGCCGGGTCCTTCTTGACCACGAAGACTTTGACTATTTCGCCGGACTTGTCGTCCGGCACGCCTATGCAAGCCACTTCCAGCACGCCCGGATGGCTGGCCACCACGTCCTCGATCTCGTTGGGATAGACGTTGAAGCCGGACACCAGAATCATGTCCTTCTTGCGGTCCACCAGCTTGACGAAGCCTTCCGGCGTGATCATGGCCATGTCGCCGGTGGCGAGGAAGCCGTCCGCGCCCAGCACCTTGGCGGTTTCATCCGGGCGCTTCCAGTAGCCGCGCATCACCTGCGGACCGCGGATGCACAGTTCGCCCTGTTCGCCTTGCGGCAGCGGCTTGCCTTCGGCATCGCGGATCTCGATCTCGGTGGAGGGCACTGGCAGGCCTATGGTGCCGTTGTACGCCTTGAGATCCATCGGGTTGATGCAGGCGGCCGGGCTGGTTTCGGTCAAGCCGTAGGCCTCGGCCAGCGTGACGCCGGTGACGGCTTTCCATTTGTCGGCCACGGCCTTTTGCACCGCCATGCCGCCGCCCAGCGTCAGCCGCCAGGTGGAGAAGTCCAGCTTGGAGAACTCCGGGTTGTTCAGCAGCGCGTTGAACAGCGTGTTGACGCCGGTGATGCAGGTGATCGGATACTTGCCCAGCTCCTTGATGAAGCCGGGGATGTCGCGCGGGTTGGGGATCAGCACGTTCAGCGCCCCCAGCTCGGTGAACACCATCAGGTTGGCGGTCAGCGAGAAGATATGGTACAGCGGCAGCGCGGTGACGATGACTTCCTGGCCTTCGCGCACCAGGGTATTGACCCAGTTGCCGGCCTGTAGCATATTGGCGACGATGTTGCGATGCAGCAATTCAGCGCCCTTGGCCACGCCGGTCGTGCCGCCGGTGTATTGCAGGAAGGCGATGTCGTCGTGCCCCAGCGCTACCTTGTCATACGGTTTGGCGGCGCCGGCGGCCAGTGCGTCGTTGAAGCGGACGTGGCCGGGGATATGCCACGGCGGCACCATCTTCTTGACCTTGCGCACCACGAAGTTGGCCAGCTGGCGCTTGGGGAAGCCGAACATGTCGCCGATGGAGGCGATCACCACGTTCTTGACCTGGGTGCGCGGCAGCACCTGCTCCAGCACGCTGGCGAAGTTTTCCAAGATGACGATGGTTTCTGCGCCGGCGTCTTTCAGCTGGTGTTCCAGCTCGCGCGGGGTGTACAGGGGGTTGACGTTGACCACCACGCCGCCGGCGCGCAGCGCGCCGAATACCGAGATGGGGTATTGCAGCAGATTGGGCATCATGATGGCGACGCGGTCGCCCTTCTTGACGCCCAGCTTGTGTTGCAGGAAGGAGGCGAAGCGCGAGCACAGCGCGTCCAGTTCCGAGTAGCTGAGCACCTTGTCCATGCAGGCCATGGCCGGGCGGTCGCCGAACTTCTTGACGCTGCGGTCGAACACTTCGATGACCGACTGGAACTGATTGATGTCGATCTCGTGGGCCACCCCAGCCTGGTAGTTTTTAAGCCACACCTTATCCATAAATCCAGGTTTCTCCGTCGTGCGGTTTTAGCGAACATCGCCCCGGCGCGCGCCGGAGGCGATTCGGTCTAGCGAGTCGCTGTTTTTTGTCGTCGTTGTCTTGGCGGCCGGGGCCGCTGCGGTCAAACTTGTGTTTGATCCGCGGTAATGTACCGTAACTGAAAAACTCTCGCAAAAATTGTCTGGCATGGGCACGGGGCGGGGCAGGGTCACGCAAGTCTCGGGCAGGTTTCCTTTTTTTGGGAAATAGGTTACAATCGCAGCGGTTAGGGATGGGCGTTTCGCCCATTTTTTATTTGTGGAAAAAGCAATGGATGTTCGTTTGCTGCTGGAAAACACCCTGCCGGGTCTCGGCTATGAATTGGTCGACTTTGAAATGACCCAGGGTGGCGGTTTTCGCGTGTTTCTCGACAAGCCCGGTGGCATCACCGTGGAAGACTGCGTGCTGGTGAGCAATCACCTGACTCGACTGTTCATGGTCGAGAACGTGGATTACGAGCGCTTGGAAGTGTCTTCGCCGGGCCTGGACCGTCCTTTGAAGAAGGAAGCCGATTTCGTCCGCTTTGCCGGTCAGCTCGCCAAGATCAAGACGCGGATGCCGATCGAGCAGCAGAAGAAATTTACCGGTCGTCTTGCCGGGGTCGAAGAAGGCTCCGTGAGGCTGGAAGTGGATGGCCGCATCGTGGAAATTCCGTTCGCCAACATCGACAAGGCTCGCATCGAGCCTGAGTTCTGATGCCTGGACGGCGATAGCCCGCGCTAAAGGACAAAATTCGGAGAGGAATGCATGAGTCGCGAGATTTTGTTGCTGGTTGATGCCCTGGCGAGCGAGAAGAATGTCAGCAAGGATGTGGTGTTTTCCGCCCTTGAGATGGCGCTTGCCTCGGCCACCAAAAAGAAGTTTACCGATGACGAGATGGATGTGCGCGTCGAAATCGACCGCCACACCGGGCAGTACCAAACCTTCCGCCGCTGGCTGGTGGTGGAAGACGAGCTGTTGGAATCCGAAAGCAAGGAAATCGGCCTGATCGACGCGCGGGAGCGCGATCCGCGCATCGAACTGGGCGCCTTCATCGAAGAGTCGATGGAAGCCGTGGAGTTCGGCCGCATCGGCGCGCAGACCGCCAAGCAGGTGATCCTGCAACGCATCCGCGACGCCGAGCGCGAGCAGCTGCTGAACGAATTCCTGCAGCGTCGCGAGCACCTGGTGATCGGCACCATCAAGCGCATCGAACGCGGCAACGCGATCGTGGAGTGCGGCAAGCTGGAAGCCGTGCTGCCTCGCGACCAGATGATTCCGAAAGAAAACCTGCGCGTGGGCGACCGCGTGAAGTCCTACCTGCTGCGCATCGATCGCCAGGGCCGCGGCCCGCAGCTGATCCTGTCGCGCACCGCGCCGGAATTCCTGACCAAGCTGTTCGAGCTGGAAGTGCCGGAGATCGAGGAAGGCATGCTGGAAATCCGCGCCGCCGTGCGCGATCCGGGCATGCGCGCCAAGATCGCCGTCAAGGCCAACGACGCCCGCATCGACCCGCAGGGCACCTGCATCGGCATGCGCGGCTCCCGCGTCCAGGCCGTGACGCAGGAACTGGCGGGCGAGCGCGTGGACATCGTGTTGTGGGCGCCGGAACCGGCCCAATTCGTCATCAACGCCCTGTCACCGGCTGAAGTGAGCCGCATCATGGTCGACGAAGACAATCACAGCATGGACGTGGTCGTAGAGGAAGAGCAACTGGCGCTGGCTATCGGCCGCAGCGGTCAGAACGTCAAGCTCGCCGCTGAACTGACCGGCTGGTACTTGAACATCATGACCGTGACCGAGGCCGAAGAGAAGCACCTGGCCGAAGACACCGCGCTGCGCCAGCTGTTCGCCAGCGCGCTGGGCGTGGAAGAGGACATCGCAGCCAAGCTGGTGAACGAAGGCTTTGCCGCGCTGGAAGAAGTGGCCTACGTGCCGCTGGAAGAAATGCTGGAAATCGAAGGCTTCAACGAGGAGCTGGTGGGCGAGCTGCGCAGCCGCGCCCGTGATGCGCTCCTGACACAGGCCATTGCGTCCGAGGAACAGGTCGAGAACGTATCCGACGACTTGAAGGACATGGAAGGCCTGGATGCCGAGCTGGTTCGCAAGCTGGCCGCAGGCGGCGTGACCACCCGCGACGATCTGGCCGACCTGGCCGTTGACGATCTGGTGGACATGACCGGCATGGAAGCGGAAGCTGCACGCGCAATCATCATGAAGGCGCGCGAACACTGGTTCAACCAGTAAGGCTTTCTCGGGAAGTATTTACGGAATTTGGGAAGACGAATGGTTTTGACGAATGTAAAACAATTTGCCAGCGAGATGAATCTCACGCCGGAACGCCTGCTTGAGCAGCTGCGTGCCGCGGGCGTGAGCAAGCGCTCGCCGGAAGACACCCTGTCGGCGCAAGACAAGTCCCAGCTCTTGGACTATCTGAAGCGCGCGCACGGTGCGCGCGAGGACGGCGGCATTACGCTGACTCGCAAGTCCACCAGCGAGGTGAGAAAAGCCGACGGCGGCACCGTGACCGTGGAAACGCGCAAGAAGCGCGTGGTGGCGCGTCCGGAAGAAGCGCCGCGCGCCGAGGCCGCCAAACCGGCCGCTCCGGCGCCTGTCGCCGCGCCGGCGGAAGCCAAGCCGGAGCCGAAGGTCGAGGCCAAGCCGGAACCGAAGCCGGAGCCGAAGGTTGAGGCCAAGCCGGAACCGAAGGTCGAAGCCAAGCCCGAGCCGAAGCCGGAAGTCAAGCCTGAGCCGAAACCGGCTGCGGCGCCGGCTCCGCGCACGGTCGCCTCCATCCTGTCGCCGGAAGAAATCGCCGCGCGCGAAGCGGAAGAAAAGCGCCAGGCCGCTTTCCGCGCTCGTCAGGAAGCGCTGATGCGCGAAAAGATCGAGCGCGAAGAGCGTCGCCAGGCTGCCAAGCTGGCCGCCTCTCAACCGGCTCCCGCGCCGGCTCCGGTAGTGGAGCCGCCGCGCGAGGAACGTCGCGAAGAGCGCCGTGATGATCGTCGCGGCGCGCCGTCCGGCGATCGCGGCCCGCGTCCGGCCGGCGATCGTGGCCCGCGTCCGGCTGGCGCCGGCGACCGCGGCCCGCGCCCGGCTGGCGCTGGCGATCGTGGTCCGCGTCCGGCTGGCGCCGGCGACCGCGGCCCGCGCCCGGCTGGCGATCGTGGCCCGCGCCCCGCAGGCGACAACCGCGGTCCGCGTCCGGCTGGCGACAATCGCGGCCCGCGTTCGGCTCCTGCCGCAGCGCCTGGCGCGCCGGTCATTCCGGCGACCGTCGCCGGTCGTCCGGACGCCAAGAAGGGCGGGAGCAGCAACAATAAGAAGGGCGGCGACCGCTGGGACGATAAGAAGAAGGGCGGCCGCGGCGGTTTGAAGACCCGCGGCGGCGATGCTAGCGGCGACTGGAAGTCTCGCGGCGGCAAGGGCAAGGGCAAGCAAGGCAATAATCAGCACGCCTTCCAGGCGCCGACCGAGCCTATCGTGCATGAGGTTCTGGTGCCGGAAACCATCACCGTGGCCGAATTGGCTCACCGCATGGCCGTCAAGGCCGTGGAAGTGATCAAGGCGCTGATGAAGATGGGCATGATGGTCACCATCAACCAGGTGCTGGACCAGGAAACCGCGATGATCGTGGTGGAAGAAATGGGCCACAATCCGAAGGCCGCCCAAGCGGACGATCCGGAAGCCTATTTGGAAGTGACCGGCGGCGAGACCGTGGAAGTGGTGGAGAAGCCGCGTTCCCCGGTGGTGACCGTAATGGGCCACGTCGACCACGGCAAGACCTCGCTGCTGGACTACATCCGCCGCGCCAAGGTCGCCGCGGGCGAAGCCGGCGGCATTACCCAGCACATCGGCGCCTACCACGTGGAAACCCCGCGCGGCATGATCACCTTCCTGGATACCCCGGGTCACGAAGCGTTTACCGCGATGCGTGCCCGCGGCGCCAAGGCGACCGACATCGTGGTGCTGGTGGTGGCGGCGGACGACGGCGTGATGCCGCAGACGATCGAAGCGATCCACCACGCCAAGGCCGCCAAGGTGCCGATGGTGGTGGCGGTCAACAAGATCGACAAGCAGGGCGCCAATGTCGAGCGCATCCGCCAGGAACTGGTGGCGCACGAAGTGGTGCCGGAAGATTGGGGCGGCGACACCCAGTTCATCGAAGTGTCGGCCAAGATGGGCCTGAATATCGACGCGCTGCTGGAAGCCATTCTGCTGCAGGCTGAAGTGCTGGAGCTGAAGGCCCCGGTGGATTCGTTGGCCAAGGGCATCATCGTCGAGGCTCGCCTCGACAAGGGCCGCGGTCCGGTCGCCACTCTGCTGGTTCAATCCGGCACGCTGAAGAAGGGCGATGTGATCTTGGCAGGCACGGCATTCGGCCGCGTCCGCGCCATGATGGACGAAAACGGCAAGGCCATCGAGTCTGCCGGTCCGGCCATCCCGGTGGAAATCCTGGGTCTGTCCGACGTGCCGCAAGCCGGCGAAGACGCGATGGCGCTGGCCGACGAAAAGAAAGCGCGCGAAATCGCGCTGTTCCGCGCCGGCAAGTTCCGCGACGTTCGTCTGGCCAAGCAGCAGGCCGCGAAGCTGGAGAACATGTTCGCCCAGATGGCCGAAGGCGAGGTGCAAACCCTGTCCATCATCATCAAGGCCGACGTGCAAGGCTCGTACGAAGCGCTGGCCGGCAGCCTGCAGAAGCTGTCCACCGAAGAAGTTCGCGTGGGCATCCTGCACTCCGGCGTGGGCGGCATCAGCGAATCCGACGTCAACCTGGCGATCGCTTCCAAGGCCATCGTGATCGGCTTCAACACCCGAGCCGACGCCGCCGCGCGCAAGCTGGCGGAGAACGAAGGCGTCGACATCCGTTACTACAACATCATTTACGATGCGGTGGACGAGGTGAAGGCCGCGCTGTCCGGCATGCTGGCGCCGGAGAAGAAGGAACAGGTGCTGGGCACCGTCGAGATCCGTCAGGTGATCACGGTTTCCAAGGTGGGCAATATCGCGGGTTGTATGGTGACCGACGGCATGATCAAGCGCAGCGCTTCGGTCCGTCTGATCCGCAACCACGTGGTAATCCACACCGGCGAACTGGACTCGCTGAAGCGCTTCAAGGACGACGTGAAGGAAGTGAAGCAGGGCTACGAATG
This sequence comes from Chromobacterium alticapitis, assembly GCF_002924365.1. Classification (GTDB taxonomy): domain Bacteria; phylum Pseudomonadota; class Gammaproteobacteria; order Burkholderiales; family Chromobacteriaceae; genus Chromobacterium; species Chromobacterium alticapitis. Next base: position 148,058 of record NZ_PQWB01000032.1, on the reverse strand, counting down.
CGGCCTGATGCTGAAGAACTTCAACGACATCCAAGAAGGCGACCAGCTGGAAGCGTTCGAGATCGTGGAAGTCGCGCGCTCCCTGTAATCGGGACGCCAGGGGCGGGTGCCGCGTCGGCCGGAAGGCCGATGGGCGCTCGCCCTTTTTCGTATTCGCCACGACGCCCGTCCAAGCGCATGCCATAGCGCGTGCGTTTGGACGGGCCCCGTGGCTTGGCGGCCGCATGGGCCGCGCCAGAACAGAATGGGAAGTAATATGGCCAAAGCCAAAAAAGGTTTCTCCCGCTCGGACCGCATCGCCGAGCAGATCCAGCGCGAGCTGGCCGAACTGACCCGCAAGGGCCTGAAAGACCCGCGCGCGGGTTGGATCACCATCACTTCGGTGGAAGTGACCCGCGACTATTCCCACGCCAAGGTGTACTACACGGTAATGGTGGAATCCACCCGCGAAGCCACCCAGGAAGCGCTGGACAGCTCTACCGGCTATCTGCGCAACGAACTGGGCCGCGCCATCAAGATGTTCAGCATGCCGCAGCTGCATTTCGTCTATGACGACTCGGTCGAGCGCGGCATGCATCTGACCAGCCTGATCAACCAGGTGGCGCGCGAGGATGCGGAGAAGTTCGGTTCCCTCGCGGAGGACGAGGCCGGCGAGGGCGAGGGCAAGGCCGAATGAGCAAGCCGCGCAGCAATCGCCGCCATATTGATGGCGTGCTGCTGATCGACAAGCCTTACGACATCTCCAGCAACAACGCGCTGCAAAAGGCGCGCTGGCTGCTGAATGCGGCCAAGGCCGGCCACACCGGGGTGCTGGATCCGCTGGCTACCGGCTTGCTGCCGGTGTGCCTGGGCGAGGCGACCAAGTTTTCGTCTTATCTCTTGGACGCCGACAAAGGCTACCGCGCCACGATCAAGTTCGGCGTGGTGACCACTACCGGCGACGTGGAAGGCGAGGTGGTGTCCGAGCGGCCGGTGAGTTTCAGCCGCGAGCAGCTGGAAGCCGCGCTGGAGCGTTTCCGCGGCGAGATCAGCCAGGTGCCGCCGATGTATTCGGCGCTGAAGCACCAGGGCAAGCCGCTGTACGAGTACGCCCGCGCCGGCATCGAAGTGCCGCGCGAGGCGCGCCAGGTCACCATACGCAAGCTGGAACTGCTGTCCTTCGACGAGGTGTCGGCCGAGATCGAGGTGCTGTGCACCAAGGGCACGTATATCCGCACCCTGGGCTGCGACATCGGCGAGGCGCTCGGTTGCGGCGCGCATCTGACCGCGCTGCGCCGCACCGCCACCGGCGGTTTCGGCCTGGAACAGTCGCATGCCTTGGCCGATCTGGAGCAACTGGACATGCCGGCTCGGGAAGCCTTGCTGATGCCGGCGGATGTGCTGGTGATGCATTTCCCGCAACTGGAGCTGCCGGAGGGCGAGATCGGCAAGTTTCTGCACGGCCAGCCCGTGCGTTTTGAACAAAAGTGTGAGAAAATGCAACGCTTCCGGGTTTACGAGCAATCGTCCCGGAAATTCGTGGGGCTGGGCGAGGCGCGCGGCGATGGCCGCCTGCATCCGATCCGGCTCCTGGCGAACCAGGCCCAGGCCCAGGCCTGATTCGCGAATTACCGGAGTGTGGGATGGGTTGGGTTTTCCGGCTCGCCGCACTTGTCGGGTTTCAAACCCCCTACTGATATGGAGTAATCCAAATGGCAATGACCGCCGCTCAAAAAGCAGAAATCGTTAAAGGCTTCCAACGCGCTGAAGGCGACACTGGTTCGTCCGAAGTTCAAGTTGCCCTGCTGACCGCACGCATCAACGACCTGACCCCGCACTTCAAGGCCAACACCAAGGACCACCACAGCCGTCGTGGTCTGCTGAAGCTGGTTAGCCGTCGTCGCCGTCTGCTGGACTACCTGAAGCGTACCGACGCTGACGCTTACCGCGCGCTGATCACCCGCCTGGGCCTGCGCAAGTAATCGGCATACGGTTCTGAAAAAGTCGCAGCTCGCTGCGACTTTTTCACACCGGCAGTTCGCGAGTTTTTATTGCTACAACGGGGGGAGCCTCTACAAATTCCGATCCATCGCTCGGTCAGAATTTATAGGGGTTCCCGTTGTTTTTTTCCGGCTCGCATTTTTAGCAATCGAACCAAGAATAGGGAAACCCAAGTGTTCAACAAGATCACCAAAACCTTCCAGTTCGGCCGTCAAACCGTCACCCTGGAAACCGGTGAAATCGCCCGCCAGGCGTCCGGTTCCGTAGTGGTGTCGGTGGACGACACCGTCGTCATGGTCAGCGTGGTGGGCGGCAAGTCCGTCAAGCCGGGCCAAGACTTCTTCCCGCTGACCGTGGACTACCTGGAGCGCACCTACGCCGCCGGCAAGATCCCGGGCGGCTTCTTCAAGCGCGAAGGCAAGCAGTCCGAGAAGGAAGTGCTGACCAGCCGCCTGATCGACCGCCCGATCCGTCCGCTGTTCCCGGAAGGCTTCTACCATGACGTGCAAATCGTCGCCACCGTGCTGTCGCTGAATCCGGAAGTGGATTCCGACATCCCGGCGATGATCGGCGCCTCCGCCGCCCTGGCCATCTCCGGCCTGCCGTTCGCCGGCCCGATCGGCGCCGCCCGCGTCGGCTACGCCAATGGCGAATACATCCTGAACCCGACCAAGACCGAACTGCAAACCTCGCAGATGGACCTGGTCGTCGCCGGCACCCAGCGCGCCGTGCTGATGGTGGAATCGGAAGCCAAGGAACTGCCGGAAGCCGTGATGCTGGGCGCCGTGGTGTTCGGCCACGAGCAGATGCAAGCCGCGATCAAGGCCATCAACGAGCTGGCCGACGAAGTGAACCCGGTGATGTTCGACTGGGCCGCTCCGGTCGCCAATGAAGAGCTGATCGCCCAGATCCGCGGCATCGCCGGCGAGAAGCTGGCTGAAGCTTTCCGCCTGCGCCAGAAGCAAGCCCGCACCGTGGCCATCAACGAAGCTTGGGCCGCGGTCAAGGCCGGCCTGATCAACGAAGACACCGACACCCTGAAGGCCAACGAGATCAAGGGCATCTTCAAGGGTCTGGAAGCTGAAATCGTCCGCGGCCAAATCCTGGCCGGCGAAGCGCGCATCGACGGCCGCGACACCCGCACCGTGCGTCCGATCAGCATCCGCAACAACGTGCTGCCGCGCACCCACGGCTCCGCCCTGTTCACCCGCGGCGAAACCCAGGCCATGGTGGTGACCACGCTGGGCACCAAGCAAGACGAGCAGATCATCGACGCGCTGGCCGGCGAATACACCGAGCGCTTCATGCTGCATTACAACTTCCCGCCGTACTCCACCGGCGAAGCCGGCCGCATGGGCCCGCCGAAGCGCCGCGAAATCGGCCACGGCCGCCTGGCCAAGCGCGCGCTGGTTGCCGTGCTGCCGCCGGAAGACGAATTCGGCTACTCCATGCGCGTGGTGTCGGAAATCACTGAATCCAACGGCTCCTCGTCGATGGCTTCCGTGTGCGGCGGCTGCCTGTCGCTGCTGTCCGCCGGCGTGCCGCTGAAGGCGCACGTGGCCGGCATCGCCATGGGCCTGATCCTGGAGGGCAACCGCTTCGCCGTGCTGACCGACATCCTGGGCGATGAAGATCATCTGGGCGACATGGACTTCAAGGTGGCCGGCACCGCCGGCGGCATCACTGCGTTGCAGATGGACATCAAGATCCAGGGCATCACCAAGGAAATCATGCAGGTTGCGCTGGAGCAGGCCAAGGAAGGGCGTATCCACATCCTGGGCCTGATGAAGGAAGCCGTGGATGGCCCGCAAGAGCTGTCCGCCCACGCTCCGCGCCTGTACGTGATGAAGATCAACCCGGAGAAGATCCGCGAAGTGATCGGCAAGGGCGGCGAAACCATCCGCTCCATCACTAAGGACACCGGCTGCGAGATCAACATCGAAGAAGACGGCACCATCACCATCGCTTCGGTGAGCAACGAGGGCGCGGAAGCGGCCAAGAAGCGCATCGAAGAGATCACGGTTGAAGTGGAAGTGGGCAAGGTGTACGAAGGCACCGTGGTCAAGATCCTCGACAACAACGTCGGCGCCATCGTCTCCATCCTGCCGGGCAAGGATGGTCTGGTTCACATTTCGCAGATCGCCAACGAGCGCATCAAGAATGTGTCCGACCACCTGAAGGAAGGCCAAGTGGTCAAGGTCAAGGCCATCGAAATGGACGACCGCGGCCGCATCCGCCTGTCCATCAAGGCCCTGCTGGAAGAAGAAGCGAAAACCGCCCAGGCGACCGCTGAATCCTTCGGCCTAAAGGCGCAGTAATCCGCTTGCCGCCATCTCGTTCGTGGGATGGCATGTGAAAAAACCCCGCTTAGGCGGGGTTTTTTTTGGGGGGAATGGCGCCTGTGGTGGATGTGGAGTTTCTATTGTTCCAATTATTTGACATTGCAGGATGCAATTTGGTAGATTTATTTGTCATCAATGGCTGTTCATGAATAATGAATGGTATGCTATGCGCTTTTCCAGAGGCGAAGTATTTATTTAGATTGAGTGTAGTTTAAAATATGAGAGAAATGATCGATGATAAATCGGAAAAACAGCTTATGAGTCAGCGAGATTTTCTAATGAATGGTCTTGTGTGGCAGGAGTCGCTTCTTCAAAATTATCGCGGCTTTCATTTAAATATGCAAAGTTTTGTTTTGTCGGCAGGATTTGCTGTTTTTGCAGTTCAAATTTCTTATATTTCTCAGATCAAAATTGGGGATGCGCTTTTGATAGCCCCCCTTAAGAGTCAGCTTGGTTTCTTTTTTTTACTTCTCCTGCTTTTTTGTTTTCATTTTTGGGCATCAAGAAGATTTAAAGTCGTTGTTAGCAATCGCGCTAATGCGGTGAGCTATTTTCAATATTTTGTCCTGATGGCAGAGAGCCAGCTCCTTTCTGAGGAACGAATTTTTTTGAATTTTAAAAAATGGCAAAAAGGCGGCTGTGCTAAACCTGAAAAATATATTAGCACGGATGGGGAGCAGTTAAGATTGGAAGGGGAGATCAGAGATTTAATATATGACGGCAATGGAAAGACAAGGCATTTAATTGATGGGCAGATTTTTAGACTAATATCTATTGGGTGGTGGATTATAATCTCGCTGAGCCTTTTATTGTCAATCCATTTGCCATTTTAAGGCTGGAGCTGCGCACTCGGATTGAGTGGAGCCTTGTAGGGCGGGCAGGCCTTCGGCCTTGCCCGCGCGCCAGGCGCAGATAAGTGGCTGCAGTTTGGGGGAGCAAGCTTGGTCAAATGAATCGCGGGTATGGCCTGTTCGGCCAACCCGCGCTACGGATGGGTTCAGTTTCCCAACAGTGGCCGCAATTTCGCGCGGGCCTCGCGCAGGACGCGCGCTGTGGTGTCCCAATCGACGCAGGGGTCGGTGATGGAGCAGCCGTAGCGCAGCTGGGACAGGTCGGCCGGTATCGGCTGGTTGCCGGCTTCGAGGAAACTTTCCAGCATGAGGCCGCGTATGCTGCGGTTGCCATGCGCGATCTGGGACACGGCGTCGGCCAGCGCCACGGGCTGCAGCGCGTGGTTTTTCCAGGAATTGCCGTGGGCGCAGTCCACCATGATCACCGGCGGAATGTCGCGCTTCTTCATCGCGTGCTCGGCCAGCGCGACGCTGACCGAGTCGTAATTGGGCCGGCCGCCGCCGCCGCGCAGCACCAGATGGCAGTGCGGATTGCCGCGGCTGTTGACCGCTGCCACGCGGCCGGCGTGATCCAGACCGAGGAAAGCATGCGGGCTGCTGGCGGAGACGATGGCGTTCAGCGCCGCCTCCAGCGTGCCGTCGGTGCTGTTCTTGAAGCCGACCACGCTGTCCAGCGCCGAGGCCAGCTCGCGGTGGGTTTGCGATTCCGTGGTGCGCGCGCCGATGGCGGTCCAGCTGTACAGGTCGGCCAGATAGAGCGGAGACAGCGGGTCCAGCGCCTCGCCGGCCAAGGGCAGGCCCAGCTCGGCGGCGCAGAGCAGGAAGCGGCGCGCGATGTGCATGCCTTCGTCCACGCAGCAGCTGTCATCCAGATACGGGTCGTTGATCAGGCCTTTCCAGCCCACACTGGTGCGGGGTTTCTCGAAGTAGGCGCGCATGGCGATCAGCAGCGTGTCGCCCAGCTCGTCTGCCAGTTCCGCCAGGCGGGCGGCGTAGTCCAGACCGGCGCGTGGGTCGTGGATGGAGCAGGGGCCGACCACCACCAGCCAGCGCGGGTCTTTGCCCGCGATCACTTGCTTCACGGCGGCGCGGCCGGCATGGACCGATTGCGCCGCGCGCGCGCTTTGCGGCAGGCTGCGCAGCAGCTCTGCCGGGCTTGGCATGGGGCGGTATTCGGCCTGGCTGGCCGGAGGCAGGGCGGGGCCGGCGGCGCGAGAGGGGCTGTCCGGCCTGGCGAGGGTAGTCATTGGGTATTCTCCACGAAGCGATCCGCCAACGGTCAGCGGAAGCGCCCCGTTGTTTGCGGCGGGGACGGCCGAGACCGTCCCGGATGAGAGGGCGTGCGACAGGGCGGCGCGCTGTCCATGTCAGGCCGCCAGCGTCGCGCCGCCGTCCACCACGATGTCTTGCATCGTGATGTGTCCGGCCAGGTCCGAGGCCAGGAACAGCACCGCGTCGGCAACATCGGCCGGCGTGGCCAGCTTGCCCAGCGGAATGCCCAGGCGGAACGCTTCCGGCTTGCCGGCGATGGCGCCCGCCGTGCCGCCGCCGCCGGCGCACATGGCGCGCAGCATGGGCGTGTCGGTGGAGCCGGGCGACACCACGTTGCAGCGCACGCCGTAGGGCGCCAGCTCCAGCGCGGCGTTGTGGCTGAGGCTGGCCATCGCCGCCTTGGACGCGCCATAGGCGGCCATCTCCAGGCGCGGCACGTGGCCGGCGTTGGAGGCGACGTTGACGATGGCTCCGGCGCGGCGCGCCTTGAAGTGCGGCAGCAGCGCGCGCAACAGGTGGAAGGGGCCGCTGACGTTGACGGCGAAGCACTGCCGCCAGTCTTCCGGCGACAGCGCGTCGAGCTGGCCCAACCGCAGCACGCCGGCGGCGTTGACCAGCACGTCGGGCAGGGCGTCTTCCTCAGTTAGCCGCCGGCACAGCGCGGCCACGGCGTCGGCGTCGCGGATGTCCAGCGGCAGCTCGCGCCGCGCGCCATCGCGGGCGCTCGGGCTGCTGAACTTCATATCCAGCGCGACGACGCGGGCGCCTGCGTCGACGAAGCGGCTCGCCACTTCCTGGCCTATGCCCTGGGCCGCGCCGGTCACCCACACGCATTGGCCGCTGAAATCGAATCCGCGCATGCTCAGGCCTCCTGCGGCAGCTTGGCTGCTATGGCCGTCCACCAGCCGTTCAGCGTCGGCAGGCGCGCCAGGTCTTCGAAACTGATGTCGAGTCCGCGGGCCTGCCATTGCGCTACCAGCTCCATCAGGCGGATGGAGTCCAAGCCGTAATCGAGCAGATTGTCGTCGCCGGCCAGGCTGTCGTCGCCATCGGACAATGCGCTCAGGATCTGCGTTTTCAGCCAGTCTCGGGTGAAGGCTTGCTCGCCATGGCCGCTCAGCGAGGAGGCGGCGATGACCGCGCCGCAGCGGGTGGCGACGTAGCGCAGCGCCATCTTGTGCTCGTCCTCGCTGAAGTCCGCCACCGCGTCGCCGACCATGAAGGCCTGGATGTCGCGCATGAAGGCGTCGCAGGCGGTCATCAGGCAGCCGATGTGGGCGTAGACGCCGCAGATCACCAGCTGGTCGCGGCCCCAGGCTTTCATCTTTTCTTGCAGATCGCTGCGCTGGAAGGCGCTGTAGCGCCACTTCACCAGCACGGTGTCCTGCTCGCGCGGGGCCAGCCGCGGCGTCACTGCCTGCAGCGCCGGGTCGGCGGTGGTCAGGCCGGGCCCCCACATATCGTTCAGCAGGGCGCGGTCTTCCGCTTTCTGCTCGGTCGGCTGCGCGGTGTAGACCACCGGCACGCCGTGGCTGTCAGCCCAATCGCGCAATGCTGCGACGCGGGCGATCAGCTCCTGCATCTGCGGGCTGTCTTCGCCGTAGAAGGCCAGGAAGTAGCGCTGCATATCGTGGATCAGCAGAGCGGCGCGTTGGGGCGCCACGCGCCAGGCGGTTTTGTTGGCGGGAAAATCGGCCGCCTGCGGCAGCGGGTAGGCGTTCAGCTTGGGGATGCTCATGGCGTTCAGGCTCCGGCCGCGGCGGCCAGCATGCCGCGCAGCGCTTGTTTGTCTATTTTGCCGACATGGGTCAGCGGCAGGGCGTTTAGCAGTTCGAAACGGTCGGGCAGTTTATAGTCGGCTACGCCTATCTCGCGCAGGAAGCGGCGCAGCGCCACCGACTTCAGACCGTCGCCATGCGGCACGATGAAGGCGCAGCTCTTCTCGCCCAGCATGCTGTCCGGCATGGCCACCAGCGCGGCTTGGGCCACTTGCGGGTGTCGCAGCAGCAGGTGCTCGATTTCCTCGGCGGCGATCTTCTCGCCGCCGCGGTTGATCTGATCTTTCACCCGACCCACCACGCGCAGGTTGCCGCGCTCGTCCGCCACCACCACGTCGCCGGAATAATAGAAGCCCTCGTTGTCGAACACGCGGGCGTTGTGCTCCGGCGCCAGGTAGTAGCCGCGGAAGGTGTAGGGGCCGCGGGTGGCCAGCATGCCGGGCGCGCCCGGCGGCACCGGATGGCCGGCTTCGTCCACCACCTTCACCTCGTCGCCGTCGCTCATGGGCCGGCCCTGGCAGCCGTATACGATGTCGTCGCCGTCGTCCAAGCGGGTGTAGTTGACCAGGCCCTCGGCCATGCCGAACACCTGTTGCAGCTTGCAGCCCAGCACTTCCGGCACCTGGCGGGCCAAGGATTCGGCGAAGCTGGCGCCGCCGACTTGCAGCAACTGCAGGCTTCTCAGCAGGGCCTCGCGGCCCGGCGCGGCCTGCAGCCACAGCGCGACGGCAGGCGGCACCAGCGCGGCGACGTTCACTTGATGGCGCGCGATCAGGGCGAAGCAGGCCAGCGGCTCCGGACTGGACGCCAGCGCCACCGCGCCGCCGGCGTGGAACACGCCGAGCGCGCCCGGCGAGCTGAGCGGGAAGTTGTGCGGCGCCGGCAGCGCGCACAGGAAGCGGGTATGCGGGCCGAGTTGGCAGATCTCGGCGCTGCGGCGCACGCTGTAGAAGTAGTCGTTGTGGGTGCGCGGAATCAGCTTGGGCGTGCCGGTGCTGCCGCCGGACAGCTGGAAGAAGGCGACTTCCGCCGCGTCGGTCGGGCCGGCTTCGGCCGGCAGTTCGGCATCGCTTTGCAGCGCGGTTTCCAGCGTGTCATGGGCGAACAAGCGAAGACTTAGTGGCGGCGAGATTGCGGCCAGCTCGTCCGCCATCGCGTCGTCGCCGAACAGCGCGTGCTGCCTGTCGGCGATCAGCAACTTGGGCTGGATCTGCTTGGCATAGGACGACAATTCCAGCCTCTGGTGGCTGAACAGCGCGTTGACCGGCGCGACGCCCAGCTTGAACAGCGCGAACAGGACGGCGTAGAACTCGGCCACGTTAGGCAGCTGCACCAGGGCGGCGTCATGGCGGCGCAAGCCGCGCGCGTGCAGCCAGGCGGCCAGGCTGCTGGACTGGCGATCCAGCTCGGCGTAGCTGATTTCGCGCTCGCCGCAGAAGATGGCCGGCGCGTCCGGGCGCTCGCGGCATTGCCGCGCCAGCATTTCGGTCATGGGCTGATCATTCCACCAGCCGGCGGCGCGGTAACGGGCGGCCAGTTCGGCCGGCCAGGGCATGAAGGCGATGCTCATGCCGCCTCCTGGCCGGACAGGCCGAAGGCGCCCAGCATGGTGGCGAGCTTGGCCTGAGTTTCCGCCCATTCCGATTCCGGCGTGGACGCCTCGACGATGCCGGCGCCGGCGAACAGGCGGGCGCGGCTGCCGTCCACGGTGGCGCAGCGTATGGTCACCGCCCATTCGCCGTCGCCTTCCTCGTCGCACCAGCCCACCATGCCGCTGAACACGCCGCGCTGGAACGGTTCGATTTCGCGGATCAGCTCGCGCGCGGCCGCCGTGGGGAAGCCGCAGATGGCCGGCGTGGGATGCAGCAGGCAGGCCAGCCGCAGCGCCGTCATGGCCGGATCGGCCAGCCGGCCCGCTATCGTCGTGCCCAGGTGCCACATGGCGCGGGTGCTGAGCAAGGACGGCGCATCCGGGATGGACAGTTCCGCGCAGTGCGGCGCGAGCAGATTGCGGATGTCGTCTATTACCAGGCTGTGCTCGTAATGGTCCTTGGCCGAGCGCAGCAGCGCGTCGGCGGCGGCTTGGTCGGCCGCGGCGTCCGCCTGGCGCCGCGCGGAGCCGGCCAGCGGGAAGGTGTGGACGCTGGCGCCGTGCCGGCGCAGTAGCAGCTCGGGGCTGACACCCACCAGATGGCCGCCTTCGGCCAACGGCAGCTGGAACTGGTAGCCGCCTGGATTCTGGGCGCACAGCGCGTCGAACACGCGCTCCGCCGCCAGCGGCGCGGCGAAGTCCACTTCGTAGACGCGGGACAGCACGGCCTTGCGCAATTCGCCCTGGCGGAGGCGCGACACGGCCTGGCCAACCGCTGACTTGAACGCCGGCTCGTCCGGCACGCTGCGCGCGGCTATGGCCTGGCCGACAGCCGCGGCGCGGCGGGCGGCGGCGTCCAGCCGTTCCGCGCGGTCAAAGAAAGCGTGGCAGGACGGAATGAACAGCTCGGACGGCTCATCCATGTCGAAGGGGATGGCGCCCATCAGCACCGGCTGCTCTATGCCGTCGGCGCGCGCGCGGGCCAGCGCCTGGGCCGCCGCCGCCTGGAAGCCCGGGTGGCTGGCCGGCAGGCGGAGGCGGGAGTGGATGCCGGCGGCTTTCAAGCTGCGGTGGGCGGACAGGAAATAAAACACGTCGTCGACTGCTAGGTTCGTCACGGCTGGCGTGCTCATGGCAGGCTCCAGATGATAATGATAATAATTATCGTTCAAAGTTATGTTCAATGCGGGATGAAGTCAATAGAAAAAATGCGCATTTATGCTTTTGGGTTTTATTTCGTGCTTAATGTATGGAATTGGCTATGTGTTCATGCTTGCGCGAGGCCGAGCCTGGCGGCCCCGCGCAGTCTGGTTTTAGCCGGCGCCCAGGCGGCGCGCCAGCGTTTCGCCGATCCGGCGCAGCGGCTCCGGATCGCTCATGCCGAAGTGGTCGCAATCCAGCTCCACGATGTCGAGACGGCCCTTGAGGAAGGGCGCCCAATCGCCGGGCGAGGGCGCGTCGGCGGGATGGCGGCCGGCGCGGAACAGCAATGCGTCCCCGTCGCAGATGGGCGTGGGGCTGTCGCGGAACAGCCGCATGCCCTGCCACGAGGCCTGCGCCAGCTTCTCCAGCGCGGCGCGGCCCAGGGAGGCGAGCGGGCTGCCGGGGCGTAGCAGGCGCTGGTAGACGGCCTCGTTGTCCAGCGGCCGCCCGTCCGCGTCGGCGTCCACTTCGCCATTGACGCTGAGCACGGTCACCAGCGCGTCGTGCAGCGTGGGCTGCGGCCGCTCCCGCCAGCAACTGACTGGGTAGCTGTCCATCAAGGCCAGCAGCGATACGGTTTCTCCGGCCTGGCGCAGCCGCGCTGCGATAGCCTGCGCCAGCGCGCCGCCCAGCGACCAGCCGAGCAAGCGGTACGGACCCTGCGGCTGAATGGCGCGGATGCGGGCGAGGCAGCCATCCGCCATGGCGTCGAAGCTGGCCGGCGTCTCGCCGCGGATGCCGGCGGCCTGCAAGC
>NZ_PQWB01000032.1:63062-136257 GCF_002924365.1 Chromobacterium alticapitis | reverse complement strand
GGATGGCCAAGACGGGGCCGAACGGGTCGCTGTCTTGAGATGGCGGGCGATGGGCGGCCGGCGCGGACAAAGCCTGGGCCAGAGCGGAAACGGTGCGGTAGCTGAACAGCGCGGACACCGGCACCTCGCGCTCCAGCTCGCGGCTCAGCCGATTGGCGGCCTGGATGGCCTGCAAGGACTTGCCGCCCAGCGCGAAGAAATTGGCGCGCGGTCCGTCCGGCATGCGGCCCAGCACCTGTTGCCAGACCGCCATGATGCGCCGCTCCAGCGGCGTGGCCTGCTCATTGGCGGCGGCTGGGGTTTCATCGTCCAGCATGGCAGCCAGCCGCTTGCGGTCTATCTTGCCGTTGACGTTGCGCGGCAAGCCGGGCAGCCAACGCCAGCGGTCCGGGATGGCGGCGGCGGGAAGCGTGTCCGACAGCAGCCCACGCAATGCCGCGGCGTCTCGCGCGGCCTCGCCGGCGAGGACGGCGGCCAGCGCATAGCCGCCGCCGGCCAGCGGCAGGCCGATCACCGCGGCCTCGCGCACGCCGGGGACGGCGAGCAGCGCGTTTTCCACTTCGGCCGGGTCGACGCGCAAGCCGCTGATTTTCAACTCCTGGTCCAGCCGGCCCAGGAAGCGCAGCTGGCCGTCGAGCCAGGCCACGCGGTCTCCGGTGCGGTAGGCGCGCGGCGCGCCGGGCAGGGCGGACAGCTCGACGAAGCGGCGCGCGCTTAGTTCCGGCCGGTCCAGATAGCCGAGGGCCAGCGCCTCGCCCAGCAGGCACAGCTCGCCGGCCTCGCCGGCCGGAACCGGCCGCAGCGACGGGTCAACCACGACGGCGTCCACGCCGGGGCGCGGCAGGCCTATGGGGAGGTTGTCCGCGCCGTTCCATGCCGCGCCGGGGCCGGACAGAACGGCGCCGGTGGCGATGACGGAGGCCTCGGTCGGACCATAGCTGTTCAGCAGCGCGCAGCACGGCATCAGCTCGCCCCAGCGTCGCGCGCGTTCCGGCAGCGCCGCCTCGCCGCCTATGATGGCTAGGCGCAGGCGGGACAGCCGCGCGGCCAGTTCGGGCGTCAGCGCGTAGGCCAGCTCATGCCAGAAGGCGGTGGGCAGGTCCAGCACGTCGATTTCCATCTGTTCGACAGCAGCCACGAAGGCCGGCATCGATTCCAGCATGGCTTCGTCGCGCAGAACCAGCGCGCCGCCATGGCAGAGCGCCAGGAAAATCTCCTCCACGCTGGCGTCGAAGTGCAGCGGCGCGAACTGCAGCACGCGTTCGCCCGCCGCGAAGCGGTAAAACTGGCCGGCGCTGGATACGAAATGCGCCAGCGCGCCGCGGCCCAGCAGCACGCCGTTGGGCTGGCCGGTGGAGCCGGAGGTATAGAGCAGATAGGCCGGCTGGGCGGCGTCGGTCTGGGCCGGACGGGTTTGCGCCGGCGCGAACAGCAAGGGCTCGTCCAGGCATAGCGGCGCGGTCTGACCCAGCCGGTCCGTCCAGCGCCGCCAGGTCAGCGCAAGCTTGGGCCTGGCATCTCGCAAAACCATGTCCAGCCGCGCCGGCGGGCCGTAAGGGTCCAGCGGCACATAGCAGCCGCCGGCCCACAGCGCGGCCAGGATAGCGACGACGGCGTCCGCGCCGCGCGGCAGCAGGATGGCGACGCGCTCGCCGTCTTGCAGGCCCTGCGCGCGCAGCGTTCCGGCCAGGGCCTGAACCTTGGCTAGCAAGTGGCTGTAGCTGAGCGTGAGCGCGCCGTCTATCAGGGCGGGCGCGTCCGGCCGGCTCGCGGCCTGTTCCGCGAGCAAAGCCATCGCGTCGCGCGGCGCTTGGCGCAGCGACGGGCCGCGCAGCACGGACAGCGGCGGCAGGCCGGGCAGCAGTTCGGCCAGCGGAGCATCGGCGGGCGTGCGCGCCAGCCGGTCCAGCCAATGCAGCAACTCGCGGCGCATGTCGTCCAGCCGCGCCTGCGGGTAGGCGTGGGGATTGGCTTCCAGGCTGAAGCGCCATTCGGTGTTCAGCAGGCTGATATTGACGGCGAGGTCTTCCACCGGGCCGGCGCTGATCGGCAGGATGCGGGTTTCCAGTCCGGCGAACGGCGCGCGGCGGTCGAAGGGCATCAGGTTGAGCACCGGGCCGAATAGCTTGTCCTGGCCGGCCAGCCGGTTCAGATCGCCGCGCAGCCACTCATAACGGTAGCGCTGATGCGGCCGGATGGCGCGCAAGCCTTGCTCGGCCTGGCGGACCAGGCCGCCCAGCGCGTCCTCCGGCGCCAGACGCAGGCTGAACGGCGCGATATTCATCGCCATGCACGGGACGTCCAGCGCGGCGGAGCCGATGCGGTTCATCACCGGCAGGCCCAGGGTGATGTCGCGGCGGCCGGTTTTCCCGGCCAGCCAGGCGGCGACGGCTGCCAGCAGCCAGGCACCCCAGTTGGCGCGGCTGGCGCGCGCGGCGCTCTGCCAGGCGGCTATCCGCTCCGCCTCCAGCGTGTCGCCGCTCTTGGCGACATGGTTGGCCAGCGGCTGCGGCGCTTCCAGCGAGACGGCGGCGGGGAAGCCGTCCTGCCGTTCCAGCCAGAAGGCGCGGTCTTGCCCGCGTTCGGCGGATTCGGCGTAGGCCGCGTCCTCCGCCAGCGTCGCCTGCAGCGACCAATCGGGCAGGACCGGCGGGGTCTGGCCGGAGACGCGGGCGCTGTAGCGGGCCGCGATGGCCTTGGCCAGCAGGCCGTAGCCGTAGCCGTCCAAGGCGATATGGTGGACCTGCAGATACCACAGGTGCAGCCGCTCGCCCAGCTTCAGCAACGCGGCGCGGCAGGGGGTGTCTTGCTCGGCGCGCCAGGCTTGTGCCAGCGATTGCCGCATCCAGGCCTCGGCCGCCGCGCGCGGATCGGCCTCGGCGCTGAAGTCCAGGCAGGCGGGCGCGCTGGCCGGCGCGGCGGCTTGCTGCCACAACTGATCGCCGTCGAAATGGAAGCGCATGTTCAAAGCGGGGCCGCCGGCCAGCGTTTCTGCCGCGCTGGCGAGCAGGGCCGCCGCGTCGAGCGGGCCGGACAGTTCGATGGCTTCGGCTGTCCAGTAGCTGGGATTGTCCGGGACGAGTTGCTGGCCCATCCAGATGCCGCGCTGGGCGGCGCTGAGGGGTAGGCGCGGGGCGTTGGGGTTCATGGCGTGCGGAGGGGGCGGATAAGGCCGATGACGATGATGCGGTATATTAAATACAAATGAGTATCAATTGCAATTAATTAAGCGAATCCAGCCGGGCAGAGGAGCGGATGAGAGGCGCCGCGGCCCGTCTGGGCCGCGGGCATCGCGTTCAGGCGGCGGACAAGCCGTCCACTAGCACGTGCGGCACGCCTTGCGGACAGCGCTCCACCCGGCCGTCCACGCCGTAAACCGCGCGCAGGGCGGCGGCGTCTATCACCTGCTCCGGCCTGCCGTCGGCCAGCAAGCGGCCATCTTTCAGCATCAGCGCGCGGTCGGCATGGCGCAGCGCGGCGTTCAGGTCGTGCAGCACGATCAGCGTCACCATGCGGCGGCGGCGGGTTTCGCGGCGCAGCAGGTCCATCACGTGGAACTGGTAGTTCAGGTCCAGCGCGGACAGGGGCTCGTCCAGCAGCAGCAGGGCCGGCTCGCGGATCAGCGCCTGGGCGATGCCCACCAACTGGCGCTGGCCGCCGGATAGCTGGTCCAGATGGCTGCGCGCCAGACGGACTATGCCCAGCGATTCCAGCAGCGCCACCACCTCGTCGTCGCCGTGGCGGCGGAACAGGCCGGAGGCGGTGGCCTGGCCGGCCACCATCAAGGATTCGAACACCGTCAGATGCACGCAGGGCGGCAGCGTTTGCGGCAGGTAGGCCGCCTGGCCGCGGCGGCGGTCCAGCGGCCGGCCGTCCAGGGCGATTTGGCCTTCGCAGGGCTGCAGCCCGGCCAGCGCGCGCAGCAAGGTGGACTTGCCGCTGCCGTTGGGGCCGAGCAGGGCGGTGACCTCCCCGGCCGCTAGACAGGGCGCATCGAGTCCGTTTATCACCCGGCGCTTGCCATAGCGCACGGACAGCTTGGCTATTGATAGGTGAGTCATGTCCGGCCTCCGTTGCGCAAGACGATGGCGATGAAGAAAGGAATGCCCACCAGCGAGGTGACGATGCCCACCGGCACGATGACGCCGGGGATCAGGTTCTTGGTGGCCACCGAGGCCAGGGACAGGATGGCCGCGCCGGTCAGCGCGCTGACCGGCAGGTAGAAGCGGTGATCCTCGCCCACCAGGCGGCGCGCGATATGCGGCGCGATCAGGCCGATGAAGCCTACGGTGCCGACAAAGGCCACGGCCAGCGCGGTGAGCAGGCTGGCGCGCAGCAAGGACGCCAGGCGCAGCCGGCGCACGTCTATGCCGAAGCTGGCGGCGCGGTCTTCGCCCAGGCGCAGCGCGGTCAGCCGCCAGGCATTGGCCAGCGACCACGGCAGGATCAGCGCGAAGGCGGCGAACAGGAGGCCCAGCTTGGGCCAGTCGGCGCGGGACAGGCTGCCCATCAGCCAGAACACCAGGTCTTGCAGCGCGTCGGCGGTGGAGACGAACTGCAGCAGGGAAACCAGCGCGTTGAAGCTGAAGAACAGGGCGATGCCGAACAGCAGCACGCCGCTGGCCGCCATGCGGGTGAACCGCGCCACGCCGTCCAGCAGCAGCGCCGCGCCCAGGGCGAAGACGAAGGCGTTGGCCGGCAGCATCCAGGCGGCCGGCACGCCGGGCAGGCTGAGGTTGAGCAGGATGGCCAGCGCCGCGCCGAAGGCGGCGGCCGGCTGCAGGCCCAGGGTGAACGGATCGGCCAGCGGATTGTGCAGCACGGTCTGCATCTCCGCGCCGGCCAGACCCAGCGCCAGGCCGGCGGCGACGGCGATCAGCGCGTAGGGCAGACGGATGTCCCAGACGATGACGGCGGTGGATGGATCGGCGGCGGCCGGGCGCAGCAGGGTTTGCCAGAACTCGGCCAGCGACAGGCCGCTGGCGCCGGTGGTGACGTCAAGTGTCAGGGAGGCGAGGATCAGCGCGGCCAGGACGACGATCAGCAGCGAGCGGCGCAGCAGGCTGCGCCGGTAGTCGGCGGAAACGGCCGCGGCGGGCGCGGCCAGGGCGTGCTCCATCATTTGCCGCTCCTCGTCCAGTACACGCCTTGCGGCTCTATGGCCAGGAAGTCGCGGTGCAGCTGCTGCCAACTGGCGTCCGGGTCCAGCTTGGCGAAGCGCTGCGGCTGCAAGGTCTTGGCGAAGGCTTCCAGCAAGACGATGTGGTAGGGCGTGTTGTAGAAGTGGTGCCAGGCGCCGAAGGTACGGTTCTCGCGCACGGCGGCCAGCGCGCCCACCGGCTTGCGGCCGGCCGCGCGCGCGAGCGAGGCGCGGGCCTGGGCGGGCGTCACGTCCGCGCCGAATTGGATGCCGGTCTTGTCGGCCGGCGCGGCGGTGCCGGTGCCGATATACCAGTCAGGCTTGGCGGCGATCACGTGCTCCATATTGATTTCGCCGGTGGGGCCGGGGAGCAGCGCGTCGCCGATATTGACGCCGCCGGCCGCGTCCACCAGCTCGCCCAGGCTGCCCTTGCCGGCGCTGGTGACGTTGGCGAAGGCGCCGGCGCGCAGGTCCAGGAAGACCTTGGGTTTTTGCTGCGCCGGAATGGCTGCGACGGTTTTATGGATGGCGTCCAGCTTGCCCTGGTAAAAGCGGATGAAGCGTTCCGCTTCCGCTTCGCGCTGCAGGGCTTGGCCCATGATGCGCAGGCTGGGCACGGTGTGCTCCAGCGGCGCGTTGCGGAAGTCGACGAACACCACCGGCACCTTGGCTGCCTGCAATTGCTTGACGATGGGGTTGTTCAGGCCGGGGCCGTGGCCGGAGACGCTGAAAATGGCGATATCCGGCTTCAGCGCCAGCACTTTTTCGGCGCTGACCGAGTTCTCGCTGGTGTTGCCTATCAGCGGGATGCGGTCTATCTGGGGAAAGCGCTTCTGGTATTGGGCATAGGTCTGCGGGTCCAGCTGGCGGAAATCGCCTTGCCAGCCGGCGAGGCGGGCCAGAGGCTGTTTGCCTTCCAGCAGGGCCAGGGCGTAGAACAGGCGGCCTTCGCCCAATAGGATGCGGTTGACCTTGGCCGGCGTTTCCACCTTGCGGCCGGCTATGTCGGTGACCACGGCGGCCTGGACGGACAGCGAAGCGGCCAGCAGCGCGGCGGTCAGCAGGCGGGAAAGTACGGTTTTCATCGCGTCCCCCTTACTGGCGCCAGTCCAGTTTCAGATCCGGCTGCTTGGCCATCAGGCCCAGATGCTCGTCCATGATGAATTCGATCTTGGCCAGTTTGTCGGCGGCGTCGGACTGGCACACCATGTCCAGGGTGTCGCCTTGGCGTAGGATGTCGCAAGTGCCTATCGGGAACTGCACATGGGCGCGTTCGGTGTCGAAATCCACTGGCACTTTCAACGCGTAGTGCTTGCACAGCTTGTACAGCACCTTGTCGGCGTGGGCGGTGGTGAGGGTGGCGCGGCTGCTCAGCATGATGATTTCTCCATTCTTATAAAATAAAACGG
Organism: Chromobacterium alticapitis; assembly: GCF_002924365.1. Lineage (GTDB taxonomy): Bacteria > Pseudomonadota > Gammaproteobacteria > Burkholderiales > Chromobacteriaceae > Chromobacterium > Chromobacterium alticapitis. Next base: position 129,708 of record NZ_PQWB01000032.1, on the reverse strand, counting down.
TAATAGGCAGTTGGCGGACGGTGGGTCCGGCAACTGCCGCGTGGCCTCCCTTCCGTCTGCTGGAGGCGGACGGGGAGCGGGGGTTTAGAACTTGCCGGTCAGGGTCAGCCAGTAGCGGCGGCCCTCGTCCACCATCCAGTTGCCCGGACGGACCGGAGTTCTGCTGCCGCTATCCGACATATCTACAGGCACAATCTTGTTGCTTGCATTGAGCACTGCCGCGTTGACGCTGAAGGTCTTGTTGATCTGGTAGCTCAGGCCCAGGTCGAAGGTGGTGGCGGCCGGGCGCTCGCGCACGCTCATCGAGTAGTTGCGGAAGGCTGCCCAGTTGGATTTGCCGGTGTAGGTGGCGCTGGCGTAGGCGTTCAGCTTTTCAAACGGCGTCCAGTCCAGCTTCAGGTTGGCCACATGCTTGGGCGTCTTGTCCAGCGGTTGTCCATCCAGCGAGGTGTGGTCGCGGCTGGTTTCCTTGCCGCCCTCGCGGCGGGAGTCGGTATAGGTGTAGTTGCCGGATAGCTTCCACTGTTTGCTGACTTCCCATGCGCCAGACATTTCCACGCCGCGGATGTCCACCTTGTCCACGTTGTCGTAGACGTAGATGGTGCGCGGCGCGGCTTGCGGCGAAAGCACGCCGGTGTCGTAGCTGACCACCTTGTTCTTGAACTGGCTGTTGAACACGGTGAAGCTGCCGCTGAGGCCGCCGGTGCCATCGTAGCGGATGCCGATTTCGCCGCTGGTGCTTTCTTCCGGCTTCAGATTGGGGTTGCCGCACAGCACGCCGCCCGTTTCGCCTGGACCGCCTGAAGTCATGCAGTAGCCGGGCGCGGTTTGGCGCAGCTTGGGCGCCTTGAAGCCCTGAGCCACGCCGCCGCGCAGCGTCACGGTGGGCGTCAGATTGTAGACGGCGTACAGGCGGGGGCTGACGTGGCTGCCGTACTGGCTTTGGTGATCCAGGCGCAGGCCGCCGGTCAGCGTCAGATTGTCGGTGGCGGCGAACTCGTTCTCCGCGAACAGCGCTGAACTGTCGGCGCTGATCTGGTCCGGGTTGGGCGCGAAGTTTTGGTTCGGCACATTGTTGTTCAGGGACACGCCGCTCAGCTTTTGCTGCTGCCATTGCATGCCCAACTTCAGGGTATTGCGATGGAAGGGCAGGGTCAGTTGACCATCCAGCGTAGTGTTGACGATCTTGGGCTGGACTGGGCTTTCCACATCGTTGGTGGCGCTGATTTCCTTGGACGATTCCTGGTACAGCGAGAGGCTGCTCTTGCCCCAGTCCCAACGGCCGTTGTGGCTGATGCCCCAGTTGTCGCGCGGATAACTGATCTTGCTCTTGTCATCGCCGGCGGCCGCGGTTTTGCCCGGGGTATTGGTGTAGCTGAGCGAGTTATGGCCGGCTTCCAGAACGATGTCCTGATTGGCGGTCGGAGTGATGGACAGCTTGGCGTTGAAATTGCCGTTCTGGGTGTCGGGCACGCCGACGGAGCCGACACTCGGGTAGCTCACGCTGCTTTCCGAGCGGTGGTAGCTGCTGCCGTATACCTGCAGCGCCAGCAGGCCTTCCTTCAGCGGGCCGCCCACCCAGAAACTGGTCTCGCCGGCATTGCCGTATTTGGCGTCGGACGGAATGGAGCCGCCCAGCGTCACGGAGCCATGCCATTCCTTGGGCGATTTGCGGGTGATGATATTGATCACGCCGCCCATCGCGTCCGCGCCATACAGGGAGGACATGGGTCCGCGTACCACTTCGATGCGCTCTATCGCCTCAAGCGGCGGCATCTGGTAAGGCTGCACGCCGCCGGTGCCGCGGTTCATGGTTTCGCGCGTGTTCTGGCGTTTGCCGTCCACCAGGATCAGCGTGTACTCGCCGGGCAATCCGCGCACGGCGATGTCGATGTCGCTGGGGTCGCCGCCTATGATGCTGACGCCTTCCAGCTTGCGTACCGCATCAGCCAGATTGTTGACCGGCATTTTTTCCAGCTCGGCGCGGGTGATCACCGAAATGCTGGCCGGCGCCTGCTTGATTTTTTGCTCATAGCCGGAAGCGGTGACGACGACGGACGGCAGTTCGGCCGTGGCTTCATCGGCATGGGCGGCGGGGAGATGCAGGCTGCAGACGGCGGCGGACAGCAAGGCCAGGCGGAAGCCCTGGCGCGGAAGGCGATGGTTTTTCATGGTTGAGACCCGGTGTTCATCATCGAAGGTAAATTCATCCGGCATGCAATGGGATGCGAGCCTTATTTTTATGCTGACGAAGGAATATTCGAGCAATAAATTTGATACGACGATCGGATTCTCACATCAAATCATCCAAATGTAAATAGGAATTGTTTTCATTATCATTTTGAGGCGTTGTGGCGGGAGCCTCCCAGGGATGCAGGGTCAGGATGCGGCGCACGCAGCAAGGGTGGGATGGCGGGGATTGTAATTCTGAAATGTAATGAGAATCAATGCTAACTTGGGAGATGTCGGGGCTCCATGGGTTTGCCTTGGATCAAGCGACAGGTTCAATACCTCTTGCATACCACATCCAATACCACTTAAATACCAAATGGCGTTCGCATGGCTGAGGCTTGGCGCGCCGGACCGCGCAGGCGGGACTTCATCGGGTGGTGAACAAGCGAGGAGTGGGTGATGAGCGTGAAACATTTGCTGGGCGCGGCCGTGCTGGCCGCTTTGTCGGCTGGGGCCTGGGCCGCGCCGGACGCGGCGGCGTTGGGACAGAGTCTGGCGTTGAAAGTGGCGGTGGACAGCAATCAGGGCGCGGCGGCCGGCGCGCCTTGCGCCGACCTGGGCGCGGACTGGGCCTTGTGCCTGAAAGGCCGGCTGATACTGGAAAACCGCGGCGCGCAAGCGGTGCCGGCCGGCGGCTGGAATCTCTATCTGCATAGCATCCGCCGCATCCTGAAGCTGGACACGCCGCAGTTCGCCATTCGCCACCTCACCGGCGACTTGTACCAGATCTCGCCGACCGCGGCTTTCCAGGGCTTGGCGCCGGGGCAGAAACTGGAGCTGCCGCTGATAGACGAATACTGGATGCTGCAGGAAAGCGACGTGCTGCCGCGTCCCTACGTAGTGGTGGACGGACAAGCGCCGGCCCTGCTGCGGCATGACAGCAGCGACGAAGCCAGCTATCTGCTGCCCTTGACCGGCGACAACTGGAAGAACCCGGCCGGCGAGCTGCGGCCGCTGGCCACGCCGCAGCAGCGTTATCAGACGTTCAGCCAGCGCGGGCCGCAACTGGCCGCCGCGCAAGTGGCGGGCCGCGTCATCCCGGCTGTCAAGCGCCAGCAATTGGCGGGCGGGCAACTGCGCGTCGAAGGCTTGAGCCTGCGTCTGGATGGCGTGGGGGCGGACGGCGCGCGAGCGCTGGCGCAGCGGGCGGCGCAACTGGGCCTGAAGGCGGGCGGCGCGCCGGTATCCGGCAAGGTAGTGGGTTCCAAGCTGCCGGCCGATATTGCGGTGCCGGGCGGCTACCGCCTGCGCATAGACGCCAAGGGCGCGGCGGTGGAAGGCTTTGACGCCGCCGGCGTGTTCTACGGCGCGCAAACCCTGCTGGGCCTGACGCCGCAAAACGGTGGCCTGGTCCCGGCCATGACGGTGGAAGACGCGCCGCGCTATGAATACCGCGGCATGATGGTGGACCTGGCGCGCAATTTCAAGCAGCCCGCCACCGTGCGCCGGCTGATCGATCAAATGGCCGCCTACAAGCTCAACAAGCTGCACCTGCACTTGTCGGACGACGAAGGCTGGCGTTTGCAGATTCCGGGCTTGCCGGAGCTGACCGATGTCGGCGCGCGCCGTTGCCATGACCTGACGGAAAGCCGCTGCTTGCTGCCGCAGCTGGGTTCCGGCCCGGCCAACCAGTCCGGCGGCGGCCATCTGAGCCGCGAGCAGTATATAGACTTGGTGCGTTACGCCCAATCCCGCTTCATCGAGGTGATTCCGGAGTTCGACATGCCGGCGCACGCGCGCGCCGCGGTGGTGTCGATGGAAGCGCGCTACCGCAGGTTGATGGCGGCCGGGCAGCCGCAGGCGGCCAATGAGTACCGCCTGCTGGACCCGCAGGACCAATCCAATACGCTGTCAGTGCAATTCTATGACCGCCATACTTATCTGAACCCCTGCGTGCCGGGCAGCCAGCGCTTCGTCTCCAAGCTGGTGTCCGAAGTGGCGCAGATGCACCGCGAGGCCGGCCAGCCGCTGCGGACTTGGCACTTCGGCGGCGACGAGGCCAAGAACATTCTGCTGGGAGGGGGCTTCCAGGACATGAAGGGAACGGACCCAGGCAAGGGCAAGGTGGACCTAGCCAAGCAGGACAAGCCCTGGGGCCGTTCGCCGGCCTGCCAGGCGCAGATCGCCCAAGGCCAGATCAAGAGTGTGGACGAGCTGCCGCTGAAGTTCGCGCAAACGGCCAGCCGCATCGTCGCCGCCCAGGACATCCCGACCATGGCCGCCTGGCAGGACGGCGTGCACGGCGCGGCCGGCGCGAGCGACTTCGCCACCGCGAATACGCTGGTCACCGAGTGGGACACGCTGTATTGGGGCTCCGCGCAGGCGGCCAGCGATTTCGCCAACAAGGGCTTCAAGACGGTGCTGGCCTCGCCGGACTACCTGTACTTCGACTTCCCCTATGAGCTGAACCCGCGCGAGCACGGCTACTACTGGGCCTCGCGCGACACCGATAGCTACAAGGTGTTCAGCTTCGCGCCGGATAATCTGCCGCAAAACGCGGAAGTGATGCCGGATCGCCAGGGCAAGCCCTTCTCCGTCACCAGCTCGGCCGCGCCGGCGCGCTTCGCCGGCATCCAGGGCCAGGCCTGGGCCGAAATCGTCCGCACCGACGCCGAGTTCGAGCAGCGCGTCTATCCGCGCATGCTGGCGCTGGCCGAGCGCGCTTGGCACAAGGCGGCGTGGGAGCGGCCTTACACGGCGGGCGAAACCTACCAGCTGGGCGTCACCCATCTGGTGGACAAGGCGGCGCTGAATGCCGACTGGCAACAGTTCGCCGCCGTGCTGGGCTGGCGCGAAGCGCCCAAGCTGGAGCGCGCGGGCATCGCTTACCGCATGTCCATGCCGGCGGTGCAGCCGGGCAACGGGCCGTACGCCGTGACCACGGAATGGCCGGGCGCGAAGCTGCAGTACTCCACCGACGGCCGCAACTGGCAAACCCTGCAGCCTGGCCAGCCTGTGCAAGCCAACTTCTGGCGCGGCGTCACCCAGGACGGCCGTCGCGCCGGGCGGGTGGAGAGCTTGTCTGGGCAGTGAGCGGGCGCTTTGACTGGCAAGAAACAGCGGGCCTATCGGCCCGCTGTTTTCGTTGGCGCGGGCTTGGCAAAGACGGGGTCAGGTCCGCAACAGAACGTGTGACGGCTCGGCCAAGGCGGTCTTTGCAGGCCAGGTGAAGGATGGCGGTTTTCGTATTGGAAACCGCCGCTCGCCCGGTGAACGAAGGGTGATTCAGTTGACACTCCTCCGCTGAACTGCGAACCTTCCGGCTTCCATTTATTTGCCTTTTCCCGCCATGAAAATCACCTCCAATACCGCCGTCACCCTGCGCATGAAAGTCACCGACAGCCAGGGCCTGGTTTACGACGATGGCAAGCACCCGGTTTCCTACCTGCATGGCGATTACGACAACCTCTTCGCCAAGCTGGAAGCCGCGCTGGAAGGCCAGGAAGCAGGTTTTCAAACCACGGTGGAGCTTGCTACCGAAGACGCCTTCGGCGCGCGCGACGAAGCCCTGGTCACCACCATGCCCAAGGCCGACTTCCCGCCAGGCGTCAAGGTAGGCGGTCAGCTGCAGCGCATTGGCCCGGATGGCGAACCGCGCTACTATTTCGTCACCAAGATCAAGGGCCCAACCGTTTTGCTGGACGGCAACCACCCGCTTTGCGGCAAAACGCTGCGCTTCGCCCTCAAAGTGATGGACGTGCGCGAGGCGACTGCCGAGGAAATCGCCCACCAGCATGTGCATGGCGAACACGGGCATCAGCACTGATTCAGCCCGGTCCACGCAAGATCAAGCCCTCCCCGATGGAGGGCTTTGTTTTGTCTGGCCCCTCTGTTAATCGGCGCAGGCGTGATCTGCGCCTGATTCGCCAGCAAGCTCGCCTTTGAGATCTCGGCGCCTACTGTTTCGACTGCCGCCATTCTGGATGACGGCGAAGCCATCGGCATGTTGAATAAAATGCCGGTTATGCCTTTGTGATAGCATGGCGGTTGTTGACCGCCAGCGGCGCGCGAGTCCTTCGCGAATGGGCTGGCGGGTAGAAAGGCCGCCAGCCCTGTATTTGACAGGGTGGCATATTCAGGCGGAAGGCTACGGGGTGAAATATGTCCGAGAGCGACACTGGGCTTCACGGCAGCTGGCGGTTGGTTTCTTTTGATCTGGAGCTTCAGGATTCAATGGAGCGTACCCAACCATGGGGCGCGGAGCCCAATGGCCGGCTTATTTTCGGCGCCGATGGACGAATGATGGTGCTGGCGACGGCCAAGGCGCGGGAGCCTGGGAATACGGACGAGGCGTTGGCGGCGCTGTTCCGCACGGTGATGGCCTATACCGGATGCTATCGGGTAGAGGGGGACAGTTTCATCGTAAAAGTCGATGCCTCCTGGAACGAGGCCTGGAACGGCACCGAGCAGCTGCGCTTCTATAAGCATGATGGTGACGCGCTTGAAATCTATACGGCGTGGATGCCAAATCCCTTGGCGGCTGGAAATGCGATGGGGCGGGGTGTTCTTGGATTGGTGCGGGAGTCGTTGGCTGGGCTGAGTCAGCGATAGGCATAGGCTGATGTTTGATGCCATAGCTTGAGCTGACGGTAAATTGGACTGAATGAAATGAAGCCCAACATTTACCCTGAACATTTTCCTTGGAGGGATCGCCAGGTTCCCGAAGTGAACGTTGGGCTTCGTCGGGCTTGGTCCAAGCTAGGGGGCTGTGTCTGCTGCACGTGGGGCGCGGATTGTTATACCAAATGAATCGCAGCGGTTTTCAATGTCCTGTTAAGTAGACGGCTTGCTGCCTTGGTATTTTTTGGCCAGATTTTGGACGTTTGCTCTACAGTAAAAAGCGATAAGCGGCCCCAAGCCAGCAAGCGTTATCGCGCCGCTTTAATCCATATGGATGTTATGGTGTGAAAAAAATGAAATTGGCATCAGTGCTGGTGGCGTTTCTTTGTATGGCACGTATGGATGCAGCCACCGCTAACTCATTTGTTGTTGGCGTGGAAGAGATAGACTATTACCCGCTGCATAGTTATGCCAATGGAAAATTTTCTGGGTATGGCAGAGATTTGCTTGATGCATTTGCCAAGCAATCTGGCCACTCCTTTATTTACACGGCTCTTCCGGTTTCCAGGCTATTTCACACCTTTCTGAATGATAATTCGATTGATTTTAAATATCCAGACAACCCGAGCTGGCAAGCCGACTTGAAAAAAGGGAAGGCCGTCCTTTATAGTAATCCAGTCATAAATGTCATGGAAGGATTGCTTGTCAAACCGGAGAAAATAGACCAACTATCAGAGACTTCCATTAAATCTATCGTGACCATGCGGGGATTTACGCCTTGGCCTTTTGAGCAGGCCATGCGGCAAAAGGTCAATGATGGAACCATTCGAGTCTATCAGGAAGATTCGTTTAGAAAGGTGATCACTTTGGGGATGACGGGACACTATGACGCCGTCTATGCCAGCCCAATAGTCATCAATTACTACCTGGATGAGGTCCTGCACAAGCCAGGCGCATTAGTCTTTGATAGGAGGCTCCCCTTTGAGAGCAATGATTTTTCCCTCTCCAGCATCCGGCAAACAGATGTGATCAAGCAATTCAATGAATTTCTTGAAAAAAATCAGCCATTGATCATGGAGCTAAAAAGAAAGTACAGGCTGACTGACAAGTCGGTTCAATAAGTTCAGCAAAAATAGGACCGTAGATGAATAGGATGGACTCCTTCTTTCTTGACGGGTGGTTTGGCCATGACCTGCCTAACGCCAAGATGCCGATTCAGGCGTAAGGCGTCCAGCCTATTAACTTATGGCTCAGTTTTGTCAAATTAGCGCCATAAAAACCTCTTCACAGGACCTCGCATGAAAAAAGAGTCCATCATTTTTATCGCCTGCATCACGGTATTTCTGGCGCAGCTGGGAATCACGATGTATCTGCCGGCTCTGCCGGCGCTTGCCAAGGCGTTCTCCAGCCCGCCGCAAGATGTCGCGCTGGCTTTGTCGGCTTTTCTGGTTGGCATGGCTGCGCCCATGCTGGCCTGGGGCGGCCTTGGCCAGCGTTATGGCCGGAAAGCCATTCTGTCGATTTCCCTGCTGCTGTATGCCGCGTGCAGCGCCGCTATTCCCATGACGCATCAAGTGGAGGCCTTCATCCTGTTGCGCTTTTTGCAGGGCATGGGAGCCAGCGGCATGTCGGTGATGTCGCGGGTCATGATCAAGGACCACTTCAGCGGCGCGCAGTTGGCCAAGAGCCTGTCCTGGCTCTCCATTTCCTTCGTGATTTCATTGGGAGTGGGCCAATTTTTGGGCTCGCTGCTGTTGGCATCGCTGGGCTGGCAAGCCATCTTCTTTAGCCTTGCCATTGCCACGTTGGCGCTGCTGCTGGTTCTGGCTGGCTTGCCTTCTCCGGCTTCGCAGCCTGCCGGCGACTCGCAATCCGGCATCAAGGCTTACGCCACCCTGTTGCGCAGCCGCGACTTTCTGCTGCCCGCGTTGGCGGGGGGCCTGGGCTATGCGGTGATCATCACCTTCAATGCCTGTGCGCCGTTCATCTTTCAGGATGCGCTGCATTGGAGCGCATCGGAATACGGCCTGCTGGGATGGCCCATCAGCCTTTCCTATTTTGCCGGCGCCTGGCTGGTGAACCGTTACGTAGTCAGGAAAGGGAGGCATTTCTTCATATTGCTGGGCTTGAGCGTTTTGCTGGCCGGCTGCGCGCTTATGCTGCTGGGCGGCGTTTTGCGCCTGTCCCTGCTGCTATGGCTGCCTTATTGCCTGGCTGTGATCGGGCAGGCGATGAACTATCCGGTCAGCCTGGCCATCGCCACTGAAAACTCGCCCGTCGCCGGCCCGTACGCCATGGCCTTGTGCGGTTTCATGCATCAATTGATGGCCGCGGCCATCGGCGCCGTCGCCAGCACTTTGCCTGGGCAGCCCATCTGGCCGAGCGCCGGTCTGATGTGCATGCTGGCGCTGGCGGCCTTCGCCGCTTTCGCGCGAAGCCGCCAGCCGTCGCTGTCGCCGGCTTGAGCCGGCATTCATCCGCCATCTTCCCAGGACATTGCGCGCGGTAGAGGCCAAGCCGTTCTGCCCATTGCCTCGCTCAGGCGGACGATGGATGGACGGCGGCGCTCCATCTTCCCCAAGCCAGGCCGCGAGGGACGTGAGGCGGCCTGGCTGCACTAACTGAAGCTACAAGGCCTGTTTGAGGAAGCGGGTGACGGATTGCGTCAGCGCCGGCGCCAGCGGCTGCGGCGCTTCGCCGTAGGCGGCCTGGCGTTGCGGGGCGTCGTCGCGCAGCAGGTGGGTCATGGCGGGTATCCATTCCAGCTGGCTGTCCGGCTTGGCTGCGTGCAGCGCTTCGCCTTCGCTCCTGGGGACTTGATGGTCGGCGCCGCCCTGCACGATCAGAGTGGGCGCTTTCAGCGCGCGGATGGACTCAACCGGCGTGTAGCGGAACCAGGAGATCAGATAGGGCTGTATGCTGGGGCGGTACACCACCATCAGCGGGCCGGGCACCTTGTCGGCTTCGCGGCCCTGCTGCAGCGTCTGTAGTATGCGCTCGCTTTGCACGGCCAAGTCCTCTGGCAGACGCGGCGCCAGCTGCGTGCGCAGCAAATCGGCCGCGTTGCGAGCCGGTCCATCCAGAGAGACAAAAGCGGCCGCGCCTTGCTTCTCCGCCGCCAGCATGCCGATCAGCGAGCCTTCGCTATGGCCAATCACCGCCACCTTGGAAAAGCGCGGGTCCGTCTTCAGTTTGGCCACCCAGCCGGCCGCGTCGCCCACGTAATCGTCGAAATGCAACGCGGCCTCATCCAGTCCCGCCGCTCGGCTCTCGCCTATCGCCCGCTTGTCGTAGCGCACCGAAGCGATGCCGGCGTCCGCCAGCGCCTGGGCCAGCTGCTTCAAATAGCCGCCGCTGCCATAGGGCAGGCCGGGATTGTCGCCGTCGCGGTTGGTGGGGCCGGAACCAGCAATGATCAGCGCCACCGGAGGCTTGTCGGCGTGATCCGGCAACAACAGCGAACCAGCGATGCGGCCGCTGGCGGTATCCAGCGCGATGGGCTGGTCGGAGGCGGCTAGCGCGGGGGCGGCCAGTGAGGCGAGCAGGAGGGCGGAGGAGAGCAGGCGCATGACGGGCTCCTTGGGAAAAAGAGCCATCTTACGCCTCTTGTTATTGCAATGGCATTTCATCTGTGGTTTGCCGATGAGGTGGATACCGCCGCTAGTTAGGGGACTGGCAGGTCTTGATCTATGAGTGCGGGAAAGCTGCTACTCACCCTCGCCAGTTATCGGCACGCTTTTTGAAGTCGATATTCTTCCACCCCGCTTTCCAGAGCGTGAGATATTTCACATCACTGGACGAGGGTTCGGGGTCGCATTTCTCCACATACACGACGCACGGCATGATGACAGCGTCCCCGATCAGAAGCGCTTCTCCTTGCTCCAGCGCGGGCATGCCCTCGGTCAGATTGCCGAGCGTATCCGGCAGTAGTCGACGGACATAGCTTTGATCATCGGGATTGGTGAGACGCATTGCCAGGAAGTTGGAGCATTGCGAAAAAATAGTTTCTGAAATTTCAGACGGTCGCTGGCTCGAAATGAGAAGGCTAATGCCGTACTTTCGGCCTTCTTTGGCGATGCGTTCGATTGCAGCCAGGGAAGCCTTGTAGCGAGCAAGGCCACTCTTTGGCGCGTATTTGTGCGCTTCCTCATAAACCATCAGGAATGGCTGTTCAGTCTTGCTTTCAACGCGCCGAGCATAATAGCAAAAATCGAACATTAAACGGGAGATCAGCGAAACGGTAATGCTGAGCAGTTCAAAGGGGATGCCGCTGAGGTCGATGATGGTGACATTCGACTCGGCTCCCGCCTTGTAGCCGGTAAACTGTTCAAGTACCTGCTCCAGGGTCGCTGCTTTGGCCTTCGCACCGAATATGAAGTCAAGCCGGGAGTTGGATATCTTTGATCTAATCCGACGCTCGAATTTGTCGATGCTACCGTCGGCATAGGGGCCTTTGTTGATTTTGCTGCGTTCCGGGGCCGCGAATTCCCGCAACGCCTTGCAATAATGCTCAAGCTGCCCCTCCACGTCATCGAACGTTTCGGTCGTGCCGTCCTTAAACTTGATATGCAGTGAGTTCTCTGCATCTTTTGTTTCCCGCGTCAGGTTGCGGAAAGCGTTCGCTACGTGCTGAATGTCATATCGAAGCGGACTGTCGAAATTGACCTTCTCGACGGCAGGATTGCTGATCTTCTTGGCGATTGTCACTACGGAACGGAGCAGCGACTCTTGGTTGTAATTGTTGTTGTCCCCCGACTCAAGGAACATGTCCTCCATCTCGTCTTCGTTGAGAAGCCAATATGGCAGGACGAGGTCATCGACGGTGATGACATTCGCCTTTGGAAACGCCTTGGCATATTCGGAATGAAGATCGAATATCAGGATATGGGAGTTGTTGAGTCCCTGGTATTCGCCGGTTTTGGCAGATATCACCTTTTGCAGAACTGACGACACACTCGATGATTTGCCCGATCCCGAAGCACCGACAACGGCAATATGTTTGTTGAAGAACCGGTCGCCATGAACAGGTACGACGATATCACGTTGCCGAGTCAGCGAAGAAAAGCAAAAGCGTTCTTCAGCCGCATAGCAGTCGGCATAAATGGCTGCGATTTCGGCTTTCGTCGCCGGGACCACCTTCTTGGGTGGAATAGCTAATTCGTCGCCGCCACGATTGAATTTTCCGTCCTTAAGGGTCCCGAGAGGATAGGCGTCGATCATATAGACGCGCTTGTAGTCAGTGCCTCCATCGCCTTTAACCTCTTTCATTTCGATTGAAAAACTTTCGATGATGCAGATGAGGGAAACGTTTTCATTGTCGGAGACTTTGAGAAAGGACCCAACGCGGAGAGATTCACCCACCGTCTGGAAGTTCAACAGATTATCAACGGCCACTCGAACCTTGTTAGGGTAAACGGCGACAACCTCGGCGTTGGCGATTTCCTCAGTCATTGTACGTCCTCAGATAATTTTCTTGATTGTGGAGATGCTGCTGACGGGGATCGAATACATCCGACTCTTTGGGTACGGCATAGCCATGGTCGCAGGACGTTCAAGGAAGAAGTCATAGATGTAGCACAACTTCCGTCCCATCCCATCGAGGACCTCCCGTAACTGGATTTCGTCGTCGACAAAACGAATTTCGATCTGGTGCTCTTGGGTTTGTAGGCTATGGACGTGATCGATGCGGAATGGCGATCCGCGATATGGGAAGCCGTCTACGAAAACTGTTCCAGTATCGAAAAGCTCGTTCTTCACTTGCGTGGTAAGTTTTTCATCCGCGCCGCGTAGCAGGATGAATGGCGCATAGCGGTCGGAATTCTGGATGCGGCGCATCTTAGCCGAACTCCAATTGTTGCCGATTGCCCTGAGTTGGTCGCAGACAACCGAAGGGTCTGTTGCCGCATCGCATTCAATGATGAAAGCGCGGACGATTCCTGCGCCATTCGTGTGCGAGAAATACAGGTGCTTCATATGCTTCGCATACTCGGTTGCTTCCTTCTCTCGGAGAAGCCAACGATTATGGACAGCTTGGGTGCCCTTGAGCACTTCCTGCAGATTACGACGGGTGGTCTTGCGATCGTTGTGATCCTTTTTTGTGGCTAGTGTCGCGATGTAATCAAGGGCTATTGGATAGTGAAAGCCTTCGGCCTCAACCGCTGAGACGCCTTGGCTCTTCCGTATTGCCTCGATGACGCTGTTGCGATGTTCAGAAAATTCCGGCGAAATTTTTATGCTGAAATTTTTGCAGAATGCCCCAATCAATTCATCAGGTGCTGCCATTCCGTCGAGTAGGGACTTCTTCTCGTATGTTTTCTTACCGTCAGCAGTCTTCACTTCCTTCCGGTATTCCATCACCGATTTAAATCGCTCGACGGAAAGCTCACCAGTATCGAGCTTAACTTCTGAAAAGTGCCCGTACAGCTGGTATTTTCGACCTTCCCGTTGTGCCTCTTTGAGCCCTTGGAAATGAACAAAGAGCTTATGCAGGGGATCACGCAGTATCGATTCTGTCAGGTTCTGCTCCGCGTAGTATTTTACCTGGCCGTAAATTACGCCTTCATCGGTGTAGCGGTCGAAGTCCTCAATTCCCTCTATGACTATGCCATCATCAGGGTCCGCCTTCAGGATTTCGAGCAAGGTAGCGTCGAGTTGGTAAAAATACCCCCTGATCGAAGCTGTCGCTTCGCGTTTCTTGTCTACTTCCAGCATCTGAGCCTCTGAATCAATACCTGATTGTCATTATAGGGGAGAACAAGCGAAGAGTGCGAGTGAGCATATCTGCGCCGACGGGACTGGCCTGATGACGTGAAGGCGTCGATTGCGGTCGAGAGCTTCTCTAGTGGCAAGACGACCAGAGCGGTGGCACGTCAGCATGTTCTCGGTCCTAGTTAGTCTCCGATAGCATGTTTTATTTTTTGGTTTTTTAAGCAATTTAATTTTTTAAAATCAATAGCTTAAAAAATTTTAATACCATGATGGCTTGTGGATGCATGGCATAGTATCAGACTGTGACATGATATCAATGACACATAGTACCATTCAGGATGCCATGAAAAAGTTTGCTTGGACGTGCCAGATATTGCCAGTCAGTGCTATATGGGAAATGAAAAAAGCCCGCATAATCGCGGGCTTAGCTGTGTTTCAGTGCTTGGTGTTACCAGTCACTGCCGGACGTGGAATCACTCCCACTCGATGGTGGCCGGCGGCTTGCCGGATACGTCATAGACCACGCGGTTGATGCCGCGGACTTCGTTGATGATGCGGTTGGAGGCGCGGCCCAGCAGGCTGTACGGCAGCTCCGCCCAGTGCGCGGTCATGAAGTCGCTGGTCACCACGGCGCGCAATGCGACGACGTAGTCGTAAGTGCGGCCGTCGCCCATCACGCCGACGGACTTCACCGGCAGGAAGACGGCGAAGGCCTGGCTGGTCAGCTCGTACCAGTTTTTGCCGGTCTTCTCGTCCACGGTGTTGCGCAGCTCTTCGATGAAGATGGCGTCGGCCTGGCGCAGCAGGTCGGCGTATTCCTTCTTCACTTCGCCCAGGATGCGCACGCCCAGGCCCGGGCCCGGGAAGGGGTGGCGGTAGACCATGTCGTGCGGCAGGCCGAGCGCCACACCCAGCTGGCGAACTTCGTCCTTGAACAGCTCGCGCAGCGGCTCCAGCAGCTTGAGGTTCATGTCTTCCGGCAGGCCGCCCACATTGTGGTGGCTCTTGATGGTGTGCGCCTTTTTGGTCTTGGCGCCGGCCGATTCGATCACGTCCGGGTAGATGGTGCCCTGGGCCAGCCACTTGGCGTTGGTCAGCTTGCCGGATTCGCGATCGAACACCTCGATGAATTCCGCGCCTATGATCTTGCGCTTCTTCTCCGGGTCGCTCTCGCCGGCCAGCTTGGCCATGAAGTCGGCTTCGGCCTGCACATGGACAACCTTGACGCCCAGGTTCTGGGCGAACATTTCCATCACCATCTTGCCTTCGTTCAGGCGCAAGAGGCCGTGGTCGACGAAGACGCAGGTCAGCTGGTCGCCGATGGCGCGGTGGATCAGCGCGGCGGCCACGGAGGAGTCCACGCCGCCGGACAGACCGAGAATGACTTCTTCGTCGCCCACTTGCTCGCGGATCTTCTTCACCGCTTCGTCGATGTAGTTGGGCATGGTCCAGCTGGGTTTGCAGCTGGCCACGTGCAACACGAAGCGGTGGATGATTTCCGTGCCGCGCTTGGTATGGGTCACTTCCGGGTGGAATTGCACGCCGTAGAAGCCGCGGGCTTCGTCCGCCATCGCCGCGTACGGGCAGGACGGGGTTTCGGCGATCACCTGGAAACCGGCCGGCAGCGCGGTGACTTTGTCGCCGTGGCTCATCCAGACGTCGAGGAAGCCGTTGCCGGCGTCGTCGATCTGGTCTTGCAGGCCTTCCAGCAGCTTGGAGTGGTGGCGGGCCTTGATCTGGGCGTAGCCGAACTCGCGCTTGTCGCCGCTTTCCACCTTGCCGCCCAGGGCCTGGGCCATGAACTGCATGCCGTAGCAGATGCCCAGCACCGGTACGCCCAGCTCGAACAGCTTGGGATCGGCCTGGTAATCGGACTCGTACACCGAGTTGGGGCCGCCGGACAGGATGATGGCTTTGGGCGCGAAGGCCTTGATCTCTTCGATGGGCATGTCGAAAGAATGAAGCTCACAGTAAACGTGAGCTTCGCGTACGCGGCGGGCGATCAGCTGGGTGACCTGGGAGCCGAAGTCGAGAATGAGGATCTTGTCCATGCCTATCCTTGAAAAGTAATGCAGGCCGTTAAGGCCATTATCGTCAATGCTGCAAATAATTCTGTGATTTCAGGCCGCGAGCGGCGCGCCCAAAATCGCTAATCGTCTTGCCGTGGGAAGCGGCGGGGCGGTTCCCGCCTCTCCGGCACGCGGTCGCTGCGCGCGATCAGCAGCAGCACGCCGGCCAGCACCATGCCGAAGGCCACGAAGTGGCTGGCGGCCAGGTTTAGTTGGTCCATGGCGTAGATGCTGGCGCCGGCGTAGGCCAGCAGCGGGCTGCTGAGCAGCGTAGATTTGTTGAAGCCGTCCACGGCCAATAGCAACACGCCCGCCGCGAATAGCAGCAGGGCGAGCAGGGTGGGGGTGTTGGGCAGCCAGGCGGCGCTTTTCAGCAGCCAGACGCCGCCTATGCAGATCAGGGCGATGGGCAGGGCGGCGCCGCGCTTCATGCCGCGCCCCGCTGGTTCTTCATCACGCGTTGTTTCTCGCGCTGCCATTCGCGGTCCTTCTCGGTATCGCGCTTGTCGTGCAGTTTTTTGCCTTTGGCCAGGCCCACTTCGACCTTGATATTGCCCTTGGTGTAGTGCAGGTCGAGCGCCATCATGGTATAGCCGGAGCGTTCCACTTTGCCGATGAAACGATTGATTTGCTCCTGCGACATCAGCAGCTTGCGCGGACGCACAGGGTCCGGCTTGACGTGGGTGGAGGCGGATTGCAGCGGGGTGATGTGGCAGCCTATCAGCCAGAAGGCGCCGTTCTTCCAGTCTACGTAGCTTTCCTTGAGCTGGACGCGGCCGGCGCGGATGGCCTTGACTTCCCACCCTTCCAGCACAAGCCCGGCCTCGAGTTTTTCCTCGATGAAGTAGTCGTGGAAAGCCTTGCGGTTCTGGATGATGCTCATGTGTGGCGGGTTCCTTTGAATCCGCCATTGTAACAGAAGCCGGCGCGCAACCAAAGTCGTGCCTTTTCAGTGGCTTGAGGTGAAGATATTCGCGTCATTTTCCAGCCGCGGGGCGGCGCGCGGCGGGGGGGGCGTTTTTTTGTTAGAATTGCGGCTTGATTGTTAGATCCGAGACCCCGGCGCGCCGGGTTTTTGCCGATGCAGCAAGTCGAAAAAAGCGTCCTGGTGGCGCACACGCCGGCGCAAATGTACGCGCTGGTGGACGATATCGAGCACTACAGCCGTTTCCTGCCCTGGTGCGGCCGGACCGAGGTGCTTTCGCGCGAGGGCGGCGAGGTGGTGGCCAGCCTGCATATCGATTACCTGAAAGTGAAGCAGCAATTCACCACGCGCAATCGCAATGTGGAGAACGAATCCATCCGCATGGAGCTGGTGGACGGGCCGTTCGAGTCGCTGGAGGGCTTGTGGCATTTCAAGCCACTGGGCGATTTTGGCTGCAAGATAGAGTTCAGCCTGCGCTACCAATTTTCCAGCCGCATTCTGGAGAAGATCATTGGTCCGGTATTCGGCCATATCTCCGGCACGCTGGTGGATGCCTTCATCAAGGAAGCGGACAGGAAATACGGCGATGACTGAGACGTTGAATATCGAAGTGGCCTACGCCAGGCCGGACCGACAGTGGTTGCGCGCCGTGGCGATGCCGGCGGGCGCTTGCGCGTTGGACGCGGTGCGGGCCTCGGGCATTTTGCCGGAGTGCCCGGAGCTGGGCGAGACGGCGTTGAAGCTGGGCATATTCGGCAAGGCGGTCAAGCTGGACGCGCCGTTGCGCGAGGGCGATCGGGTGGAGATTTACCGCCCGCTGCTGGCGGATCCGAAAGAAGTGCGTCGTCAACGCGCGGAGGCGGGCAAGAGGATGAAGAAGGGCGGCTGATTCGTTTGCCGCGTGGATGAGAAAAGGGATGGCGCTCGCCATCCCTTTTTCGCGCGTCGACAGCGTCCTGCGTCAGCTAGGCATGTCTTCGGCCGAGCAGACGCGGTTCTTGCCGTTGATCTTGGCCTGGTACATCGCGTGGTCGGCGCGCTCTAGCACGTCGGACTCCTGTTCGCCAAGATGCCAGCGCGCCACACCGGCGCTGAAGGTGATCAGCAGCTTGTCGTTGTTGGCCAGGAAGAAGGTCTTGGTCAGCTCGCGCTGCAGCCTTTGCACCGTCTGCACGGCTTCCAGCTCCGGCGTGTCCGGCATCAGGATCACGAATTCTTCGCCGCCGAAGCGGGCGACGATGTCGGCCGGGCGCAGGCTGTGCTTGATGGTGTCCACCAGGTATTTCAGGGCGTCGTCGCCGGCCAGGTGGCCGTAGCGGTCGTTCAGCTGCTTGAAATTGTCCACATCGATCAGCGCGATGGACAGCGGCGCGGCGGTGCGCTCGGCGCGGCCGATCTCGCGTTGGAAGTATTCGGCCAGGCCGCGGCGGTTATAGGCGCCGGTCAACTGGTCTTCCTTGACCTTGGCGCTGGCGGCCTCCAAAGCGCTTTCCAGTTCGTGGATGCGGTGCTCCGCGGCTTCCACCTGCTCCTTGGCCGACAGCAGTTCATCGCGCGACTTGCTCAGGTCCAGCTGCATGATGGAGGTGTCCTCCATCAGCGCGCTGATGATGCCGCCCAGGTCGTCGACATTGCTGGTCTGCTTGAGCTTCTCGCTGTGATTCTGAATCTTGGCGTGGAATTCATCCGTGCTGTCAGTCATCGCGGCCAGGCGGCTGACGAAGCGGTCGAGCAGGGCGCGCAGGGAGCTGGCGGCTTCGTCCAGCGAGCTCTTCAGCATGCCCTGCTTGCGGATCACTTCTTTCAGGCTGCTTTCCAGCTGGTAGATCTGCTGCATGGACAGCGGTTCCTGGCTCAGCATCTCCTGCAAGGAGCCAACCTGGCCCAGCAGGTAGTCGTCGGAACGGTTGAGCTCGGCGATATTGTCCAGCATCAGCTTGAGCAGATTGGTCAGGCCGGTGGCCAGGCGGCCTTCCTGCTGCGATTGCAGCTCCAGCTTGATCATGAAGGCGCGCAGCTTGGGCATGAAAGCGTTCAGGCTGTCTTCGTCGACAAGACTGTCCAGCTCCTTCAGCAGCGACTCCAGATTGTCCACCAGGTCTGGATAGCTGGCCAGGCGGGGCTCCAGGCCGTGTTTGAGCGCGAAGGCCAGCGTTCTTTGCCAGGCCTGCCAGCTGCCCGCGCTGGCGGGGGGGGCGCCATCGACGGCGCTCGGTATTTCCAGCGCCGGCATGGTTTCGCGCGCGGCGGGCGAAGCGTTCCAGTTTTGCAGCAGGGCGACCAGCTTCTGGTTCAGTTCTTCCGGCTGGTTGCCGTAATTGATCAGCACGCGTTCCAGCGTGCTTTGCTTGTGGTGCTGCGGGAGATCGGGCTGGCGGGTTTCCCAGCTCTTGATCAGGTTTTGCAGCAACAGGCCCCAGCTTTGCGTCAATTGCTGGCTGGAGAAGCTGCTGCGCAGAAAATCTATGATCAGTTGCGGCGCCTGTTCCCAGCGGCTGTCGTCGCAGACCTGTTTCAGTCGATTGAAAGTGACTTTGGCCTGAACGTTTTCCTGAGGCAGCGTTTCCAAAGCGCGCAATAAGAGAATGGCCAGCTTGTTGTCGCGCGCCATCGGGGTTTGCGTCAATTCGTGGTAAACCCGCTCGAAGTTCTCCGGCGTCGGAAGCAGTTTGCGCAAGGACAGCTGCTTCAGGGTTTCACGTGCCACTTCGATAGGGTTTTGTGTCGTCATTGCCCAAACCTTGGTGCTTTTAAGGCGGCCAGCCATCATTGAATTGTTCAGCGAGTGTGAGGGTCCGTTAACGGGTGACTCGCCGGCGAAGGTAGCTTGCTGGTATCCAGCAACTGGAAAAATACCTCACCATCGCGAATCATGCCAAGTTCGTTGCGAGCTCTTTCCTCTATGGCGTCGCTGCCTTGTTTCAAATCGCGCACTTCAGCGTCCAAGGCGGCGTTGCGGGCAACCAGCTTTTGGGTGATTGCCCGCTGTTCCTGCAGCTGCTTGTCCAGCTGCCACACCCTGAACCAGCTGCCCTTGCCGAACCAAAGCGGCCATTGCAAGGCGAGGATCACGGATAACAGGGTCGCGGTCAGCCAGCGCATGCAATTACTTCAGGTGATAGAAGGCCGCGCGGCCCGGATAGTAGGCGGCGTCGCCCAGCTCTTCTTCGATGCGGAGCAGCTGGTTGTACTTGGCCATGCGGTCGGAGCGGGACAGGGAACCGGTCTTGATCTGCATGCAGTTGGTAGCGACTGCCAGATCGGCGATGGTGCTGTCTTCGGTTTCGCCCGAGCGGTGGCTCATAACGCAGGTATAGCGGGAACGCTTGGCCAGATCAACTGCTTTGAGGGTTTCCGACAGGGAGCCGATCTGGTTCACCTTCACCAGCAGCGAGTTGGCCACGCCCTTGGCGATGCCTTCGGCCAGGATCTTGGGGTTGGTGACGAAAACGTCGTCGCCCACGATCTGAACCTTCTGGCCCAGGCGCTCGGTCAGCAGGTTCCAGCCGGCCCAGTCCTGCTCGGCCATGCCGTCTTCGATCGAGATGATCGGGTACTTGTCGGCCAGGTTTTGCAGGTAATCGGCGAACTCTTCCGAGCTCAGCGACAGTTTTTCAGCGGTCAGGTGGTACTTGCCGTCGCGGAAGAATTCCGATGCGGCGCAGTCCAGCGCGATCATCACGTCCTGGCCGGCCACGTAGCCGGCGGCGTCCACGGCTTCCAGGATCAGCTTGATCGCGTCTTCGTGGCTTTCCAGATTGGGCGCGAAGCCGCCTTCGTCGCCGACGGTGGTGGCGTAGCCCTTCTTGTCGCAGATCTTCTTCAGGTTGTGGAAGATCTCGGCGCCCATGCGCAGCGCTTCGCGGAAGGTTTGCGCGCCTACCGGGATGATCATGAATTCCTGGATGTCCAGGGTGTTGTTGGCGTGCTCGCCGCCGTTGATGACGTTCATCATCGGCACGGGCAGGGCCATCGGGCCGGCGCCGCCCAGGTAGCGGTACAGCGGCAGGCCGGCGTCTTCGGCGGCGGCGCGGGCCACGGCCATGGAGACGGCCAGGATGGCGTTGGCGCCAAGGCGGGACTTGGTCTCGGTGCCGTCGAGTTCGATCATGGTCTTGTCGATGAAGGTCTGGTCGGAAGCGTCCAGGCCGATGATCGCTTCGCAGATCTCGGTATTGATATTGTCAACAGCCTTCAGCACGCCCTTGCCCAGGTAGCGGCTCTTGTCGCCATCGCGCAGTTCCAGGGCTTCGCGGGTGCCGGTGGAGGCGCCGGACGGCACAGCGGCGCGGCCCATCACGCCGGATTCCAGCAATACATCCGCTTCCACGGTCGGATTGCCGCGGGAGTCCAGGATTTCGCGAGCTACCACGTCAACGATCGAACTCATTGTCTTTCCCTTCATAGCTTTCGGTTGAACTTGCAGAGGCGGTCGGTCCGGCTTGCCGGACCGACTCTACCGGCTGTCTATTACAGCGAGTGCTCCAGCCAGGGATTATGCTTGACCAACTCGTCCAGCGCCTTGAGCGTGGTCAGCAATTCCTTGACGCGGGCAAGCGGCCAGGCGATCGGGCCGTCGCACAGCGCGCGTTCGGGATCGGGATGGGTTTCCAGATAAATCCCTGCCACGCCGGCCGCGACCGCCGCGCGCGCCAGCACCGGCATGAAGCGGCGCGGATTCGCGTCGTCGGCCTGCCGGCCTGGCAATTGCGCCGAGTGGCTGACGTCGAAGACGACGGGGCAGCCGGTTTGCCGCATCACAGCCAGCGAGCGCGTGTCGGCGATCAGGTCATTGTAACCGAAGGAGGTGCCGCGCTCGCAGGCCAGGAAAACGTCTTCCGGCAGGCCTGCCTCGCGGGCCGCTTCGCGGGCGCGCAAGATGACCTGCTGCATCTCTTCCGGGGCCATGAACTGGCCCTTCTTGATATTGACCGGCTTGCCGCATTGAGCGGCCGCGCGGATGAAGTCGGCCTGGTTCGCCAGGAAGGCCGGTGTCTGCACCACGTCCACTATGCTGGCAACCTGCACCATCTCGTTTTCGGTGTGCACATCGGTCAGGATGGGCACGCCTATCTGCCGCCGGACGTCTTCCAGGATGCGCAGACCCTGGTCGATGCCGAAGCCGCGGAACGCGTCGATGGCAGGCCGGTTGGCCTTGTCGTAGCTGGACTTGTAAATGAACGGGATGCCCAGTTCATCGGCGATTTCCTTGAGCTGGCCGGCGGTGTCCAGCGCCATTTGGGCGCTTTCCACCACGCTGGGGCCGGCGATCAGGAATAGCGGCTGGTCAAGGCCGACTTCGAATCCGCACAGCTTCATCGGCGTCAGTTGCCCCGCTTGTCGGCCTGGTAGGCCAGTGCGGCCTTGACGTAGGCGATGAACAGCGGGTGGCCGTCGCGCGGCGTGGAGGTGAACTCCGGGTGGAACTGGCAGGCGAAGAACCAGCGGTGATTGGCCAGCTCTATCGTTTCCACCAGCTTTTCATGGCCGGCGGAGCGGCCGCTGATGGTCAGGCCGGCTTGTTCCAGGCGCTGGATGTAGTAGTTGTTGACTTCGTAGCGGTGGCGGTGGCGCTCGGTGATTTCGGAGCTGCCGTACACGCGCGCGGCCAGGGAACCGTCTACGAGGTCGCACTGCTGGCCGCCCAGGCGCATGGTGCCGCCCAGGTTCGAGTTTTCGTCGCGCTTCTCGATCTTGCCATCGTGGTTGACCCACTCGTCGATCAACGCCACCACCGGGAAGTTGGTGTCGAGGTCGAACTCGGTGGAGTTGGCGCCGGCCATGTCCGCCACGTCGCGAGCGTATTCGATCAGCGCGATCTGCATGCCCAGGCAGATGCCCAGGTAGGGGATGTTGTTCTCGCGGGCGAACTTGACGGCCTTGATCTTGCCTTCCACGCCGCGCTTGCCGAAGCCGCCCGGCACCAGAATGGCGTCCATGCTCTTCAGCGATTCCGCGCCGTCGCGGTCGATCTCTTCAGAGTCGACGTAGATGATGTTGACGTTGGTGCGGGTGTGGATGCCGGCGTGCTTCAGCGCTTCGGTCAGCGATTTGTACGATTCGGTCAGGTCGACGTACTTGCCCACCATGGCGATGTTGATGCTGTGGTCTGGGTGTTCGATGGCGTCGATGATGCCGCTCCATACCGACAGGTCGGCCTTGGGCAGGTCCAGTTGCAGCTGTTCGGCGATGATGTCGTCGATGCCCTGGGCGTGCAGCATGGCCGGCACTTTGTAGATGGAGTCCGAGTCATAGCAGCCGATGACCGCGTTTTCCTCGACATTGCAGAACAGCGCGATCTTGCGCTTTTCGTCTTCCGGCAGTTCGCGGTCCATGCGGCACAGCAGCACGTCCGGCTGGATGCCGATCTCGCGCAACTCCTTCACCGAGTGCTGGGTCGGCTTGGTCTTGATCTCGCCGGCGGTGGCGATGTACGGCACGTAGGACAGGTGCACGTACAGCGTGTTCTTGCGGCCATGATTGGAGCGCATCTGGCGGATGGCTTCCAGGAAGGGTAGGGACTCGATGTCGCCTACGGTGCCGCCGATCTCAACGATGGCGACGTCGGCGTCAGCCGCGCCTTCGCTCATCTTCAGCTTGATTTCATCAGTGATGTGCGGGATGACCTGCACGGTGCCGCCCAGGTAATCGCCGCGGCGTTCCTTGGTGATGACCGATTCGTACACCTGGCCCGTGGTGAAGTTGTTGCTTTTCTTCATCTTGGCGTGGATGAAACGCTCGTAGTGGCCCAGGTCAAGGTCGGTTTCCGCGCCGTCTTCGGTGACGAACACCTCGCCGTGCTGGAAGGGGCTCATGGTGCCCGGATCGACATTGATGTAAGGGTCGAGCTTCAGCATGGTGACTTTCAGCCCGCGGGATTCGAGGATGGCTGCGATGGACGCAGCGGCAATGCCCTTACCCAGGGAGGACACCACGCCACCGGTTACGAAGATGTACTTGGTCATGAGATTACGGCTCTGTGGGAATCCGGGATTTTACCCTGAAATCGGACGAAGTTGAATCACTTGCTGCATCTTGTTGCGCCCTGCGTCCGGAGGAGAATGCAACACTCACTATAGACGGCCGGCGATAAAGCTCGCGCTGATGTGGCGAATCCGTTACAATGTGCCCCGACTGTTTCATTACGAGAGCGCGCCCGTCTTGCGTCGGGTGCGCGTTCCGCTTGAATTACTGGCTTTTTCTATGTTATAAAGCCAGCTTTTACCGGTTTTGGGAGTTTAACCATGGCGCGTGTTTGCAAAGTCACCGGCAAGCGTCCGATGACCGGGAACAATGTTTCCCACGCCAACAACAAGACTAAACGTCGTTTCCTGCCGAACCTGCAGTATCGCAAGTTCTGGGTAGAAAGCGAAAACCGCTGGGTGCGTCTGCGCGTATCCAACGCCGCACTGCGTACCATCGACAAAGTTGGCATCGATGCAGTGCTGGCTGATCTGCGCGCTCGCGGCGAGATCTAAGCGGTCTAACTAGATAACGCACAGAGGAATACATCATGCGCGATAAGATCAAGCTGGAATCCACCGCTGGCACCGGCCACTTCTACACCACCACCAAGAACAAGCGCACTATGCCGGAAAAGATGGAGATCAAGAAGTTCGATCCCGTTGCCCGCAAGCACGTTCTGTACAAAGAAACCAAGCTGAAGTAAGCCTTGTTTCCGGTTGGTTGAAGAGCCCTTCTCTGGTGCACGGAGAAGGGTTTTTTATTTTACCCATGGGCTCATGTCCAAGGGGAGTGCGCAGAAAAAGCCAGTCGTGAGACTGGCTTTTTTGTATTGGTATTTTGTGAGCGACGAGTCAGTTGCCCGACTGGCGGTAAACCTTGCGCGCCAGCAGCAAGTCTTGCCAGGCCTTGGCCTTGTCCGGCAGATTGCGCAGCAAATAGGCGGGGTGGTAGCTGACCACCAGCGGCACGCCTTGATAGGTATGCACTTTGCCGCGCAGCCGGCCGATGGAGTCTTCCGTTTCCAGCAGCGTTTGCGCGGCGAAGCGGCCCAGCGCGACAATCAACGCGGGTTGGATATGGCGGATCTGCTGCAAGAGATAGCCGTTGCAGGCGGCGATTTCGTCCGGCGCAGGGTTGCGGTTGCCTGGTGGGCGACATTTGAGCACGTTGGCGATATAGACGTCCTGCTCGCGATCCAGGCCTGTCGCGGCCAGCATATTGTCCAGCAGTTGTCCGGCGCGGCCGACGAAGGGCTGGCCCTGCTTGTCCTCCTGCTCGCCCGGCGCTTCGCCTATCAGCATCCAGCGCGCTTGCGGATTGCCGCGGCCAAATACGGTTTGGGTTCGGGTCTCGCACAGGCGGCAGCGCTGGCATGCGGAGACTTCGCGTTCCAGCTGCGGCCATTCGAGCAGGGGCGCTTCAGCGTGGATTTCCGCGTGCTCGGTTTCCATTGCCGGCGCGGCGGCGGGTTCTGTGTGCTTGGGCGTTGGTTCGGCGGCGCGCGCCTCTGCGGTGAAGGGCTCCGTGATGATTGGCGCAGCTGCGACGACGGGCTCTTTGGAGTGGGTGTCTTCTGCTTGGCTCGCCAAGGTTTGCAGCCGCGCCAGTTGGGCGGGATGCTGCTCGAACCAGCCCGTGCGCGCCTGCCAGGCCGGGCCCAGTCCCATTTCCTTCCGCAATAGATGGCTGCGGCTCATGGCGCGGCCTCCATCAGAATGGCGTGTTCGCGGCCATGAGCGGCTGGGTAGTAATTCTTGCGGAGTCCGCATTGATGGAAGCCGCAGCGCTGATAAAGCTTGCGCGCGATGGCATTGCTTTCGCGAACTTCCAGAAACAGGCGGCGGCAGCAGTCTTCGCGCAGATCCTGCAGCACGGCTTGCATCAGTTGCAGGCCTAGTCCTTGGCCTTGATGCTCATGGGCGATGACGATATTCAATATTTCCGCTTCATCCAGCACGCGCATGATCAGGGCGAAGCCTTGCAGCGCGCCTTGGGCGTCGAATAGGCCGTAGCATGGGTAGCCGGCCTCCAGGCTGTCCCGGTATTGGCCCACGCGCCATGGATGCGGCGTGGCTTGCTGTTCCAGGTTGGCCAGCAGCTGGGCATCGTCGGGGGAGAAGCGGCGGACCTGGCTCATCGCTGGCGGGCCTGTTGCTGTTCCGCGGAGGTCAGCGCGACTTTATTGCGAACATAGAGCAGCTCAGTATCGCGCGGATGGACGGCTGGGTAGCGGCCGCTGGCCGCCAGTTCGAGATAGGCTGCGGCGTGGGGACGGGCATGCGGAGAGAGCGTCAACTGGTCGCGAGATTGCGCCAGCAGCTGCGGGTAGCTGTCGAAGCCATCGCCTGCCAGGAGGGTGGTGCCAGCCGGCAGCGCAATCTCTTCCGGCGAGGCCACGCTGATGGCGCTCAGGCGCTCCCAGGCCGGGCCGGTGCGGTAAAGCGCGCTGTACACCTGCTGCATCCGCGCGTCGAAGCAGACCAACACCTGGCCCTCGCCGGCTTGGTGCGCCAGATTGTCCAGCGTCGGGATGGCGATGACCGGCAGATTCGCCGAGTAGGCCAGGCCTTGGGCGATGCCGCAGGCAATGCGCAGTCCGGTGAAGGAGCCGGGCCCTTGGCCGAACACGATGCCGTCCAGCGACGATAATGAACAGCCAGCCTCGGAGAGCAGCCGCGACACCTCGGGCAATGTGCGCTCGGCATGCTTCTGTTCCACGCACTCGTGAAAAACAAGCATGTCGTCGCCATGGCTTAAAGCCAGCGACAGATAGGTAGTGGAGGTGTCTAGGGCTAACAGTTTCATTGGGCTTGCTACAACCTTGCAGGGTTGGGAATTATAAGCCCAGTTCCTCCACCCAGGCGAGCGCGGAGATGTGGGCTTCGTTCAATTGCTCGGAAGAAAGTCCCAATTGCGCGCATAACTGAGGAACGCCATCCAGCTTGCCATCCTCGCAGGCGCGCGCCAGTTTCAGATAATGGCTCATCGCGCCGCGGTCATGCAGTAGGGCGTCGGACACTGGCGTGGGCAGTTGCAGATGCTCGATGATCTTGTCCATCGGCATGTCGAACAGCACGTCCAACAGGCTGAACAGGCCCACGATGAACAGGTTGTCATTGAAGTCGTGGCGCTCGCCCAGCGCCATGCCCAGCAACTCCATGAAGCGGCCGCGGGTAATGGCGGTTTTCTGCAGGGCGGGCGGGGCGTTGTTGTCGTCAGAGGCAGTGACCAGCAGCAGAGTCAGCCAGCGGTAGAGCTTTTGGTAGCCCAGCACGGTCACCGCATGCGAGAACGAGCTAATGGCGGTGTTGAGCCCGGCCGCGGCCGAGTTGACATAGCGCAGCAGCTTGTACGACAGCGCCACATCGCGCTTGAGCACCTGCTCGATGTCGCGGATATCGGCGTCCAGGCGCAGCAGGTTCAGCAGCTCCAGCGTGTTGCTGAACGCGGGATGGATGACCTTGGCCGCCAGCGTTTCCGGCTTGGCGAAGTAATAGCCCTGGAAGCCGTCCATGCCGAGCTCCTTGCACAGATGGAACTGGGCATGGGTTTCCACGCGCTCGGCGATGCGGATCAAGGGATAGCTGCGCAGGCGCGCCGCCTGCATCTGGAAGCGGGTGGCATCCTGGCTTTGTATGTCCAGTTTGACGTAGTTTGCCAGCTCCAGAAACGCAGCGGCCGGGGATTCAAAGTTGAAGTCATCCAGCGCGATGCCAAAACCCATGGAGCGCAGATGACGCGCGCGCGACAGCAATTCATTGCTGGGCGCGATGCGCGGCGACAAGTCCAGGATGATGCGGCGAGGCGGCAACAGTTCCAGGAATTCGCTGTTCAACATCGCCTCGCCGACATTGATGAAGGCCAGCTTGTTGCCTATCAGCCAACTGGTGCCCATATTGTTCAGCGTATTGACCAGCACATCGGTGTCGGCTTGCAGCTCGCTGTGCTTGCCGACGCCGAGGGCATCGCTGCTGGGACGAAAAAGCAGCTCATAACCTATGAGCTGCTGGTTGCGGTTCAAGACCGGCTGCCGTCCTATGAAGGCGGTGTTGGAGGTCATTCTTGCACCCTGGGTTTAGGAGGCAATCATATCCGTTGTCCGTGTTTGCACGTTGTTGCCCTCGCTGGAGGTCAGCAAATCCTCCATGTCGAGCACGAGCACGACGGACCCGTCGCCGGACAGCGTGGCACCGGCCACGCCCTTGGGGCGGATGTTCTGCAGCGGTTTGATCACTACGTCGTCGCGGCCGACGAAGGAGTCGATCGCGAGGATGAAGGATTTTTCCGCAGATTGCATCAGCACGCCGAAGTAGGGCTTCTGGGTAGGTTCCCAGCCCAGCAGTCCGGCCAGCGTCTTCAGCGGCAGGATCTCGTCGCGCACCACGATGGTGGGGCGGCCCGAGACCTCCTGGATCGCGTTGCCGTCGATGGTGATGATTTCCCGCACCATGGCCAGCGGCACGGCGAACGGTTGATTGCAGGCGCGCACGACCAGCACCGGCAGGATGGCGAGGGTCAGCGGCAGCGAGATGCTGATGCGGGTGCCTTCGCCGGCTACCGAGTTGATATCGATGCGGCCGTTCAGTTTCTGGATGTTGGTGCGCACCACGTCCATGCCGACGCCGCGGCCGGACACGCTGGAAATCTGGTCCTTGGTCGAGAAGCCGGGCAGGAAGATCAACTGCAGGCACTGCTTCTCGTCAAGCGTATTGGCGGTTTCCTGGTCGATCAGGCCCTTCTCTATGGCCTTGCGGCGCAGGGCGTCCGGGTTCATGCCCTTGCCGTCGTCGGTGATCTCGATCAGGATGTGATCGCCCACCTGCTCGGCGGTCAGCTGCACCAGCGCCTGCGGCTTTTTGCCGGAGGCGATACGGTCTTCCGGGGACTCAATGCCGTGATCGACCGCGTTGCGAACCAAGTGGACCAGCGGATCGTTCAAGTCCTCGATCATGGTCTTGTCGAGTTCCGTCTCTTCGCCGGACAGCACCAGTTCGACTTCCTTGCCCAGTTGCCGGGCCAGGTCGCGCGCCAAGCGCGGGTATTTCTGGAACAGGCGGCCGATAGGCTGCATGCGCGTCTTCATCACCGCGTTTTGCAGGTCGCCGACTAGCAGGTCAAGCTGGCTGATGGCTTCGTCCAGCGAGCGCAGCGTATTGGTGTCGCGATTGCCCTGCAGGATTTCCGTGCGCAGCGTGGTTAGACGGTTTTTGGTCAGCCCGATCTCGCCGGACAGGTTCAGCACCATGTCCAGGCGCACGGTGTCTATGCGTATGGTGTTTTCCTGCGGGCCGCTGGCAACCGGGCCGCCAGCTGGTTTGGACGGGGGCGGGGCCTTGGCTGGAGCCGGCACGGGCGCGGGAGCCTCCGCGCGAGGCGCGCTTGGAGCCAGGGCGGCCGGTTGCGGCGCGGGCGCCGCGCTGGCGGGAGCGGCAGGCGCCGGAGCGGCGGCAGTGGCTGCGGGGGCGACTGCCTGATACAGCTGGTTCCAGTCTGGACCATTGCCAGCCGGCGCCGCGGTTGCGGCGGCTGCCGGGGCGTGAGTGTGGTGAGCCGTGGCTTCGGCCACCAGCGGTTGGCCCGCCAGCGCGGCATCAAGCGCCGATAGCGTGCGCGAATCGGCGTCTCCCGGCATCAGGCCCTGGCTCAGAGTGCCGAACATGTCACGAACGATGCCTGTGGCATCGAGGATGACGTCCATCACTTCCGGCGTGATATGCATTTCGCCGTTGCGCAGCTTGTCGAACAGATTTTCAGTGCGATGGCACAGATTGACCATGGGGATGACGTTGAGAAAACCAGCGCCGCCCTTGATGGTATGGAAACCGCGGAAAATGTCATTGAGCAGAGCCTTGTCTTCCGGGCGCTTTTCCAGCTCGACCAGTTTATTGTCCACATCGGACAGGAGGTCGGTGGACTCCATCAGGAAGTCCTGAAGCAACTCTTCCATGCCGCCAAATTCGCTCATTTTTCCACCCCACGCTTCATCGTGCGTTGTCTTGCTTGCGTATCTCTTAGAAACCCAGGCTTTCCAGCAGGTCGTCTACTTGCTGCTGGCTGGTGACCACGTCGGCTTTGCCTTCCGGATTGATCACCGGGCCGTTGAGCAAGCTGCTGTTCAACTCGCCCTTCTTGTTGTCCGGGGAAAACTCGATCAGAAAGTGCACCAGCTCGGTTTCCAGAATCTTGACCATGCCCATCATTTTTTTGATGACCTGGCCGGTCAGGTCCTGGAAATCCTGAGCCATGACGATTTCCAGCAGCTGGGTGTTGGTGGCCTGGGTCTGACTCGGTACTTCCTTCAGATACTGGCGGGTTTCTGCGGCCAGCATCTTGAATTCTTCCACGCTCAACAGATTCGCGTACAACTTTTCCCAGCGCTCGCTCAAGGCATTGGCCTGGTTTTCCAGCGCGTCCTGAAATGGTTTAGCGATGTCGGTGGCGTTCAGCACGCGCTCGGCCGAGCTTTCCGTCAGCGAGGCGATGTAGGACAGCCTGTCCTTGGCGTCCGGAATGGCTTCGGCCACTTTCTCCAGCGATTTGTCGTAACCGAGGTCGCGCAAGGCATCGTGCATTTTGCGAGTCAATTGGCCGATCTGTTCGTACATCGTAGTAGGGGTCGGTTCCGCGCCCGGCGCGGCCATCATCTGTTCGGCGACTGGCGCCGCGGCGACTTCCTCTTCCTGCTGATGTTGGCGGGAGATGCTTTCGAACAGGGCTTCAAGCTCCGGCGAGTCTCCATTCTCCAAAATATGGTCGGGCACGTTCTATCCTCCTCAATGCTGACGCGGGCGGTCTTGTTCTGGTGCTCAGGCTGGTTTGTTCATGTTCTGGAAGATCTTGTTCATCTTCTCTTCCATGGTGGCGGCGGTGAAAGGCTTCACGATATAGCCGCTGGCGCCTGCCATGGCGGCTTCTATGATGTTTTCGCGCTTGGCCTCCGCAGTCACCATCATGAACGGGAGATGCTTCAGCTGAGGATCTGCCCGTACTGCCTTGAGTAACTCGATGCCCGTCATATTGGGCATGTTCCAGTCGGAAACGATAAAGTCAAAGTGCTGGGTTTTCAGTTTGTGCAAGGCGACCTGGCCGTCTTCGGCCTCGTCCACGTTGGTAAACCCCAACTCTTTCAACAGGTTGCGAACGATTCTGCGCATGGTGGAGAAGTCGTCCACGACCAGAAATCGCATATTCTTGTCTGACATCGAGGTATATCCTGAATTATCTATGTTCGATCAAGGCAGACATTGTAGCGACTACCTTTGCAGGAATGGAATCAAAGTTTCGGCCAGCACGCCCGGATCGAACTTTGCGACATAGGAATCCACGCCTACGCTGGAACCCATGGCGCGGTTGGCGTTGGATGACAAGGACGAGTGCATGATAACCGGGATGCCCTTGAAGCGTTGATCGGACTTGATGAGTTTGGTCAGGACGTAGCCGTCCATTTCCGGCATTTCGGCATCGACCAGAATGATTTTCAGGTAGTCGTGCAGACACTCGCCATCGACCCAGTTGCGTCCGGCGAGCACCTGCAGGCGATCCCATGCTTCCCGGCCATTGGTCGCCTGCTGGAACTTGATGCCCATTTTTTCCAGCACGCCGGTGATTTCCTTGCGGGCCACCACGGAGTCGTCGACGAAGAAAATGTACTGATCGCTTTCCAGTTGGGCGGTAGGCACGTCCGGCAGGCGAGGTTCGCCGACGACGCTGGCCAGGATCTGTTCCACGTCAAGAATGGACACCAGTTTGCCGTTTTCCAGCTCGGTGACGGCGGTGATCAGGTTCTGGTTGGTGCCGGCGGCCGCCATGATGTTTTCCGGCGCGCGCACCTTGTCCCAGTCCACGCGGATGATGCGATCCACCGAGTCTACCAGGAAGGCCTGGGTGCTCTTGTTGAACTCGGTCACGATCATCGTGTCGAACTTGTTCCCGGCGTTCTGATAGCCGATGAATTTGGCCAGCGAGATCACCGGAATGATGTTGCCGCGCAACGACAGCACGCCTTCGACGCCGAACGGCATATTGGGCGCCTTGGTGATGGCCGGCGTCTGCGAAACTTCGCGTACCTTGAATACGTTGATGCCGAATGTCTCACGCGTCCCCAGCGAGAACAGCAGGATTTCCATTTTGTTGGAGCCGGCCAGCTTGGTCCTGGCGTCCACACTGGCGAGCAAGGAGGCGTCGGTGCTAGGCATGTCGTGATCCCTATCCCTTGATTTCTTAAAAGGCCGTGATTAGTTGCTGGGTTCCAGCTTCAGCATCTGGCGCAGCTTGCTGGCCAGCTTTTGCGGCTCGAACTTGGAAACGTAGGAGTCCACGCCCACCGATTCGCCTAGCTTCTGGTTGGACGAGCCGGACAGCGACGAATGCATGAGCACGGGGATGCCGGCGAAGCGCGGATCGCTCTTGATCATCTTGGTCAGCATGTAGCCGTCCATTTCCGGCATTTCCACGTCGGTCAGTACCAGGTGCAGTTCGTCGCACAGCCTGCGGCCGGTCGCCTCGGCCTGCTGGGCCATTTTCTGCAGGTCTTCCCAGCCGCGCATGCCGTTGATGGCGTAGCTGTAGCGGATGTTCATCGCCTCCAGCGTGCGCTCGATCTGCTTGCGCGCCACGGCGCTGTCGTCGGCGAAGAAGATGCGCCGGTCTTCCTTGACTGGCTCGATGTTGATGAAGCTGTGGCCATCGTCGATGACGCTGGTTTCCGCCAGCACTTTCTCCACGTCCATCATCATCACCAGCGTGCCGTTATCCAGCTCGGTGACGGCCGTCACCAGGCCTGCCATGCGGTTGGTGATCATGTCGGGCGGCACGCGCATGGCGGACCAATCCAGGCGCAGGATGGTATCGACAGCCTCGACCAGAAAGCCCTGAGTGTGGCCGTTGTACTCGGTCACGATCATGATTTCGGGACGATTGCTAGTGACGATGCCGGCGTATTTGGCCAGGTCTATCACCGGGACCAGCGCGCCGCGCAGGCTGACCATCCCTTCTACGGAGGAAGGCATTTCCGGCGCCGAAGTGATCTCCGGCGTGCGCATTACCTCGCGGACCTTGAACACATTGATACCGAACACCTCTTTGCGGCCGGTACGCTGATCATGCCCCAGAGAGAAAAGCAGGATTTCCAGCTTGTTGGTGCCTGCCAGTTTGGTTCTGGCGTCGATTTTTTTGAGAAGCTCTGACACAAAAACCTCCGCAGCATCTTTTGGAATGGCGCACTACTTCCCTTTATACGCCCAGATATGAGTTTTTCCCGGTTTTTTTTGCTTGCAGCCGCTCCCGTCGCAAGTTGGCTCACCGTAGATTGGTCATTATCATACCGTTTAAGTGGTTTTTACAAATGACAGTGAGGCGGCGGCAGCTATGGTTTCAAGCCTGAACGATCAGCAACAGCTGGAGGCGGCATTCGAACAGTTCAACGCGGTTTCCAGCCAACTCATTGATGCATATAGACAACTTGAGGTTCAGGTTAACGTGTTGAATGCGCAATTGGACGAGGCGAACAACCAGTTGCGAAAACAACGAGACGAGAACGCCGCGTTGGCTGAGAGGCTGGGATTATTGTTGAAAGTGTTGCCTGCGGGCGTGGTGGAACTGTCCAATCTGGGCGAGGTGATCGCGCAGAACCTGGCTGCGGAGTCCTTGCTAAGCGGTTGTTATATTGGTGAGTCTTGGAGCGACGCGCTGGAAAAGCTGCAACGGTGCGAGGCAGATGATACCTACGCCTCGGCGGAGGAGGAGGGCGCGCGCAGGTTGACGCTGCAGTATCAGGATTTGCCGGCATCAGGCGGGCGAATTGTGCTTATTCACGATGTGTCGCGCCTGCATCAGTTGACCAGCGAGCTGGCCAGGCAGCAAAAACTGGCCTCAATGGGCAGCATGGCGGCCTCGCTGGCGCATCAGCTGCGCACGCCGCTGGCGAGCGCAATGTTGTACACCGCCAACTTGAAGCAGGATATTCCCAGACCCGAGGATAGGGCGCGTTTCGTCGACAAAAGCCTGGCCAGAATGCGGGCGCTGGAGGGCTTGATACAAAACATGCTCGGCTTTGTCAGGGGGCAGGTATCCTCGCTGGAGGACGCGGAGCCGGCGTCTTTGCTGGAGGATGTCTGCGCGGTGATGGCGCCGCAGTGCCATGACAAGGGCGTACATTTCGATTGCAATCCGCATGCGGTTTCTGCCATAACGGTTTTGGTGGATCGCAAGGCTTTACAGGGGGCTTTGATCAATCTGCTGGAAAACGCCTTGCAATTCACGCCGTCGGGCGGGCAGATCGCCTTGCGGGTGCTGGATGATGCGCAGGCCGTTTTGTTTCAGGTGGAGGATGACGGCCCAGGCGTGGATCCGTCTGTCATGGACAGGATTTTCGAACCGTTTTTCACGTCGCGGCCTGGCGGTACTGGCCTGGGCTTGGCTATCGTGAAGAAGGTGGCGGAAGAGTTGGGGGGCGATGTCCGGTGTTACAACAAGGCATCGGGCGGCGCCTGCTTCGAGTTGAAATTGCCGCGGGCGGGCTGATCGTCCGCGCCGTTTGTCAGCGAATCAATCCAGGAAAGACGAGGGGCTGCGATGAGACCGATTGTGAGAGTCGAGGGGAATGTCGGCACGATGATGTTGATTGGGCAGTTCGATTTCAATCTGCACAAGGATTTTCGCCAGGCGAGCCAGGAGTTGCTGGACAACGGCGCGGTGCAGGAAATCCGCGTCGACTTTGACCAAGTGCCGTTTCTGGACAGCTCGGCGCTGGGCATGCTGCTGCTGCTCAAGGAACGCGCCGCGGCGCAGAAGAAGACCATGGTGCTGATCAACTGCCACGAGGCGGTGATGCAGGTATTCGAGATCGCTTGCTTCAACAAGATGTTTACGATTAGGCAGGCCGGTTGACGATGGCTGGCCGCGCCCTGCGGCGCGGCGGCTGGCCAATTCTTTCTTCTGGCGGAGGCGACGCCGCGCGCTTGCTAGCGTTCTAGAAAGCGCAGCTTGTCTTTGACTTCGGCCCAGTCGGCGTGGTCCGCTGGCGGGTCGATGCGGCTCACTATGCCGGGCCAGTTCTTGGCCAGGTCGGCGTTTAGCTGAATGAAGGCTTCCTGGCCCTTGGGCACATCGTCTTCCGGGTAGATGGCGCCGACAGGGCATTCAGCCACGCATAGCGAGCAGTCTATGCACTCGTCGGGGTCTATCGCCAGGAAGTTCGGCCCCTCGTGGAAGCAGTCCACAGGGCATACCTCGACGCAGTCGGTGTATTTGCATTTGATACAGGCATCGGTTACAACGTAGGCCATTCTTGTATCCTTCTTAAGGCTGGCTCGGGTTCGGATCAATCGTCATTTTAGCCAGAAATCATCGAACAAGCCTTTTCGCTTCATTTCATTCAGATGTCCCATGCACCGTATCGGGGCCGTTTCGCCCCCAGTCCCACCGGCCTGCTGCACGCGGGTTCCCTCAGCACCGCCGTAGGCAGTTATCTCGAAGCGCGCAGCCGCGGCGGCCAATGGCTGCTGCGCATGGAGGACCTCGATCCGCCGCGTGAAATGCCGGGCGCGGCCGACGCCATTTTGCGCACGCTGGAGGCGTTCGGCTTCGAGTGGGACGGCGAGGTGGTCTATCAGAGCCGGCGTCATGATCTGTATCGCGAGGCCTTGCGGCAGTTGATCGCCTCCGGTCATGCCTACGCCTGCTGCTGCACGCGCAAGGAGATCGCGGCGACTGCGCGGCGGGGGCTGGATGGCTATGTCTATCCCGGGACCTGCCGCAAAGGTTGTCCTGACGGCCGCGAGGGCCGAGCCTGGCGGCTCAGGGTGGAGGACGGCGAGTGGACGACGCATGACAGGCTGCAGGGCGATTGCCGGCAAGACCTGGCGCGGGACATCGGCGATTTCATTTTGCTGAGAGCGGATGGATTCTGGGCCTATCAGCTGGCGGTGGTGGTGGATGACGCGGAACAGGGCATGACCGATATCGTGCGCGGCGCGGATCTGCTGGTTTCCACGCCGCGCCAGTTGGCGGTCTACGATGCGCTGGGTCTGGCCCGTCCGGAGTACTGCCATCTGCCGGTATTGACCAATGGCGCGGGCGAGAAGCTATCCAAGCAGACCCTGGCGCCGGCGATTTCCGGCGCGGATGCTGCCCGCCAGTTGCGTGTGGCGCTGAGCCGGCTGGGGCATGCGCCGCCGGAGGACTGCCAGGGCCTGAGCGAAGTGTGGGCCTGGGCCTTGGCCAACTGGTCGTTAGGCCGCGTGCCGCGCGGACCTCTGCAGATCGGACTAGATTGAATCTTGGTATTTTATTTGCATAAACCGCTGTTCGCACACATCTTTTTTCATGAAAAAAAATGACGATGCGACATGTTTTCACATCAAAACTGTGTTTAAATGCGCCCTTTTTTTCGGCGTGACACCGTTATCCATGCCGCCCGGCGTCTTCGCTTCGACTATGTTGAAGCCATGAGCCAGCGGTCGGCCTTTGTCCCGTCTGTCTCACGCATGCTGGGCGCGCGGCGCGATCCGCCGGCGCGCGGCTTTCCGTTCGCGATGGAGAATCAGGTTTGAGCGAAAACAGTTCCTCTTCCAAGAAAGGCTCGCTGGGAGTCTGGATGTGCACCGCCCTGGTGGTGGGCAATATGATAGGCTCCGGCGTCTTTCTGCTGCCGGCCTCTCTGGCGCCGTTCGGCGGCATTTCGCTGCTGGGATGGGTGTTGACGGCGGGCGGGGCCATCTGCCTGGCGCTGGTGTTCGCCCGCTTGTCGGCCATCCTGCCGCGCGAGGGCGGACCTTATGCTTATATTCACGCCGGCTTCGGCGATTTCGCCGGTTTCTGGATCGCCTGGGGCTACTGGATTGCGCTGTGGGCGGGCAATGCCGCGCTGGCGGTGGCTGCCACCAGTTATATGCAGGTCTTTTTCCCGGCGCTGGGCCATAACGAGCTGCTGGCCGGCGGCTTCGCCATCAGCCTGATCTGGATCGTCACTTGGATCAACAGCCGCGGCGCGCACAGCTCCGGCGTGGTGGCGGTGGTGACCACGCTGTTGAAGTTGCTGCCGCTGGCCGCGGTCACCTTCATCGGATTTTTCCACATGCATGTGGAAAATTTGGCTTTCAATCCGCACCACAAGCCGTTGATGTCTTCGCTGTCCGCCACCATGGCGCTGACGCTGTGGGCGTTCCTGGGCCTGGAGTCGGCCTCGGTCCCGGCAGGCGATGTGGATCAGCCGGAGAAGACCATTCCGCGCGCCACGGTGATAGGCACGCTGCTGGCTACCGTGCTGTACATCCTGTCCACCGTGTCGCTGATGGGACTGATGCCGTCCGACATGCTGGCGGCCTCGCAGGCGCCGTTCGCCGATGCCGCCAAGCTGATGTGGGGCGATTGGGGCTATTGGGTGGTCGGCTTCGGCGCCGTGGTGTCCTGCTTCGGCGCGCTGAACGGCTGGAGCCTGATGCAGGCGCACGTGCCTGCGGCGGCGGCCAAGGATGGCTTGTTCCCAAGCCGTTTCAAGCAGCGCAACGCGGCCGGCGTGCCCATCTTCGGCCTGGTGTTGTCCAGCAGCCTGGTCACCATCCTGATGGCGATGAAGTATGCCGGCGGCGACAGCGGCGTGAAGATTTTCGAATTCATCATCCTGTTGGCCACCGCCACCACCTTGCTGCCTTATGCCTTCTGCTCGATGGCGCTGATCGCCATCATGCTGATGCGCGGCAAAGCGTTCGCGCCCAAGGATTATGTCGCGCCGGGCTTCTTCGCCGGCATTGGCTTCGTCTACTCCTTGTGGGCCTTGTACGGCTCGGGCGCAGACATCGTGATGTGGGGCATGCTGCTGCTGTTGTTGGGCCTGCCTATTTATGTTTGGCAGATCAAGGAGCGACACTCGGCAGTCTGACCCTATTGGGCAATGGATGGAAAAGCGCAGCGCGGCAGCCTGCGCTTTTTTCGTTTTCGAATGTATTTTATTAAAAAATGAGTGCGATTATTTTCTTTGAAAAACATTTCCGCTGACTGTTTTACATCGAAATAAACACGGCTTGCCAAGGCGGGGACATCGCCACCATAATCGCCGGGTCATACAGGAGAGAGCGGCTCTAGGCCGCCGCCGAAGGCGCAAGCGCACCCGCTAATCGCTCAGGCAAAAGGACTGTATCATCTGGCCGGCGGCTGCCGGCTTGCGCAATCTGGAGAGCGGCGCCCGCGCGGCGTCCACCGAAGGGGCTAACGGCCGATCCGGCCGGAAAATCTCAGGTGCAGGGACAGAGGGGTGTGGTTGATGAGGCTATCCACACTATTCTCTAAGGAACCGCGCCATGACGGCCCCGAAACGTACTCCGCTGTTTGATGCCCATATCGCCGCCGGCGCCAAGATGGTCGATTTCGCCGGTTGGGAAATGCCCATCCATTACGGTTCCCAGCTGAAAGAGCACGAAATCGTCCGCAGCGACGCCGGCATGTTCGACGTATCCCACATGACCGTGGTCGACATCACCGGTTCCGACGCCAAAGCCTGGCTGCAGAAGCTGATCGCCAACGATGTGGCCAAGCTCGGCTTCGAGGGCAAGGCCCTGTATTCCGGCATGCTGACGCCGCAAGGCACGGTCGTCGACGACCTCATCGTCTATCTCACTTCCTACGGCTACCGCATGGTGGTCAATGCCGGCACCACCGAAAAAGACCTGGCCTGGATGGAGGCCCAGAAGGCTGGCTTCGACGTGGCGCTGAAGGTGCGCCGCGACCTGGCGATGCTGGCAGTGCAAGGCCCGCAGGCCATTGAAAAAGTCTGTTCCATCAAGCCGGAGCTGGCAGATGCCATTCGCGCGCTCAAAGTGTTCCAGGGCCTGCCCCAGGGCGAGTGGTTCTACGCCCGCACCGGCTACACCGGCGAAGACGGTCTGGAAATCATGATCCCGGCCGATCAGGCCATCGCCTTCTTCAATCAATTGCAAGCCGTGGGCGTCGCGCCTATTGGCCTGGGCGCGCGCGACACGCTGCGCCTGGAAGCCGGCATGAATCTGTATGGCCACGACATGGATGAAACCGTGTCGCCGCTGGAAGCCGGCATGGGCTGGACCATCGCCTGGGAGCCGGCCGAACGCAAGTTCAACGGCCGCGAGGCACTGGAAGCGCAAAAGGCCGCCGGCGTGAAGATGAAGCAGGTTGGCCTGGTGCTGGAAGGCCGCGGCGTATTGCGCGAAGGCTTGAAGGTGGTGGTGGAGGGCGTCGGCGAAGGCGTGATCACCAGCGGCACCTTCTCGCCCACGCTGAAACACTCCATCGCCATCGCCCGCGTGCCGGCCGCCATCGGCGCGACCGCCCAGGTGGACCTGCGCGGCACGCTGACCGATGTGCGCGTGGTGAAGATGCCCTTCGTGCGCAACGGCAAGAAAGTATTCGAATAAACCGGCGGGCGCTATGCGCCGCCAACCCCGATCATAGCTACGACTGGAGAAACCGAGATGAGCAATATCCCCGCCGAACTGAAATACGTTGACAGCCACGAATGGCTGCGCCTGGAAGCCGACGGCTCCGTGACCGTGGGCATCACCGCGCACGCTCAAGAGCTGTTGGGCGACATCGTATTCGTCGAGCTGCCGAAAGTGGGCGCGGTTTTGGCCAAGGAAGAGCAGGCCGGCGTAGTGGAGTCGGTGAAGGCCGCTTCCGACGTCTACTGTCCTATCGCCGGCGAAGTGCTGGAGGTGAATGCTGAACTGGAAGGCGCGCCGGATCTCGCCAATAACGAGCCCTATGGCGACGGCTGGTTCTTCAAGATCAAGCCGGCTAACGCCGCCGATCTGGACGGCCTGATGGATGCCGCCGCCTACGCCAAGGAAATCGGCGCCTAATCGCCTGACCGCCCCGCCGTCGCAAGACGCCGGGGCGTTGTTTTTTCCAGCCCGGCTCTGTTATGAGCCGCCGCAACGAAGAAAGTCCCACGCATGTCGCTCTCCGAACTCTTCAATCGCCACGAATTCATCGCCCGCCACATCGGACCGTCCGACGCAGAACGCGCCGAGATGCTGGCCGTCGTCGGCGCGCCGTCCATCGATGCCCTGGTCGACCAGACCCTGCCGGCCGATATCCGCCTGAACCGCCGCCTGGATCTGCCCTCGCCGCAGCCGGAAGCCGAGGCGCTGGCCGCCTTGAAGGCCGTGGCAAGCAAGAACGTGGTCAACAAGTCTTTCATCGGCCTGGGTTACTACCCGGTGCTGACGCCCAACGTCATCCTGCGCAATGTGCTGGAAAATCCGGGCTGGTACACCGCCTACACCCCGTACCAGGCTGAGATCGCCCAAGGCCGCCTGGAAGCGCTGCTGAACTTCCAGCAAATGGTGATAGACCTGACCGGCCTGGAAATGGCCAACGCCTCTCTGCTGGACGAAGCCACCGCTGCCGCGGAGGCGATGGCGATGGCCAAACGCGTGTCCAAGTCCAAATCCGTCAGCTTCTTCGTCGACAGCCGCGTGCTGCCGCAGACGCTGGACGTGATGAAGACCCGCGCCAAGTACTTCGGCTTCGAGCTGGTGTCCGGCCATCCGGAAGAAGCCGGCAACGGCGACTACTTCGGCGCGCTGTTCCAGTATCCGGGCGAAGCCGGCGATCTGATCGACCTGACTCCGCACATCGCGGCCATCAAGGCCAAGGGCGGCGTCGTCGCCGTCGCCGCCGACGTGATGGCGCTGGTGGCCTTGAAGTCGCCGGCCGAGATGGGCGCCGACATCGCGCTGGGCAACACCCAGCGCTTCGGCGTGCCCATGGGTTTCGGCGGCCCGCACGCGGCTTACTTCGCGTTCAAGGATGAGATGAAGCGCTCGGCGCCGGGCCGCATCATCGGCGTCTCCATCGACGCCAAGGGCAAGACCGCGCTGCGCATGGCGCTGCAGACCCGCGAGCAGCACATCCGCCGCGAGAAGGCCAACTCCAATATCTGCACCAGCCAAGTGCTGCTGGCCAATATCGCCGGTTTGTACGCCGTTTACCACGGCGCGGAAGGCGTGCGGCGCATCGCCGCCCGCATCCATCGCCTGGCCGCCATCTTCGCCCACGCCGTGCAAAGCGCCGGCGGCAAGTTGGCGTTCGACCGTTTCTTCGACACCGTGCAAGTGGACGCGCCCAAGGCCGACGCCATCTACGCCGCGGCGCTGGCCGCTGGCTACAACCTGCGCCGCGTGGGCAAGACCGTGCTGGGCGTGGCCTTCCACGAGGCCGCCACCGAAGCGGACTTGGCCAAGCTGATCGAGCTGTTCACCGGCAAACCGGCGGACATCGCCCAGCTTGACGCCGCCGCCCTGGACGCGATCCCGGCCGCGCTGAAGCGCGAGTCGGCCATCCTGACCCATCCGGTGTTCAACACCCACCATAGCGAGCATGAAATGCTGCGCTATATGAAGAAGTTGGAAAACCGCGACCTGGCGATGAACCACTCGATGATCTCGCTGGGCAGCTGCACCATGAAACTGAACGCCACCAGCGAGATGATTCCGATCACCTGGCCGGAATTCGCCAATATGCACCCGTTCGCGCCGCGCGAGCAGACCGTGGGCTATCTGGAGATGATCGAAGGCCTGCAGGCTCAGTTGAAGGCGATTACCGGCTTCGACGCGATCTCCATGCAGCCGAACTCCGGCGCCCAGGGCGAATACGCCGGCCTCTTGGCGATCAGCCGCTACCATGAGTCGCGCGGCGATGGCCATCGCAATATCTGCTTGATCCCGCAATCGGCGCACGGCACCAACCCGGCCACCGCGCAGATGATGAATATGCAGGTGGTGGTGGTGAAGTGCGACGAGGCCGGCAACGTGGATGTGGCGGATCTGAAGGCCAAGGCCGAGCAGCACGCCGCCAACCTGGCCGCGCTGATGATCACTTACCCGTCCACTCACGGCGTGTTCGAGCAGGGCATCAAGCAGATTTGCGAGATCGTGCACAGCCACGGCGGCCAGGTCTATATGGACGGCGCCAACCTCAACGCTCAGGTGGGCCTGACCCGTCCGGCCGACATCGGCGCCGATGTGTCGCACATGAATTTGCACAAGACCTTCTGCATCCCGCACGGCGGCGGCGGACCGGGCATGGGCCCGATAGGCCTGAAGGCCCACTTGGCGCCGTTCATGGCCAATCATGTGGTGGCTTCGGTGCCGGGCGCGGAAGAGGGCCAGAGCGCGGTGTCCGCCGCGCCGTTCGGCTCCGCCTCCATCCTGCCCATCTCCTATATGTATATCGCGATGATGGGCGCGGAAGGCATGAAGCAGGCGACTGAAAACGCGCTGCTGTCCGCCAACTATCTGGCCACTCGCCTGGGCGAGCACTTCCCGGTGCTGTACACCGGCGCCAATGGCCGCGTGGCGCACGAGTGCATCATCGATTTGCGCCCGCTGAAGGCCGCCTCCGGCGTGACCGAGGTGGACGTGGCCAAGCGCCTGATGGACTACGGTTTCCATGCGCCGACCATGAGCTTCCCGGTGCCGGGCACGCTGATGATAGAGCCGACCGAATCCGAGCCCAAGGCCGAGCTGGACCGCTTCATCGCCGCGATGGCCTCCATCCGCGCTGAGATCGACCAAGTGCAGACCGGCGCATGGCCGGCGGACAACAATCCGCTGTGCAACGCGCCGCACAGCAAGGCCGACATCGCTGGCGAGTGGAACCGTCCATATAGCCGCGAGCAGGGCCTGTTCCCGCTGCCTTATGTGTTGGAAAACAAGTTCTGGCCGAGCGTGAACCGCATCGACGACGTCTACGGCGACCGCAACGTAGTGTGCAGCTGCCCGAGCACGGAAAGCTATATGTAAGGTAGCGGCGCGGCAGTCCCGACTGCCGTCCCAACAGCCCTGCCGGCGAGAGCCCGCAGGGCTGTTTTTTTGCGTGGGTCAAGGGCGGGGCGCTCTGGCGCGGCTAGCCATGACTTGAGGGGCGAAACGGGGGAGATCAGGTGTGGCGGGAATGCTGTACGTGTAAATACTTACGTAAGTATATCTAAGTGGTAACAATTTCTCATGCGAACTATTACTAGGAAGTGGTTTCAGTCCGCCGTTAAAAAGTACAGGCGGCGGTGATTTCGGGACGGTAATAAGAGCAGGGGCAAATGATATG
Organism: Chromobacterium alticapitis; assembly: GCF_002924365.1. GTDB lineage: Bacteria > Pseudomonadota > Gammaproteobacteria > Burkholderiales > Chromobacteriaceae > Chromobacterium > Chromobacterium alticapitis. Next base: position 87,171 of record NZ_PQWB01000032.1, on the reverse strand, counting down.
GGCGCTGCAGATTTTGATGGTTTCTATCGCAATAACGCGTCGTTTTACGGAGATAGGCCGGCCTTGTCGCTGGTGTATTACCTGGATAAATACAATGTGAGAGGCGAAGGCTGCGGGCTGGATTTGGGCTGCGGCCAGGGCCGCAACTCCCTGTATCTGGCGCGCCGCGGTTTTTCCATGCGCGGGGTGGATCAGTCGGCGGAGGCGGTTGCCAGGCTGGGCGCGCAGGCCGATGTGCAGCATCTGGACATCAGCGGCCGGGTGGCCGATCTGGGCAATGTGATCGAAGTGGATATCGAGCCGCAACGATATCAGCTCATTGTCGCCTATACCTTGCTGGATCATCTGAATGAAGATTCCGGACAGCGGCTGGCGCATTCCATGATGGAGGGATTGGCGCCCGGCGGTTTCTTGTTTGCCGCGGTATTCCTGGAGGATGATCCCGGCTGCAGCGGCCAGGGCGGCAAGGCAAGCGAGACGGCGGCCTATATCCGGCATTATTACCAGTCAGGCGAGTTGCGGCGGCAGTTTGGACGGCTGGAAGTTCTGGCCTACCAAGAGGAATACGCGCTGGACCTCAGCCATGGCTGGGCGCATCACCACAGCATGGCCAGATTGTTCGCCCGCAAGCCGCTGATCTCATAGCAAGCGCGGTTCGCGCGGGGACTTGAACCTGAAAAGCAGGGCGTCGGCCCTGCTTTTTTCATGCCCGCTGCGCCGGCCATATCGCGCGCGGCGGGAGTGAGTAAAATTTCGGCAGCGCAGGCGGCTGGTTTGCTACAATGCCCGGTCTTGCCATTTGGATGGCGAGCCGATTTTTTGATGGATAAATAAAAGGTTAACGGCAATCATGCCGATGAAGAACGTCATCTCCTGGCAGGGAGACAATTTGCCGATGCTGGAGGCGTTGAGCCTGCCGCTTTGGGTATTCGATATCGATCACCGCCGCGTTTTCTGGGCCAATCAGGCTGCGCTGGAAGTGTGGGGCGCCGACAGCCTGCTGGAGTTGCAATCGCGCGATATGTCCCGCGATATGTCGGTTTCCGTAGCGCAGCGGCTGAATCAATACCGGCAGGATTTCGAGCGCGACAACGCGGTCTTCTCCGAAAGCTGGACGCTCTATCCCAAGGGCCAGCCCCGACTGCTGAAGGTGGTGTTCCGCGGCATTCTGGTGGAAGGGCGGATGATGATGTTCTGCGAAGCGCAGAACAACTTGTCGGTCGATCCGACCACCCTGCGCAGCGCCGAAGCGCTGATGCATACTTCCATGCTGGTCACGCTGTACGACTCGGCCGGCATGGTGCTGTACCGCAATCCATCCGCTCGCGCCAAGGTGGCGTACTCCAGCGAAACCTGGCGCCAGCATTTCATCCACGACGGCGACTGGCAGGCGCTGCAGCAGGGCATCGCCGCGACCGGCGAGGCGCGGCAGCTGGCGCAAGTGCATACGCGGCAGGGCATGCGCTGGCATGAGATCGCCGTGCGGGCCTGCCGCGACGGCGTGTCCGGCCAGGACGCGTTGCTGGTCACCGAGGTGGATATCACGGATTTGAAGCATGCCGAGGCCCGCGCCAGCTTCCTCGCCAATCACGATGTGTTGACTGGGCTGCCTAACCGCAACGGCATACGCAGCGAACTGCTGCCTTATCTGCAGCAAGCCTTGCGCGATGGCCGCCAAGTGGCGCTGATGTTCATCGATCTGGACCGCTTCAAGAACGTCAATGATTCGCTGGGCCATGCCAGCGGCGACGAAATGCTGATCCGCATGAGCGGCCGCCTGTCGCAGCTGCTGGGCCATGATGAAAAAGTGGCGCGGCTGGGCGGGGACGAGTTCCTGGTCATGCTGGCGGCGCCGGATGTGGCGGAACGGGCCGAGACCCTGGGGCGCCGCATCCTGCAGACCTTGTCCATGCCTATGCGGCTGAGCGGCATGGACGTCAGCGTGTCCGCCTCCATCGGCATCAGCGTGTGCGGCGAGGGGAGGCTGGACATCGAGCGCATGATGCGCCACGCCGATCTGGCCATGTACGCGGCCAAGGATGCCGGGCGCAATAATCTGATGTTCTTCGCGCCCTCGCTGGAAGAGCGCAGCCAGGCGCAGCTGGCGCTGGAGCGCGATATTCGGCGCGGCCTGGACGGCGGCGAATTCATCGCCTATTTCCAGCCGCGCGTGGACGTGGCGAGCGGGCGCATCATCGGCGCGGAGGCGCTGGCGCGCTGGCAGCACCCGCTGCGCGGCGTGCTGATGCCGGATACCTTTATTCCGCTGTGCGAAGACGGCGGCATGGTCAGGGAGCTGGGCAGGCAAATTCTGACCCAGGCTGCGCGTCAGCAGCGGCAGTGGCGCGATCGCGGCCTGGAGCTGATGGTGTCGGTCAATCTGTCGCCCAGCCAGTTCATCGATCCGGCCCTGGCCGGCATGGTGGAGCAGGTGCTGCGGGACAGCGGTTGCCAGCCGGACAGGCTGGAGCTTGAGATCACGGAGTCCGTGCTGCTGGGCGACGACGAGCAGACGATGCAGACCTTGCAGTCGCTGCGGGCGCTGGGCGTTCGCATCGCGGTGGACGATTTCGGCACGGGCTATTCCAACCTGGCGTATCTGCAGCGCTATCCGCTGACCTCCTTGAAGATAGACCGCTCCTTCGTCTCCGATCTGGAACGGCGGCCGGCCATCGCCGAGATGATCACCACCTTGTGCCGGATGATGGGCCTCAATATGGTGGCGGAAGGCGTGGAGACGCCGCAGCAGCTGAGCTGGCTGGCCGAGCGCGGCTGTCAGGAGTATCAGGGCTTCCTGTGCAGCCCGGCCTTGCCGTCTCATTTGTTTGCTCAATTGGTGCTATAGCGAGGCGTATTAATTCGTTGGTTTTCCTTGCGGATTGGCTTACTCTAGGCCATTCATGCGCCCGGCATTTTGCGGGCGCGGCAAGGAGAATCCGATGAAAGCCCTGACCACCGCCCTGCTGGCGGCCTGGCTGCCGCTGGCGGCTCATGCCGCCAAACCTCTGACTGTCTGCACTGACGCCAATCCCGAAGGCTTCGACGTAGTGCAGTACAATTCGCTGGTCACGACCAACGCTTCCGCCGATGTGCTGATGAATCGCCTGCTGGACTATGACGCGTCCAGCGGCAAATTGCGGCCCAGCCTGGCGAGCAGCTGGGAGCTTAGTCCGGACGGCCTGAGCTATACCTTTCACCTGCGGCCTGGCGTGGCCTTCCATGGCACCGATTATTTCAAGCCCACGCGCCCGCTGAACGCCGACGACGTGGTGTTCACTTTCGAGCGCATGCTGAATCCGGATCATCCCTGGTACAAGACGGCGCCTGCCGGCTATCCGCACGCGCAGTCCATGCAGTTTCCCAAGCTGATCAAATCGGTGGCCAAGGTGGATGCGCAGACCGTGCGCTTCGAGCTGAATTATCCGGAAGCCACCTTCCTGTCCAGCCTGACCATGGGCTTCGCCTCCATCTATTCGGCAGAATACGCGGCGCAATTGCTGGCGGCCGGCAAGACGGCGGATCTGAACAGCAAACCCATAGGCACCGGGCCGTTCATCTTCAAGAGCTTCGCCAAGGACGCCCAGGTGCGCTACCTGCCCAACCCGGCGTATTTCGGCGGCAAGCCCAAGGCGTCCGCGTTGATTTACGCCATCACGCCGGACGCCAGCGTGCGTCTGCAGAAGCTGCGCGCCGGCGAATGCCAGATCGCGCTGTCGCCCAAGCCGCAAGACGTGCAGGCGGCAAGTTCGGACAGCCGCTTGCGGGTGCTGCGGACGCCTGCCTTCATGACCGCCTTCGTCGCATTCAACAGCCAGAAGAAGCCTCTGGACAATCCGCGGGTGCGTCAGGCCATCAATCTGGCGTTCGACAAGGCGAGCTATCTGAAGGCTGTGTTCGGCGGCAGCGCCAGCGCGGCGGATCTGGTGTATCCGCCGAATACCTGGAGCTACGACAAGACTATCCAGCCTTATCCGCATGACGCGGCGCGGGCCCGGAAGCTGTTGGCTCAGGCGGGCTATCCCAATGGCTTCGATGTCGACGTGTGGGTGCGCCCCAGCGGCAGCACGCTGAATCCCAATCCCAAGGCCGGCGCGGAAATGCTGCAGGCGGATCTGGCCAAGGTGGGCGTGCGCCTGCGCATCCAGACCCTGGAATGGGGCGAGCTGATCAAGCGCGGCAAGGCCGGCGAGCACCAGATGCTGTTCATGGGTTGGGCCGGTGACAATGGCGATCCGGACAATTTCCTGACGCCCCAGTTTTCCTGCGCTGCGGTGCAGTCCGGCACCAATTTCGCGCGCTACTGCGATCCGCAGTTGGACAGGCTGATCAGCGACGGCAAGAAGACGGCGGATTTCGCAAGCAGGAGCAAGCTGTATCGCAGCGCGCAGCGCATCATCCATGAGCAGGCGCTATGGCTGCCGCTGGCGCATCCTACCGCCTATGCGCTGACGCGCAAGGAGGTGTCGGGCCTGGCTGTCAGCCCGTATGGCCGGGTCGATTTTGGCGCAGCGGTATTGAAATAGCCGATACAGGCCATTGCTTGCGATAAATTGAAATAGAGCAATCGCTTTTTGATATATTGTTGTCATCGGAAAGCCGGATGAGGGAAGGCGAGCGGGCTGTAGCGCCCGCTTCGTCGCTGAGCCTTGCGGGGCTTGGTGATTCGCGGTTTGTGCCGGGCGCATAGTCTTGCCTGCGCGGCGGTCGATTTTGGTAGTATGTAGGGAGCGGCTGGTTGCGAATGGCCGCGCAAGGGGAGAGAGGAACGCCGATGGCTGGCGTGTCTTGCTTGTTCTTAGAATGCGCCCACCCTCGCATGCGCGCGGCCTGTCTCGCGTCCCGCGCGGGCATGGGCCGATAAATGATAAATGACAAGATGCAAACCAGACGAACACAGCAAAGCCGCAGGGAGTCCACCATAGGAAAGCTGGTGGAGGCGGCCATAGAATGCCTGATGGAGAGCGGCTATCACGGCACCAGCGTGCAGCTGATCTGCAATCGCGCCGGCGTGTCGCAAGGCGCGCTGTTTCGCCATTTCGCCACCAAGAACGAGCTAATGCTGCCGGTGGGCCGCAAAGTGGTGGACGATATTTTCGATGTCGCCCTGGCGCTGGCCGGGCAGCAGTCCCCATCCATGCCGGAGGAGGAGCGCATTGTCGGCCTGATGCGGGCGCTGGTGACGGCGCCGCGCCATATCGTGCTGCTGGAGCTGTTGATGGCGGCACGCACCACGCCGGACCTGCGCGATATCTTCCTGGGCAGCGCCAGCACTTATTTCCGCGACCGCTTCGTCGCGATGATGGCCTCGCTGTTTCCGCGCTACGCCATTTCCACGGGCTTCTTCGCCACGCTGCTGACCATGATGACCACTATGCACGGCATGGCGCTGTATCGCACCCTGGCCGAGCATCCGGAAGGCGACAAGATGCGCGAACAGTGGCTGCAGGCGGCGTTGAAGACCGAGCTGGAGCGGATACGGCAGGAGGGGGCGGATACGCGCAACCCGGTGTACCAGCTGCCATTCTGATTCGCTGTTGCGAACGACGAAAACCGCTGCCGGCCGCAGCGGTTTTTTGTCGCCCGCTGTCGCGCAGCGATGAGGCAAAGAAAAAGACCCGCCGAAGCGGGTCTTTTTTCGTCTAGTTCGCAGGCTCTTGCGTCGAGCCCTTGAATTAGAAGGCGTGAACCATGTTCAGGCCGAAGGCCTTGATCTTGTCCTGGTTGTTGCCAATCAGCAGAGCGGCAGCGTTGTCGCCCAGCTTGATTTCGCCGTATTGCGCGCCGATGGTGGTGCGCTTGGACAGAGCATAGTCAGCACCCAGCACGAACTGGTCGTACTTGGAGTTGGCGATGGTCGCGCCGTTTGCCTTCAGGTTGTCGCCGTGAGCATAGGTGAACTTCGGAGTGATGGCGCCGAAGGAGTAGCTGGTGGTCAGAGCGTATTCGGTGGTCTTCACGTCAACTGCGTTGCCAACTACGGCTTGGATGGCAGTCATTTGAGCCGGAGTAGCCAGGACGCTCAGAGCGGTGGTGCTCAGGTCGCCTTGGTTCTGCTTGAAGCCGAAGCCTACGAACAGGTTGTTGGCGTTGTAGCCAACTTCCAGTTGGTGCTTGCGGTTGCCCTTATCGCTCTTAGCGATGGCGCCGGCAACGTGGCTACCGTATTCGTAGTCGTACTTGCCGAAGAAGCCGCTGTTCTCGTAACCCAGACCCAGGTTGTAGATTTCGCGAGCGGTGCTGTTGGCGGACTTGTCTTCCTTGGTGCCGTACTGGAAGGCGGCGGTCAGGCCCGGAACCACGGCCGGCAGGTCGTAGCGCACGGAGTTCTTCAGACGGTCACCGTCGCGGGTGAACAGACCCAGGCCCAGCGCGTTGTTGCGGTATTCCCAGGTGTCAACCGTGCCCATGTCGCTGTCTTGGAAGTTGGACACGTTGCCCAGACGCACGGTACCGAAGCTGCCTTGCAGGCCGATGAAGGAGTTGCGGTTGGCGAAGGTGCCGCTGGAGGAGCCATCACGAGCTTGGCCGTCGATGCCGAAGCCGGTCTCAACTTGCCAAATGGTCTTCAGACCGTTGCCCAGGTCTTCAGCGCCCTTGAAGCCGATGCGGGAACCCAGATCGTCAACGTTGGTAACTTTGGTGGTGCCATTGTCGACGTTTTCAACGCCGCCCTTGATCTTACCGTAGATGGTTACGTCAGCAAAAGCAGCGGCCGGCAGGGTGGCTACCAGCAGGGCAATCAGACTCTTTTTCATGGTCAAGTCATCCTTTATTAGGTTTAGGAATGTGAGCAAATGCTATTGGCTGGGTTGTGAAAATGCAACTACAGGTGGCTGCAAGTGTTGCTGACAAGCAACTAATGTTCCATTTTGGAAATGATGTTTTTCGTTTTTATTCTTTGTAAGTGATTGAATTGTCTTGGTTTGTGATGGGTGTGCGCTGGGGTGGGGTTGATGTTGCAAAAATGCATCAAACGCTTATATTGGCTGATGATGATTGGATTGCTTGGGTTTGGCGCGGCTTGCGGGCGAAAAAAAAGCCCGCGGCTAGGGCGGGCTTGAAAAATCAACGTGACTTGAAGTGAATCCAGGCGAAGCAGATTGCATCTGCTTGAATTCGCTTACGAACATGATAAAAGAAAGCGCCAGCTATGTAAATGGAGAAAATATTCCAAATTTGTTTCATGTAGGTGACGATTGTCTGGCTAAGATTTTGTTTTGAAATGAAGAATTGCGTTTTAAAGGCGGAAATTCCAAAGTGAAACTGTTGCGATCCTGGCCTTTGGCGGGGAATGGAGAGGTATATATATGGTCAAGCTGAGCGTGATAGGCGCGGGCAGGCTGGGGCGCAGCCTGGCGCGGCTGGCGCATCTGTCCGGCGCGTGCCGGATGGTGGATGTGGCGGGGCGGAGCGAGGCGTCGCTGCGAGCGGCGCGCGATTTCATCGGCGCCGGGAATGTGGTGTCGGACTGGCGAGGGCTGGCCGCGGCGGACTTCTATCTATTGGCGGTGCCGGACGCGGCGATCGCTGATTGCGCGCGCGCGCTGGCCGAGGCGGATGCGTTGCCCGCGGGCAGCGTGGCGTTTCATGCCAGCGGGGCGGGGGAGGCTGCGTTGCTGGCGCCGTTGGCTAGGCGCGGCGTGCTGACTGCCAGCCTGCATCCGGCGTTTTCTTTCGCCGATCCGCAACGAGCCGTCGAGACCTTTGCCGGCACGCTGTGCGCGCTGGAAGGGAATGAGGCTGCCTGCGAGCGTCTGGCAGGTCTGGCGCGACTATTGGGCGGCAGGCCGTTCCGGCTGGCGCCTGGCGGCAAGGCGGCGTACCACGCCGGCCTGTCGGTGGCTTCCAATTATCTGGTGGCGCTGACGGCGATGGCGGAGGCGCTGGAGCGCAGGGCGGGCGTGCCGGACGATTTGCTCGGCGATTTGCTGGGCGGCCTGATGCGGCAGACGCTGGACAATGCGCTGGCGCTGGGGCCGTATCGCGCCTTGACCGGCCCGGTCTTGCGCGGCGATGCCGGCACGGTGGCCGGGCACTTGGCCGTGCTGCCCGACGCTGGCGCGGAGGCGGCGTATCGGGCCATGGGCTTGCAAACGCTGGCCTTGGCCGGCGAGCGGCTGGCCGAGCCAGCGCGCGGCGAAATGCGCGCGCTGCTGGAGGGGGCTAGTTGGACTGGGGAAGCTTGAAGACCTGGCGCAGGTAGGCGAGGAAGGTCTCGTCGCTGCACATGGTCTTGCCGGGGCTGTCCGACAGCTTGGCCACCGGCTGGCCGTTGCAGCTGACCAGCTTCAGCACGATCTGCAGCGGCTCCAGCCCCATATCGTTGGTGAAGTGGGTGCCGATGCCGAAGCTGACCTGGATGTGCGGGCTGAAGTGGCGCTGCAGCTCCAGCGCGCTGTCCACGCTGAGGCCGTCGCTGAAGGTCAGCATTTTGCTGGCCGGGTCTATGCGCAGCTTGCGGTAATGCGCGAGGGCCTTGTCGCCCCATGCATAAGGGTCGCCGCTGTCGTGGCGCAGGCCGTCGAACAGCTTGGCGAAGTACAGGTCGAAATCCGCCAGGAAGGCATCCATGCCCACCACATCGGTCAGGGCGATGCCCAGGTCGCCGCGGTATTCCTGCACCCAGGATTCCAGCGCCGCTTTTTGAAAGTCTCTGAGCCGCACGCCCAGGGCCTGGAAGGCCTGGAAGAATTCATGCGCCATGGTGCCTATGGGCGTGATGCCGAACTTGCGCGCCAGGTAGACGTTGCTGGTGCCGCGGAACACTTGCGGCAGGGCATGGTTCAACCTTTGCACGACGTGGGCTTGCCAGTCCCGGCTGAAGCGGCGGCGGGTGCCGAAGTCCGCTATCAGCAGCGGGAAGCGCTGGCCGGCGGCCTCTTCGCGCTGGAAGCGCTCCAGCGCGTCTATCTTAGCCTCCAGTCGGCGGCGGCCCTCCTGGCGCACCGCTTCGCTGTCCAGCGCGCGGAAGTACAGCTCATTGACGATGGCCAGCACGAAGATCTCGAAGAACATCGCCTGCACCATCGGGCCTTTGATATGGATGGCGAGCTGGCCCGCGTCTTCGCTGACGGTGATGAAGCGGCGCTGCAGGTGGAACAATTCCAGATAATCGACGAAATCGCTCTTGATGAAGCGCAGGCTGCGCAGATAGCCCAGCTCGTCCTGCTGGAAGCGCAGCTGGCACAGCATGTCCAGTTGCGCTTCCAACTGCGCCTTCAGCAGGGATAGCGGCGTGTCCGGATGGTTGCGGCAACGGAATTCATACTCGCCATGGGCGGCCGGGAATTGGTGCAGCACCACTTGCAGCATGGTGAACTTGTAGAGGTCGGTATCCAGCAGCGAGTGGATGATGGGCGTGGTCTTGGACATGGCTGCGCGTCTCAGGCGGCGTGGATCACGAAGATGGCCGGGCGCTTGTGCAGGTCCGGCGCGTCCTTGGGCCAGTCCTGCACCCGGTGGCTGACTATGGTCTGCGTCGGCAGCGTCAAGTCGCAGGCTACCGCGAGCCGGGTGGCGGGCGCCAGCGTTTCGCGCAGCTGCGCCAGCAGCGCGTTGTTGCGGTACGGCGTTTCGATGAACAGCTGGGTCTCGTTGTGCTTGCGCGAGCGTTGTTCCAGCTCCTTCACCAGTTTGGCCTTTTCCGCGGCGTCCACCGGCAGGTAGCCGTGGAAGGCGAAGCATTGGCCGTTGGCGCCGCTGGCCATCAAGGCCAGCAGGATGGACGAGGGGCCGATCAGCGGTTCGACGCGGATGCCGTGGCGGTGCGCCAGCGCCACCAGTTGCGCGCCGGGGTCGGCCACCGCCGGGCAGCCGGCTTCGGAGATCAGACCGACATCGTGGCCGGCTTTCAGCGGCGCGAGCAAGGCGGCGACGTCCGCCTCCTTGGTGTGCTCGTTCAGCGTGCTCATGGCCAGCTCGCGGATCGGCGTCGTCACGCCTAGCGCCTTCAGGTGCTTGCGCGCGGTTTTTTCCGCCTCGACCACGAAGTGGGTGATGTGGATCACCTTGGCGCGCTCGCCTTCCGGCAGCCAGGCGATGTTTTCGTCGCCCAGCGGGGCGGGGATCAGGAACAGCGTGCCGCTCATTTCAGCACCTCCACGCCTTCATTGGCCAGCAGGGTGATCAGCTGGAACAGCGGCACGCCGATCAGCGCGTTGGGATCGTCAGATTCCACTTTTTCCAGCAGCGCGCCGCCCAGGCCTTCGCTCTTGGCGCTGCCGGCGCAGTGCAGCGCGTCCGGCTCGCGGGTGAGGTAGTTGCGGATTTGCGCTTCGCTCAGCTGACGCAAAGTCACGCGGGTGATGCCCACGCATTCCTGCAGTCTGCCAGTGTGGCTGTTATGCAACGCCAGCGCCGAATGAAACACCACGGTACGGCCGCTCATCCACTTGAGCATTTCCACGCCGTTTTCAAAGCTGCCGGGCTTGCCTATCTGCTTGCCGTCCAGCAGCGCCACCTGGTCGGACCCTATGATGAGCGCGTTCGGGTATTTGCCGGACAGCGACTGCGCCTTGACGCGCGCCAGGCGCACCGCGGTTTCCAGCGCGGTTTCGCCGGGAAGCGGCGTTTCGTCGCAGATGGGCGGTTCGGCGCTGAACGGCAGGCCCAGGCGGGCGATGATTTCTTGGCGGTAGCGGGAGGTGGATGCCAGTACGATGTGCATGGTTCTTGCCTGGTTTCGGCCGCGCGGCGCGCTCCGTCCGCGCGGCGGCGGCGGATGGCTCGGGCTTGCCTTGTTTCTTTTGACAAATCAGGGGAATGGATTGTACCATGCGGAGTTTATGTCTAAACCGATTTTGATCGATCCGCTCAAGTTCGCCCGGGAGGGGCGTTCGCTGGCTGGCAAAGCGCCGGTTGGCGAATTGGACGAGCGCATTCGCAGCGACCTAGCAGACGCTTCCGGCGAAGTGTCGTACCAGCTCGACGGTTTCATCGATGAAGTGCGGCGCCCCGCGTTGCGCATTCGTCTGACCGCCGCGCTGAGCGTCACTTGCCAGCGTTGTCTGGACGGCATGCCGTTCAGCCTGGACACCGATTCGGTGCTCACGCTGTTCACAAGCCAGGACAAACTGGAAGAAGCCTGCGAACAGGACGACACGCTGGATGCGATTCTCGCCGAGCCCGAACTCGACGCTATTGCGCTGATCGAAGACGAAATCATCATGGGCTTGCCGCATTCGCCGAAACACGACGACTGCGGCAGGGATACTCTCTCGCTCGCCAAGGCTGACAAGCCCAATCCGTTTGCGGTGCTGGCGGCGCTTAAGAGACCCAAGTCCGAGTAACCCGGATTCGCATTAGAATCTACTTGAATTTCTTAGGAGTCGACCATGGCTGTTCAACAGAACAAAAAGTCCCCGTCCAAGCGCGGCATGCATCGTGCACACGATTTTCTGACCGCCCCGGCCCTGGCAGTTGAAGCCAGCACCGGTGAAGCCCACCTGCGCCACCACATCAGCCCGAACGGCTTTTACCGTGGCCGCAAGGTTGTGAAGACCAAGGGCGAGTAATTCGCTCCTGTCCTTTGCATCCTATCCTTAAGTAGGCACTATTACCGCAATCGTTGATGACTATCACCGTCGCGGTTGATGCTATGGGCGGTGACGTTGGCCTCAAGGTTACCGTCCCGGCATCGATCCAATTCCTGCAAGACCACCCCGACACCCATCTCATTCTCGTAGGAGACCAGCCTGCCCTGGAGGCGGAACTGGCCCTGCATGCGGGCGCCGTGCGTGAGCGCATCCTCATCCAGCACGCCACTCAAGTGGTGGGCATGGACGAGGCGCCTCAGCTCGCCCTGAAGAATAAGAAGGATTCGTCGATGCGGGTGGCGATCAATCTGGTCAAGGAAGGCAAGGCGCAGGCCGCTGTTTCCGCCGGCAATACCGGCGCGTTGATGGCTACCGCGCGTTTCGTCCTCAAGACCATTCCGGGCATCGACCGTCCCGCCATCGCCAAGCTGCTGCCCAATGTCAAGGGCACTTCCTGCGTGCTGGATCTGGGCGCCAACGTCGATTGCACTCCAGAACAACTGTTGCAGTTCGGCATCATGGGTTCCGAACTGGTGGCCGGCCTGCAAGGCAAGGCCAACCCTTCCATCGGTCTGCTGAATATCGGCAGCGAGGACATCAAGGGCAACGATAACATCAAGAAGACTGCCGAACTGCTGCGCCAGTCGGAGCTGAATTTCTACGGCAACGTGGAAGGCGACGACATCTGCAAGGGCACGGTGGATGTGGTAGTCTGCGACGGTTTTACCGGCAATGTGGCGCTGAAGACAGCTGAGGGGCTGGCGCACATGTTTGCCGTATTCCTGAAGGAAGAGTTCAGCCGCAGCTGGTGGACGCGCTTGTGCGCGCTGGCCGCGCTGCCGGTGCTGGGGCTCTTCAAGAAGCGCATCGATCCGCGCCGCTACAACGGGGCCAGCTTGCTGGGTCTGCGCGGCATCGTGGTGAAGAGCCACGGCGGCGCCGATGTCACAGGATTCCGTTACGCGTTGGCGCAGGCATGCGAGGAGGCCGGCTCCGACGTGATTGGTCACATTGCCGAACGGGTTGCCACACAACTAGACAAGCTCAAGCAATCCGAGGCAGAAGCGAACTGACATACATGGGCTATTCCCGCATTCTCGGCACCGGCAGTTTTCTGCCGTCCCAGGTGCTCACCAATGCGCAATTGGCCGAACGCGTGGAGACCAGCGACGAGTGGATCGTCTCTCGCACTGGCATCCGCGCGCGCCATATTGCCGACGATGAGCACAAGACCAGCGATCTGGCGCTGAGGGCGGCTGAGGCCGCCATCGCCAGCGCCGGCATCGCCAAGGACGAGATCGATCTGATCATCGTCGCCACCACCACCCCGGACATGATTTTCCCCAGCACGGCCTGCATCTTGCAGGAGAAGCTGGGTCTGCCCGGCATTCCCGCTTTCGACGTGCAGGCTGTGTGCGCCGGCTTCATCTACGCGCTCAATACCGCCAACGCCTATATCAAGAGCGGCATGGCGAAGAAGGCGCTGGTGGTCGGGGCCGAGATCATGTCGCGCGTGCTGGACTGGGAGGATCGCCGCACTTGCGTGTTGTTCGGCGACGGCGCCGGCGCCGTGGTGCTGGGCGCATCCGAGGAGCCGGGCATTCTGCATGCCAAGTTGGCTGCCGATGGCCGCTATCAGGGCTTGCTGAATACGCCGGCGCAGATTTCCAGCGGCAAGATTCAGGGTATTCCATATCTGCATATGGACGGACCGGCGGTGTTCAAATTCGCCGTCAAGTCGCTATCCGAGATCGCGCAGTCCACGCTGGCCGAGGCCGGGGTGGACAAGAGCGCCGTCGATTGGCTGGTGCCGCACCAGGCCAATCTGCGCATCATCGAATCTACTGCCAAACATTTGGGTCTGCCCATGGACAAGGTCATCGTCACCTTGCCGGAGCAGGGCAATACCTCGGCGGCGTCTATTCCGCTGGCGTTGGATGTCGCGGTGAGAGATGGGCGTATCCAGCGCGGCCAGACCGTGCTGCTCGAGGGCATAGGCGGTGGTTTCGCCTGGGGCGCCGCGCTGCTGATCTTTTGATAGGCGGGTGATGCGAAAACGGAGTTTCGCTGCTATTTCGCCGATTATCAGCGGTTTTTTTGCTGATCGGGCTTGGCAGCGGGGGGCGTCTTGCGTCATTCTTTGCGTCGAATTCAGTGGAGTCGACTATGACTTTTGCTTTTCTGTTTCCTGGCCAGGGCTCGCAGAGCCTGAAAATGATGGACGGCTTCGCCGACCTGCCGGTCGTGCAGCATACCTTTCAAGAGGCTTCCGACACGCTGTCGATAGATCTGTGGGCCATGCTGCAGGCGGACAACGCCGACGCCATCAATGCCACCGTGAATACCCAGCCCATCATGCTGGCCGCCGGCTATGCCACCTATCTGGCTTGGCAAGACCTGAACGGCAAGCAGCCGGCCGTGGTTGCCGGTCATAGCCTGGGCGAATACACCGCCCTGGTGGCCGCCGGCGCGCTGCCGTTCGCCGAGGCGGTCAAGCTGGTTCGCCTGCGCGCCGAAGCGATGCAGGCCGCGGTGCCTGCCGGCACCGGCGCGATGGCCGCCATTCTGAATCTGTCCGACGACGACATCCGCGCCGCCTGCGCCGAAGCCGCTCAGGGCGAGGTGGTGGAGCCGGTCAATTTCAACTCGCCGGGCCAGGTGGTGATCGCTGGCCACAAGGCCGCGGTGGAGCGCGCCATGGAGGCATGCAAGGCCAGAGGCGCCAAGCGCGCGCTGCCGCTGCCGGTATCCGTGCCCTCGCATTGCTCGCTGATGCGCCCGGCCGCGGAGCGTCTGGCCGCCGCCTTGAAGGATGTGCACCTTAACGTGCCGGCCATTCCGGTGCTGCATAATGCCGACGTCGCCAGTTACGGCGACCCGGATCAGATTCGGGATGCGCTGACGCGCCAGCTCTATATGCCGGTGCGCTGGACCGAAACCATCCAGAAGCTGGCCGGCGACGGCGTGACGCTGATGGCCGAGTGCGGTCCGGGCAAGGTGCTGGCGGGTCTCGCCAAGCGCATTGACGGCAACGTCAAGTGCCTGACGTTGACCGATCGCGCCGCGCTGGAAGCGGCAAGCGCCGAACTGCTGTAAACGCACAGAATAGGCGGACCGGCGGCTGGCCGGTTCGCGGCGCCGCGCTCCGCGCGGGGCGGGCGCCGATAAAAAGGAGACATACTCTTATGAGTCTGCAGGGCAAAATAGCGCTGGTGACCGGCGCCTCGCGCGGCATAGGCGCGGCCATCGCCGACGCTTTGGCGGCTGAAGGCGCTGTCGTCATCGGCACCGCCACCTCGGAATCCGGCGCGGCGGCCATTCAGGAGCGCCTGTCCGGCAAGGGCGGCGCGGGCCGCGTGCTGAACGTGACCGAGCAAGGCGCGGTCGAGGCGCTGGTGGAGGCGGTGGAGAAGGAATTCGGCGCCATAGCCGTGCTGGTCAACAACGCGGGCATCACCCGCGACGGCCTGCTGATGCGCATGAAGGACGAGGATTGGGACGCCATCATGGACACCAATCTGAAGTCTGTATTCAAGACGTCCAAGGCTGTAATGCGCGGCATGATGAAAGCCCGCAGCGGCCGCATCGTCAACATCGCCTCCGTGGTGGGAGCGATGGGCAATGCCGGCCAGGCCAACTACGCGGCGGCCAAGGCGGGCAT
This sequence comes from Chromobacterium alticapitis, assembly GCF_002924365.1. Lineage (GTDB taxonomy): Bacteria > Pseudomonadota > Gammaproteobacteria > Burkholderiales > Chromobacteriaceae > Chromobacterium > Chromobacterium alticapitis. The sequence continues at coordinate 71,976 of NZ_PQWB01000032.1, read as the reverse complement.
CATGGGCTTCACCAAGTCCATGGCGCGCGAAGTCGGCAGCCGCGGCATCACGGTCAATTGCGTGGCGCCGGGCTTCATCGACACCGACATGACCCGCGCGCTGCCGGAAGCGCAGCGCGAGGCGCTGGTGGGGCAGATCGCCCTGGGCCGCCTGGGCGACGCCAAAGACATCGCCGATGCCGTCGTATTTTTGGCATCGGATCGGGCTGCGTATATCACGGGCCAGACATTGCATGTAAACGGTGGCATGCTGATGCCGTAAAACGGGGCAATCCCGATTTAAGGCAAGATTTAGGTAGGCTGCTCTAATTTTTTTTTGTAGAATACCGGGGTTTTGTGATCCCGAATCAGAAAGGTCAAGGGTTTATACAAATGGAAAACATCGAAGCGCGCGTTAAGAAGATCGTCGCCGAACAACTGGGCGTGAACGAAGCCGAAGTGAAAAACGAATCCTCCTTCGTTGACGATCTGGGCGCCGATTCTCTCGACACCGTTGAGCTGGTCATGGCTCTGGAAGAAGAGTTCGAGTGCGAGATTCCGGACGAAGACGCAGAGAAGATCACCAGCGTTCAGCAAGCGATCGACTACGTTACCGCTCATCTGAACAAGTAATCCCTTTCTTCGGGACCAGGACCTCTGCGTGGTGGCGCTTCGGCTCGCCTGCAGAGGTTCTTTTGTTAAGAAGGTTCCAAACGCGCGTTTGAACCTGGCTTGTGCTTGTCAGCCGCGCGTGGTTTCATCGGGAGACTGCCCTCCCATCTCTCACGGAGATTCTTCGTGTCCAAACGCAGAGTAGTAGTCACCGGCCTGGGTCACGTGTCCCCGGTCGGCAACGACGTCGCCACCGGCTGGACCAATCTGTTGGCCGGCAAGAGCGGCATCGCCAAAATCACCCGTTTCGACGCCAGCGACATGGCCTGCCAGATCGCTGGCGAGGTCAAGGACTTCAATATCGGCGACTACATTTCGCCGAAGGAAGCGCGTCGCAACGACCTGTTCATCCACTATGGCATCGCCGCGGCCCTGCAGGCCGTCGCCGACGCCGGCCTGGATGACGTCCCAGGTCTGGACAAGACCCGCGTCGGCGTCAATATCGGCTCCGGCATCGGCGGCCTGCCGCTGATCGAGGAAACCGGCGTGGCGCTGATGGAAGGCGGTCCGCGCAAGATCGGCCCGTTCTTCATTCCCGGCTCGCTGATCAATCTGATCGCCGGCCAGGTATCCATCCTGAAGGGCTATCAGGGGCCGAGCTATGGCATCGTGTCCGCCTGCACCACCGGCGCGCACTGCATCGGCGACGCTGCTCGGCTGATCCAGTACGGCGACGCCGACGTGATGGTGGCCGGCGGCGCCGAGGGCGCGGTATCGCGCCTGGGCATAGGCGGCTTCGCCGCGATGAAGGCGATGTCCACCCGCAACGACGATCCGGAAGCCGCGTCCCGCCCCTGGGACAAGGGCCGCGATGGTTTCGTGATGGGCGAAGGCGCCGGCGTGCTGGTGCTGGAGGAGTACGAGCATGCGGTGAAGCGCGGCGCCAAGATCTATGCCGAGCTGATAGGCTTCGGCATGAGCTCGGATGCGCACCACATCACCGCTCCCAGCTCCGAGGGTCCTGCCCGCGGCGTGAGCAACGCGCTGCGCGACGCCGGCATCAACGCCGACGCGGTGCAGTACGTCAATGCGCACGGCACGTCCACGCCGCTGGGCGACGCCAACGAAACGACCGCCATCAAGATGGCTTTCGGCGATCACGCCAAGAAGCTGGTGGTCAACTCCACCAAGTCGATGACCGGCCACCTGTTGGGCGGCGCAGGCGGCGTGGAGGCGATCTACACCATCCTGGCTATCCACAACCAGGTGTCGCCGCCTACCATCAACATGGTGGAGCAGGACATCGAGGCCGGCTGCGATCTGGATTACGTGGCCAATACCGCGCGCGACATGAAGATCGAAGTGGGCATTTCCAACTCCTTCGGCTTCGGCGGCACCAACGGCACTCTGGTGTTCAAGCGCGTGTAAGACAGTCGAAACATTCGATTGACAGAGCGAACCGCTGCGCTACACTCGCAGCGGTTTTTCTTTTTTCCGCCGCCGCGCGCAAGGCTGGCCGGCGGCAGTCGCAAATCAGTGCCGGGCCTTGCCGGCCCAGGATTCCCGATGTTCACGCAGAAACTCGACTTCATCCCCGACTTGCTGGCGCTGCATGTTTCGGATCGCGAGAATTTTCCCTACCTGATGCAATCGTCCGGCGACAGCGGCTGGGACCTGCTGCTGATGCAGCGGGACCGGCGCGTGTTTCGCAGCGGCGAGGGGCACGCCTTTCTTGAGACGATCCGCGGCTTCCAGCCGCGCGCGGTGTCCAATCCGCATGGGCTGCCCTTTGTCGGCGGCTGGTTCGTCTACCTGGCCTATGACCTGCTTTCCGAGTTCGAGCCGCATGTGCCGGACGCGTTGCCGGATAGCTTTCCGCTGGCGGTGTGGGCGCGCGCGCCGGCCGCAGTGCTGGTTGACCGCGTGAAAAACGAAGCCTGGCTGGTCGGCGAAACCGCCGACGACTGGCACCGGCTGGAGATGCTGGTCAGCCGGCGTCCGTCCTTCCAGCCATCGCCGGTGGCGCTGGCCGCATTGGAAGAGGATCCGCCCGAGTGGTATACCGACGCGGTGCGGCGGCTCAAGCGCTACATCTACGAAGGCGATGTGTTTCAGGTCAATATTTCGCGCGGCTGGCGCGCCCAGCTGGCCGACGGCATCGCCGCGGCCGACTTGTTCGCCGCGCTGCGCCGCGCCAATCCGGCGCCGTTTTCCGCATTGGCGGATTTCGGCGACGCGCAGATCGTCAGCTCCTCGCCGGAACGCCTGGTGCGGGTGAAGGACGGCTGGGCGGAAACCCGGCCCATCGCCGGCACCCATCCGCGCTCGCAAGATCCTATCGAGGATGCCGCGCTGAAGCAGCGGCTGATCAGCAGCGTCAAGGAGCGGGCCGAGCACGTGATGTTGATCGACCTGGAGCGCAACGACCTGGGCCGCATCAGCCGGCCGGGCACGGTGGAGGTGAACGAGCTGATGGCGGTGGCCAGCTACGCCTATGTCCACCATATCGAATCCAATGTCCGCGGCATGCTGCGCGACGATATCGCGCCGGCGGACGTGTTGCGCGCGCTGTTCCCCGGCGGCACCATCACCGGCTGTCCCAAGGTGCGCACCATGCAGATCATCCGCGAGCTGGAAAACTGCGCGCGCCGCGCCTACACCGGCAGCCTGGGATATTTGAACCGCGATGGCAGCATGGATTTCAATATCCTGATCCGAACCTTCATGCAAGAGGGCAGCGTGTTGCGCTTTCGCGCCGGCGGCGGCATCGTCGCCGATTCCGACCCCGAGCGCGAGCTGCAGGAAACCCGCCACAAGGCGCGCGGCTTGCTGCGCGCGCTGGGCGTGGAGCAGGCCTGATGGCCATGCTGGTCAACGGCCGGCCAGGGGACGCGGTATCGGTCCTGGACCGCGGCTTCGCCTACGGCGACGGCGTGTTCCGCACGCTGCAGCTGCGCCATGGCCGGCCGTGGATGTGGCGCTGGCAGTACGCGCGGCTCTGCGACGACGCGGCGCGGCTGAGGCTGGAGGCGCCGGACGAGGGGCTGTTGCTGGACGAGCTGCTGGCCTTGGGGCGCGAGCATGCGCTGGCGGTGGGCAAGATCGTGCTGACCCGCGGCGCGGGCGCGCGCGGCTATGCGATGTCGGCTGCGGGCGCGCCTACGCGCGTCGTCTCCGCCGCGCCCTGGGCCGGCTATCCGGCCGAATACGGCGAGCGGGGCGTAGTTGCTCGCTGGTGCGAGCTGAGGCTGTCTGTGCAGCCGGCGCTGGCCGGGATCAAGCATTTGAACCGGCTGGAAAGCGTGCTGGCGCGCTCGGAGTGGAGCGATCCGGCCATTCAGGAAGGGCTGCTGCTGGACCAGGACGGCTGGCTGGTCGAAGGCGCCATGAGCAATATCTACCTGCTGCGAGGCAGCCAGATCCTGACGCCCAGGCTGGATCGCTGCGGCGTGAACGGCGCAGTGCGGGATTGGTTGACGGAGAATGTTTCTAATTTCGGACTTGAATTTATTGAATCGCGACTTTCCGTTGGCGATTTGATTGACGCGGAAGCGGCCTTTCTCTCCAATAGCCTAATGGGCATCTGGCCGCTGGCCCGCCTGGGCGAGCGCGTCTGGATGCCATCCCCTTTGCTGCAATCGCTGCGGCAAGCCTTGTTGCAACAAGCCTGAAGCCTGGCGCCGGAGGACGAACCGGCGTCGAGTTTCACCTGCCGCCGCGCGGGCTTCTCCCTGATCGCGAATCATCCGGCGTCTGCCCGGAGGGGCGGCTTTTGTCCGCGCGCGGCGAAGGGCTGATAAAACAGACTAAGAGGTGGCCTTTTGAAATTGATTCTGAAATTACTGGCCGGCATGGCGCTGGGCATGGCGCTCGGCCTGCACGCGCCGGATGCGCTGCAGTCGCTGCTGCTGACTTTCAAGGGCCTGTTCGGCCAATTCATCGGCTTCATGATCCCGCTGATCATCGTGTTCTACATCATGCACGGCATCGCTGCGCTGGAGAGCGGCTCCAGCCGCATGTTGGGCTGGACCGTGGGCCTGGCATACGCTTCCACCGTGCTGTCCGGCTCGCTGGCGTTCGGCGCGGCTTCGGCGCTGCTGCCGCAATGGGTGGGCGCGGCGGTCGAGGCGCCGGCTGCGGCAAGCGCGGCCGCGCCGCTGTTCAAGCTGGAGATCAAGCCCTTGTTCGACGTGATGACGGCGCTGACGCTGGCCTTCGTGTTCGGCCTGGGCATTTCCGCAACCGGCGCGGCGCGGCTGCGCGAGCTGGCGGAGCAGGGCAAGGACATCGTCGAGAAAGTGCTGTCCAAAGTGCTGGTGCCGCTGTTGCCGGCCTATATCGCTTGCGTGTTCGCCGACATGGCGGCGGCGGGCACCGCCTTCGCTACGCTGAAGACCTTCGCCGTGGTGCTGCTGCTGGCCATCGCCCTGCACGCTGTGTGGCTGGCGCTGCTGTACGGCATGAGCGGGCTGTTGTTGGGCCGTAATCCGTTTTCCTTGCTGCGCGCCATGTTGCCGGCCTATTTCACGGCATTGGGCACCATGTCTTCGGCAGCCACCATCCCGGTGGCGCTGCGTTCTGCCGGCGACATGCGGGTGGCGGGGCCGGTGGCGAGCTTCGTGATGCCGCTGTGCGCCACCATCCATCTGTGCGGCTCCACCATCACGCTGGTCTGCTGCGCCGCCGCCGTCATGCTGATGACTGAGGGTCTGGCGCTGCCGGGCTGGGACGTGATGCTGCCGTTCATCTTGCTGCTGGGCGTGACCATGGTGGCGGCGCCGGGCGCGCCGGGCGGCGGCGTGATGTCGGCGCTGGGCATCTTGTCCAGCGTGCTGGGTTTTCCCGAAGGCGCGCTGGCGTTGATGATCGCGCTCTATCTGGCGCAGGACAGCTTCGGCACCGCCTGCAACGTGGCGGGAGACGGCGTGATCGCGCTATGGGTGGAGAAGATGGCGCTGCGTCCGCGGCTTGAGATGCAAAATGGTTGAGAGTGATTTGCATAGCAGAACAAGTGATTTTTGCGGCGCGGCTTCATTCGGTATAGTGCTCCGCATGCCGAGTCGCCTGGCGCATTTCCGGGCGTTGAGTTTTCGGTTTCTCTCGTGAGTCGTGTTTTTAGGCCGGGCGCTTGCCCGGCCTTTTTCTTGTCTACAGCGGCTGGAACCATTCCTCGCGCGCGGGCAGGGCCAGCCCGTGGCGCAGGCGGGCGGCCTGCCAGGCGGAGCGGAACGCTTCGCGATCGGCCAGGCCGGGATAGACCTCCATCCAGGTCTGCGGGTCGTCGCAGCGGCGCAGCAGTTCGCCGGTCCAGCCGGCGGCGGCCAGCTCGGCTTGCAGCGCGCGCAGCTTGTCCAGCGTTTCGCCGGATTCGGAGGGCGCTTTGAAATAACAGTACAGCGTGGCGGTCATGTGGTCTCCGGGACTGGCCAGGGCGGCAAAATTGTTTATGATAGGCCTTCGCGCCGCGGATGTGGCGGCTGAACAAGGGGATGCAGGTGCAGCAGATAGACACGCTGGTGGTGGCGGGCGTCGGCCTGATCGGCGGCTCGTTCGCGCTGGCGCTCAAGCGGGCGGGCCGGGTGCGCCGGGTGATAGGCGTGGGCCGCACGCTGGCCAATCTGGAAAGCGCGCTGGCGCTGGGCGTGGCCGACGAGATCACGCAGGACATCGCCGCCGTCGCGCATCGCGCCGACATGGCGCTGCTGGCGGCGCCGGTGGGCCAGATGGGCGCGCTGATGCGCGCGCTGGCGCCGGGGCTGCGGCCGGGCGCCATCGTCACCGACGGCGGCAGCACCAAGAGCGATGTGGCGGCGCTGTATCGCGAGCATCTGCCCGATCACCTGCCGTGGTGCGTGCCGGCTCATCCCATCGCCGGCTCGGATCTGTCCGGCGCTTCCGCCGCCCAGTATGGCTTGTACGAAAACCGGCGCGTGGTGCTGACGCCGCTGGATGAGACGCTGCCCGAGGCGGCTCACGCCGTGGCCGAGCTGTGGCGCGCCTGCGGCGCGGAAATCCACGCCATGAGCCCGGCCGAGCACGATGCCGTGTTCGCCAGCGTCAGCCATCTTCCCCATTTATTGGCCTTCGCCTATGTGGACCAAGTCGCGGCCAAGGCCGATGCCAGCCGCTGTTTTGATTTCGCCGCCACCGGCTTTCGCGATTTCACCCGCATCGCCGGCAGCCATCCGGAAATGTGGACCGACATCAGCCTGGCCAACCGCGAGGCGCTGCTGGCGGAGCTGGCCGACTACCAGGCCGGGCTGAGCCGGTTGGCGGCCTTGCTGGAAAACGGCGACGCGGCCGGTTTGAGGCAATTGTTCGGCGAGGCGCGCGCGGCGCGCACCCGCTGGCATCAGCAGTTTTTGCGCAGGAGCTAGGCATGAGCGGCAAAGTGGCGATCGTGACAGGCGGCCGCTAGCCCCTCGTTACGCCGGCCAGGAAGTTCGCCACCAGCGGGGAGTCCTCGTCGCGGCGGGTGGCGATGCCCATCGCCAGGTAGGCGTCCGCGTCCGACAGCGGCACATAGCTCACCGCGGGGATCTGCACGCACTCCAGCGGCGAGGGCAGGATGGCGGCGCCGACGCCGGCCGCCACCAGCCCGATCTGGGTGATCGCCTCTCCCGCCTCCTGCACCACGTTCAACGCCAGTCCGTTTTGCCGCGCCAGTTGCAGAATCACGTCGCGCAGGCCGGCGCCGGAGTCCGGCGGGTAGCCTATCAGCGGCGCGTCGGCCAATTGCCGCAGCGCGATGGCGGGCTCGCCGGCCAGGGGATGGCCGCTGGGCAGGACGGCCAGCAGGCGGTCGCGATGCAATTCCTCCACCCGGATTTGCGGACTGGGCGTCGGGCCGTTGAAGCGGACGAAGCCGAGGTCCAGCCGCCTTTTTTCCAGCGCGTCGAATTGGCCGGCGGTGAACATTTCGCGCAGCGTCAGCTTCACATCCGGATAGGCCTCGCGGTAATGGTGCAGGCTGCGATGCAGAATGGGCGTCAAGGGCAGCGAGGAGGTGAAGCCTATGCGCAACTCGCCGATATCGCCGGCGGCGGCGCGGCGGGCGGCGTCCACCGCGGCGGCGCTGTCGGCCAGGATTTGCCGCGCGCGCGGCAGGAATTGGCTGCCGGCTGCGGTCAGCTCCACTTTGCGCTGATGGCGGCGGAACAGCGTCACGCCTAGTTCGGCCTCCAGCGCCTGGATTTGCTGGCTCAGGGGTGGCTGGCCGATGTGCAGCCGCTCGGCGGCGCGGGTGAAGTGCAGCTCCTCGGCCACGGCGAGGAAGTAGCGCAGGTGTCGCAGTTCCATTTGATATGTTTTATGTATCAATATTGATTGAAATATATATTGGACCATGGGTCAGGCCAAGCCTAAGCTGGCAGCGTTGCCAGTCTGAAGAGAATTCGCCGTGTCCGCCCCCGTTTCCGCCGCCGCTCTGCCCCAGCCGACCGCCGCGCCCTCGGCCGCAGCCAGGGGCAAGCTGCAAGCCGGCACCCCGGCTTTCCATGCTACCGCCCGCGCCATGTTCGTCGGCGGTTTCTGCACCTTCGCCATGCTGTATGGCACCCAGCCCCTGATGCCGCTGTTCGCGCATGATTTCGGCCTGACGCCGGCCGCGGCCAGCGGCGTGGTGTCGATGTCCACCGGCGCGCTGGCGCTGAGCCTGATTCCGGCCAGCCTGCTGTCCGACCGCTGCGGCCGCCGCGGCTTGATGAACGGCGCGCTGGCCTTGGGGGCGCTGCTGATGCTGTTGTCTGCCTTCGTGGGCGGCTTTGGCCAATTTCTCTGGCTGCGCGCAGCCTTCGGCGCGGCGCTGGCCGGCTTGCCGGCCGTGGCGATGGCGTATCTGAGCGAGGAAGTGGACGGCAAGTCGCTAGGCCACTCCATGGGGCTCTACATCGCCGGCAATGCCTTGGGCGGCATGTGCGGCCGTTTCCTGGCCGCGGTGCTGGCCGATCACTTCGGCTGGCGCGGCGCCGTGCTGGCCTTGGCCCTGCTGGGCTGCGGCGGCGCCTGGCTGTTCTGGCGCTGGCTGCCGCCATCGCGCCATTTCCAGCCGCGGCGGCAGGATTTCGGCCGCATGCGGGACGAGCTGGCGGCCATCTTCCGCGACGGCGGTTTGCCCTGGCTGTTTCTGGCGGCCTTTCTGCTGATGGGTTGTTTCGTCAGCCTGTACAACTACCTTGGCTTCCGCCTGCTGGCCGCGCCGTTTCATCTGAGCCAAAGCATGCTGGCCTGGGTGTTTTCGCTCTATATGGTGGGGATATGGTCGTCCGCCTGGGTGGGCAAGCTGGCGGACCGGCTGGGACGGCGCAACGTGCTGTGGCTGATG
>NZ_PQWB01000032.1:0-63041 GCF_002924365.1 Chromobacterium alticapitis | reverse complement strand
GATGGCGCCCGGCATCGCCCTGTTCACTTTCGGCTTCTTCGCCGGCCATTCCGTCGCCAGCAGCTGGATAGGCCTGCGCGCCCGGGAAGCCAAGGCGCTGGCTTCCGCGCTGTATCTGAGCTGCTACTACCTGGGCTCCAGCGTATATGGCTCTTTCTCCGGCCTGATGTGGGGCCGCGGCGGCTGGCATGGCGTGGCCGCGGCGCTGGCGGCGGGCCTGTTGGCCTTGCTGGCCATCGCCTTGTGGCTGCGCCGCCTGCCACCGCTGGCGGCGCGCTAGGCGGTTCAGCGCTTCACTTTTTCTATGGTGCGATAGACGCCTAGTCCCAGCATGCCGAACAGCAGCGTCATCAGGGTGTCCACCTCCAGCGGGGGAAACTGGCCCAAAGCCAGGCCGTTCAGCACGGGGCGAAGCAGAAACTGATAGCTGAGCCCGGCGCCGCATACCCAGCCGCAATACGGACGCCAGCCAGACTCGAACAGGCCGGCGCTCCGGGCATCCCCCGCAGCGGCCGGCAGTTCCGTGTCCGGCCGCCGCGGCAGCGCCTCTTCCGCTTGCAGCAGGCGCAGCAACTCCTGTCGCATTTCCTCGCGCTGGCGAGCGTCCTGCTCCAAGCGCGCGGACAATTGGCTGAGCCGGTCTAGCGCGGCGGCCGGCGGCGTTTCCATCCTAGGGCTGCCCGTCGCGCGCGATCAGGGCGACCAGATCCACCACGCGCGAACTGTAGCCCCATTCATTGTCGTACCAGTACAGCAATCTGGCGTGGCGTTCATGCTGCACCTCGGTCCAGCGCTGATCGACGATGGCGGAGTAAGGACTGCCCAGATAATCATGCGATACCAGGGGATCGCTGGAGTTGCGCAGAATGGGCAGGTGCTGCTTTTGCTCGGCGTAGCGCAGCAGCGCGGACAGCTCCTGAGGGCTGCCGGCTTGCTTCAATTCCACGTTCAGCACGGCGGAGCTGACTATGCTGGTCGGGACGCGATAGGATAGCGCCTGCAAACGCTGCGACAGGCCCGGCAGGACGGCGTCGGCGGCCTTCACCGCGCTGGTGGTTTTGGGGATCAGGTTGTTGACGGCGGAACGGCCGAGCGCGAAGTGGGACTGCAGCCCGTCCGCCCCCGCGACGACGGCCGGGCCGTCCAGCAGCCTTTGTTGTCCCAGCCAGGGATGCAGCGTGGTCAGATAGCCGCGGGCGATGCCGAAGCGCTGCTCCAGCAGCGCGGCGATGGGCGCCAGGGCCACGGTGTCGCAGATGCTGGACGACAGGCGGCGCTGGCTGAGCGGGTCGAAGGTTTTGTCGTTCACGCCGAACACCACGGTGTGGATGTCCGGATGGCTGACCGCGTGCGTGGTGATGGTCCAGCCCGGAAAGTCGCGCCAGGCGGCCAGCCGGGCCGGGTTGCGCGCGTCGCCGGAGGCGTCGATCAGCACATCCACTTCGTGCTCGCGCCACGGCGCTTCGGCGATGTCCGCGCAATGGCTCAAGGCGATAGGCTGCTCCTCTATGGACAAGTGCCCGCTGCCAAAGCCGATCCGTTCCGGCAGAACGCCGTGGATGGAGTCGTATTTCAGCAGATAAGCCAGGTTGGCGGCATCCTGCTGCGCCTCATTGATCAGCGCGAGGTCGAACAACTGGCGCTGCTGATTGATGCGAAAAATGGCGCGGCCGATGCGGCCCAGTCCATTCAGGCCGACTTTCAGTTTCTTCATTGCGGTTTTCCTGCGTGGGTGAATGCGGTGGCCCAGGGTTCAGTCGAATTGCAGGTCCTTGGCGCGGGCGAAGGCCTCGTAGATGAAGGGCATCTCGAAACCGCGCCGCTCCAGCGCCGACTTGCGGATGGAAACCATGGACTCCTTGCCCTTGATGATGGGCAGCTGGCTGAGCGGGACGCCGCGCGTCAGCGCGTAGGCCATGCGCGCGGCTTCCCAGCCCTGTTCGTAGCCGGCGGTGGCCACGCCCATCATGGCGCCGTCCTGGGTGGCGGCGGTGGTCAGGCCCAATACCGGGATCTTGGCGTTGCGTTCGGTCCAGGCCATGGCTTCGGCGGGCGGCACGAAGATTTTTCCGCCTGGCTCGCGCTTCAACTGACGGTAGTCGCTGACCAGGAGGAAATCGGCGACCGCGGGCGCGCGCAGCACCAGCATTTTCCACTCCTCGAAGGTATCGGCCGTGACCGGCGGCATCCAGCGGATGTGGCGCCATTGATTCTGGAAATCCTGGTATTCAAACAGGCCGGCGGCGAAGTCGAAGGACTTGTCGCCTATCAGCAGCGCGCGGGGTTTGACGCCAGCGTCGCCGTCGCTGTTGTGCCACAGCGTTTGCAACGTATCGTCCACCGCGCGCAGCGGCTTGCGCTCCAGAATGCCGGTGACGTTGTTCGCCTTGTCGTAGCCATAGGCCTGCGGCTCGCTGTTGACGCCGGCGAAGACGATTTTCAGGTCAGGCTGGTTCAGGTGGCGGGCGCCGACCAGCTTTTGCGCGATGTCGTCGACTAGGATCAGCACGTCTGGCTTCCAGCGCGCGATGACATTGGCGGCGGCGGCCGCCGCCGCTCGTTGAGAGTCCTCGTCGCCGTGCCGCTTCAGGTCCAGGTAGTGCCAATGCAGCGAGACCTCGGGATGCTTGTTGAAGAAGCGGGTCAGCCCGTCGTTCTCCTCCTTGACCCAGCTGTAGTCCTCGTCATAGCTGTGGATGATCAGGATGCGCGCGCTGTGCAGCTTGTGGGCGACCACCAGGGCGGCGAAGCCGAGCGCGAAGGCGAGTTTGGCGGCGAGGAGCAGTTTCTTGATCATACGATGTCCAGCAAAGACCAGAAGGGAAGGGCGGCGAAGATCGAGAGGGCGCGGGCCAGGGTCATCGCCAGGTTGTAGCGCAGCACCAGGCCGCGGTCGTAACAGCCGGCTTGCTGCAGCGCGGCCAGCTGGCTATCCAGCAGCAAGTGGTAAGGCGCCTGGTAGGGAAAGAGGTAGGACTCGCACATCGTCAGCACGGCGAAGCCTATCAGCCATTGCGATACGCCCGCGGCGTGGGCCAGCGGCAACAGAAGCGTCAGCAGCAGGATTTCCGCCACCAGTTCCGGCAGCACCAGTCTCAGCAGCACGATGGCCAGGCATAGCAGGCCGAGGAAGGCGGGCAGGCTGGACTTCATGAACAGGCCTAGCCAGCCGAAGGTGGCGGCGATTTGCCGGTCTATGCCGGTCAGGTTCATGACCGGCACCCAGGCGATGATGGAGCCGATGAAGATCAGCACGGACCAGTCCACCCTTTGATTCAGGTCCTCGTTGCGCAGTGCGCCGAACAGCAGCAGCACGACCAGGGTGGCCAGCGACAGCCAGGAAATGTCCACTTGGTGGTAAGGCGCGCTCAGCGTGCCCAGCAACACCAGCGAGATGGCGATCAGGGCATGACGCTCCTTGCGGTTCATCGGGCCGAGCGCGTCGGCCTGCAGCGCGATGACGCGGGCGGGAATGCCTTGCGGCGAGGCGCGGCGGAACAGCAGCCGCATGGCGGCGAAATGCATGGCCAGCAGCAGCGCGCCGCTGAGCGAGGCCGCGCACAGCCAGGGCAACCAGTCGAAGGCGAATTGGGTCTGATTGTCGAATAGGCCGAACACCACCAGGTTGGCGGGCTTGCCGGTGAGAAACACCGCGGCGGCCAGGCTCATGCCGCCTATCGCGCTGGAAAACAGGCCGGCCGCAGTCGCGGCATCGCGGCGCTTGTCGCCGCTTTCCAGCAAGGCCGACAGAAAGGGGGCGAGGATGGCGCCGCGGGCTAGCTGGGACGGCATCACCGGCGTCAGCGCCAGGCCGTACAGGCACAGGCTGGCCTGCTGCCAGCGAGGGGTGGCGGGCACCCGGCGCAGAATCCACAGCGAGATGCGGTAAGTCAGCCCGGACACCGTCATCAGCGCGCCGATGGCGAACACGCTGAGCAGCATGAAGAAGCCATTGGAAGCGAAGCCGGAGGCGGCGACCGAAACCGGCGCGATGTCGAACAGCACGATGGCGAGCAGGGCGAACAGGGCTGGCACGAAGGCGGGCACCAGATTGAAGATCCACATCGCGGCGGTGCAGGCCAGGATGCCGATGAAGATGGCGCTGTCGGGCGGCAGCTGCGCTTGAGAGATATGCCAGGCGAGCAGCGGCGCGGCGATGGCCGTCAGCCATCCCGCTATTTCCCGCCAGGCTCCGCGTTCGGGAACGGAGGGCGGAGCGGGCGGCGCATCCGGCGCCGCCTGATTGGCGAAAGAGGCGAACAGGGCCGCTTTCAGCGCGGGGTGGCGGTCTGCCAGTTCCTGCATGCCCGGCAGCGCCAGCTCGTATAGCTGCGTCTCACAGTCGGCCTGGGCGTCGCTGCAGCGCAACAGGCTGCCCAGGGCGGCCTCGCCGCCGACGAAGCCCGCTTGCTGGCTCCATTGCCGCTCATGATGCCGCAGCGTGAGGCTGCCGCTGCGGATCAGATACAGTTGCTCGGCCGGATCGCCGCTGGAGAACAGGCGCTCGTCCGGCGCCAGGTTGCGCAGCCGCAGCCGGCTGGCCAGCCTGGCGCGCTCGGTCGGCGTCAGCGATTGCAGGGCCGGGTGGCGCCAAAGTTCGTCAAGGTCTTTGCTGTCGGGTGCGTGCGTCATATCGTCCTGATCCTGGTTGGAAATTGTCTCGTTTCAGCTCAGCTCCACCTTTTCTCCGCGGAACCAGCGGCGCGCCAGCAGCAGCGCCGACATCAGCGACGCCAGGAAGCCGCCAAGGGATTTGGCTTTTTCAAAGTTCTCCCGCGACAGCAGCGGGCGGTTGCGCTCCAGAAACAGCTGGGCGCCGCGCGCCAGCGGAAAGCCGGAAGGCCGCGTCAGCAGCGCCTCGTCCAGCTTCATGTTCAGGCGCACGGCGAGGGCCGGGCTGTACAGGGTCTCCAGCAAGCGGTATTCGGCCTTGGCATCCAGCTGGCCGTAAGCCAGCAGATGCAAATTCATGCCGGCCGTGCGCAGCGCCTGGGGCGGCACCGCCGGCGCCGCGCCGTACAGATAGGCGGGAATTTCGGCCGGAGCGGCCCAATCCAGACGGCTGGACGGCGTGTCCGGAAAGGGAAGGGCTATCAGGTGATAGCCGCGCTGGCGAATCAGAAAATCGGCCAGCATGGACGGCAGATAGGACGCGGTGACGATGGCGTCTGGCAGCCGGTCGGCGGGCAGCGACATCAGCGCCTCCTGCGACAGATTGCTTTCCAGGTAATCGCGGTCGGCGCGCAGGCCGGCGAACTCGAGCAAGCCGCGGGCGTTGTCGCTCAGCTGATCGCCGCGCGGGCCCAGGTCTATCTGTCTGCCGCGCAGATCCGCCAGCTGGTCTATGCCCGGCCGCGTCAGCAGGTGAGCCAGCTCGGGCGGCATGGCGGCCAGTTGCGTCACGTTGGGATAGCGGCCGTTGGCGCCGGCCGGCACCAGGGCGAGATCGATCTCGCCGCGGTTCAGCCGCTCCAGCGCTTGCTCCGTGCTCATGGCCGGCAGAATCCGCAGGCTCAGGCCATGGCGCGCGGCCTCCTCTTGCAGCATGCGGGAGAGAAACTGGCGATTGCTCACCACGTCGTTGCCGGCGATGCGCAGCGAGGCGGAGCCGGGCAGCGCGTCCAGCAGGAAGCCGGCCGCCGCCGCCGCCAGCGCGGCGAACAGACCGGCTGCCAGCAGCTTCCGTCGTTGGCGCGGTTGCTGATTCAGCAGCTGGTTCAGGGTGTCGGCGAGTTCGCGTGCCATCTTCGCGCTCCGGGTTCAGTAAACGGAAATCAATTGGTGCCGCTCTATCGTTTCCTGCGCCTGCGGCGTCTTCAGCCAGGCGAGCAGCGGCGCGGCGCGCGGCGCGCTTTCGTCGCCCAGACTCACCAAATACAGGTCCTGCACATAGGGGTAGCGGCCCGACAAGATGGTGGCGCGGGAAAACGGCACGCCGTCGACGGCCAGCAAGACCACCCGCCGGCTTTGCCGGGCCTCCTGCAAAGAGACGTAGCCCAGGGCGTTGGGGTCGTTTTCCACGGCCCGCATCATCTCGTCGGCGCTGTCCAGCGGTTCGGCCAGCCCGCTCAGATTGTGGTGGCCGAGCACGGACTCCTCGACAAACTGGCGGGTCGGCGAGGCCTCGCGCCGCGTCAGCAGCCGGATGACCGCGTCCTGGCCGCCCAGGGCTTTCCAATTGACGATCTTTCCAGTGAGTACGCTTTGGAGTTGGCCCTGTGACAGTCCGCGCAAGGATGAGCTGCGATTGACGATGAAGGCGATGCTGTTGCGCGCCAGCAAGTGAAAGTGGGTCTGCGTGTCGTCCTGCCAATCGGGCAGGCTCTGGCTTACGGCGGCGAGGTCGGCCACGCCGCGGCGCAGCGCCGCTAGGCCGGCCTCGGAGCCGCCTCCCTCTATCTGGATGCCGCCGGACTGGCCGTAAGCCGCTGCCAGGTCGCGCAGCAAGGTTTGCAGTTGGCCGGAGCCTGCCACGATCAAGGGCAGCGGAGCCGGGCTTGGCCGGAGCGCCAGCGCCAGCGTCGACAGCGTGGCGACCGCAAGCGCGAGCAAGGCGTACAACCGCAGGCTGCGCGACGGGCGGCTGAGCAGGCTGGCGATACTCATCGGTAGGCGCCGTCTTGCCGCGGCGCGGCCAGGCTGCGCAGAAAGGCGGCGCAGGCCGGCGCGGGAGGTCGCGCAGTCAGCAACAGCAGGGGGATGCGCAAGGGGTAGCGGCCACTGCTTACTGCCGCGGCGTCGGCGCGCTGGCCGGATAGCGTCAGCCGTTTCAGGCCAGGGCTCAGCTCGTCGGCGCCGACGATGGCGATGCCTTCCGGGTGGCGGGCCAGCTGCGCTACCCAGTCGCGCCGCGGCAACAGCACGCTGCGCGGGGAGAAGCGTCCATCGGCCCCCAGAACGACTTCGCGCCAGGCTAGGCCGGCGCCGCCGGCGGGCGGGTCCACCAGCACGGTGATGGGGCTATCCGTTCCGCCCAACTCCCGCCAGTTGGAAATCGCGCCGCTGAAAACCGCACGCAGCTGGGCGAGGCTGATGTCGGACACCGGATTGTCAGGGTGAGCGACCGGAATCAGCGCCTGGTAGCCGACGACGAGCGGCTGCCAGGCTTGGTCCTTGCGCAGCGGCGTCTGCAGGCTTTGCGGAATCGCGCCGTGCACCATGGCGATGTCGGCGCTGCCGTCCAGCAAGGACTTGACGCCGAAGGCGCTGCTGCCGGACGCCACCACCACGCTGGAGCCAGGTTCGCGCGCCATATAGTTTTCCGCGGCGCGCTGCATGAGCGGCAGCAGCGCCGTGGCGCCGCGAAGCTGGAGGGCCGGCTGGGGCGCGGCATAGGCGGCGGCGCAGTGCGCGGCGCATAGCAAGGCGAGGAAGCGGGGCATGGCGTCTCATCAAGATTGCGGATGAGATCATGGACGAGAGCCGGCGGGCGACGTGAGGCCTGGCGGCGTCGCCGACAAAAAAATACCCCGCCTGGGCGGGGTGGGGGAGGCGCGCGGCTTAGCGGATGATGCCGCCGCCCAGGCAGATGTCGCCATCGTACAGCACGGCAGATTGGCCCGGCGTCACCGCCCATTGCTTCTCGCGGAAGGTCAGGCTGGCCTGGCCGTCCACGATGGGAGACAGGCTGCAGGCCGCGTCGGCCATGCGGTAGCGGTTCTTGGCGCTGTATTCGCCGGGCGCGGGCTCATCCGGCAGCGTCCAGCTCAAGTCCGCCATGGCCAGCGTGGGCTTCAACAGCAGCGGATGGTCATGGCCCTGCACTACGATCAGCTTGTTGGCCGGTATGTCCTTGCCGGCGACGAACCACGGCTCGCCATTGCCGTCCTTGCTGCCGCCTATGGTCAGACCCTTGCGTTGGCCCAGGGTGTAATACATCAGGCCGATGTGCTCGCCGACGACCTTGTCTTCCGGCGTGACCATCTGGCCGGGCGAGGTGGGCAGATAGCGCTGCAGGAATTCTCGGAACGGCCGCTCGCCGATGAAGCAGATGCCGGTGGAGTCTTTCTTGGCCGCGGTGGGCAGGCCGGCCTGCTCGGCCAGCTGGCGCACCTCGGTCTTGCGGATGTCTCCCAGCGGAAAGATTGCCTTGGCCAGCTGGTGTTGCTGCAGGCGGTACAGGAAGTAGCTTTGGTCTTTGGTGTGGTCCACCGCCTTCATCAGGTAGTGGGTGCCGTCCTTTTCCAGCTTGCGCGCGTAGTGGCCGGTGGCGATGCAGTCGGCGCCCAGTGCCATCGCGTAATCGAGGAAGGCCTTGAACTTGATTTCGGCATTGCACAGCACGTCGGGGTTCGGCGTGCGGCCGGCCGAGTATTCCTTCAGGAAGTACGAGAACACGCGGTCCTTGTATTCCTTGGCGAAGTTGACGATTTCCATGTCGATGCCGACGATGTCGGCCACGCTCATCGCGTCCAACGCGTCCTGCTTGATCGAGCAGTATTCGTCGTCGTTGTCGTCTTCCCAGTTCTGCATGAATACGCCGATCACTTCATGGCCCTGCTGCTTCAAGAGCCAGGCGGTCACCGACGAATCCACGCCGCCGGACATGCCGACGACGATGCGTTTCTTACCCGTCACGGGGTGCTTCCTTCCTTACTGTTGCTTGCCTGTTTGACAGGCTCGGATACGGCCGGCGGCTCGTATCCGGTCATCCAAACTGAAAGGGGAACCACCACGGGCGGTTCCCCGAAATCCTTGAACCAGGTGTCCACGGCCCAGTCCTGCTTGGCGGCGACGTCATGCAGCACGCCGGTATAGTGCAGGTCCAGAATATGCGGCGCTCGCCATTCAGATGGCGCCGCATGGTGGTATTTCAACCAGCCTTGCCGGTCCAGATAGCGCAGAAAAGTGGTGACATTGCTGCTGTGGTCCACGCAGTCCATCCGGCCCTCGGCCGGGCCGTCGTGGCTGTTGCCGCCCCTGTCCTGCCAGATGGGCGAATCCTGCGCGGCGAGGAAGTACAGCGTCTGCACCGCGTCCGCCACCGCTGCGCGCTCGCTTTGCGGCGAGTCTGCCCGGGCCAGCCGCGTGGCCAGCCAGGCTTGGGCCTCGTCGGTGACCTCGAAAGAGGTCTGCCGGGAACATCGGTAATGATAACAGATGTTTAGCGCGTCGGCGAAGGCCGGCGGCAGGGCGAGCAGCAACAGCAGAGGCAGCAGGGCTCTAGGCATGGTTGGGTATCCGGTGGGTGGTTCAGCGCAAATCGCGTATCAACTCCAGCGGATGGATTATGCCAGCAAGATAGTCGTCCACGCAGCGCAGCACGACGGGGCTGCGCAATCTGTCCGCCTGGGTGGCGATTTCGTCGCGCGTCAGCCAGCGCACGGCGACGATGCCGTCGTCGAGCGGGGCGTCGGCTGCCGGGGCGAGGGCTTCGCCGCAGAAGGCGAAGCGGACGTAGGTGATGTCGCTGCCGGGCTTGTCGGCCAAATAGACGCCGAGCAGCCCGCGCGGCGCGAAGCGCCAGCCGCTTTCCTCGCGCGTTTCGCGGATGACGGCTTGCAGCAAGGTTTCGCCGCGCTCCAGGTGGCCGGCGGGCTGGTTGAGCCTGAGGCCGTCAGGCGTATTTTCTTCCACCATCAGGAAGCGGCTGTCGCGTTCGACGATGGCGGCGACTGTGGTATTCGGCTTCCATTCTCTATCGATGTTATTGACAATCATTCTTGTTTGTCTCTATGATCATGATAACTATTCTTGATTGTAAGCCAGAGGGGGCTCCGATGTACGTCTGCCTGTGCAATGCAGTGACCGACAGCCAGATCCGCGAAGCGGTGCATGGCGGCGCCTCGCGCATGTGCGATCTGCGCCGCGAACTCGGCGTCGCCTCCGATTGCGGCAAATGCGCCTGCATGGCCAACCAGATCCGCAAGGACGCCCAGGCCGAGCTGGCTGCCTGCTCGGTGGCGCGCAGCGCCGCCTGATTGCCTTGCCGCGCGCCGGCGCCCGGGAGGCCCGCGATTTCGCCTTGAGCTGACGTTCCGCTGTGCCATAATGCCTGGATAATTTTCTGGGAGGGCAAGCCATGCAAGGCGATAAGAAGGTCATCAAATACCTGAACCAAATCCTCAAGAATGAACTGACCGCCATCAACCAGTACTTCCTGCATGCGCGCATGTATAAGAACTGGGGGCTGAAGAAGCTCAACGAGCACGAATACGAAGAGTCGATCGATGAGATGAAGCACGCCGACAAGCTGATCGAGCGCGTGCTGTTTCTTGAGGGACTGCCCAATCTGCAGGACCTAGGCAAGCTGCACATCGGCGAGAATCCCAAGGAAATGCTGGAGTGCGATCTGAAGCTGGAAATGGACGCGCTGCCCTTGCTGCGCGAGGCCATCGCCTACTGTGAAACCGCTCAGGACTATGTCAGCCGCGATCTGCTGGAAGACATCCTGGAGAGCGAGGAAGAGCACGTAGACTGGCTGGAGACTCAGCTCGGCCTGATCGAGAAGGTGGGCCTGCCCAACTATCTGCAAAGCCAGATGGAAGACGCGTCCTGAGTCCGCGAGGCGCATAAAGAAAAAGGCTGTCGCAACGACAGCCTTTTTTGTCGACCGGCTCGCGGTCTATTTCTTCGCCGCCGGCTTGACCGGCTCCGCCGCGGGGGCGGAGGCGTCGCCCGCGGGCTCCGCCTCCTCCTGCCACGGCAGCGGCACTTTCTTCTGGTGGATGGTCAGGCCATGGGCGTCGTACTTCAGCTCGGTGGAAATCTGGCCGTTGTCCTCAAGCAGGTAGCCGTCGTTTTTCCACTGCGCCAGCTGGCTGTCCAGCAAGCTCTTGGCCAGGTCGTCCACTTCCTGCATATTGGGCTGGTCTTCCGCGGTGTGGTCCACCGTGAACAGATTGCGCGCCTGCGCCAGCACCAGATCCTCCAGCGTCTGCCGCGGCAGGCTCAGCTTGGCTTCTGCCTCGATGCGCTTGGCCAGCAGGGTGATGTCGTTGAGATCCGCCGACTGCAGCCCGTTGATGCCCAGGCTGCCCTGCAGCTTGGCTTCGCCGGTCGGCATTTTCAGGTAGAACTCGTTGATCAGCAGCTTGGGATTGTTCTCCAGGAGCGGCACAGCGTTCTTCTTGATGGTGTCGATGTACTGCTTGCGCAGCACGGCCGGGTCAACGCCTTCGAACGGGATCGCGCCTATCGCCTTGTCCAGCTTGACCAGGGTAGGGCCGTGCAGGTGATTGGCCGACACGTCTAGCCGCATCGGGCCGTAGCGGCGGTCATTGAAGCTCAGTTCGGCGAAATTGACTTTGCCGCGCGTGTTGACGAAGTCGTCCTGCTCGCTGGTGACGATCTGGTAGCTGAAGTTCTTCAGCGCCACTGACGACGGTTTGAATTCGCCGGAGGGGTTGACGAATTCGCCGACGCGCACGCGGGTCATCAGGTAGATCAGCTCGTTCAGCTTGATGCTGTACGGCATGCTTTCGCGCGAGGTCAGCTGCACGCCGCCTATGGTCAGCTCGCTGGTGCCCAGCTTGACGCCGGTGGCGCCCAGGCGGGTGTCGGAGGCGTAGTGCACGCCGTCGAACGACACGGCGCCCTTGCTCGAAGCCTCCAGCAAGAAGCCCGGCGACAGCGCCTCGGTCTTGTATTCCTGGTAGTTGTGCGAGTAATCGACCTTCAGGTCGAAGCCCTTCCACTTCATCTTGACGCCGGACAGCGCCTCTTCGTAGTCGAAGGCCGGCACATTGACGTCCAGCAAGCCGCCGCCGCGCAAACCGATGTGGTTGACGATGGTGATCGGTTCCTTGTCGCCGAAGAAGGTCTTCAGCGTCTTGCGAGTGGCGTCGCTCATCGCGAACTCGGTCTTCACCAGCGCGCGGCCCGGACGCAGGTCGAACGAGGACAAGCCCGGCAGCGGACCGTGCTGAACGTGGTTGGTGAACTTGATGGTGGAGTTCAGCAAGGGCTTCATATTGTCCGGCAGCATGTTTTCATACGGGCCGGACAGATGGCGGTTGAACACCAGTTCGGTGGTCTCTGTGGACGAGAACCAGCCGCGCTCGTAACTGTGCGATTTGACCTTGAACAGCGGCAGGCCGGAGAGCATCCGGTACTGCTCCTGCAAGGTGTCTTCGGCCTTGACGCCGGCCCAGTAGCTGGAGCCCGCGTACAGGACAAACAGGCCGCCGATGGCGGCGCCGGCGATGGTCAGTTTGCGTTTTGGCAAC
The DNA here is from genome assembly GCF_002924365.1 of Chromobacterium alticapitis. Lineage (GTDB taxonomy): Bacteria > Pseudomonadota > Gammaproteobacteria > Burkholderiales > Chromobacteriaceae > Chromobacterium > Chromobacterium alticapitis. The sequence goes on along the minus strand of NZ_PQWB01000032.1, from coordinate 50,874 downwards.
ACTAGTATTTTTCTGAACTAGGGTGAAATGAAGCCCTATGGTACACCAATGCCGCGGCGGATGCGCAGCCCAGCCGGGCGGGGCGGAAAAAACGCTCTGACAGTCAACGGGCTGTGTTATAGAATAGAGCTTTGTCTCTAAGTCACTGGACGCATCAGATACATGAACTGGCTCAACGGTCTGCTGGACCTCCCGTGGTGGGGCTATATCGTAGCCGCCCTGATCCTGACCCACATCACCATCGCCTCCGTCACGATTTTTCTGCATCGCCATCAAGCGCATCGCGCATTGGATTTGCACCCGATTCCCAGCCACTTCTTCCGTTTCTGGTTGTGGCTGACCACCGGCATGGTCACCAAGCAATGGGCCGCCATCCATCGCAAGCACCATGCCCGCTGCGAAACGGCCGAAGACCCGCACAGCCCGCAGGTGCTAGGCATCAAGAAAGTGTTGTGGGAAGGCGCGGAGCTGTATCGCGCCGCCTGCAAGGACCAGTCCATCATGGACAAATTCGGCCACGGCACGCCTGACGACTGGCTGGAGCGCAATGTCTACAGCAAGCACAACGCCAAGGGCATCGTGCTGATGCTGATCATTAACCTGATGCTGTTCGGCCCCGCCGGCCTGACGATCTGGGCGGTGCAGATGGTGTGGATCCCGTTCTGGGCCGCCGGCGTGATCAATGGCCTGGGCCACTTCTGGGGCTACCGCAACTTCGAGAACGAGGACGCGTCCACCAATCTGGTGCCCTGGGGCATCCTGGTGGGCGGCGAAGAGCTGCACAACAACCACCATACCTTCGGCACTTCGGCCAAACTGTCGTACAAGTGGTACGAGTTCGACATCGGCTGGATGTATATCCGCATTCTGGAAACGCTGAAGCTGGCCACCGTGCGCAGGGTGGCGCCGCAGCTGGCGCAGGATCCGTCCCGTCCGCAGCTGGACCTGGAGCATCTGCAGGCCATCGTCGCCAATCGCTACGCCATCGCCGCGCGCTATGCCCGCGAGCTGAAGGCCGAGTACTACGCCGAACTGGGCAAGCTCAATCTGCCGGAGCTGCCCAGCACCATGCTGGGCCGCAAGATGAAGATATGGCTGAAGCAGGACGCCAAGGACACGCCGGAAGCCGAGCGCGCGCAGCTGGCGCAGCTGCTGGAACAAAGCCAGGTGCTGGCCACCATCTACAATATGCGGCAAGAGCTGACGCGTTTGTGGGAGCGCTCCAGCCTGACGCGCGAGCAACTGCTGAATGAGCTGCAGGACTGGTGCGGCCGGGCGGAGGCGTCCGGCATCGCCGCGCTGCAGCGCTTCTCGCTAAGCCTGAGGCAGACCGCTCTGGCTTGATGGCCATCAAGCCATTCCCGAAGAAACCCGCATCGAGACGATGCGGGTTTTTTATTGCGCGGCAGGGCATTAGAGCTTTTTATTATATTCAAATTAGAAATAAAAAATGTGTTTTTAATATTGAATGGAAATATAATGACCGTCCGTTGCTAATCTGCGCGAGGTCATCAATGAGTGCATTGTCACCGGCGGAAAACCTGCCGGATCAGCCATACATACACGGATTTTCCGCCGCGGAGCAGGCGCGCCTGGTGCGGCAGGCCCGCTTTTCCGAGGCCATGGTCTATCGCGATGTCGATTTCTCTAGCGGCGGCCGCTTACTGGAAGTCGGATGCGGCGTCGGCGCGCAAACTGAAATCCTGCTGCGCCGCTACCCCGAGCTGAACATCACCGGCATAGACTTCAGCCAGCGTCAGTTGGCGGTGGCGCGGCAGCGGTTGCAAGGCAGTCCGTTCCAAGAGCGCGCCACGCTGCTGCACATGGACGCGGAGGATATGGATTTCGCGCCGGCCACCTTCGACGCGGCCTTCCTGTGCTGGATACTCGAGCACGTGCATGCGCCGGAGCGGGTGTTGGCCGAGGCCCGCCGCGTGCTCAAGCCCGGCGCGCGCCTGTACGCGACGGAGGCGATGAACGCCACGTTCTTCATGGCGCCGTATTCCGCGCGGCTGCAGCAATACTGGCTGGCCTTCAATGACCATCAGCTGGCGATGGGCGGCGATCCCTTCATTGGCGCCAAGCTCGGCAATATCTTGCAGCGGCTGGGTTTCCGAGACGTGCAGACTCAGGTCAAGACCTGGCATCTGGACAGCCGCGAGCCGCATCGCCGGCAACTGGTGCTGGATTATTGGACCGAGTTGCTGCTGTCGGCGGCGGATCAACTGATCGAGGCGGGCAGCGTCGACGCGCAACTGGTTGAGGAAATGACGCGCGAACTGCGCCAGCTGCGCAGCGATCCGGAGCTGGTGTTCTTCTATAGCTTCATGCAGGCCAGCGCGGTGGTGTAAGGGCTTGCTATATCTGGTAAATGCTCGGTCTTAAATAGACATTCTTCCGCTTTTTATATAACCAAAAATTACTAAAAATTATTTTCAAATACCCAGGAGTGAGAAAATGAAAGATGATTCGATTCTTTCCCTGATAGGCAATACGCCGCTGGCGCGGGTTCGCCACCTGGACACGGGTCCTTGCGAGCTGTACCTGAAATTGGAAAGCCAGAATCCCGGCGGCTCGATCAAGGACCGCATCGCGCTGACCATGATCGAGGCGGCCGAGCGCGAGGGCAGACTGAAGCCCGGCGGCGCCATCATCGAGGCCACCGCCGGCAACACGGGCCTGGGCCTCGCTCTGGTGGCCGCGCAAAAGGGCTATGCGCTGACGCTGGTGGTGCCGGACAAGATGAGCCGCGAGAAAATCCTGCACCTGCAGGCGCTGGGCGCCAAAGTGGTGCTGACGCGCTCGGATGTCGGCAAGGGCCATCCCGAGTATTACCAGGACCTGGCGGCGAGCATAGCCGCGGACACGCCGGGCGCTTACTACATAGACCAGTTCAATAACCCGGCCAATCCCCTGGCGCATGAAACCACCACCGGACCGGAAATCTGGCGCCAGATGGATGGGCAGGTGGATGCGGTGGTGGTCGGCGTCGGCTCCAGCGGCACGCTGACCGGGCTGACTCGTTTTTTCAGCCGGCAATCGCCGGCCACCGCCTTTGTGCTGGCGGATCCGGTGGGGTCGGTGCTGGCGGACTATGTCGAAACCGGCAGTTACGGCCAGGCCGGCAGCTGGCTGATCGAGGGCATAGGCGAGGATTTCATTCCGCCGCAAACCGATCTGTCCATGGTCAAGCGCGCCTATCGGGTCAGCGACCAGGAAAGCTTCGACACCGCGCAGCATTTGCTGCGCGCCGAAGGCATCTTGGCCGGTTCCTCGTCCGGCGCTTTGCTGGCGGCGGCGCTGCGTTACTGCCGCGAGCAGACCGAGCCCAAGCGGGTGGTGACGCTGGTGTGCGACAGCGGCAATAAATACCTGTCCAAGTTCTACAACCATGACTGGCTGGTGGATCAGGGCATGCTGCGCCTGCCCGAAGTGGGCGGCCTGACTGATCTGATCGTGCGCCGCCACCAGGACGGCAGCACCGTGTCTTGCCATCCGGACGAGCCCTTGAGCGCGGCCTATCAGCGCATGCGGCTGCACGACGTATCGCAGATGCCGGTGCTGGAAGACGACAAGGTGGTGGGTGTGCTGGATGAATGGGACTTGCTGCTGTCAGTGCACGGCGAGCCGGAGAACTTCCGCCGCACGGTGCGGAGCGCGATGAGCGGCCAGGTGCGGACCTTGTCGCCGCGGGCCTCGCTGCAGGACTTGCTGCAGGTGTTCAATGAAGGCCATATCGCGCTGATCGTGGAGCAGGGCCGCTACCTGGGCCTGATTACCCAGGCCGACCTGCTGGCCTTCTGGCGCCGCCAGCCGCGTGCGGCCTGAGCCGCTTGATCGATTCGCCGCCCGGACGCGATGCGCCGGGCGCATGATTTAGAAAAGGATGGAAACATGACCGATTTTCACACTTTGGCCGTGACGGCCGGCGCGCATGAGGATGCCTTCGGCGCGGTGATGCCGCCTATCTACGCGACCTCCACTTATCGTCAGCACGCGCCGGGCGAACATACCGGCTATGAATACTCCCGCTCGCAAAACCCCACGCGCGAGGCGCTGGAACGCGCGGTGGCAGAGCTGGAGGGCGGCCTGCGCGGCTATGCCTTCGGTTCCGGCCTCGCCGCCATTTCCACTGTGCTGGAGTTGTTGCCGGCCGGCAGCCACCTGATCGCGGTCAACGACCTGTACGGCGGCACCTACCGTTTGTTTGAGAAGGTGCGCAAGCTCAGCGCCAACCTGGAGGTGACTTATGTCGCCTCCGCCGATAGCGCCGCGCTGGAGGCCGCCATTCGGCCCAATACCCGGATGATTTGGGTGGAGACGCCGTCCAATCCGCTGAACCAGCTGGTGGATCTGCCGCAGGTGTCCGCCATCGCCCGCCGCCATGATCTGATCGCTGTGGTCGACAACACTTTCGCCTCGCCGGTCAACCAGCGGCCGCTGGACTTCGGCTTTGACATTGTCGTCCATTCCGCCACCAAATACCTGAACGGCCATTCCGACGTGGTGGCCGGCGTGGCCGTGGCCAGCCGCGACAAGCCCGAACTGGCGGAACAGCTGGCCTTCCTGCACAACGCGGTAGGCGCCATTCTGGATGCCTTCCCCAGCTTCCTGGTGCTGCGCGGCTTGCGCACGCTGGCGTTGCGCGTCGAGCAGCACAACCGCAACGCGCAGGCCATCGCGCGTTGGCTGGAGGCGCAGCCGTGGGTGGAGCGCGTGCTGTATCCAGGGCTGGAAAGCCATCCGCAGCATGAACTGGCGCGCCGTCAGATGCAGGGCTACGGCGGCATCGTGTCCTTCTATCTGAAAGGCGACGTCAAAGCTTTCCTGGCCAAGCTCCAGCTGTTCGCCCTGGCGGAGAGCCTGGGCGGGGTGGAAAGCCTGGTCTGCCTGCCGGCAGCGATGACCCATGCCTCGATTCCCGCCGAGCGCCGCGCCGCGTTGGGCATACACGACAACCTGATCCGGCTGTCCGTGGGCGTGGAGGGCGAGGCGGCGCTGATCGCGGACCTGGAACGGGCCGGCCGGGACAGTTGAGCGCTTTGCCGCTAGAATCGACGGCGACCCCTCACCGCATATGGAGAATCTTATGAGCATCTACCGTCACAAGCAGGGCGCCCGTCTGGCCGAGGCCGTGGTGACCAATGGCCTGATCTTCCTGGCCGGCCAGGTTCCGGAAAACACCGAGGCAGACGCCCGCGGCCAGACCGAGAACGTGCTGGCGCAGATTGACGCGCTGCTGGCGGAACTGGATTCGGACAAGGCCAAGATCGTCGACGTCACTATTTTCCTGGCCAATCTGGCTGATTACGACGCGATGAACGCCGCCTGGGACGCCTGGGTGCCGGCAGGCCATGTGCCGGCCCGCGCCACGGTGGAAGCCAAACTGGCCAATCCGGCGTGGAAGGTAGAAATCAAGCTGGTCGCCGCGCGCTGATCGCGCCATCCGCCGCGCATAGCGCCGAAGCCCGCCGCCGGAAGGCCGCGGGCTTTTTCATTGTCCCGGAGGCGGCAGCGGCGTGGAGCCGGGCGGCGGCGGAGGATGGTCCGGCACGGCGGCGAGGCGCGCCGGCAGCAGTTTGCATTTTCCGCTCATTTTTTCGCCGCGCGGCGTGGTGAAATTCACCGCGTCGCCGGCTTTCTTGCCATTGCAGGCCTGAAAGGCTTCATCCGGCGGCACCCGGCTGTTTTCGGGCGGCGGCGAGGCGAGTGCGGCTTGCGCCAGGCAGAGGAGTAGGAGCGGCGGCAGGTAGCGCATGGCATGGTCCGTGTCGAGGTAGACAGCTTCAACATAGGCGAGCCGTTGTTTTTTGGATAGAGGCGATACTGACCTTCCGGGCAAGCCCTATCTTGCAACTCGCTTTGACTTAAGTATTCAAGTAATTGATATTAATGAGTTTTTTATTTTAAATCAAATGAGTGGACCGTTGTTTCACGGATAGGGCGCGGGTATTCGGACTGCTATGACTATGCTCATGCTCCCAGGCAACAGGGGGCGGTGTCGAACTGTAAACGCAATCCCAATACAGGAGAGTCAAGAGATGCAGTCCAAATCCGTGATCACGGCGGCCTGGCTGGGCCTGGCCGTTCTCGCTGGCGGTGCCGGGTCGTCATATGCCGCGCCCCTGTCCGCGGCGCAGCTGGCGCAACAGCAGAATGAGGCCGAAGCGGCCGCGAAGCTGGGCCTGGCAGGTTTCGCCCGGCAGGGCGCGCAGGACTTCGGCGCCCGTTTGCCTGGCGAATTCCCGCTGGATGTGAGCGATGCCCGCGCCCTGGCCGCGCTGCGCATCGGCGATGGCTTCCCAGTGTATAGCGTGACGCCGCAGCAAGTATTGGCGGAGGACGCGAATCTCAGTCGCCAGATGTCGCCGACAGGCGTCTGGCGCTTTACTGTCTATCAGCAGGCGCGGCCGGTGGGGCTGGTGACGGTGGAGAAAACGGGAGAGCGCTGGCAGGCGGTTTCCTTTGGCGCGGCCGGCCTGGCGCGGGATCTGGCCTCGCTGCGGGCGGCTTATGGGGATTCGGGCCGAGCCAGCCTGCGTTTCCTGCGCGTTTTTCAGGCGCAATCGGATTTTCTGGAAGTGACGCCGGCAGGCGGCGGGCAGCCGCGTTTCGCCGCGCTGAGCTCGGCTTATGCGTCTCTGGCGCTGAAGCGCCAGGCGGAGGGAGAGCGGGCGCTGCTGGATGGGCAGACGCTGCTCGAGCCGCTGCGCGCCGCGGTGCGCAGCAATCTATCCAACTGGCGCTGAGGAGAGAGCATCATGATGAAGCAAGGTTTGGGAAAGACCGCCATTGCGCTGGCGATGCTGGCCGCCGCAGCCGCCGTTCAGGCAGACAGCAAGGTGCTGGGCGTGCCGCTGACGGTGCAGGAGCACAGCCAGTGGTGCTGGGCCGGCTCGAGCAAGGCGGTGTTGGCTTGGTACAAGCAAACGCCTAGCCAGTGCGCCATCGTCAACTGGGCCTTCGGCATCAACTATGCCTGCGGCAACAGCAATTTCAATTGGAACAGCGACGCCAACAGTCCCAATAATATGTTTGGCGGCGGCGGCAGCCTGCAGGACATCTTGAGCAACTGGGGGGTGTCCAATTTCACAGTCTACGACTATCTGTCATGGACCCATGTGCTGCAGGACATCCAGGCCAACAGGCCCTTCGTGATCCGTTATGGCTGGACTAGCGGCGGCGGCCACTTCATCGTCGGCCGCGGCTACCAGAGCGGCAGCGGCGGCAATTACCTGTATATGATGAACCCGTGGCCGGGCGAGGGCATGACTTACGCGTCTTACGGCAATGTGGTGTCGGCCAGCGACCATGACTGGACCCATACCTTGCGGATGAGCGTCAGCCCCTGAGCGCGCGCGGGCGATGCGGGGATGGCAGGCGGTTTGCCTGCCGTCGCCTCATTCAGAAGTCGCCGTTGTAGCGCAGCGAGTCGGCCGGCGGCCTCTCAGCCAGGAAGTCTTCCACCGCCGACGAGAGCAGGCCGGGCAGATCATCGCGTTGCGCATCGACGGGGATCACATCCAGGCTGCGCGTCCAGGTTAACTGGCGCTTGGCCAACTGGCGGGTGGCGGCGACGCCGCGTTCGACAAATTCATCGAAGCCATACTGGCCATCCTGATGCTCCCAGGCCTGGCGATAGCCGACGCAGCGCATGGATGGCAGGTTCAGCGTCAGTTCCGGATAGTTCGCGCGCAGGCGGCTGACTTCGTCCAGGAAGCCTTGTTCCAGCATGATGCGGAAGCGCTCGGCGATGCGTGAGTGCAGCCAACCGCGCTCGCGCGGCGCCAGCGCCAGCGGCAGGAAGCGAAAGTCCGCCGCAGCTTCCTTGCCCTGGGCGATCAGTGCGGACATGGGCTTGCCGCTGAGCAGGCATACTTCCAGCGCGCGGTGAATGCGTTGCGAGTCGTTAGGGTTGAGCCGGACTGCGGTGGCAGGGTCCAGCTCCGCCAGGCGTGCGTGCATCGCCGGCCAACCCAGCCGCGCGGCATCGGCATCCAGCTCGGCGCGCAATGCGGCGTCGGCCTGGGGGAGGTCGGACAAGCCTTCCAGCAGCGCTTTGTAATACAGCATGGTGCCGCCCACTAGCAGCGGCAGCTTGCCGCGCGACTGGATGTCAACGATCAGCCGGTTGGCGTCGGCGTGGAATTGCGCGGCGGAATAGCTTTGCAACGGGCTGATGATGTCTATCAAGTGGTGAGGGCAGGCGGCCATTTCCTCGGACGAGGGCTTGGCGCTGCCTATGTCCATGTCGCGATAGACCAGCGCGGAGTCGACGCTGATTATTTCGACCGGAAAACGATGGGCCAGCTCCAGCGCCAGTCCGGTTTTGCCGGAGGCGGTGGGGCCCATCAGCAGTATCGCTTGTGGGGTGTCGCTCATGGTGTTGCTCGCTGCGGTCAGGGGGCGATTGTCGCACAGCCGGCTGCGGCATGCGCGAAAGGCTTGACCTTGCCGCTCAGCTGTTTACGATGTGAGTATCGACCAGGGGAGCCATCCATGAAAATCGAAGCCGCCAGCGAGCAGCATCAATCCGCCTACCGTCTTTATTTCCGGCATTGCCGCGAGGAGGGCTTCGATTATTATTGCGAGCTGCCCGACGATGCCGACGGCTGGCTGAGCAAAGTGTTGCAGCATGCGGATGCCGAGGCGCTGCCCGAAGGCTGGGTGCCGTGCCAGACCTGGTTTTTGCTGACCGACGACGGCGAGATTGTCGGCGCGGCCAGACTGCGCGAAGGCGAGACCGAAGTGATTCAGGATGAAATCGGCCATATCGGTTTCGAAGTGCTGTCGTCGTGGCGCGGCCATGGCTATGGCCGGGTATTGCTGCAGTACGTGCAGGCGATGGCGGCTGCGCCGGCCTGCGGCAATTGGGTGCTGGTGTGCGATGCCGCCAACATCGCCGGGCTTCGCACGATAGAGGCGTGCGGCGGCCAGCGCTTGGAGGACATGCCGCAAGCGGACGGCAGCGTGGCCAGGCGCTATAGTCTGGCCTCGTTGGCCAGTTTGATAGAATAATGTTTCTCGCGCGGGAAAAGTCGTGTAGAATCCGCCGTTTCCCGCGTATATAGTCCCTAGGTTTTCCGACATCCCGGTTTAATGTCCACCATTACCGATTTAAAATATCTTAAGATCGTGCTGGAAACAGCCTTGCTGACGGCGCAAGAGCCGCTGTCCGTTTCCCAGTTGAAACGGCTGTTCACCGAGGACGTCAAGGCGGCGCTGATCAACGATATTCTGGAAGACATCCAGGGGGATTGGCGCGGTCGCGGCATAGAGCTGGTCAAGCTGGCTTCGGGCTGGCGCTTTCGCGCCCGGGCCGAGTTCACGCCTTATTTGAATCGGCTCAATCCGGAAAAGCCCCCGCGTTACTCGCGGGCGGTGATGGAAACACTGGCGATCATCGCCTACAAACAACCTGTGACCCGAGGCGATATCGAGGCGATACGAGGCGTATCGGTCTCGACCAACGTGATGCAGACCCTGCTGGAGCGCGGTTGGATTGAAGTCATCGGTCACAAGGACGTACCGGGCCGTCCCGGCCTGTACGCCACGACACGCAAATTTCTGGACGATCTGAGCTTTGTCTCGCTGAACGACCTGCCGCCTCTGGCGGAGTTGGGCAGCTTGATAGTGCCGGATAGCCAGACGCAGGACGATCGCCCCGACGCGGGCGCAGACGACATCCCCCTCGACGATGAGGCGGACAATTTAGAGCCAGTCGCGGAATAACGCTTCCGCCAGTTGCTCGCATGGAAAGAGCAAACACATGTCTACAAAAGGACAACGTAGCCACGCGCGCCAACCGGTCGCGCGTGTCAAAGGCCGTGAAACCTCGCAGCCGCGCCAGAACGCCGGCCGGAGCCAGGGCCAGGCCCGTCAGGGCAAAAACTCCTCCTCCGCTGGCATCCAGCCGCGCTTCCCGCAACAGCAGCAGGGCCAGCAGCAGGGCCAGCAGGCGCGCCGAGGCGGCCAACGCCAGGCGCGCGATGCTTACGGCAACCCGATCGCGCCGACGCAGAACGGCGTGCCGCTGTTCAAGCTGAGCCGCCGCGAACAGGAGCAGCAGATGCTGGCCGCCGGCAACCGCAAGCCGCAATACCAGCGCGACAGCAATGGCGACGTCAACGGCAATGTCGCGTTGGACCACGAGCAGCGCTTTGGCAACAAGAACGCCGCTCGTCCGGCCGGCAAGACCCGCAATCCGGCGGAAGGCGGTCGCGCCAAGGCAGAGGGCAAGCCCGAGGGCCAGGCCCGCGCCGAAACCGCGCCGCGTGGCGAGGCCAAGCCCAAGCAGCAACAAGTGCAGAGGGCGAAAAAACTGCGCCTGCGCAGTCCCAGCCAGGACATCAAGAACAAGGCGCAGAAGCTGAAGGAAGTGCGCGTCGATCTGAATGAGATCGAGCCGGTTCGTCTGCAGAAGGCCCTGTCCTCGTCCGGCGTCGGCTCCCGCCGCGAGATGGAAGAATGGATAGAGGCCGGCCTGGTGCTGGTCAACGGCAAGAAAGCCAGCCTGGGCGACAAGGTGGGCCCGCATGACAAGGTGACGGTCAAAGGCGATGCGATCAAGCTGAAATGGCCGGACCGTCTGCCGCGCGTGATCATGTATCACAAGGAAGAGGGCGAGATCGTCACCCGCGACGATCCGGAAGGCCGCGTCACCGTGTTCGATCGTCTGCCGCAGGCCAAATCCAGCCGCTGGGTGGCTATCGGCCGTCTGGACGTCAACACCTCCGGCCTGCTGCTGATCACCACCAGCGGCGAGTTGGCCAATCGCATGATGCACCCGAGCTTCGAAGTGGAGCGCGAGTACTCCGTGCGCGTGCTGGGCGAGCTGACGCCGGAGATCATGAAGGAAATGACCAAGGGCGTGGAACTGGAGGACGGCGAGGCGCGCTTCGACCGCATCTTCCAGACCGGCGGCCAGGAAGAGTCCGCCAACCAGTGGTTCAACGTGGTGATCAAGGAAGGCCGCAACCGCGAAGTGCGCCGCATGTTCGAGCATTTCGGTTTGACCGTGAGCCGTCTGATGCGCGTGCGTTTCGGCAATATCGGCCTGCCGCCGCGGCTGAAGCGCGGCCAGTTCTACGAGCTGAACGCAGCCGAGGTGGCTGCAGTGATGAAGTGGTCCAATCTGACCGTGACCGGCGGCAAGAAGGCTGGCGGCCAGCGCCGCGGCTCCGCGCGCAAGCCCAAGGCTGCGCGCGCCGAGTAATCGGCCGGAACGAGTCGTGACACGCGGGCGAGCGCCATGGGGCGGCGCCCGCTTTTTATTGCGAGGAACGAATGGAACTGCGGGAAGAAGGCGCCGACGCCTTCTGGGACTTGCCGGAGCGCAGGCTGCGCGCCTCCATCGTGATCGTCGAGCATGGCCGCCTGCTGCTGATGCGCAGGGTCAAGCCCGAGAAGGAGTTCTTCGTGTTGCCGGGCGGCAACATCAAGAAGAACGAGACGCCGGCGATGGCCTGTGTGCGCGAGACGCGCGAGGAAACCGGGCTCAATGTCTGGCTGGGCGGCGAGTTGTGCGTGCTGGAGAGCAAAAGCCGCACCGAGCATGTCTTCGTGGCCCGCGAGCATCGCGGCTTGCTGCGCCTGGGCGGGCCTGAGCTGGCCAAGCTTACGCCGGACAACCATTATGAACTGGTGTGGCTGGATGCCGCGGCGCTGCGGCGGGTGAGGTTGCGGCCGAAGGCGCTGCTGCCGTATTGCCTGGCATTGCTGGCGGGCGAGCCGCTGCCGCAAACTCAGGCATAATGAGACATGATTGTCCGAGGCATGGAATCGACTAGGCGATGAGCAAGGCATTTACCCGAGAAGACGAACAGCAGGATGACGATCTGCCGGCCGAGCGCCGCCTGCCCGCGTCGACCAAGAACTACATCACGCCGCTGGGCTGGCAGCGGCTGAAGGATGAGCTGTACCATCTGGTCAACCGCGAGCGGCCGGAGATGGTGCAAGTGGTCAACTGGGCGGCCAGCAACGGCGATCGCTCCGAGAACGGCGACTATCTGTACGGCAAGCGCCGCCTGCGCGAGATAGACCGCCGCATCCGTTTCCTGACCAAGCGTCTGGAGATCGCCGAGGTGGTGGACCCGGAGGCTAGGGAAGCGACCGATCAGGTCTTTTTTTCCGCCACCGTGCTGATTCAGCGCGGCGACGGCAGCGAGCAGCGGCTGTCCATCGTCGGCGTGGACGAGATCGATCTGCCGCGCGGCCGCATCAGCTGGATTTCGCCGATCGCGCGCACGCTGCTGAAATCGCGCGAGGGCGATACCGTGCTGTTTCGCGGGCCGGACGGCGATGAGGACATCGAAGTGCTGGAAGTCTGCTACGTCCGCCTGGATTGATGCCGCAGGCAAGCAAACGGCCCGGAGTTTCCGGGCCGTTTTCATTTCATGGCGCACGGCGCTCAAGGCAGGATGTGTTCGGACAGCTTGCCGTTGATCAGGAACCAGTCGCGGGTGGCCTTGTCGCCGCAATCGTCGAAGGCGGTTTGCAGCAGGCGCTGCTGCTCCCGGTGCAGGTTTTCCTCCAGGCGCAGTCCTTCCTCGCTCAGCGTTAATTGTTTGACGCGCTTGTCATGGGGCGCGGGCTGGCTGCACACCAGGCCCATTTCCATCAACTGGCGCAAGGGGATGTTGATGGCTTGCTTGGTCACGCCGAGGAAGGACAGCAAGTCCTTGACCGATAGCTTGGGGTAGCGGGCGATGAAAAACAGGATGCGATGGTGCACGCGGGCCAGTCCGCGTTTGGCCAGCATTTCATCTGGCTTGGTGGTCAGGGCCTTGTAGGCGTAAAAGAAAATCTCGATCGCAGCCCGGGTGTCCAGGCTGGTTTCTTCCTCCTTGCGCGCAATGGTCGTGGTCATGATGTTTTCCGTGGTTGGTATGGATTAGTTTCGCATAGTCCGCGCCTGTCGCGGGCGCGGGATTCAGTTGTCGCGGACAACGACGTTTACGCTGGAGCGTGGATGGTCGCTGATTTCCCCCACTGCGACCGCGACCCAGGTATTGGCCTTGTGCGCCACCAGATAGCGGTCGGTTTTCTGGTAGATGATGAGGCCCAGAGTCTTTTCCCATACGTCGGAGTTATTGCTGCAAGGCTTGTCGCAGACGAAATCCAGCTGATAGCCCTGCTGCCCCAGCTGGTTCTTGTACGCGGCCCAGACTTGCATGGTGCTTTGCGTGGCGGGGTGCTCGTAAGCGTCCTTGTATACCTGGCCGCGCATCAGCTCCGATTTGGCGACGCGGATGGAGCCGTCCTGATTCAGGTTGGGACGCGATAGGAACATCGTCATCTCGTCCAGTTCCTTGTAGACATGATCGCTTTCGTCCAGCTTGGCCGGCAGCGGGGAGCCTACCGGCGAAGGCTGGGTCAGCTTCAGACGCGGCGTGTTTGATTGATCGCCCGTTTGGCGGGAAACGACGCCGCCCACGTTTTTGACGGTGTCGACGGCCTCGTTGACCGAGTTCAGTACCGATCCGAGATCGAAAGCCTGAGCCTGGCTGCAGGACAGCGTGAGGGCGACTAGGCAGCTTGCTGCGGCAATGCGCATGATGGCTCCATGTGAATCATATGCTGACAGGGCTTCAAGTATCCCGTTTGCAAGGCAATATTTCAACGGCATTGCCTGCCGGCGGCGCGGCAATGCCTCCCGAGTGTTGCGGGGCGGCCTAGTCTTGCAGGCCGCGCTTGCGCAGCATGGGACCAACCGCGGGCGCTCGGCCGCAGAAGGCCTGGAAGCTGCGCTGCGGGTCGCGCGCGTTGCCGGCGCTGTAGACATGGCGGAGCAGGCTGCCCGCCAGTTCCGCGTCGAAAGCGTCGCCCTTGCGCTCGAACACGGCGAAGGCTTCCGCCTCCAGCACTTCCGCCCACAGGTAGACGTAATAGCCAGCCGCGTAGCCGCCATTGAATAGGTGGTTGAAATGCGGCAGCGAGTGGGCCAGGCCGGCTTCCGGCGGCAGGCCGTAGCGGCGGCAGAGGTCGCGCTCGAAGGCTTCTACATCGCCCACGCCATCGGCTTGCTGGTGCAGCTGCAGGTCGAGCAGGGCGGAAATGCAATAGCGCACTGTGGCGTAGCCCTGCTGGAAGTTCTGCGCGGCCAGTATCTTGGCCACCAGCGCCGGCGGGATGGCCGCGCCGGTTTCTACGTGGCGGGCATGCCGCTCGAGCACCTCCGGCACCAGCGCCCAGTTTTCCATCAGTTGCGACGGCAGTTCGACGTAGTCGCGCGGCACTTGGGTGCCGGACAGCCGCTGGTAGCGCACATGGGACAATAGACCGTGCAGGCCGTGGCCGAACTCATGGAACAAGGTGCGAACGTCGTCGAAGCTCAACAGCGTCGGCGAACCCTTGGCGAAATTGGTATTGTTGACGATGACGGGTAGCGAGACGCCGCCATGCTGGCCCTGGGCGCGATAGGCGCTCATCCAGGCGCCGCCCTTTTTGCCGGGGCGGGCGAAATTGTCGCTGAGGAATATGCCTAGCAACTGGCCGTTGCGTCTGACCTCCCAGCCTCGCACATCGGGGTGATAACGCGGCAGATCCTCCTTCTCTTCGAAGCTGAGGCCGAACAGGCGGCCGGCGACGTCGAACATGGCGGCCTGCATGTTTTCCAGGCTGAAGTAGGGCTTCACTTCCGCGTCGTCCAGCGCGTAATGCTCCAGCCTCACTTTTTCCGCCAGATAGCGCCAGTCCCAGGGCGCGATGTCATCGCTGAAGCCGAGTTTGCGCGCCATAGCCTGCAATTGCATTTTTTCGCGAGAGAACAAAGCCTTGGCCGGCTCCCAGGTTTGCTCCAGCAATTGATAGACCGCTTGCGGCGCGCCGGCCATGCGGTCGGTCAAGGCGTAGTCGGCATAGTCGGCATAGCCAAGCAAACGGGCCTGCCGTTGCCGCAATTGCATGATGCGCTGGATGATGGGGCGATTGTCGCGCTTCGGCTGCGTGCCGCGGCCGGTCCAGGCGCGCCAGATAGTCTCGCGCAGGTCGGCGCGGCTGGAGTGGGTGAGGAAGGTAGTGACGGAGGAGCGGGCCAGCGTCGCGGCATAGCCTTCCAGTCCGCGCTGGCGCGCGGTTTCAGCCATGGTTTCGCGCAGCGTCTCCGGCAGTCCGGCCAGTTCCGATTCGTCTCGCAGCTGCAGCGCGTATTCGGCCTCGTCCGCCAGCACGTTCTGGCCGAAACTTGCGCTCAGCGTGGCAAGCTCGGATACGCAGTCGGCGAACGCTTGCCGCGCCTCGCCTTGCAAACAGGCGCCGGACATCGTGAAGTCTCGGTGCAGCCGCTGCAGCAGGCGGCGCGCTTCCTCATCCAGCTCCAGCTCCGAGGCTTGTTGCATCACCGCGTCCAGGCGGGCGAACAGTCTTTCATCCAGGTAAATGGCGCTGTGGTGGGCGGCCAGCTTGGGCGCCAGCTCTCGCTCCGCGTCGCGCAGCTCCGACGAGGAGTGGGAGTTGCATAGGTTGTGGAAAACCAGCGAAACGCGCTTCAGCGGCAGGGTGGCCGCCTCCAGCGCCTCCGCGGTGTTGGCGAAGCTGGGCGGGGCCGGATCGTGGGCGATGCTTTCAATCGCCTGCCGGTGTTCGTTCATCAACAGCTCCAGCGCCGGCGCGAAGTGCTCGGCGCGGATCAGGTCGAAGGGCGGCAGTTGATGGGGTGTGCTCCAGGCTTGTAGCAAGGGATTGTTCATTTTCTATTTCTCTTTGTCGGTATGAGTCTGGCCCAGGCGCTCGTCGCGCAGCCGCGCCAGATTGCAAAGCGCCATCGCGTGTCCGCGCGCATCGTCCAGTGGCAAATGGCTGTGCTGGCTGGCAACGTTGTTGAGATGGGCGGGCCAGTGGCGGCGCTTGGCGCGGGTATAGGGCACGCCCAGCACGGCCATGGCATAGGATGGGATGTCCAGCCCGGCGATATGGAAGGCGACGCCGCCCCGAAAGCGGAAACTGTACCAATGCAGGAAGGCATAGTCGAACGAAGCGGGGTGCGACACCAGAACCGGTTCGCCGGGCAGGCCGCGCAGCCAGGCCTCGAAATCGCGCATCGCGGCTTCCGGGGGCACGCGGTCGCGCTGCAGAGCCGCCCAGGCGGCAGTCTGCGTGCGCCACCAGTCCATGGTGGCGGGATGCTCGCCCATGCCGTCGATCGGATATAGATTGCGGCTGAATTCGGCCAGAATGTCGCCGTCCAGCGTAAATGCTACCGCGGCGAAGGCCAGCATGGAGTGCATGCCGGCCACCGGGCCATTGCTTTCAATGTCCACGCAGACCAGGGTTTCGATAGCTTGGTCCATGGCTTCAGGGCACCAGCAGGGCCTCAGTCCAGCCGCCGTCTTGCAAGCGGTGCAGCCGCCGGTCATGCAGCCGGTCAGTTGGCGAGGCCTGGCTGATTTCCAGCCATTCCGGCTTCAGCAGCAGCCGCGAGACGCCTGGAGGCGCGGCGACGTCGTCTTGCCATGCCGCCTCCAGCTCCGCCAGTTCGCTGAGCAGCGTCTGCCGCGATGGCAAGGCGCTGCTTTGCGGCCGCATGCGCTGATGGTAGAGATCGGCCAGTCGGCTGGCCTTGGGCTTGGCCTGCCAATCGCGCCGCACGGCTTCGGTTTGCGCCAGTTCGGCCGCGCCGCGCACGCGGTATTGCGCCATCAGGGCGGGCCAGAAACCGGACAGTTCCCATTTGCCGTTGGCTTGCCAGTGGCGGATCTTGGGGCTGTGCGCGTTGACCAGCAGGGCGATGCCGTTTTCGTCCAGGCTGCGCAGCGTGACGATGCGCGAGGCCGGCTGGCCTTGCTCGTCTACCGTGATCAGGGTGGCGAAGTGGGCGCAGGGATCGGCTTGTGAGATGGCGGCTCGATGCAGCGCGCCGAGTCGCGTCATGGGTGTCGTCATGGCGGTGCCTACCTTGTCGCTTGGAAAGAAAAAAGCCAGCCCTGGCAGGGCTGGCCAGGGCGAAGCGGGCTTAACGCAGGCCGCGTTTTTCCAGCATGGCCTCCGCGTTCGGCTCGCGGCCAAGGAAGGCGCGGAAGGCGGTGCGCTGCTCGCGGGCGTCGCCGACGCTGTAGATGTGGCGGTACAGCTTGTCCGCCAGCGCCGGGTCGAACGGATCGCCGGCGGCTTCGAACGCGGCGAAAGCTTCGGCCTCCAGCACCTCCGCCCACATATAGACGTAGTAGCCGGCGGCGTAGGCATCGTCGGAGAAGATGTGGCCGAAGTGCGGCGGGCGGTGGTTCATGCCGGCTTCCGGCGGGATGCCCAGCCGTTCGCGCTCGAGCGCCTCGAAGACGGCGATGTCCTGGCCGTCGGCGTCGGTCCGCTCATGCAGCGCCAGGTCTATCAAGGTGGACGCGGTGTAGCGCACCGTTTCGAAACCTTGGTTGAAGTGGCGCGCCGCCTTGATCTTGGCCACCAGCTCCGCTGGAATGGCGGCGCCGGTTTCAGCGTGGCGGGCGTGCTTTTCCAGCACTTCCGGCACCAGCGCCCAGTTTTCCATCAACTGCGACGGCAGTTCCACGTAGTCCCACGGGCTGTTGGGGCTGGCCAGAAGCCGGTATTCCACATTGGACAGCAGGCCGTGCAGGCCGTGGCCGAATTCGTGGAACAGCGTGCGCACGTCGTCAAAGCTTAGCAAGGTCTGTCCATGGCCGGCCTTGGCGAAGTTGTTGTTGTTTACCACGATGGGCAGGATTTCGCCGCCGTTGCGCGCCTGCCAGCGGTAGACGTGCATCCAGGCGCCGCCGCGCTTGCTCTGGCGCGCGTAGTTGTCGCCCAGGAACAGGGCGATCACCTTGCCTTCGCGGCTGACGTCCCAGGCGCGCACGTCCGGATGGTAGAGCTTGAGGTCATGGCGCTCGGCGAAGCTGAGGCCGAACAGGCGGCCCGCCACATCGAACATCGCCGCGATCATATTGTCCAGGCCGAAGTAGGGCTTGATCTCGGCGTCGTCCAGCGCGTAGCGGGCGATGCGCACCTTCTCCGCCAAGTAGAACCAGTCCCAGGTTTGGATGTCGGTCGGCTCGCCCAGCTTGGCGGCCTCCTCGCGCAGCATGGCCTTTTCCGCCTCGAAGCGGCCCTTGGCCGGCTCCCAAACCTGATCCATCAGCGCGTGCACCGCGGCCGGCGTGCCGGCCATGCGGTTGGCCAGCGCGTAGTCGGCGAAGCTGGCGTAGCCCAGCAGCTTGGCCTGCTCCACGCGCAAGGCCAGAATTTCCTTGGCCAGCGGGCGGTTGTCGCGCGCCGCATGCTCGCCTCGGCCGGTCCAGGCGCGCCAGGCTTGTTCGCGCAGCGCGCGGCGCTGCGAGAAAGTCAGGAAGGGCACGATGGACGAGCGCGACAGCGTGATGGCCCAGCCCGGCCGCTTGCGGGCTTCGGCCGCGGCGCGGGCGGCGTCCAGCAGAAAGGGCGGCAGGCCGGCGAGGTCCGCCTCGCCCAGTTGCAGCGCGTATTCGCTTTCGTCGGCCAGCACGTTTTGGCCGAAGGCGGTGGTCAGCTCGGCTAGCCGGGAGATGATGGCGGCGTAGCGTTGGCGCGCCTCGCCCTGAAGTTTGGCGCCGGCGCGGACGAAGTTGCGGTGGATCAGGTCCAGCAACCGGCCCTGCTCCTCGCTCAGGCCCAGACTGTCGCGCCGGGCATGAACGGCGTCGAGTCGGGCGAAGAAGCCTTGGTGCATGTGGATGCGGCTGTTGTGTTCAGCCAGCTTGCTCGCCATGACGCGTTCCACTTCCTGCAGCGCGGGCGAGGTTTCCGATGAGGTCAGGTTGTCCAGCAGCAGTTGGGCGCGTTCCAGGCGCAGGCCGCTGCGGTCGAAGGCGGCGGCGGTGTTGTCGAAGCCGGCCGGCTCGCTCTGCGCGGCCAGCGCGTCGATTTCAGCCAAGTGAGCGGCGAACAGCGCGTCGAAGGCGGGTTCGAAGTGCTCGGGACGGATTTGGTCGAATGGCGGCAACTGGTGGGGAGTGTTCCAGTCCTGCAGCAGGGGGTTGGCGTTCATGGCGCTCTTCTCTGTCGGTTGAGGAATGATAGTTTCCGCCATGACTTTAGCATGTTTGGCGACAAGGGAGGAGGGGCGTCCGTGCCCGACGGAATTGCGGGCTGAGCGGCTGGGACACTCAGTTTCCTGAGTGGGGACTACCGGTAAGCTGGGATGGCGGCTCGTCCGGAGGCTGGCCAGAATCAGACCAAGCAGAGAGTGTCGCCGCCAAGTCGAGACTTTCTATCTTGTCCTTTCTGGGAGCAAGACCATGAAATCGTCCATCCGCCTGCCGTTCAGCCTGACCGCGCTGCCCCTCTCCCTGGCGCTGGCGTGCGCCGCGCTCTTGATCGCTTGCTTAGGCCTTCATCCCATCTCCGCGGCGGCGGCGGGGCTGTCGCTGGCGCTTGGCGGGATGGTTTGCCTCTGGCTGCGCGCGGTGACGGATCGTTTCGTCGACGCCTCGCAGCAGCGCAGCCGAGCGATATCGCAAGCCGAAGGCGCGCTGTTGCGCGATCAGGCGGCCTATCTGGACGCGCTGCGTTCGACCTGTCAGGCCATGCTGCCGCGCTGGCGCAAAAACGTGGAGCTGGTGCGCCACCAAACCGAATCCGCCATCGACGGGCTGGTGGCCGAGTTTCGAGATATACGCGGCCGGCTCAAGAGCGCCCTGGGCGCCTTCGCCAGCAATGGGCAGGATGATCTGGCCTTGACGATAGGCGGCGCGCGCGACGAACTGGAGGCCATTTTGACCGAGCTGAAAGCCGCGACGGCGGCTAAGCGGCAAATGATGGGCGATATCGCCGCCCTAGTGCAACTGACCGAAGATTTGCAAAAAATGGCTGTCGACGTGGGCGATATCGCCGCGCGTACCAATCTGCTGGCGCTGAACGCAGCGATAGAGGCCGCCAGGGCGGGCGAGAGCGGCCGAGGCTTCGCCGTCGTGGCCGATGAGGTCAGGAAACTGTCCAATCTGTCGGCCACCACCGGCGCCAGCATTCGCGAGAAAGTGTCGACCGCCAATCAATTGGTCGGCGGCGCCCTGGCCGCCGCCGAGCGGCTGTCCAGTGAGGATCAGCGCCTACTCGCCAGTTCGGAAAACGCCATCGCGGCGACGCTGGCCCGCATCAACCAGGCGGCTGATGGCTTGGCGGCCTCCAGCGCCAGCCTGAGAGCGGAAAACCAGAATGTTAGCGAGCAGATCGAGCAAGTGCTGGTGAATCTGCAATTTCAGGATCGCATCGCGCAGATTCTGGGTTGGGTGCTTTCGGATATGGGGCGGCTGGATCACAAGCTGACGCAGGACGAAGAGCAGGCCCGTCTGGGAGACGCGCCGGAACCTATCTGCGCGGAAGCATGGGTGGCGAAAGCCGAGAGCCAGTACACCACTTTGGAGCAAATGCCGCAGCGGGTCCATGTGTCCGCGCCATCCGGCATGATTTTGTTCTAGCGCCGCGGCTGCCTGGCCAGGACATAGAAGCTGGAGAATCGGCGGATTAAAACATGACAGCAGTACCTTGCAGTGGGTTTGGACCAAAGGGGAAGTCGCGCTCGATCTTGGGTCAGGATTCGGTCGCAATCTGAAGCGTTATTTATCAGGGAGTACACCATGGCTTTATTTGATAACCGCCAGCGCGCCGTAACCGCATCGTTGACGCTTCTGATTGTGTTGACGGTATTTACCGATATCGCGCTTGGCATCGCGCATGGCGGCGCCAATGAAAGCGCCAGGATTTGGCTGGATGCAGTCCTGTTGGCCAGCGGCGTTTCTCTCTTGCTGTTAGCGGCTACGGCCTGGTTCTCCCGCAGCCAGGGGCGAGGCTTGCCGGCCATCGCCGCGGGCTTGGAACAAATGGCCGGCGGCAATCTGAATATGCGGCTCGATACTAGCGGCCATGACGAAGCCAGCCGCATCGCCCAGCTTGCCATGCAAATCCAGACAGGCTTGCAGGCGTTGCTGGCGGACATGAAGAGCATGTCGGCCGAGCATGAGGCGGGCGATATCGATGTCCGCATGGACGAGGCCAAGCATCAGGGCGCGTACCTCGAAATGGTAAGCGGCATCAATCAGATGGTGGCCGGCCATATCGCGGTGAAGAAAAAGGCCATGGCTTGCATCAAGGAGTTCGGCGAAGGGAATTTCGAAGCGCAGCTGGAGGTATTTCCGGGAAAGAAGCGCTTCATCAACGATACGGTGGAGGAGATGCGCGCCAATATCAAGACTTTTATCGGCGAGATGAACCATATGTCGGCGGAACATGATGCGGGCGATATCGATGTGAGGATAGATGAATCCAAATTCAAGGGCGCTTATCGCACCATGGCGGCGGGCGTCAACAATATGGTGGCCGGCCATATCGCGGTGAAGAAAAAGGCCATGGCCTGCATCAAGGAGTTTGGCGAGGGAAATATGGACGCGCCGCTGGAGGTGTTTCCAGGCAAGAAGCGTTTCATCAACGATGTTGTCGAGCAGGTGCGCGTCAATATCAAGGCGTTGGTCGCGGATACCGACGCGCTGGTCCAGGCCTCGCTGGATGGGCGTCTGGAAGTCCGGGCCAATGCTAGCGCGCATCGAGGCGATTTCCGGCGCATCGTCGAGGGCATCAACAAGACGCTGGATGGCATGGCTGGACCGGTGAAGGAGGTAATGCGCGTGATGGAGGCGCTGGCCACCGGAAACCTGACTTGCGCGGTCGAGGGGCAGTACGCGGGCGATTTCGACCAGCTCAAGCGCTCGGTCAATACCAGCGTCGATCAATTGGCCCAGACCATACGCCAGGTGAGCGAGGCGATAGAGGAGATTTCCAGCGCCTTGAACCAAGTGAACAGCGCGTCGCAGTCTTTGTCGCAGAACGCGACCGAGCAGGCGGCCAGCCTGGAGCAGACAACGTCGTCGATGGAGGAAATGTCGGTTTCCATCGCCCAGAACACGGAGAACGCGGTGGTGACGGACGGCATCGCCACCCAGTCTGCCAAGGATGCGATCCGCGGCGGCGAGGCGGTGGACGGAACCGTGCGGGCGATGCGCGCCATCGCCGACAAGATAGGCATCATCGACGACATCGCCTATCGGACAGACCTGCTGGCGCTGAATGCGGCCATTGAAGCCGCGCGGGCGGGCGAGCATGGCAAAGGCTTCGCCGTGGTGGCGGCCGAGGTCAGAAAGCTGGCCGAGCGCAGCCAGATCGCGGCGCAGGAAATCAGCGGCCTGGCGGCCGGCAGCGTGCAGACGGCGGAGCAGGCGGGGCAGCTGCTGTCTGAAATGCTGCCGTCCATCAACCAGACGGCGGACCTGGTGCGCGAAATCACGTCGGCGTCGAACGAGCAGAGCATAGGCACAAGCCAGATCAACGAGGCGATGAACCAGCTGAACCTGACCACGCAGCAAACCGCCTCCGCTTCGGAAGAGCTGGCGGCGACTGCGCAGACGGTGGCCGAGCAGGCGGAGCTGCTGCGCAATCTGATGAGCCAGTTCGAGCTGCGAGAGTCGCAAGGCTACGCCATGCGCGACACCCTGGCCATGATGAGAAGCGGCGGCCGTTCCTACGCCTGAGGAGCCGCCGCGTGGCGCGGCGGATGAGTGGAAGGGGGAATGCGGCGTATTACGGCGCGGCTTCCCCGTCAGGGAGAAATGCATGGCTGGCAATCCAATATCCAATCCGAGTCTGGCTGCCGGCGCTGCGCAGCCGGAGTCCAGCGGCGGCAAGCTCTATCTCGCCTTCAGTCTGGGCGGCAATGCCTACTCGATCGAGATCGAGCGGATTCGGGAAATCATCGAGTACGACACGCCGACGGCGGTGCCCATGATGCCGCTCGCGGTGTGCGGGGTGATCAATTTGCGCGGCGCGGTGGTGCCGGTGCTCGATCTATCGGTGCGCTTCGGCCGCAGCCCCATCGTGGTGAGCCGCCGCAGCTGTTATGTGATCGTGGAGGTGGAGCATGAGGGCGCGCGGCATGTCATCGGCCTGTTGGTGGACCGCGTGACTGCCGTGGTGGAGATAGACGATGCGGAAATCGAGCCGCCGCCGGCGTTTGGCGCGCAGATCCATGTCGATTTCATCGCCGGCCTGGCGCGCCATGAAAATCACTTCCTGATTATTTTGAATATCGCCAGAGCCTTGTCGATAGCGGAAATGTCCGCGATGGCGAGGATGGATGAGCAGGGCATGCGGCAAGCCGATCTGGTTTGACGCTCATATCCTCAAGGAGGGAAGAATCATGGCAAAACTGATACTGATTGTGGATGATTCCGCGTCGCTGCGCTCCGTCGTGGCCATGACGCTGACGGATGCCGGCTATGAGGTGATCGAGGCCTGCGATGGCGTCGACGCCCTGTCCAAGCTGAAGGGGCAGCGCGTCAGCCTGGTCATCTCGGACGTGAACATGCCGAATATGGACGGATTCACCTTTGTCCAGGAGCTCAAGAAAAACCCGGTGTACAAGTGCGCGCCGGTGATCATGCTGACGACGGAGGTGGCGGAGGACAAGAAACAGGCCGGGCAATCCGCCGGCGCCAAAGCCTGGATGGTCAAGCCGTTTCAGCCCAAGCAAATGCTGGCGGCGGTTGAATTGCTGGCGAGCTGAACATGGACTGGCGCCTGGAGTTCGACGCGGAAACGGGGCGGCACCTGTTTCAGGGTGAGTTGGGCGTTTACACCGTGCATGAGGTGCAAAAGGCCTGGATGAGCGTGCTGGAGACCGCTGGCGCACTCTGCATCGATCTGGCCGGCGTCACGGAAATCGACACCGCCGGCTTGCAACTGATGCTGTTGGCTAAACGGCAGGCCGGCGACAGTATGCGCTTTTGCAATGCAGCCGGCGCGGTGCAGGACGTGGTCAGGCTGGTCAATTTGCACAGCCTGCTGGAGCCGGACCACGCCGCTTTTCCTGGATCCCATGAGGGGTAATCGCTATGAGAAACGACGCCATGTCCGCCGCTTTCGCCATTTTCATGGAAGAGGCCCGCGAGCTGATCGGCCAGATGGAGGCCATCCTGCTGAGATTGGAGGCCGGCGACGCCGACGCGGACGATTTGCCCGCGCTGTTCCGCTGTGCGCACACCATCAAGGGCTCGGCCGGCATGTTCGGCCTGGACGAGGTAGTGCGCTTCACTCATGTGGTGGAAAGCGTGCTGGACGAGTTGCGCAGCGGCGCCTTCGCGTTTTGCCCGGACTTGGCCAGCGTCTTGCTGGATTGCCAGGATCACATCAGCGGCTTGATCGAGGCGCTGGCGGAGGGCGAGGCGGCGGACGGCGCGCGTAGCGATGAGTTGATTCCCTTGCTGTCCCGCTGGTTGGACAAGGAGGAAGGGACCGGCGAAACGGGTGGCCAGCCGGCGACTGGCGCAGGGGAGGCCAAGCGCATGGAAGGGGATGTGGCGGCGTCGCCATTCTGGCATCTATCCTTGCGCTTCGCGCCGTCCATGCTATGCGATGGCATGGACCCGCTCAAGTTCATCCATTACCTGAACCATTACGGCAGCATCCGGCATGTGGAAACGATAGCCGATCATCTGCCGGAATGGGATGCGGCGGACCCGCAGCAGTGCTACCTGGGTTTTGAGATCGCGCTGGACAGCGGGGCAAGCGAAGAGGAGATCGCCAGCGTCTTCGCCTTCTGCGCCGACAACGCCAGCATCGTCATCCTGCCGCCGCGCAGCCCGCTGGAGAAATTCTTGCGCCTGACCGAGTTTTTGCCGGAAGCGTCCGGCCGGGTCGGCGAATTCCTGCTGGCTTGCGGCTCCTTGACGCCGGACGAGCTGTACCGGCTGTTTGTCCTGCAGATGGGGGACGACGCTTCCCCTAAGGAGACGGACGGCGCGGCCGAAGCGGCTCCGCTGGCTGCGCAGGACAAGCCCAGGCGCGAGGAGGAGCGGCGGCCGGCGGAGGGCGGCAGCCTCAAGGTTCCTGCCTGCCGGCTGGATGCGCTGATAGACCGAGTGGGCGAGTTGGTCATCGCCGGCGCGGTCAATCAGGCGCAGGCCGCAAAAACCGCCAATCCGTCGATGCTGGAGGCGGCCTCTCAGCTCTTGTCGCTGGTGGAGGGCGTGCGCGACATGGCGCTGCAGCTGCGCATGGTGGCGATAGGCGAGGTTTTTTCCCGTTTTCCGCGCGTGGTGCGCGACGTGGCGAAAGAACTGGGCAAGGAGATAGCGCTGTGTATTTCCGGCGCGGAGGCGGAGCTGGACAAGTCCATGGTGGACAAGGTGGCGGACCCGCTGATGCATTTGTTGCGCAACGCCATGGATCATGGCATCGAACCGGTGGAGACACGGATCGCGCGCGGCAAGCCGATGCAGGGCACGGTGTCGCTGAAGGCTTACCATGAGTCCGGCGCCATCATGATAGAAGTGGCGGACGACGGCGGCGGCTTGGATCATGAGAAGATACTGCGCAAGGCGGTGGAGAAGGGCATCGTCGCGGAAGGCGCGAACCTGTCCCCGCATGACATCCACCAATTGATCCTGGCGCCCGGATTCTCCACCGCCGAGCGCGTCACCAATCTGTCTGGCCGCGGCGTCGGCATGGATGTGGTGAGAAGCAATATCGAGGCCCTGCGGGGCACGCTGGAGATAGCCTCGGAATATGGCCGCGGCACGACCATGCGGCTGTGCCTGCCGCTGACGCTCGCCATCATCGATGGCTTCCATGTCGGCGTGGGCGACGCGCAGTTCATCGTGCCGCTGGACATGGTTGTGGAGTGCCTGGAGCTGCCGCCGGACCTGGACGGCTTGGATTACATGGACAAGGACGGCGTCGCCTTGCCGTTCGTGCGGCTGCGCCAATTGTTCGGGGAGCGCGGTCCGGCCCATCCGCGGCCGCGAGTGGTCACGGTCAGCTTTGCCGGCAAGCGCATCGGGCTGGTGGTGGACCGGATCTACGGCAAATGCCAGACCGTCATCCGGCCGCTGGGGTCGCTGTTCCAGCATGTGCCCTGCGTCACCGGCTCCACTATCCTGGGCGATGGCGAGGTGGCGCTGATTCTGGACGTCGTCAGGCTGATCCAGGGCGTGATGGCGCGCGAGTCGCAGACGCGGCGCGGCGCCGCCCATGCGCAGGGCGGCGCGACGGCGTCGACGATATGAGCAGGGGCCAACCGAAAATCAGAGTGCTGATCATCGACGGCTCGGCCGCGGCGCGCCAGCTCATGAGCCAGATGCTATCGAAAGAGCCAGGCATGGAGGTGATGGGCGCGGCCTCGGATCCGCGGTTCGCGCTGGCCAAGATGGCCTGTGCCTGGCCGGACGTGATTGTGTTGAATATCGACATGCCGCGCATGGATGATTTGTCCTTCCTGCGCAAGCTGATGCTGGAGCGGCCTACCCCGGTGGTGATTTGCTCCCCGCTGGCGCAGGGCGGCGTGGCGGATATCCTCGCCAGGCTGCCAAAGGGGATGGATGCATTTCTACGGGAAAGCGGGGGCGATCTCGCCGCGGCCATACATTGCGCCGCTGTATCCATGGCGGATCGTCCCCGCTTATTTGGCGGCATCCAGCAGTTCGACTAGCTCCTGCCGCAGCCGCCCGCGCATGCATGCGTCCACCTGCGCCAGATCCAAGGCCAGCCAGGCGGCGAGCCTATGCTCCAGCTGCAGGCACCGTCGGCTCAATTCCGGCAGGCCGAAGGTGCCCGCGGAGCCGGCGAGCTTGTGCAGGCGCGCCAGCAGCTCGATATAGATTGGGCGATCCGCCTCGCCGCCGTTCAGGCGGGCGGCCAGCGTCCGCAGCGTCGTCAGGCGCGGGCCTAGTTGCGCTTGATAGCGCGCGCGCAAGTCCGCCATCCTTTTCTCCGCATCGGCCGCATCCACGATATTCCCTTTCCCAAATCGCCATGAGTGGGCGGATTCACGCCTCACTTGAGGGTGGCTTTGTAGTCCCACGGCTCCAGGGCGCTCAGCAATTTGGCGGTGGAGGAGGCATGCATTTTTTTCAGCACCGTGCTGCGGTATTGTTCGGCGGTGTTGAGCGTGACGCTCAGGTTGTCAGCGATTTGCTTGCTGCTCATGCCAGCCGCTATCTGCTCGAACACCTGTCTCTCGCGCGGCGTCAGATTTGCCAACCTGGCCATGAAAACCTCCCGCTCGCGCTTTTTCTGTTTCCGCTGCGGCAGTTGCTGCAGGCACTGTTGAACACAGTCCAGCAGCTCCTGGCCTTGTATCGGCTTTTGCAAAAACTCCACCGCGCCGTCCCGCATGGCGTCCACCACCACGCGGACATCCGCATGCGCGGTCATGAAGATGACGGGAAGCTCGGGCGTGTCTTTTCTGATGTGTCGCTGCAGCTCGATCCCGCTCATGCCGGGCATGCGGAGGTCAACCACCACGCAGGCGCAATGGGGCCGCTGAGCGTCTTCGATGAACTCGCGGCCATGGCTGTATCCGGTCACCGGTATTTTCAGGCCATGCAGCATCAGGCACAGCATTTCCCGCAGATCGTCGTCATCGTCGATGACGGCGACGAAATCCTCATGGGTCATTTTTCACCTTTTCGCCTAGATGGAACGAGGAGGTCTGGGGCGGGACTCAAGATGACTTCTTCGTTTCTCCCGCCGCAGGAAGGTTTGCGCCGGATGTCCGTTTCAGCAGCGCTCGAATCCGGCTCGGCAACTCCATGGCCTGGAAGGGTTTCTCGATGACGCCGGCCGCGCCTAATTGTTCCAGTTTTTCGATTTCGTGCTTCTGCGCTTTCGCCGTGATGAACACGATAGGCGTCCTGGCCAGGGCCGGAATGGCTTTCAATCTTTTGAACGCGTTGGGGCCATCCATTTCGGGCATCATGACATCCAGCAGGATGATGTCCGGCGGCGCCGCGGCGGCGGCGGAAAGAGCGTCCAGGCTGGATGCAAACAGCCTGACTTCCATGTCCGCTTCCTGGTCGAATGCGAAGTCGAAAATGCTTCGGATGTCCGGGTCGTCGTCGATAAACATCAACTTGAACTTGCGCTTAGGCATGGCGTTCCCTGTTTTGATCGCGCGGCGGCAGTCTTCCGCACACTCAAGCGCGCCGCGATTGCGTCTGGTTTTGCAGAATGCTCAATATGGCTTGCGTCAGTTGCGGAGCGGCGGCGTGGCCGGGCAGCCAATGAATGCGCAAGCCGTCCTTGCGGATGGATTTAAGATAGGTCTGCTCGATGTGGTCCGACATCAAAATTGAAATGGCGCGGCTTTTGAGCGGGGCATCGATGATGTTTTCCAGCAAGGCCTGGCTTTCGGCTTGGGGCAGATCGATGAGAATGGCTTGATACGGCTGGTGTCGCAGCAGCTCAAGCGCAATATCTCCGCGGTAGGCGCAATCGCTTTCCATGCCGATTTCCGCCAAAGCCGCTCGCAAAGCGTCGAAATCGCCGGCATGGCTTTCGCAAATCAAGGCTTTGCCGATGGCTGGCTGTGGCGCAGGGGCGGCCGCTAGGTCAAAAAAGAAGGTGGTGCCGGCGCCCATCGTGCTTTCGTAGTCCAGCGCGCCATGGTGACGTTCGATAATGGCTTTGCTGATGTTGAGGCCCAGGCCGGCGCCGCCTTTTTCTCGGGTATCGGACTTGTCCGCCTGCGAGAAGCGTTTGAAAATCTCGCCGCGAAAACTTTCGGGTATGCCGCGGCCCTCGTCATGAATTTTTATCCGGTAGCGGTCCTGGATTGGCAGAACGGAGATTTCGACTACGCCTTGGCGCGGGGAGAATTTCACGGCATTGGACAGAATGTTGGATAAAACTTGCAGCAAGCGGTTTTGATCGCCCAGGATATGCGCGCCGCCCAGCGTGTTGAGGACGCGCAGCGCAATCCCGTTTTGGTTGGCATAGCCCTCGTTGCATTTCACGGATTGCTGGACGAGTTCGCTGATATCGATTTTGTCGAAGTCGAACGCCAAGTGTCCCGATTCTATTTTCCCCAAATCCAGAATGTCATTGGCCAGCAGGATGAGGCGATCGCAATTGCGACTGGCGATTTCCAGCAGTTGCCGCATCTTGGGCGGCAAGCCATCGCCAGCCATGCCCAATGCCAGATTCAGCCCGCCATGGATGGACGTCAGCGGCGTGCGCAGCTCGTGGCTGACCGTGGAGATGAATTCATTTTTGACGTTCTCCATTCTCTTGCGCTCGGAGATGTCGCGCGCCACGGCCACCCACATGGCGCGGCCTTCTTGCAAGGACATCTCGCGGATGGAGAGTTCCAGCGGAAAAGCGCTGCCGTCGCGGCGCCGGCCGGTGACTTCTGTTGTCTTGTCGTCAAACTGGAGTCCTTCAGTCGGACCTGGGCCGGGCGATGCGATCAAACCATGGATGGGCTGGCCGACGATTTCCTCCATCTCATAGCCGAATATCCTGCAGGCGGCGAGATTGGCGCTTTCCATCCCGCCATCCGCGTCTATCGTGATGATGCCGTCCGCGGCCGTGTCCAGCACGGCGCGCAGCCGCGCGTCGGAGTCATGCAGCTGCCGGATGAGATCGACCGCCGGTTGCATGAGCATCATGTCCACAGTTAGCGCGGCCAGGTCTCTCAGCGCGGACAACTGCTCGGGACTGGGTTGGCGCGGCACGCGATCGATCGCGCACAGGGTGCCCAGGCGCACGCCGCCGCCGATATCCAGCGGCGCGCCGGCATAAAAGCGGATGTGGGGATTGCCGGTCACCAGCGGGTTGTCGAGGAAGCGTTGATCCTCATGGGTGTCCGCGACGCAGAAAATGTCGCTGCCCAAAATGGCGTGTCCGCAAAAGGAAATGTCGCGCCCGGTTTGCCGGGCATCTAGTCCTTGGTGCGACTTGAACCACTGTCGACCGGCATCGACGAAGCTGACCAGGGCGATGGGGACTTGCATGATGTGCTGGGCGAGCCGGGTGATGCGATCAAAGCGCTCCTCCGGCGGCGTATCCAGAATGTTCAGCGCATGCAGCGCCGCGATGCGCTTGTCTTCATTGCTAGGCTGGTCAGGCGTCTGCATGGGTGTCCCGGCGTTTTTATCCGTCATGCCATGAAGAATAGATTCCGGCTGCGCCGCGAACAAACGGTTCCCGCCAGGAGGAGGCGGGCTATGCGCGTTCCTTGCGCGGCGTCACACATTCTGCGCGATATGCCACAGCACGCCGGATGGGTCGGTCAGTGGGAAATCCAGCATGCCCCAGGGCTGTTCCTTCAGTTCGCCGATTTTGACTTGGTATCGCTCGGCGATGCCGCGGCGGATAAGCTCCGCATGCCAGGCGGCGGCGTCTTCGACCAGCAGGTGCATCATGCAGTTGGCGGCGAAATCGGGGTGGAAATAGTCTTGCAGCAGGAAGCTGCAGTTGCCGTGGGCGAAATAGGCTACGCCGTGGCCGGCGTATTTCATTTCGAAGCCGATGTCCTGGTAAAAGACCTGAGATCGCTGGAAATCGCGGCTGGGAACGAAGGCCTTCAGTTCCACTGAGTTCAGATTTGGCATGCCATTGTCCTTGCTTGGGGCGAAAGAAAGCCCGCCGCGGCGAGCCGGGCGGGCTGGCATCGCCATATTAGGCGAGCCTGGGTTCGTCTTCCAGCATCGCGACATCGGGCAGGCCGGAGCGGAACACCGCCTGCTGCAAGGTCTCAATGGCCTTCTTGCGGAAGAACTGCTTGCGCGTGACCAGCAGCACGCGGCGCTGCGGCGCCGGCTGGCTGAAGGGCACCACGGACAACAGCGACTCGTCGCCGGGGCCGACCGAGGTGGCCGGCATCACGGTGATGCCCATGCCGCTGGCCACCATATGGCGTATGGTGTTCAGCGAGCTGCCCTGCAGCGCGCTGGCCAGGTTGTGGCCGTGGCTCTGGCGGCTGGACAGCTCGCTGCAGGCTTGCAGCACCTGATCGCGGAAGCAGTTGCCGGGGCTGAGCAGCAGCACGCTTTCTTCGGACAGCTGGCAGGGCTCGATGGCCGGCTGCTTTTCCCAGGGATGGCCCTTGGGCGTGGCGACGACGAAGGGCTCGTCGTACAGCGGCCAGGCCTCGATGCCGGTTTCCTCGAACGGGTCCGCCACGATGATGGCGTCCACCTCGCCGCGCTTGAGCATTTCCGCCAGCCGCGAGGTGTAGTTCTCCTCCAGGATCAGCGGCATGTCCGGCGCCAGGATGCGCAAAGCCGGGATCAGCCGCGGCAGCAGATAAGGGCTGATGGTGAAGATCACCCCCAGCTTCAACGGCCCTGCCAGCTCGTTCTGATGCTCTCCGGCCAGTCGTTTGACCGCGTCGGCCTCTTCCAGCACGCGCTGCGACTGTTCGATGATGCGTTCGCCTATCTCGGTGACCGCCACTTCCTGGCCGCCGCGTTCGAACAGGGTGACGCCGAGTTCGTCCTCCAGCTTCTTGATGGCGATGGACAGCGTGGGCTGGCTGACGAAGCAGCTCTGGGCCGCGCGGCCGAAGTGGCGCTCGCGCGCCACCGCCACGATATAGCGCAGTT
Source organism: Chromobacterium alticapitis (assembly GCF_002924365.1). GTDB lineage: Bacteria > Pseudomonadota > Gammaproteobacteria > Burkholderiales > Chromobacteriaceae > Chromobacterium > Chromobacterium alticapitis. The sequence continues at coordinate 19,516 of NZ_PQWB01000032.1, read as the reverse complement.
CGGTCAGCGTCATGGCTTAGCGTTGATGCTCCGGCAACACGATGTTGACCTCCAGGACTTCATAGTCGTCCTGGCGCTCCACCTGCACCTTGATGTCTTCCAGGTTGACGGACACGTATTTGGAAATCACTTCCATCAGCTCGCGCTGCAGCGCCGGCAGGTAGTCGGGCGCGTGGCGGCCGTTGCGTTCGTGCGCCAGGATGATTTGCAGGCGTTCGCGGGCGATGGCGGCGGATTTTTGGCGCTTGCCAAAAATCATATCGATCAATGACATGGCTTAACCTCCGAACAGGCGCTTGAGGATGCCCACCTTGGGAGCGTCCAGGAAGCGCATCGGGCGCTGTTCGCCCAGGAATCGCGACACCACGTCGGTGTACGCCTCGGCCACGTCGCTGCCTTTCAGGTGGATGGCCGGCGTGCCGGCGTTGGACGCCTGCAGCACGCTCTGCGATTCCGGAATCACGCCGATCAGCGGCACGCGCAGGATTTCCTTCACGTCCTCCACCGACAGCATTTCGCCCTTGTCGACGCGGCCCGGCGCGTAGCGGGTGATCAGCAAGTGCTCCTTCACCGCCTCGCGGCCTTCCTCGGCGCGTTTGGACTTGGAAGACAGAATGCCCAGGATGCGGTCTGAGTCGCGCACGGAGGACACTTCCGGATTGGTGACGATCAAGGCCTCGTCGGCGAAGTACAGCGCCATCAGCGCGCCCTTCTCGATGCCGGCCGGGGAGTCGCAGACGATGTAGTCAAAGCCGGCGTCGGCCAAGTCCTTCAGCACTTTTTCCACGCCGTCCAGCGTCAGCGCGTCTTTGTCGCGGGTTTGCGAGGCCGGGATGATGAACAGGTTGTCGCAGTGCTTGTCCTTGATCAGGGCCTGGTTCAGGCTGGCCTCGCCGTTGACCACGTTGATCAGGTCGTACACCACGCGGCGCTCGCAGCCCATGATCAGGTCCAGATTGCGCAGGCCGACGTCGAAGTCGATCACGGCAGTCTTGTGACCGCGCAAGGCCAGGCCGGAGGCGAAGCTCGCGCTGGTGGTGGTTTTGCCTACGCCACCTTTGCCGGATGTCACAACGATGATTTTTGCCACGGGGCTTTCCTCTAAGGTATTACTCGCCGAGCGCGCTCATCACCAGGCGCTCGTTTTCAAGATAGATTTGGGTGGGCTTGCTCAGAATGCTGTCGGGCAAGGCTTGCTCAATGGTGCGGTACACGCCGGCGATGGAAACCAGCTCGGCCTCCATGCTGCGCGTGAAGATGCGGGCGTTGTGGTTGCCGCGGGCGCCGGCCAGCGCGCGTCCGCGCAAGGGCGCGTAAACGTGGATATTGCCGTCGGCGATGATTTCGGCCCCGGTGTTGACCATGGCCAGCACGATCAGATCGCCGCCTTTGGCGTAGATTTGCTGGCCGGCGCGCACCGGGCGGTCGATGATCATGCACGACGGCGCGGGCGCGGGCGCAGGCGCCGCGGGCGCGGCCTCGGGTCTGGTTGCCGGTTCCTGCACTGCCTGCACCGAGCGCGGCTGGGCGGCGCTGTTGGCGAAGGCCAGGCCGAAGCGGCTGGCGACGGCGGCCAGCGCGTTGTCCGGGTGGCGCAGGGCCACGGCGCGGATGCCGCGGCGGCTCAGCAGCGGCAGCAGGCGGCCCAAGTCCAGCTCGGCCGGTTTGGGCAGGGCCTCCACGTCCAGCACGAAGGCTTCGGCCGGGGCGTCGTTGGTGTTGCCGAAACGCGCATCCAGAGCCTGGCTCAGTTCGTCCAGGTTGTCGGTGCGCAGCAGGAGGGCCAGCAGATCTAGGCTGGCGGATTTGATGTCGAAGGCGTTGGCCACGGGGCTCATGTGTATGGCTTTAAATAGATTTCTTCTATTGGGGCGAGTGTACTGGCTTGGCGTCGGGCTTTCAATGGCTGCTTTGCAGCCATGGCGGCGGTTTCGACGCGGGATGCGGGGCCGGCCTGGCGCCGCGATCGCTGCGTTGCAAAAAAACACGGGGCTGGCTTGTCCGGTAGGGCAGGTGCCGGATTGTCATCAATGTGGAATGATCGTGTAGTAAAAACTGTGCAGAAATAGCCGCTTAGTTTATTGTGCAGCGCAGCAAATGCTTGACCTGACGTTAGCGTAAGCGGTAAAGTGCGATTGTTGCGCTGCAGCAACCTTGCGCGGAACGCCAGTATTGCTGCTGTATCGCTGATTGCAGTGTCCCCCCGACATTCTAGGAGCTGATGACATGTTTACCACTACGCAAGAACTTTCCGCCCTCGGTCAATCGCAGTTCGACAAGGCCGTTCGTCTGTCCTCCATCGTGCTGGCCGGCGCCGAGCGTTTCGCCAGCCTGCAGCTGGACCTGTCCCGCAAGCTGCTGAACGACAACGCCGAGGCATTCAAGGCGCTGACCGAAATCAAGGACGTTAAGTCCCTGGGCGAAGTGCAAAGCGGCCTGGCGCAACCGGCGCTGGACCAGGCTTTCTCCGCCGCCCGCAATGTGTACGACGCCGCCCTGGCCACCCAGAACGAGCTGACCGCCTTTGTCGAAGAGCAGATCGCCGAGAACAACAAGGCGCTGCAAACTGGCCTGGATCGCCTGTCCAAGAACGCCCCGGCCGGTTCCGACGTGGCTGTGTCCGCGCTGAAGACCCTGTTGAACACCTCCACCGCCGCTTTTGAGAGCGTGTCCAAGACCGCCAAGAAGGTCAGCGCCGAAATCGCCGAAGCCGGCGTGGAAGCCGCTACGCATTCCGCCAAGGCCGCCAGCGCCGCCGTCGCCCGCAAGAAGACGACCGCCACCGCTGCCTGATCCGGCTCGCTGCTCCGGAAAACGCAACCCGCCCCGGCTTGGCCGGCGGCGGGTTTTCTCATGGTTGCGGGCGCTCTGCGCGCAGCAGTTCGGATAGCTGTTTCAGCAAGCCCTCCCAGTCCTGCTGCTGCGGCAGGGTCAAGGCGATGCCGCGCGCCAGGGCGGCTGCGTAATGTTGAGCCGCGGCCGGCAAGGGCGAAGGGTAGGGCGGCGCCAGGCCGACGCGTTCGGCTAGATAGGCCGCCGCCAGTTGCCGCAGCTTGTCGGCCAATTGCCATTGCTCGCTGAGCAAGCGCTCCCATTGCAGTGCGCGCGGCTGGGTTTCGGGCAGATCCAGGCCGCTGCGGCCTGCATGCAGCAACGCGTCGAACACGCGTTGGCAGAAACGCGCGCTGTGCAGCGGACCGCAATGCAGCCAGCAGCCTGGCTGCGGCGCCAGCGCGTCCAGCACTTGCCAGGCGGCGCTGTCTGGAAGTGGTGCCTGGCCGACCAGCAGCATGAAGCCGTGCTCGGCGCCGGGCGCGGGCCAGTTCCCCGCCAGCTCGATGCACTCGATGCCGGCATGGCGGCAATATTCCGCGCGGGCGGCCAACGGGTGGTCGCCGTCTTGGGCCAGATCCAGCCAGCATCCATCCAGCTCCAGCCCCGTCCAGCCGGCTGGGAGGCGGGAGGCCGCGTCATCGCACCGCGCGGCCGCCAGCCCTTGCACCTCAAGGCGGCGCAAGAACCAGGGCAGATGCGGTGCGAGTCCCCGCATGCGGTAGGAAACGGGCATGTATGGATACCACGGAAGCGCCAAATGGCTGGGTTCTGAATAGCAGCGTGGCAGAGCATGTCCGCCACGGCAAACCATTATCCGGTGGAATGCTGATATTGTGCAATGCAGCAATTGCAAGGCATGAAAAAACCGGCCAGCGGCCGGTTTGTCTCGCGGAGAGCAGCTTACTTGCCGAAGCGCTCGATGCCTTCCACCAGTTCGGTCTTGGCGTCTTCCAGCGTGCCCCAGCCCTGGATCTTGACCCACTTGCCCTTTTCCAGATCCTTGTAGTGCTCGAAGAAGTGCACCATCTGCGCGCGCAGCAGTTCCGGCAGGTCTTCCAGCTTCTGGATGGACTTGTACATCGGGCACAGTTTTTCCACCGGCACGGCGACCAGTTTGGCATCCACGCCGCCATCGTCTTCCATCTTGATCATGCCCAGCGCGCGACAGCGCACCACCACGCCCGGGGGCAGCGGGAACGGGGTCACCACCAGCACGTCTACCGGATCGCCGTCGCCGGCCAGGGTTTGCGGCACGAAGCCGTAGTTGGCCGGATACATCATGGAGGTGCCCATGAAACGGTCAACGACCAGGGTGTTCCATTCCTTGTCGAATTCGTACTTGATCGGAGCGGCGTTGGCGGAGATTTCGATGACGACGTTGAAGTCGCCCGGCATATCCTTGCCCGGGCCGATGCTTGCGAGATTCATGGCGCGCAATCCTTCGTGTGAGTAATAAACGGGTTTTAACCGGCTGATTATATCAGCTGCTGCCTGCGCTGTGCCCGCAAGGTATAATCAGCCGTTTGACGCCATTCACGCGAGGAAGAACGCGCCGATGCTGGACAAGTTGATCACCGAACTGGACAAGGGCCTGCGCACGCTATGCGCGCCGGCGCACTCCGCGCGCGCGCATCCGGACCAGAACATCGAAGAGGCCGAATTGAGCGCGGCCCAGAAGAAACACGCGCTGGGTCTGATGCGGGTCAATCATTGCGGCGAGGTGTGCGCCCAGGCTTTATACCAAGGCCAGGCGCTGACCGCGCGCGATCCGTCGGCGCGAGAGGCTTTGAAGCAGGCGGCGCAGGAGGAGGTAGAGCACCTGGCCTGGACCGAGCGCCGCATCCGCGAGCTGGGCGGCCGCCCCAGCCTGCTCAATCCGCTGTGGTACACCGGCTCGCTGGCGATGGGCGTGGCGGCCGGCGTGCTGGGCGACAAGTGGAACCTGGGCTTTCTGCAGGAAACCGAGCGCCAGGTGGGCGCGCATCTGGACAGCCATCTGCGCGAGCTGCCGGACGGCGACGAGCGCAGCCGCGCCATCGTCAGCCAGATGCGCGACGACGAGCTGCAGCATGCGGAAATGGCGCATGAGCTGGGAGCGGCGGAGCTGCCGACGCCCCTGAAGGCGGCGATGAAGCTGTCCGCCAAGCTGATGACAGGCAGCAGCTACCACGTGTGACCCAACCGTTCCATTCCTACCCAAGCCGGCCATGCGCCGGCTTTTTGTTTGTCCTGGCTCAAGCCGTGCCGATTTTTCGCATGCCTCGTTCATATCCTGTCAACCAATGCCTCCTCGCTTGATCAAGGTCTACAGCCTGGCCGGGCGCTTGCCCTATAAACGGTGGCAAGCACAAACGGCTTCATGCGTGCCTCCCCCATGGCGCATGCATGATGGCAAGGAGGGGGTATGTGGACTTTCTGGATTGAATTCGCGCTGTTGCTGACGGCGATACTGATCGGCATCCGGCGCGGCGGGGTGGCGCTGGGCATGATAGGCGGCCTGGGCGTGGCCGTGCTGGCCTTCGTGTTCCGGGTGGCGCCGGCCGAGCCGCCGATCACGGTGATGCTGATCATCCTGGCGGTGGTGACGGCGTCGGCCACGCTGCAGGTGGCGGGCGGGCTGGACTTCCTGGTGCAGCAGGCGGAAAAGGTGATGCGCAAGCATCCGCAGCAGATCACCTTCCTCGCGCCGCTGTCCACCTTTCTGCTGACCATGTGCGTCGGCACTGGGCACGCTGTGTATTCCTTGCTGCCGGTGATCGCCGACGTATCCTTGAAAACCAAGATCCGGCCGGAGCGGCCGATGGCGATGGCCAGCGTGGCCTCGCAGATGGGCATCACCGCCAGCCCGGCCGCAGCCGCCGTGACGTCCTTGCTGGCGATGACGGCGAAAAGCAGCCAGCCGCTGACGCTGTGGCAGATTCTGATGGTCACGATTCCCGCCGGTTTGATCGGCTTGCTGGCTGCAGCTTTCTGGAGCCTGAAGCGCGGCGCCGAGCTGGACCAGGACCCGGAATACCAGGCTCGGCTGCAGGACCCGGAATTTCGCGCCTCGATAGAAAAATCCGTGACCACCCTGGACAAGGTGCTGCCGGCGCATGCCAAGCCTTCCGTCATCCTGTTCTTCACCGGCATTCTGGTGGTGGTGTTGCTGGCACTGTTCCCGCACTGGCTGCCGATGGATGAGAAGGGCAAGACGGTGCCGATGACGACGGCGGTGCAGTTCGTGATGCTGGCCTTCGGCGCCTTCATCCTGTTTCTGTCCAACGCCAAGGCCGCCACCATCGCCCGTTCCGAAGTATTTACCGCCGGCATGATCGCCGTGGTGTCCATCTTCGGCATCGCCTGGATGAGCGATACCTTCGTCAAGGCCAACGAGGCTTTTCTGGTCGACAACATCAAGGTGATGGTGGCCTATGCGCCCTGGACCTTCGCGCTGGCCATGTTCGCCGTGTCGGCCTTCGTCAAGAGCCAGGCCGCCACCTTGACCATCATGGTGCCGTTCGGACTGGCGCTGGGGCTGAGCCCGCATCAGCTGCTGGCCATCATGCCGTCCTGTTACGCCTATTTCTTCTTCGCTTTTTATCCGAGCGACCTGGCGGCCATCAATATGGACCGCAGCGGCACCACCCGCATCGGCAAATATTTGCTTAACCACAGTTTCATGATGCCGGGCCTGATCGGGGTGGGCGTGTCCACGGTAGCAGCCTACGCATTGACGCATTTTTACTTCTGACAGGGGAATCGCGTGAAGACCTGCCAAGCAGACGTAGTGATTGTCGGCGCCGGGGGCGCCGGCCTGAGGGCGGCCATCGCCGCCGCCCAGTTCGATCCCAAGCTGAAGATCGCGCTGGTGTCCAAGGTCTACCCGATGCGCAGCCACACGGTGGCGGCGGAGGGGGGGGCGGCGGCGGTGAAGCAGGATCATGACAGCTTTGCAGCCCACTTCCACGACACCGTGGCCGGCGGCGACTGGCTGTGCGAACAGGACGTGGTGGAGTATTTCGTGCGCCAGTGTCCGGAAGAAATGGTGCAGCTGGAGCACTGGGGCTGTCCGTGGAGCCGCAAGGAGGACGGCAGCGTCAATGTGCGCGCCTTCGGCGGCATGAAGATAGAGCGCACCTGGTTCGCCGCCGACAAGACCGGCTTCCACATGCTGCACACGCTGTTCCAGACGTCGATTCAGTTTCCGCAGATTCAGCGCTTTGACGAATACTTCTGCGCCGACCTGATCGTCGAGGACGGCCAGGCGCGCGGCGTGCTGGCCATCGAGATCGCCAGCGGCGAGAGCGTGCTGATCGAGGCCGGCGCGGTGGTCATGGCCACCGGCGGCGCCGGGCGCGTGTTCCGCGAGAACACCAACGGCGGCATCGTCACCGGCGACGGCATGGCGCTGGCTTATCGCCACGGGGTGCCGCTGCGCGATATGGAGTTTGTCCAATACCACCCCACCTGCATGCCGCGCACCGGCCTGTTGTTCACCGAGGCCTGCCGCGGCGAGGGCGGCCTGTTGATCAACAAGGACGGCTACCGCTATCTGCAGGACTACGGCCTAGGGCCGGCCGAGGACAAGCCGCGCAACAAGTTCATGGAACTGGGCCCGCGCGACCGGCTGAGCCAGGCCTTCTGGTACGAGCAGCAAAAGGGCCGCACCGTGCAGGGACCGTGGGGTTCCGCCGTGTATCTGGACCTGCGTCATCTGGGCCACGCCAAGCTGCGCGAGCGGCTGCCGCAAATCTGCGAGCTGGCCGAGGAGTTCCTCGGTATCGATCCGGCCAAGGAACCGATCCCGGTGCGGCCGGCGGTGCACTACACCATGGGCGGCATCCTGGTGGACGGCCATTGCGCCGCGCCCATGCCCGGCCTGTACGCGGCAGGCGAATGCTCCAGCGTCGGCATCCACGGCGCCAACCGCCTGGGGTCCAACTCGCTGGCCGAGCTGTCGGTATTCGGCAAGGTGGCCGGCATCGAGGCCGCGCGCTTCGCCCGCGACAGCAAGCCGGCCAAGCGCGAGGGGCTGTTGAAGCAGGCGCAAGCGGCTGAGGCCCGTCTGCACGCGCTGAGGGCCAAGGACGGCACCGAGCGCATCGCCGATTTGCGCCGCGAAATGGCGGAAACCATGGAGGCCGGCTGCGGCATCTACCGCATGGAAGACAGCATGCGCGCCACCTGCGACAAGCTGGCCGAACTCAAGCAGCGCTTCCAGAACGTCAATGTGGAAGACAAGTCCAGCGTGTGGAACAGCGACTGGCTGCTGGCCATCGAGCTGGGTTACCAGCTGGACGTGGCCGAGGCGATGGCGCATTCGGCGTTGAACCGCAAGGAGTCGCGCGGCGCGCATCAGCGGCTGGATGGTTACGAGGCCCGCGACGATGCCAACTTCCTCAAGCACAGCCACGCCATTTATCAGCCGGATGCCGGGCCGCGCATCGAGTACGGCGAAGTGAAGATCACCACGTCCCAACCCGGCGTGCGCGCCTATGGCGCGGCGGGGGTGGCCGCAGAAAAAGGAGAACAGGCATGACGGACAAAACCATCCATATCGAGGTGCTGCGCTACCGCCCCGAGCTGGACCAGGAGCCGTGGCTGCAAGGCTTCGACGTGCCGTACAGCGACGACATGTCGGTGCTGCAGGGCCTGCAATACATCCGCGATTATCTCGACGGCACGCTGGCCTTCCGTTGGTCCTGTCGCCAGGCCATTTGCGGCAGTTGCGGCATGATGGTGGACGGCGTGCCCAAGCTCGCCTGCAAGACCTTCCTGCGCGACTACCCCGGCAAGGTGCGCATCGAGCCTTTGAACCACTTCCCGATCGAGCGCGATCTGGTGGTGGTGCTGGACGACTTCATCGAGAAACTCGAAAGCATCACGCCCTATATCGTGCCCAAGGAAGACAAGCCCTTGTCCGAGGGCGAGTACAAGCAGACGCCGGCGCAGATGGACTGGTACGCCCAGTTCAGCGGCTGCATCAACTGCCTGCTGTGCTACGCCGCCTGTCCGCAGTATGGGCTGAATCCGGACTTCCTCGGCCCCGGCGCCATCGCGCTCTTGCACCGCTACAACCAGGACAGCCGCGACGGCGCGTCCGAGCAGCGCATGGCGCTGCTGGCCGCGCAGGAGGGCGTGTTCAACTGCACGGCGGTGGGTTACTGCTCGGAAGTCTGCCCCAAGGCGGTGGACCCGGCCAATGCGGTGAACCTGAACAAGACGGCGGTAGCCAAGGACTATTTCCTGCGCTTCGCCCGGCCCAAGGGAGCATGCAAATGAGCAAGCGCAAGCCTTATGTCCGGCCTATGGAAGGCTGGTGGAAGCAGAACCCTTATTTCATCGAGTACATGATCCATGAGGGCACGGCGCTGTTCGTCGCCGGCTACGCCTTTGTGTTGCTGTTTGGCCTGTGGCGGCTGAGCCAGGGCGAGGCGGCGTGGAACGGCTTCATCGCGGCGCTGCACAGTCCGCTGTCCATACTGTTCCACCTGATTTTGCTGCTGATGATCGGCTACCACAGCTACACCTGGTTCAAGATCATGCCGCGCACGCTTCCTCCGGTCATCGTCGGCGGCAAGCGGGTGGCCGCGGCAGCCATCACCGCAGGCGGCTTCGCCGCAACCTTGCTGGCCAGCCTGGCCCTGCTGGGCATTGTATGGGGGATCTCTCAATGAAAAATCGGCAATTGAAGCGTTCCCATGCGCCTATCTTCTGGGGGCTGTTCGGCGCAGGCGGCATGCTGGCCGCGCTGTTCGGACCGGTGCTGGTGGCTATCACGGGCTTCGCCGCGCCGCTGGGTTGGCTGCCGGCCAAGGCCGTCAGCTACCAGGGCATGCTGGCGTTGGCGCAAAGCTTGATCGGCAAGGCCGTGTTGTGGGGGCTGATCAGTTTGCTGCTGTGGCATGCCGCGCACCGGATCTATCACAGTCTGCACGATGTGGGCATCCATGGGGGCGCGCTGGCCAAGGCGCTGACCTATGGTGTGGCCGCCGCCGGAACCCTGGCGGCATTGGTCATATTGGCGACTATCTCGTAGCTACCCCGCATGTAAGGGTGAATACGCAAAAAAATTCGCACACAAACAATTTCCGTCTTATAGTAAACACGGCGCTATATGGTATTTATACTTGGCGTTTTTGTTTAAAATCATGTGGATCTGAGTTGAATATCCCGGTGGCGAGCCGTGGATTTGAGCCAGGTCTGCGCGAGGAGATGGCGATGACGATAGGCGCGGTGGACAGCATTCACTCTTTTCGTTTCATGCCGGTGTCTGCGCCGGGCGTGATGGCGGCGCAAGGCGCGGCCAACCCGCCGGCGCAGATCGACTCCCCGCGTAACCAGCACCAGGGCAGCGGCGGCGGCATAGACTTCAGCCGCAATGTGGTGAGCGCCCTGCAATTGACGGGCTTCAATGTCAGCGGCTCTTCCCGCATGTCAGGCTATTCCAGGGTGGCCGGCATATTGGGTTTCGATGCGCTGGCGCCGTCTCCCAGCAGCCAGGTGCAGACCGCGCTCAATACCTTCATCAATGAAATGTACCGCTCGGTGCAGGCGGAAAGCCTCAGCAGCGGCGGCTATGCTGGCCAGCAGGACCCCAGCGCGGGCGGCTCCGGCGACTTCCAAAGCAATTTGCAGCGTTTGCTGCAGGATGTGGGCAGCGGCGTGCGCAATAACGCCACCACCCGTTTGACCGAAGCGTTCAAGGATTTGCAGCAGGCGCTGGGCGGCAGTCCGGCCGGCGCGCCGTCATCGGAGGCCGCGTTGCGAAGCTTCATGAAAAATCTGATGAACCTGCAAAACAGCCAGTTGGCTTCGTTGCAAGGGTCGGGTTCGCTGGTCGATACCCAAAGCTGAGTCGGCGGCGGGCGGCGGTTCTTTACGGGCGCGGCGGCGATGCTGTCCGCGCCCGTTTCCTTTGGCCCTCCAGCGCGAGGCGCTTCCTGGCGACTATACTGAATCCGTGCCGGCGATGGGGCGAGCGGAAAATCTTCTTATTTAACAGAAATTTGCACTCTGCCGCTTAGTCCGTTTGACGCGCGGCCGATATACCGATACCAGCGCAAGCTGGGTAGGTGGTCGAGTCTAGTCAAGGAGAGCGTCATGTCAGTCGGATCTCTGGGCAGCAGCTCAATTTCATTGCAGTACACGCAGGTGGACATCCAGGAAACCTTGTCGTCGGATCCGTCGCAGCAGGGCGCTGGCGGCGCAGTCCAGGGGGCGGGCGGAGGCCACCACCATCATCATGGCGGCGGGCAGTTCGGGCAGGACGTGCTTCAGGCCTTGCAGCAGTCCGGGCTATTGCAGTCGCCGTCTTCCTCACCGCCTTCCGCCAGCGGCGGCGATAGCGGCAACGCCGGCAACAGCGCCGACGGCGGCGCGGTCAGCGCGGCTGGCGGCAATCAGCAGCAGGCGGTGCACGCCTTCATCCACTCCCTGTTCCAGGCCTTGCGCCAGGAGGGCGCCGCCGGAACGAATGGCGGCGACAACGATGGCGATACTGACAGCGGCGGCCCGGACCAGGACGGAGGAGCGACACAGGCCGGCGGGACGACACAGTCCGGCGGCTATGGCGGTTTGCAGAATAATCTGCAGCAGCTGTTGCAGGATATCGCCAACGGCACGCAAAACGGCGCAACCTCCACCCTGCAGACGGCGTTCCAAACGCTGCAGCAGGCTTTGGGCGCCGGGGGCAGCGGCCAGAGTCAGTCCTCCTTGCAAACTTTCCTGCAGAATCTGAGTCAGGATCTGCAAAAAAATCAGCAAGGCACCAGCGCGGGCGTGGGTGCCTTGCTGAATACTTCGGCTTGAAAAGCCGGCGTTGCTGGGCGCCGCATGCCGGCATGGCGGCGCTTTGATCGGAGCGACTGCAACGGTCGCGCTGCCTGTCAGGCTTGAAAGCCTGACAGCTTGATCAAAGCCGCCTCCGCGTTGGGCGGCAGAGGCCAGATTGGCGTTCAAGGGCGGCGTGGCCGTTTCATGGCTATTACCGTCCCTTGTTTTTGATCGTGTGGAAGCATCTTTCCCCGTCTGCGATGCCTTTGCATAAAGCCCGACCGCGATGCGCCGCCATGGCGCGATTGAGGGTCTTTGGCCCTTTCTGCGGATATGGGCTGCATGCGGTGAGGCAAACCGTTGTATAATCGCGCGATTTTGTCTTCACGCCTGAATTTCAAACATGAACAAGACCCCTCGCGTAGGGTTCGTTTCGCTGGGCTGCCCCAAGGCCGCGAGCGATTCCGAGCAGATCCTGACCCGCCTTCGCGCCGAAGGTTATGAAATCTCTCCGTCCTACGATGGCGCGGATTTGGTGGTGGTGAACACCTGCGGCTTCATCGACTCCGCCGTCGAGGAGTCGCTGGACGCCATCGGCGAAGCGCTGAACGAGAACGGCAAAGTGATTGTCACCGGCTGTCTGGGGGCCAAGGGCGACGTGGTGCGCGACGTGCATCCCTCGGTCTTGGCCGTGACCGGTCCGCATGCCACCGAGGAAGTGATGACGGCGGTGCATACCCACTTGCCCAAGCCGCATGATCCCTTTGTCGACTTGGTGCCGGACATCGGCGTGCGCCTGACGCCCAAGCACTACGCCTATCTGAAGATTTCCGAAGGCTGCAACCACCGCTGCACCTTCTGCATCATCCCGTCCATGCGCGGCGATCTGGAAAGCCGCCCCATCCATGACGTGCTGCGCGAGGCCGAAAGCCTGGCCAAGGCCGGCGTCAAAGAGATCCTGGTGATCTCGCAGGACACCTCGGCCTATGGCGTGGACACCAAGTACAAGCTGGGTTTCCACAACGGCCGCCCGGTGAAGACCCGGATGACCGAGCTGTGCGAAGAGCTGGGCCGCCACGGCATCTGGGTGCGCCTGCACTACGTTTATCCGTACCCGCACGTGGATGAAGTCATTCCGCTGATGCGCGACGGCAAGATCCTGCCTTACCTGGACATCCCGTTCCAGCACGCCAGTCAGAAGGTGCTGAAGCTGATGAAGCGTCCGGCCAACAGCGACAACGTGTTGGCCCGCATCAAGAAGTGGCGCGAGATCTGCCCGGAGCTGGTGATCCGCTCCACCTTCATCGTCGGCTTCCCTGGCGAGACCGAAGAAGACTTCGAAGAGCTGCTGGCCTTCATCCGCGAGGCCGAACTGGACCGCGTCGGCTGCTTCACTTATTCCCCGGTGGAAGGCGCCACCGCCAACGAGCTGCCTAACCCGGTGCCGGAAGACGTGAAGGAAGCGCGCAAGGAGCGCTTCATGGAAGTGCAGGCCGAGATCAGCGCCCGCCGCCTGGAGCGCCGCCTCGGCCAGACCCTGCAAGTGCTGGTGGACGAAATCGACGACGAAGGCACGGCCGTATGCCGCAGCTATGCCGACGCGCCGGAAATCGATGGTCTGGTGTTCGTCGAGGACGCCGCCGGCATGCAAGCGGGCGAGTTCTACCAGGTGGAAATCGTCGATTGCAGCGAGCATGACCTATGGGGCGTACGCAAGTAAGCGCAGTCCGCCCAACTGAAATGGCGCCGGATAATGTCCGGCGCCATTTTTCTTGTCGGACAATTTTTTGATGGATTCGGCCCTTGTTACAGCAGGGTTAACGGTATAATGGCCGCCACGAATTATGACGCAGCCATCGCCATGCCCCTGTCCCAACCCGATCAGACGATAGCCGAGATCGCCTCCTGCGACCTGCTCAGCTGTCCACCCACCCTGCCGATACGCGAGGCGGCCAGCCGCATGATGGCGGCCGGCTGCAGCTCAATCGTGGTGCGGGACGAGGCCAGCGGCGTGGTCATAGGCATCTGGACCGAGGCCGACGCGCTGGACGCTTCGCTGGGCCGCGGCGATCCCAAGCTGCCGGTGGGGCAGGCCATCAGCGCCGGCGTGGTGGAGCTGCCGTACGACATGCCGCTGGACCAGGCGGTGCGCGCCTTCCGCGACCGCCAGCTGCGCCACGCGCTGGTGATGAAGCATGGCGCGCCCATAGGCATGGTCACCCTGACCGACATCGTGCGCAACCAGGGCTTGGAGTCTTTCTTGATCGTCAAGCGGGTGCGCGACCTGCCTGGCCAGCCGGCGCTGTTGCTGCCGGCCTCGGCTTCGCCGCAGCAGGCGATGCGCGCCATGCGCGAGCAGGGGCAGTCCGCGCTGGCCGTGGTGTTGGCGGATGGCTTCGGCATTGTCACCCAGCGCGACGTGTTGCGTTGGCTGGCGGCCGACGCCCAACCGGCGACGCTGGGAGATAGTTGTCGGCGTCCGTTGATCGGCGTGCCGGATTCTGCCAGCCTGCTGCAGGCGCGGCGGCTGATCCAGCAGCACAACATCCGCCACCTCGCGGTATTCGGAGAAGAGGGCGAGCTGCTGCGGCTGCTGGGTTTCGACGACATCGTGCAGGGCATCGAGCACGAATACCTGCATGAGCTGAACGAGGCGCTGCGCCAGCGCGATCACGCGCTGCAGCAGTCGCGGCGCAGCCTGCTGCTGGCGGACAAGGTGTTCGAGTCGACGATGGAAGGCATCGTCATCACCGATCGCAACGGCGTGATCCAGTCGGTCAATCCCGCTTTCACCCGCATCACCGGCTACAGCCGCGAGGAAGCGCTGGGCAAGACGCCGGCCATGCTGAAATCCGGCCGCCAGCCGCCGGAGTTTTACGCCCATATGTGGCAAACCTTGCAGCGCGACGGCTGCTGGCAAGGCGAGGTGGTGAACCGGCGCAAGGGCGGCCTGCTGTATACCGAACACCTGAGCATCACCGCGATACGCGACGCCGACGACGAATGCCTGCATTTCGTGGCGGTGTTTTCCGATATCACCCAGCGCAAGCAGGCCGAGGAGCGGCTGCACTTCCTGGCCAACCACGATGCCCTGACCAGCCTGCCCAACCGCACGCTGTTCCTGGAGCGGCTGCAGGCGGCGGTGGACAGGGCGGAGGCCGGCGGCCACGGCGTGGCCCTGCTGTTCATCGACCTAGACCGCTTCAAGCTGGTCAACGACACGCTGGGCCACTACGCCGGCGACCAGCTGCTGATCCACATCGCGCGCCAGTTGCAGGCGCAATTGCAGCCCGGCGAGACCGCGGCTAGGCTGTCCGGCGACGAGTTCACCGTGCTGCTGGAGGGCGCGGTGGGCGAATCCCAGGTGGCGGCGCGCGCTCAGGGCATGCTGGACGCCATCACCGCCTTGTCCGGCACGGACGGCCAGCAGATGTTCGTTTCCGCCAGCATGGGCATCAGCATGTTCCCGGACGACGGCCGCGACGCCGACACCCTGCTGGTGCATGCGGACACCGCGATGTACCGCGCCAAGCAGAGCGGCAAGAACGGTTTCCAGTTCTACACGGCGGACATGAACGCGCGCGCGCTGGAGCGGCTGAAGCTGGAGTACAGCCTGCACCGCGCGCTGGCGCAGCGCGAGCTGGAGTTGTGGTATCAGCCCAAGGTGGCCTTGGACTCTGGCCGCATCGTCGGCGCGGAGGCCCTGCTGCGCTGGCGCCATCCGGAGCTGGGCCTGGTGCCGCCGGACCGCTTCATCCCCATCGCCGAGGAAAGCGCGCTGATCGTGCAGATAGGCAACTGGGTGCTGGACACGGCCTGCGCCGATACCCGCCGCTGGCGCGACGCCGGCCTGCTGCCGGGGCGGGTGGCGGTCAATGTGTCCGGCCGCCAGCTCAAGCACGGCGACTTCACCCAGCAGCTGGAGGACACGTTGAGCGCTTACGGACTGGACAGCGAGGACCTGGAGCTGGAGGTGACGGAAAGCGTGGCGATGGACGAGGCCGGCGGCATGGTGGAGATGTTGCGCCGGATGCAGGCGCTGGGCATTTACCTGTCCATAGACGATTTCGGCACCGGCTATTCCTCGCTGTCTTACCTGAAGCGCCTGCCGGTGCGCGGCCTGAAGATAGACCGCTCCTTCATCGCGGACTCCACGCGCGAC
Organism: Chromobacterium alticapitis; assembly: GCF_002924365.1. GTDB lineage: Bacteria > Pseudomonadota > Gammaproteobacteria > Burkholderiales > Chromobacteriaceae > Chromobacterium > Chromobacterium alticapitis. The sequence continues at coordinate 3,762 of NZ_PQWB01000032.1, read as the reverse complement.
AGCGACGACGCCGCGATTACCCGCGCCATCGTTTCCATCGCCCATAGCCTGGGCCTGGACGTGGTGGCCGAGGGGGTGGAGGAGGAGGAACAGCGGCGCTTCCTGCAGGGTCTGGGCTGCAACTGCGCTCAAGGCTATCTGTTCAGCAAGCCCATGCCCGCCCGCCAATTCGAGGTGCTGCTGGCGATACAGGCCAGCCAGCCGGCGCTCGCTCACTGAGCCGGCCCGCGCCAGAAGCAGCGCGCAAAAAAAGACCAGCTTCGTTTGAGGCCGGTCTTTTGCGGTCGGGAAGGCTAGGGCTTAGCCACCGATCTTGTCCTTGCCCATGAAGGGGCGCAGCACGGTCGGGATGGTCACGCTGCCATCGGCGTTCTGGTAGTTTTCCAGCACCGCCACCAGGGTGCGGCCCACCGCCAGGCCGGAGCCGTTCAGCGTGTGCACCAGCTGGTTCTTGCCGCTTTCGTCCTTGTAGCGCGCCTTCATGCGGCGAGCCTGGAAGGCCTCGCAGTTGGAGCAGCTGGAGATCTCGCGGTAGGTGTTCTGCGCCGGCAGCCAGACTTCCAGGTCATAGGTCTTGGACGAGCCAAAACCCATGTCGCCGGTGCACAGCGTGATCACGCGGTAGGGCAGCTCCAGCGCCTTCAGGATGTTTTCGGCGTGGCCCACCATTTCTTCCAGCGCGGCGTAGGAGTTTTCCGGCTTCTCCACGCGCACCATTTCCACCTTGTCGAACTGGTGCTGGCGGATCATGCCGCGCGTGTCGCGGCCGTAGCTGCCGGCTTCGGAGCGGAAGCACGGCGAGTGCGCGGTCATCTTCTTCGGCAGCTCGCTCTCTTGCAGAATGGTGTCGGCGACGGTGTTGGTCAGCGTCACTTCCGAGGTGGAGATCAGGTATTGCGGCGCGGCTTCTTCATCGCCGCCGCGGGTCACCTTGAACATGTCCTCGGCGAACTTGGGCAACTGGCCGGTACCTAAGAGCGCGGTGTCGTTGACGATGTACGGGGTGTAGTGCTCTTCGTAGCCGTGGCTGCCGGTATGGGTGTTCAGCATGAACTGGGCGATGGCGCGGTGCAGGCGGGCGATGTCGCCCTTCAGCACGGTGAAGCGCGCGCCGGACAGCTTGGCGCCGGTTTCGGCGTCCAGGCCCAGCGGGGTGCCCACGTCCACGTGGTCTTTCGCTTCGAAATCGAACTGGCGCGGCACGCCCACGCGGCGCACTTCCACGTTGTCGGTTTCGTCCTTGCCCACCGGCACCGATTCGTGCGGCAGGTTGGGGATGGACATCAGCCAGGCGTCCAGCTTGCCCTGCACGCCGTCGAAGGCTTGCTCGGCGGCTTTCAGCTCGTCACCCAGGGTGGCTACTTCGGCCATGATGGCGGAGACATCTTCACCCTTGCTCTTGGCGATGCCGATCTGCTTGGACGTGGCGTTGCGCTTGGCTTGCAGTTCCTGCATGCGGGATTGCAGGGACTTGCGCTCGGATTCCAGCTGATTGAAAGCTGCGGTGTCCAGGGCATAGCCGCGGCCGGCCAGACGGGCGGCGACAGCTTCGATGTCATTGCGAAGTAAGTTGATGTCGAGCATGGTTATTCCTGTTTTTCACTATCGGGATTTTGCTGGGCGTCGGCATCCAGCTGACGCAAAAAAGCCAGTTTGTCCTGAATCTTGCTTTCCAGCCCGCGCGGCACAGGGCGGTACCATTCGATGTCTTCCAGGCCTTCCGGGAGATAGGTTTCGCCGGCTGCGTAGCCGTGGGGTTCATCGTGCGCGTAGCGGTAGGCGTGGCCGTAGCCCAGCTCCTTCATCAGGCGGGTCGGCGCATTTCTCAAGTGTACCGGCACCGGACGGGATTTGTCCTGTTTCACGAAGGCGCGGGCCTCATTATACGCCATGTATCCGGCATTGCTCTTGGCCGCCGCCGCTAAATAAATCACCGCTTGTCCCAGCGCAAGTTCGCCCTCCGGACTGCCCAGGCGTTCATAGGTGGCCGCGGCGTCATTGGCGATCTGCATCGCGCGCGGGTCGGCCAGACCGATGTCCTCCCAGGCCATGCGCACGATGCGGCGCGCCAGGTAGCGCGGGTCCGCGCCACCGTCCAGCATGCGGCACAGCCAGTACAGCGCCGCGTCCGGGTTGGAGCCGCGCACCGATTTGTGCAGCGCGGAAATCTGGTCGTAAAAGGCGTCGCCGCCCTTGTCGAAGCGCCGAGCGTTCAGCGTCAGCACGTCTTCCAGGAAAGCCGGATCGATGTCGGTCACGCCGCGCGCTTGCGCCGCGGTGCGGGTCTGCTCCAAGAGATTCAGAAAACGGCGCGCGTCGCCGTCGGCGTAACCGGTCAGCGTGGAGACGGCGGCCTCGCTGAAGCTCAGCCCTTCCAAGGCGCCTTCCGCTTGCGCCCGCTCGAACAGACGCTTCAGCTCGTCCTCGCTCAGGCTGTTCAGCACATAAACCTGGGCGCGCGACAATAGCGCGGAATTGACCTCGAACGAGGGGTTTTCCGTGGTGGCACCGATGAAGGTGATCAAGCCGGATTCGACGAAAGGCAGGAAGGCGTCCTGCTGGCTCTTGTTGAAGCGGTGGACTTCATCGACGAACAGAATGGTGCGCTTGCCGGAGCGCTGCAGTACGGCGTGCGCCTTCTCCACCGCCTCGCGGATGTCCTTGACGCCGGCGAACACCGCCGAGATCGGAATGAACTCGGCGTCGAAGCTGGCCGCCAGAATGCGCGCCAAGGTGGTTTTGCCCACGCCGGGCGGCCCCCACAGGATCATGGAGTGCGGCTTGCCGGCCGCCACCGCCAGGCTCAGCGGCTTGCCGGGGCCGATCAGATGCTGCTGGCCGATCACCTGATCGAGCGCGTGCGGACGCAGCGCTTCGGCCAGCGGTTTTTGCGGTTCGACGGAGAAAAGATCGGACATGGCTTAAGGGACGCGGCGGTGATTCGGACCAACAGTATACCAGCTGTGCTCAGCCGGACGCGCCCTGGCGGCGGGCCAGGCAATCTATGGCCACCTGCTTGAAGCTGGAAAAGTCTCGGCAGGCCAGCAGCCTGGCCGAGGCGCGCTCGCGCATCAGCGAGACGAATAGGTCGTAGATCACCATCGCCTCTTCGTAATCGTCCTTGCTGATCGCCAGCAGGAAGATGACGCGGGCGGTGCCGCCATCGCCCCAGTCTACGCCTTGCGGCGCGAGCACGGTGTAGACGGCGGTCTTGCGGGCCAGCAGACCCAGCGAGTGGGGCAGGGCGATGCCGTCGCCCAGCATGGTGCCGAGTATGGCCTCGCGCTCGATCACGGAGGGGCAATAGTCCGGCCCGACATAGCCTTCGCGCTGCAACTGGCCGCACAGGCGGCGAAACAGTTCGTCCTGGGCTATGGGCTCGTCCAGCGCCAGGAAATGCGCGGGCTGGAAGTAGCGCTCCAGCATGGCGCAGCGGCTGCGGTCCGGCTGCACCATGCGCGCCAGTTGCTCCAGCTGGTAGTCGGAGGGGAAGGGCGACGCCGTCACCACCGGGCGGTTCTTTTCCTCAAGCCTGGCGGTGGAAATCACGAAATCGGCGTTGACCGCCGGCAACGCTTCATACTCCTGGCGGCTCAGCGCGCCGGCTATGCCTATCTGCGGAAAGCGGCGGTGCAGCATCGCCTCCAGCATGCGCAGCGTGGAGGTGCCGCTGTCGCAGACCAGCAGCGCCTGCGGCCGGTAGATGAAGCCGATCTGGTAATGCCGCTCCAGCCCGACGCCGATGTGCAGCACCAGGTAGCC
>NZ_PQWB01000201.1 GCF_002924365.1 Chromobacterium alticapitis | reverse complement strand
GCCGCCGACGATGGCGATGCGGCAGTGGCCGGCGCGCAAGGCGAGCAGGCCGCGATGGATGGCGACGAGCGAGCTGGAGCAGGCGGTTTCGATGGGCTCGCTCGGGCCATGCAGATCGAGCAGGAAGCTCATGCGGTTCGGTCCGACGGAGGCGACGATGCCGGGGGCGCTGTATCCCTCGACGGGAACGCCGGCGCGATCGAGCAGGCTGGCGTAGCCGCTGGGGCCGGTGCCGATGAACAGGGCGGTGTCGCTGCCGGCGAGGCTGTGCGGGTTGTAGCCGGCGTCCTCG
>NZ_PQWB01000200.1 GCF_002924365.1 Chromobacterium alticapitis | reverse complement strand
CGATCGAGCAGGCTGGCGTAGCCGCTGGGGCCGGTGCCGATGAACAGGGCGGTGTCGCTGCCGGCGAGGCTGTGCGGGTTGTAGCCGGCGTCCTCGATGACTTTCCAGACATGGGTCATCAGCAAGCGCTGTTGCGGATCCATGGCTTCGGCCTCGCGGGGGGAGATGCCGAAGAACAGGGGATCGAAGGCCTCCATGGCGTCGATCAGACCGGCGCGGCGGGCGTTGGTCTTGTTGGTTTCGCGCAGCGGATCGCCGAACAGGGCGTCCCAGTCCCAGCGGGAGTCAGGGATGTCGCGGATGGCGTCGAGTCCGTCGCGCAGCGCGGGCCAGAGGCTGGCGAAGTCGGGGGCGCCGGGGAGGTCGGCGCTGATGCCGACGATGGCGATGGGCTCGAGCGTCGGCGCCTGGGCGGGCGTCGGCGCGGAGAGGAAGCGGGTGCGCGCGGG
>NZ_PQWB01000199.1 GCF_002924365.1 Chromobacterium alticapitis | reverse complement strand
CCCATCGAAACCGCCTGCTCCAGCTCGCTCGTCGCCATCCATCGCGGCCTGCTCGCCTTGCGCGCCGGCCACTGCCGCATCGCCATCGTCGGCGGCGTCAACACCCTGGTCTCCCCCGACCCGCACATCAGCTTCAACAAGGCCGGCATGCTCAGTCCCGACGGCCGCTGCAAGACCTTCTCCGCCCAGGCCGACGGCTATGTCCGCGGCGAGGGCGTCGGCATGCTGATGCTCAAGCCCCTCTCCGCCGCCGAGCGCGACGGCGACCATATCTACGG
>NZ_PQWB01000198.1 GCF_002924365.1 Chromobacterium alticapitis | reverse complement strand
CCGATGCCGTCACCGTGTCGCCGGCCTGGAAGTGGCCCGCGCCGCGCGAGATGGCGTTGTTGGTGTCGGCCTGGTACCACACTTGCGCCGCTTGCTTCCCACTGTGCGTCTGGTCGGTCGAGCCGCGCGGCAGCGTCGCCTCCAGCTTGTCCGCATAGCGGATGGTGTCCGTCACATTCCCCGCCGCGTCGTACTGCTGTTCGCTCACATAGCCCAGCGGGTCGACGGTGTAGCGCAGGCGGTCGCCTTCGTCGTAGACGTAACGGGTGGTTTGGCCGTTGCCGTCGGTCTTGGCCGTGACGTTGTTCGCCGCGTCGTACGCGTAGCGCGTGCTCAGCTTCAGCCCGGCCGGGTCGACGGTTTCGCGCACGCGGCGGCCGGCGCCGTCGTATTCGTATTCGGTGACCTTGGCTTGG
>NZ_PQWB01000031.1 GCF_002924365.1 Chromobacterium alticapitis | reverse complement strand
GGGCGTCTGGCGGTGTCCTACTTTCACATGGCGAATGCCACACTATCATCGGCGCTAAGATGTTTCACGGTCCTGTTCGGGATGGGAAGGCGTGGGACCATCTCGCTAAGGCCACCAGACATAAACTTGTACAAACTCAAGAAGCCTGAATCAGCCATTAAGGCTAATTCTGAATATTCGGTATTCGATCGCGTCGCACACACTCTATCTTCGTCACTTAGTCTACCTAAGCCACTCAAATGATAGGATCAAGCCTCACGAGCAATTAGTATCGGTTAGCTTCACGCCTCACAGCGCTTCCACACCCGACCTATCAACGTCCTGGTCTCGAACGACTCTTCAGGGAGGTCAAGCCTCCAGGGAAGTCTCATCTTCAGGCAAGTTTCCCGCTTAGATGCTTTCAGCGGTTATCTCTTCCGAACTTAGCTACCCGGCTATGCCACTGGCGTGACAACCGGTACACCAGAGGTTCGTCCACTCCGGTCCTCTCGTACTAGGAGCAGCCCCCGTCAAACTTCCAACGCCCACTGCAGATAGGGACCAAACTGTCTCACGACGTTTTGAACCCAGCTCACGTACCACTTTAAATGGCGAACAGCCATACCCTTGGGACCGGCTACAGCCCCAGGATGTGATGAGCCGACATCGAGGTGCCAAACACCGCCGTCGATGTGAACTCTTGGGCGGTATCAGCCTGTTATCCCCGGAGTACCTTTTATCCGTTGAGCGATGGCCCTTCCATTCAGAACCACCGGATCACTATGTCCTGCTTTCGCACCTGCTCGACTTGTCGGTCTCGCAGTTAAGCTACCTTTTGCCATTGCACTATCAGCACGATTTCCGACCGTACCTAGGTAACCTTCGAACTCCTCCGTTACACTTTGGGAGGAGACCGCCCCAGTCAAACTGCCTACCATGCACTGTCCCCAATCCGGATCACGGACCAAGGTTAGAACCTCAAACACACCAGGGTGGTATTTCAAGGACGGCTCCACTGAAACTAGCGTCTCAGCTTCAAAGCCTCCCACCTATCCTACACAAGTCTGTTCAAAGTCCAATGCAAAGCTACAGTAAAGGTTCACGGGGTCTTTCCGTCTAGCAGCGGGGAGATTGCATCTTCACAAACACTTCAACTTCGCTGAGTCTCAGGAGGAGACAGTGTGGCCATCGTTACGCCATTCGTGCGGGTCGGAACTTACCCGACAAGGAATTTCGCTACCTTAGGACCGTTATAGTTACGGCCGCCGTTTACCGGGGCTTCGATCAAGAGCTTGCACCCCATCACTTAACCTTCCGGCACCGGGCAGGCGTCACACCGTATACGTCCACTTTCGTGTTGGCACAGTGCTGTGTTTTTGTTAAACAGTCGCAGCCACCGATTCTCTGCGACCTGTCATAGCTTCGACCGCAAGGGTCTACACCACAACAGGCATACCTTCTCCCGAAGTTACGGTATCAATTTGCCGAGTTCCTTCTCCTGAGTTCTCTCAAGCGCCTTAGAATTCTCATCCTGCCCACCTGTGTCGGTTTGCGGTACGGTTCTTGTGTAGCTGAAGCTTAGTGGCTTTTCCTGGAAGCGTGGTATCAGTCACTTCAGGTCCGTAGACCCTCGTTATCACTTCTCGGCGTTAAAGAAGGGCGGATTTGCCTACCCCTCACGCCTACCGGCTTGAACAGACTATTCCAACAGTCTGCTGACCTAACCTTCTCCGTCCCCACATCGCACTACACAAAAGTACGGGAATTTTAACCCGTTTCCCATCGACTACGCTTTTCAGCCTCGCCTTAGGGGCCGACTCACCCTACGCCGATGAACGTTGCGTAGGAAACCTTGGGCTTTCGGCGAGCGGGCTTTTCACCCGCTTTATCGCTACTCATGTCAGCATTCGCACTTCTGATATCTCCAGCATGCCTCTCGACACACCTTCACAGACCTACAGAACGCTCCCCTACCACGGACGCTTACGCGTCCATCCGCAGCTTCGGTTATCAGTTTGAGCCCCGTTACATCTTCCGCGCAGGACGACTCGACCAGTGAGCTATTACGCTTTCTTTAAATGATGGCTGCTTCTAAGCCAACATCCTGGCTGTCTAGGCCTTCCCACTTCGTTTACCACTTAACTGATCATTTGGGACCTTAGCTGGCGGTCTGGGTTGTTTCCCTCTTGACGATGGACGTTAGCACCCACCGTCTGTCTCCCATGCTTGCACTTTCCGGTATTCAGAGTTTGCCATGGTTTGGTAAATCGCAATGACCCCCTAGCCATAACAGTGCTTTACCCCCGGAAGTGATACATGAGGCACTACCTAAATAGTTTTCGGGGAGAACCAGCTATCTCCGAGTTTGTTTAGCCTTTCACCCCTATCCACAGCTCATCCCCTAGTTTTGCAACACTAGTGGGTTCGGACCTCCAGTGCGTGTTACCGCACCTTCATCCTGGCCATGGATAGATCACTCGGTTTCGGGTCTACGCCCAGCAACTAAAGCGCCCTATTCGGACTCGGTTTCCCTACGCCTCCCCTATTCGGTTAAGCTTGCTACTGAACGTAAGTCGCTGACCCATTATACAAAAGGTACGCAGTCACGGAACAAGTCCGCTCCCACTGTTTGTATGCATCCGGTTTCAGGTTCTATTTCACTCCCCTCCCGGGGTTCTTTTCGCCTTTCCCTCACGGTACTGGTTCACTATCGGTCGATCATGAGTATTTAGCCTTGGAGGATGGTCCCCCCATCTTCAGACAGGATTTCTCGTGTCCCGCCCTACTTGTCGTATGCCTAGTCCTTGCGATGCGTTTTCGTGTACGGGGCTATCACCCACTACGGCTGGACTTTCCATTCCATTCCACTAACGCAACTCATAACACATACAGGCTATTCCGCGTTCGCTCGCCACTACTTACGGAATCTCGGTTGATTTCTTTTCCTTCAGCTACTTAGATGTTTCAGTTCGCTGAGTTCGCCTCCGCAGACCTATGGATTCAGTCTGGGATACCGCCTAAGCGGTGGGTTTCCCCATTCGGACATCGCGGGATCAAAGCTCTATTGCCAGCTCCCCCGCGCTTTTCGCAGGCTTACACGTCCTTCATCGCCTATGATCGCCAAGGCATCCACCAGATGCACTTAGTCGCTTGACCCTATCATTTCAGTAACCTAAATTACTGCGACAATAGAGAGTGTTTGTGCGACGACTGCACCGCCCCTTTTGATATGGCGACGCAGCCTTAGATACAATCAAATACCCAAGATGACGATTCATTCAACATGCAGAATTAACTCCATGTCGTTTGTCTCGCCGTCTTTATATATTCGGCTTCTTCAGTTTGTTAAAGATCGGGCGTTTATACAACGCAAACAAAATCACACTCTCGCAAGAGTGATTATGTTTGCACTGCAAACTGGTGGAGGATGACGGGATCGAACCGACGACCCCCTGCTTGCAAAGCAGGTGCTCTCCCAACTGAGCTAATCCCCC
>NZ_PQWB01000197.1 GCF_002924365.1 Chromobacterium alticapitis | reverse complement strand
GTCCTCCGCTCTCAAGCACCCCACTCACCATGACGCCGTTCAGGACGCCTTGCCCGACCTGACGGCTTGCCCACACTGCCAGGCCGAGGCCAACCAGTTGGCGCTATGGGGCTGGAGCCGAGGCCTGCGGCGTTATCGCTGCAAACAGTGCCACCGGACCTGCAATGCCTTGTCGGGCAGTCCATTGGCCAAATTGCGCAAGGCCGATCGCTGGCTGAGCTATGCCCAAGCGCTGCAGGATGGCTTGACCGTGCGGGCCGCGGCGCGCGCGTGCGGCATCAGCAAAAACACGGCTTTCTTGTGGCGCCATCGCTTCTTGCATTGCGCATCAGATCACCTGGCGACGCAGACCCGGGGGATTGTCGAAGTGGATGAGACCTTCATCCTGGAATCATTCAAAGGGCAGCGACACCTCCCACGCGTGTCGCGCCAGCGGGGTGGCGTTGGCCAAACCCGGGGAACCGGACCGGATCAGATTCCCATCATGGTGGTGCGGGACCGAGAGGGGCATACGGCGGATTTCAAGCTGAAGAGGCTCAATGGCGCTCATGTGGCAGCGGCTTTAGCCCCCTTGGTGGATAGCGATGCCATCCTGTGTTCGGACGGCGCCGCCGTGTACTCACACCGGGTTGCCCTTAAGGGGAGTGGAACTGAAAACATCGACCTGCTTGAAGCTCATGGAATTCATGGAGTGTTCTGCTCATGCACGGATGGGGCGGCTAGTCTACGCGCAATTTCCCACGCGCAGTCGCAAAGGAAAGTCATATTTACCCTCAGTGACCTATTCCATCAAGATTTCTTGGCGGGCTGGTCGCGCGGCTTGGCCTGCATGAACCATGCTCGCGATCTTTTTGCTGAAGTTTCTCGTCAGCCTTAACCTCAAAGGAAAGCCTGAACCCGCTGGCGGTGTCGTGGTCTATTCATCTAATGCTGCTATGCTATGGCTTGATGCAGCCTTCATGCAGGTTTCTCGATTGCTCTCCCAGAACGGTTGCCCGCCATATCCCGGCCAAGTCTTGGTCGGGCGAGTCATGCGGCGGTTCGCCAACAATAAGGAAATCCATTGACCCATAACACGATTCCGCGCTGGACCATTGCAGCTCCTGTCTTGGCCTGGGCTGCCATTGCAGCATCATCGGCGGCGGGTGGTAATGCTTTCTATTTGACGCTGCTGGCGGTTTTGCTGGCGGGAACGGTTTTCGCTGCGGTGCATCACGCCGAGGTGGTGGCGCATAAGGTGGGCGAGCCTTTCGGCACGCTGATCTTGGCGCTGGCGGTGACGGTGATCGAGGTGGCGCTGATTATCTCCTTCATGCTGGGCGGGGGGGAGGAGAAGCTGGCGCTGGCGCGGGACACCATTTTTTCCGCCATCATGATCACTTGCAACGGCATTCTGGGCATTTGCCTGCTGCTGGGCGGCTTGCGCCATCGCGAGCAGAATTTCCAGCTCAGCGGCGCCAAGGCGGCTTTGACCGTGTTGGCGGCGATTTCGGTATTGGCGCTGGTGCTGCCCAACTATGGCACCAGCCAGCCGGGCCCGTTGCTGTCGTCTTCGCAGTTGGCGTTTACCGGCGTGGTGTCGCTGGTGTTGTACGGCGCTTTTGTGTTTGTGCAAACCATTCGCCATCGCGATTATTTTCTGGCCGATGGCAGTCATGATGAAAATGAGCATGCGCCGCCGCCATCCAACAAGGTGGCCATGCTTGCCGTGGCGATGCTGCTGATGTGCTTGGTCGCGGTGGTGACGCTGGCCAAGCTGCTGTCGCCGTCGATTGAAAGTTTTGTGGTGAATGCCGGCGCGCCGGCGGCTGTGGTGGGCATTATCATCGCGTCCTTGGTGCTGTTGCCGGAGGGGCTGGCCGCAGCCAACGCGGCGAGGGCGGACCGGGTGCAGACCAGCTTGAATCTGGCTTTGGGCTCTGCGTTGGCCTCCATAGGCTTGACCATTCCCACGGTGGCGATGATTTTCGTGTTCAGGGGCGAGCCGCTGATCCTGGGCTTGGAAAACAAGGAAACCATCTTCCTGTTGCTGACGCTGGTGGCGTGCTCCTTGTCGCTATCGGTGGGGCGCACCACGATTTTGCAGGGCATCGTGCATCTGGTGATTTTCGCCTCTTTCGTGTTCTTCGCGATCAGCCCCTGAGCGAATCGCAGAGGGCGGGGCTACCCTTTGGGGCTGGCCCGCGCGCTAATTCAGGCTCATGTGCGTCCGCTTCGTAGATGAGCGATCGCTAGGTTGATGCGGGCCTATCTTTTACAGATTGCCGATTCCTTATCTGCTAGGAAGGTTGGCCTGGATGGGCGCGTCGCGCTCGGACGGCGCGCCCGGATGGGCATGAATGCGCGGCAGCTGCCTGTTTAATTGTTCAGCGGCACCAGGGTGAACGATTCCCAATCGTTGGCGGCCCGGGCATCGCTATGGACAGGAACATTATTTGCGCCGCCGATTCCGCCGTTGTTGACGAAGGTGACGTAGTTGCCATTCGCGGTTTTCAGCGCGTAAGTATTGCTGGCCGGGTCAAATTCCAGTTGGAAGCGTTCCCAGGCGCTGGCCCAGGTGGCGTCGGTGTGGAAAGGACTGGCGCTGCTATTGGGGCCGCCCATGCCGCCGCCATTTATTGCTGTCAGGTAGTAGCCGGTGGTGGTGCGGAAGGCGACGCGGCCGTTGGCCAGCTGTACCAGGTAGAGGGTTTCCCATGCGCCCTTGGCTTTGGCGTCGGAGTGCAGCGCGACGGCGTATGGGCCGCTGTTGGGGCCGCCCAAGCCGCCGCCGTTCACTGCCGTCAAGTAGTGGCCGTTGCTGGTCTGCAGGGCAAGCGGGCTAGAAAGGGTGACGATGGGGGCAGCATGGCTGGCGGCGGATGCGACGGCGAGGGCAGCGGCGGCAAACATTATTTTGAAAGCTTTCAGATTCATCACGGTCTCCGGAAGGGTTGGTTGCCTGAAGGCCTGGGAAAATTAAGACATGCGCCGCGGAATGACAAATGAATTTTCAAGAAAGGTATTTCATTCTTTGGATTGAATCTGATAGGGCGCGCCAAGAAACCATCCTGTTTTTCTCGCCTTGTCGCGTTCCGGAGTTTGGCCGGCGCGCCTGACGCCACATATGGCTGCAATAAAACTGTCCTAAATAACTGTGGCTAAATGAGATGTGTGCCTAAAGTTCGCTTGTTTATCTATTTTGATGAATATAATCTTCTCCAGTAATTGAAAATTACAACCGTATCTATATGGAGCATTCCATGGAGAAGCCGCCTTTGCTGCTGGAGACCGTTGCGCAGGCAGTCAAGGTTTTGCAGGAGTCGCCTTTTGCAGCCATATGGAGTTATCAGGTAGTCGAGGTGCGTCCTGGATCGGTAACGCTGGCGCTGCCCGCTCAGCCGCAGTTTTACCGCCCCGGCGGCATCATCCAGGGTGGTTGCTTGATGACGCTGGCGGATACCGCTTTCTGGTTGGCGGCCATGACGGAATTGGGGGTTGACGCTCCCATCGTCACGCTGGAGATGAAAACCAATTTTTTGCGCGCGGCGCAAGCCGACGTGTATTGCCGCGCCGACGTGATGAAAAGCGGCCGGCGCGTCACCTATGGCACGGCCACTATCTCAGACAAGGCTGGCCAGGTGCTATCGCACCATACTCTGACCTATCTCGCGCCCTGAGGCGGCGGCGGGAGTGGGTGCCATCAACGGGTAGGCCCTGCTTCGCAGGGCATGTTCTCCCGCCAACAGGCGCTTGCCTGTTTCCAATTGCGATTCCATGTGTCCAGTGAGCGCGCTTGCGCGGCTATCTGGGGGTATTGGCTATTGTCCATTCCGGGAAAAGGAAAGCACGATGGAAAACATTATCAATGCGCAAGGCGTGGGCCTGGAGGCGATCGCGTCCTTGCCGGGCGAGTATCGAGAGACGCTGGTGCATCAGTTGTTGGCCAATGGGGAGGGTGAGCTAAGCGCGGGCGACACGTATCTTGAAGCCTTTTACCCATTGGCGCCTGATGCCGATGAGCGCTATCTGTGCGTTCAGTTCGCCGCGGAAGAGGTGGACCATTACCGCCGTTTTTCACGCCTGCTGGCGGATTTGGATGTCGATACTTCGCCGATGCTGAGGCAGAAAAAGGAGGAGCGCACATATTTTGCGGCGGAGAGCATGACCACTGATTTTCGTAATTGGGAAGAGCGCGCGGCCTTCAGCTTTCTATGCGAGCTGGAAGGCCATTACCAGATCAAGGAAATGACGGAGAGCAGCTATTTGCCGTTGCGCGCGGAGGCGTTGGCGGTGCTCAGGGAAGAAGCCAGGCATTTCAGCCACGGCGCTTTGCTGATGCGCCGCGCATCCGCAGAGCCGGAGGCGAGGCAGCGAGCGCAAGAGGCGCTGGACAGACTGTACCCGATGGCGATGGACATGTTTGGCCGCTCGGACTCTCGGCGCAGCGAACTGGCGGTGAGATGGGGGCTGCGCCGGCACAGCAACGGCCAGCTGCGTGATCTGTATCGCGACGACATCCGGGGCCATATCCGGCGACTGGGTTATCTGGTGCCGGATGAGCTGTCCAGCCGTCGTTATTTCTGACGCCTGGGCAAGCGGGCGTTGACGAGGAGTGCGACATGAATGATTTGGATTTGGCAATCAATGGCTTGACTGACAGAGTGATGCGGCATCGGGTGTTCGATCACCCCATGTTCAGGCGTTGGGCGGCCGCGCCGCTGTCGGCGGCGCAGTCAGGCGCGCTGTTCCATCAGATGCAGAATTTCTGCGCAGCTACCCGGCCGGGCTTGGCGTTTCCTCAGGGCCTGCGCAAACTGGGTTTGACGAGGCAGGCCGAGTTGATGGCGGAAATCGCCGACTCCGAGCAAGGGCATGGCCCGGATCTGGCGCGGATGGCCGGCCATATCGTCAATCTCGGCGCGGGCAGCGTGGTTTTCGACGATCTGGAGGGCCAGTCGGCGGTGGAAGCGGGGCTCAAGCGTTATTCTGACCAGTTGCTGGGCGGCTTGCCGGGTTATGACCGCGCCAGCGGCTTGACGCGGCAAGCGCGGGAGGCGATAGCCATCTTCCGGCAACGCGACCGGACGGACCCGGAAAGCACGCTGCGCAATCTGGGCATCGCCTTCGCGCTGGAGCTGATTTCCAACCGCTCGCTGATTCCCGGAGAGAAGCGGGCGCTAATCGACTCCGGCCATTACGGCCTTGGCCTGGATGATCCCGAGATGCACTACTTGTTCGATCACTGGGGCGAGTGCGGGGCCGAGCAGCAGCATGAACAGAATGTGCGGTTAGCCATTGCAGGAGCGCTCAATGTTGAAACCAGGCCTTTGATCGAAGCCGGCATCGATGCTTTCCTTGATGCTTTGGCTGCATTATGGGATGTCATTGATAGCCGCGTGCTGCAAAACGCATGAGGAGCCCATGTCGCCGCGTCTCCGGCGCGGCGTTCACGCCACTTGCCGGCATAGAGCGGTCCCAATTGCCGGCCAGGCGAGGTGGCAGGAACTTGAGCATAATTTTCGTGTCAAAATTCTCTATTTGAAATTATTTAGGAAGCACCATGCGCCGCATCGCAAAGTTTGTCCGCTGGTATTGGCAAAAATGGACCCGCGTAGATGAAAGCCGAGATGTTCCGGACTGCCGCTGACGATTGCTTCGAGACGTGATGATGAAAAAAATAATTGCCGTGTTCATATTGCTGGCGATGGCTGCTGCCGCGCACGCGGATATTTGCAGCGACTTTGATCGCGCCAATCGCGATCAATATGGCGTTGGTAAATGGGAAAGCGTATTGAGCAACAAATCCACTATGGAGCTCATCAGCTTTTATCAGGAAAAGCAGGATTTTCTTAAGCAATGTCCGCAATTGAGCAATTTTTCACGCCTGCACATCGAGAATGCGCTGCGGGCGGCGTCTGCGTTGCTGGATCAGAAACGAAAGAAGTGAGCCACGGAGAGCCTGGCGGACTTTTTGTAGTCAGCCTGTTGTAGGAGCAAGGCAGGTCTGCCAAGCGCGATATGCGGCTTCGTTTCTGCATGATGGTTCATGCCAAAAATGGGCGCCTCGAACGAGGCGCCCATTGCAATGCTGGCTTATTTGATGTCGTAGAAGCTGGCAACGGTACGACCCAGGCCATCTGTGCCATACAGCGTGGAATGCAGTGTGTCATAAGCTTCTGGCTGGCTTCGTTTGCTTTGGTTGAATTGTCCGCTGAATGCCAAAGGGTTGGCCGAGCCGCGAACCATGTCTTTGCGGGAGAGAGATTCGCTTCTGTGATTTTTCTGGCTGGACATGCCCAAGATAACGAAACTGATCTCCGCCCCGGCAGGGCTGGTCCAGGCAAGCTGGATATCGCTGGAGAGATTGGCGTTGAGCAGCGTGGTCACGCTGGCGTTGCTCAGTTTGGCAAAGGCGCGGTCGCTCAGCTTGCTAGGCGCGAACAGCGGTTGCCTAACCATGATGTCCTTGGCCAGCGGTTGACTGAAGTCAGCTTGGGCGAATAGACGGACTTTCACTTGGCCACTGCGCATGGCTTGATTGATCTGGAGGATCTTGTCTTCAGGAAGGTTGAACTTGCCGGCGCAGTCGTCTTGCGAGCCGTAGCTGGGACCGTTTGCTGACAGGATGCCATTGCAGCGGGCGTTTTCCGTCAATGACAGCAGCGCTTGATTGTTTACCGCAGTTGCGCGCTGCGAACGGTTATTCCTGAGCTGGTACGAGCTTGTTTAGAGATACTCAGCGTAAAGTCGGCCGCATAGCTGACAGCATCTTTTTGCGATTGGCGATCAATTTGGTGATGCGCTTGAGCCGACGAGCCAACAAACATGTTTACAGGATAGTCGTTGCCCGCGATCAGCCAGTCCTTGTCTACCTTAATGACAACGTAGTCCGCCAGATGTTTCCCATCATCGCCGGCTATGGAAACTTCGCAACGGTTGGCGTTTTCACAGCTCAATAAGTGTATCCGACTGATGCGAGTGCCTGCGAACAGGTTTGAATGAGGAGATACCACATGATTCAGGTATTGGCTGGCATTCATGCCGGAATAGTTGAAATCCTCGCTTAGCAGCGCGCTCATGCGATCTGTTTGGCCGTCCTCGGTTTTGTAGACTTCCGTCAGTTGCCGCGCCAGAACATCCAGGCTTGCGATATCTGGCATGCCATCCGCGGGCAGCGCGATGGGGGCAGGTTTTTGCTACCGGCTGACATCAACCGTGTTGCCGCCCAATTTGCTCCTGATTATCAGCGTGCCCGCCTGATCTCCGGCAGCGATATCCACTAACTCCAGCAGCTTGTCGTGACCCGTTTTATTCGGCTTGAAGGAGGTGGCGATCCAATCGGACTTGTCTTCCAGCTGCAAGGTTTGGCTGAGCGTGGCTAGCGCTGCCTTGAGGTTGGCCTGGCTTTGGCGCAAAGCGTCAGCGGTAAGCGTCGGGGCGCAGTCGCCTGCCGTGACAAAGCATGATCCCGCGTCTTTTCCGCTGGCCAGCGTGACGATGGCTTCGGTCAAAGGCGTGATGTTGACCACGCCATTGGCCGAGGCGACGGAGTGCAACAATTGCGGGGCGTCATTGGCGACGCCGCGGGCTTCCAACAGCAAGGGCGCGGCGGCATTGTCCAAATTAATGTTGCTGAATCCGCCGTTGGCGTCGGTTTGGAAAGTCTTGACGACCTGGCCCTGGATATTCTTGACCGTGATTTGAGCATTCGCCAACGGCGAGCCGACAGCCGCAGTCCCGCTGATGCTCTGAATGGTGTTGGTATGGGCCGCGGGTGTTTGAGCGGCGCTATCGTTGTTGTCGGAGCCGCCGCCGCAGGCGGATAGCAGCAACGAACAGGCGAGCGCGCTGGAAGTGAGGGTGGTTTTCATGTCTGAAATGTAATTTATATATTTAAATTGTTAAAAAATTTAACAATTATGGCCTGGATATTGTCGCATTGGAATGATTTTGAAGAAGTGGAGCGGATGTTTCGATGCAGAATGCAACTTGCATTCGCCTGAAATTAGGCCGTTGCGATTTTGTTGCGGCTGGGTAGGTATTCTTCCCAAAATATTGCCAGACGTGTCATGACTCAATTGCAATGCGTTGCGAGGAAGTGGCCGCTTGGGCTGCTTATTGTTGCATGGCCGTGGACGGCGCTATGCGATGGCGTCTCTTCTGGACAGCTAGCACCGCTGGCGAGGCCGGGCGGCTTTGGCAAACGCCTGATCGCGGCTTGCCGCTGTTCCCATTCGCCGCCGAGGCGGTTTCCATTTGCGGCGGCGGTCGCATTCTCATGTATCGGCAACGCGTGTTTTCGGGACTGCATGCCGGGCCTGGCGAATCCACTGGGCGCATCGTCAAGGGACTCGTAGCGATGGGCGTGCTTGCCATTGACGTGGATTTGTCCAAGACCGCAGCCTCAACTCGCTGAGCTATGGCGCTTTTCGCCAGGTGGTTCCCCGCGCGGAGGCTGGGCCGGCTTTGCGCTGGCACCCTTGCCACACAAGGCTCTTGGATCAGCGTGAAAAATGACATGGGTCAATAAAACCAAAAAGAATATTGAAAATGAATAATAAGGTGCGCTATTGTGCTGTTTTCCTTACAGACCAAGCGGATGGAATAATGGCGGGTACCATTTCATTGAAGAGGCGCTTATTGCTGCAGACGGTCGGGGGCATTGTGCTGGTGTGCATCCTGGGAGCCTTGTTGATGAACGCTTTGCGGCAGCAAATGCTGTCGGATCGCCAGGAGTTGCTGCGCAACCAGGTGGAGACGGCGGACAGCCTGGTGGCGAGGCACGAGGAGGAGGCCGCCGCCGGCCGGATGCCGGAGGCGGAGGCCAAGCGCTTGGCTTTGCTGGAGCTGACCCGGCTGCGCTTCGACGGCAATGAATATTTCTTCACGCTGGACAAGGATTTGAACTGGCTGGCCCACGGCATGAATCCCAAGCTGGTGGGGCGCAATATGCACGGCGTCAAAGATGGCGCCGGCGTTGATATCGGCGCGATGTTCGAGCAGGCCGTGAGGGCAGGCGGCGGCAAAGGCTATGTGCAATACGTTTGGGCCAAGCCGGGCTTGGCGGAGCCGCAGCCCAAGCTGGCCTATTTCCAGACCTCGGGCCGCTGGGGCTGGATTTTGGGCACCGGCTTGTATCTCGACGACGTGAATGCGGCGCTGATGCGCCAGCTGTTCAGCGTGGGCGGGCAGGTGCTGCTGTTCGTGGTGGTGAGCTTGTCGCTGGGCTGGTGGGTGTATCGCAGCGTGATGCGCGAGCTGGGCGCGGAGCCGTCTGAGGCGGCGGCCATCGTGCGCGAGATATCCGGCGGCAAGCTGGATAGGGAAATCAAATTGGAATCCGGCGACGGCGACAGCTTGCTCGCGCATATCCGCGAGATGCAAGGGCAACTGCGGCGGTTGGTGGGCGAAATCATGCGCGACGCGGACGAACTGGGCCGCTTGAACGCCGGTGTGGTGGGCGGCGCGCGCATGGTGGCGGACAACTCCCAGGGCCAGAGCGAAGGCGCGGCGGCGATGGCCGCTTCGGTGGAGCAGTTGACGGTCAGCATTAACCATATCGCCCAGCACGCGGTGGACGCGCGCAGCGTGTCGCAGGATTCCGGCCAGCTGTCCGCCTCCGGCAGCGAGGTGATCGCCAAGGCGGTGGCGGAAATGCAGGGCATCAGCGAGACGGTGGACATGACGGATGCGGCCATAGCCGAGTTGGCCAGCAAGACCGCCACCATTTCCAGCATCATGCAGGTGATCAAGGACATTGCGGATCAGACCAATCTACTGGCGCTGAACGCCGCGATCGAGGCCGCGCGCGCAGGAGAGAGCGGCCGCGGCTTCGCTGTGGTGGCGGACGAGGTGCGCAAGCTGTCCGAACGCACGGCCAAGGCTACCGAGCAGACCGCGGAAATGATCAGCGAGATCCAGGCCAGTTCGGACTTGTCGCGTCAGAATATGAGTGAGACGGTGGCGCGGGTGCGGACGGGCCTGGGCTTGGCGGAAGAGGGCGGCGAGCTGATCCAGCGCATACACGGCAGCGCGAGCCAGGTGGTGCAGGTGGTCAACGACATTTCGCACGCGCTGCAGGAGCAGGGCACGGCCAGTCAGGACATCGCCCGCCATGTGGAGAAGATCGCCCAGGTGGCGTCCGGCAACGCCGTGGCCGCCACTCAGGCATCGGAGAGCATCCAGCGCATCGAGGAAGTGACCGGCAGCCTGCGCTCCTCTGTCGCGCAATTCCAGGTCTAGCGTCCGGGAGGGCGCGGCAAGAATGAAAGGATTGTCGGCTGTGTTTCCGGCGGCCGCTTGGCCGCCGGATGTCTGTTTTTTCGTTCTTTTTCATGCTAGTTGGCGTCTATTCAGGGCTGTTCGCCCGCGCTGACGCATGTCGCCGGGATGGCGTGCCAGCCGCGCGGCACACTGGGGTTTTCTTCCCCGGTTTTGCTTCCTGGCCCCGGCTGCAGTAGCATGAGCGCCCGCGCGCGGCGCGGCGAGGCAACGAGAAGCAACAGGCCGCAAAGGCGACAATAAAAATGACTGACAATTTCCGCGAGGCGGTGGCGCCATGATGGTGGGCACCCATATCGCGTTCGGCGCCTTTTGCGCGGTTTCGGCGGCGATGATCCTGCATCTGCCGGGCATGATGGCGGTATTGCTGCTGGCCGGCGGGCTGGCTGGCTCGCTGCTGCCGGACATAGACCATCCCAAGAGCTGGCTGGGCCGGCGCATTCCCTTTCTGTCCCGGCCTGTGGCCTATCTGTTTGGCCACCGCGGCATCACTCACAGCCTGTTCGCCGTGGTCGGCGTGTTCTACGCTAGCGCCGCCTGCCTGCGCGATTGGGGCATAGGCCTGGGGCACGCCATGCCGCTGGTGCTGGGCCTGTGCGTGGGCTACGCCTCGCATCTGGTGGGAGATTGGCTGACGCCGGCAGGCATTCCGCTATTGTGGCCGGTGAGGGTGCGTTTCCGCGCGCCGCTGATGCTGTTGAAACCCAAGTTGGCGGAGCCGTTGATGACCGTGGGTTTGTGGTTCGGCGCCGGCTTCCTGATGTCGAAGACCTTCTGAAGCGCTTGTGTGGCGCGGATAGCCAACTGCTAGGGGCTGTTGACGTTTCACATAGGCAACCATAGGTATGCGCACGCCATGGCGACCACGCTCTCATAGTTGCACTTCAATTTGTCGTATCGGA
>NZ_PQWB01000196.1 GCF_002924365.1 Chromobacterium alticapitis | reverse complement strand
CCGCTCAGCGTTTCCTGTCGCCACGCCGCGCCGTCCGTTCCGCCGGACTCCACCGTCATGGTGGCGTTGCCGTTGGCGTCGTAGCCGTACAGCTTGCTCACGCCGCCGGCATTGCCCTTCAGCAGCCGGCCGGCACGGTCGTATTCGCTGAATTCCTGTTGCACGCTGGCCGCGCCCGCCGCCGTGCCGCGGGCGAACTTGGCGGTGATCTGGCCCCAGGCGTTGTAGCGCGTTTCGCTGTACAGGCCATTAGTGGCATCCAGCA
>NZ_PQWB01000195.1 GCF_002924365.1 Chromobacterium alticapitis | reverse complement strand
AAAACGGCAAGATGAGCATGCGGATCAAGCGCAAGGCAGCAGCCTGGGATGATGATGTGCGGGCCCAGTTTCTTGGGCTTGCGCCATTATGATGTTAGAGTGCGGAGGCCCTGATCATCAGGTGTGCCGCATACGCCGGATAATTGACTGATGTTTTGTAGGTGATGCACTGCCGAATCGTGGCGGAACTCCCGGCTTTGCTGGGATTCCGCCCTACGGGTCGTGGTCAGGACTCTGCCGTAGGGGGGATGCCCCGGAGGGGCGATCCACCTTTGCCCACGGCCGCTGATGGGTGCGTGCAAACCCTGCGGCTGACTTTGTCGCCGGCCTTTTGACGGATTGGTTAACGGGTGTTTTTGGTCTTATGGTTTGGGCTTTGGTGTCCTGGAGAATGGCCATGCCCAACTATCGGCGCTGGCGGGTGCCGGGTGGGACGTATTTCCTGACCTTCACGCTGCTGGATCGAGGCTCCAGCTTGCTGGTGGACCGTATCGACGAACTGCGCGCGGCGGTGAGGCGGACTCGGCGGGAGCGTCCGTTTCATATCGATGGTTGGGTGGTGCTGCCGGATCATGTGCACTGCATGATCACCTTGCCGCTTGGCGATGACGATTTTTCTAACCGCATCAAAGCCATCAAAATCCGTTTCGTCCGCGCCTTGCCTGCGCTGGAATATCGCAATCCCGCTCGGTGCCGCAATGGCGAACGAGGCATTTGGCAGCGCCGCTTCTGGGAGCATTGCATCCGTTCCGAGGCCGACTATGCCGCGCATCTGGATTACATCCACATCAATCCGCTCAAGCACGGTTTGGTGTCCCGTGTTCGGGACTGGCCGTTTTCCACTTTTCATCGGGCGGTTAAGCAAGGCTTGTATCCGCAAGACTGGGCGGGAGGGGATGACTTGATGTCGGTGTCCGCGCTTGAATGATGTGTCCGCTTCGCGGACTAATATTTTAAGTGCCGGTTCCGCCCGGCATGACGGGTCCATTTCTTTTGCTCCGCCAAAAGAAATGGACGAAAGAAAAGGCGGCCCTGGGCGCTTCGAAAGGCTATGTCCCAATTCCGTGTTGGGAGCTATGCTGAATACGGTAGCAGACCGGGAGCAACGCCATGGATGCCCAAAGTTTTCAGCGTTTTCTT
>NZ_PQWB01000194.1 GCF_002924365.1 Chromobacterium alticapitis | reverse complement strand
AGAACGGATTTATTGGCATTCTGCCCGCTGAAACCGCCCATTTTTGTTCATATGGAAATGGGTTGGGGCAATATCGACGTGTTTTTCAACGGCCTGTTAGGCGGTGTTCGCGTCAATGACTGGCGGGCCGGGCGAGTCCCTGCGGGAGGGTGAAACAGCGCGCTCACCTTGTCGATTGCGTTGCGACGGTTTGCGTGACAAAACCGCCGGGGAGCAGGGCAATTTAACCTACATGGCATGGTTTTGTAAGCTTGCCAAGCTATCCTGTCTGAGGTGAACTCTCGGGCTTTGCCAGGACAGGATGGGAACACTGATGGAACATTTAGCCGAGGTGCCAGGGTCGAGAGCGGATCATTACATTGCCCATCCGCTGCCAGAAATTCTGGTCATTGCCGTTTGCGCCATTTTCGCCGGCGCCGAAAGTTTCGTTGAGGCGGTCAAGTGGGCGGAGACCAGGGAGGCTTGGCTGCGGCGCTTCTTGTCGCTGAAGAATGGCAGCCCATCCCACGACACCGTCAATCGAGTGTTTCGACTGCTGAACCCAGAGCATTTCGAAGGCTATGTCCCAATAATGTGTTGCAAGGGACGCCCCACCGCCTCCTGCAAGCAGTGGCAAGGCTGAATGGTTTGCTGATAGCGCTCCAGCATCC
>NZ_PQWB01000030.1 GCF_002924365.1 Chromobacterium alticapitis | reverse complement strand
ATCGCAAACCTGCAGAGGATTGGTGTAGGAACCTTAATTCTGCAGGTTTGCACCCCTCCTATCTGCTCCCTGCTTCAAAACGTCAACAGCCCCTAGGCAAATCCGTGGCTAGAGTAAGGTTTTCATTGCGGGCTGATTTATACGGTTGTATAAACCGTGGATGAGTCCGACAGAAAAGCAGGGCGACACCCGGCAGCGTTTGCTGCGCCAGGGGCTGGACAGCGTGCGGCGCACTGGCTTGCGCGGCCTGGTGGTGCGCGAGGTGGCCGCCGCCGCCGGCGTCAACCCCGGCAGCTTCGTTTACCATTTCGGCAGCCGGGAACGTTTCATCAGCGAGCTAGTGGAGCTGTGGTACGCGCCTATCTACCGCCAGCTACGGCAGACGGCGAGCCTGAACCGATCCGATGACGCGCTGGAGGCGCTGCGCGCGGTGCTGGAGCAGTTGCTCCAGCTGGCGGCCGAGCACGCCGGCTTCGCCGGCCATCTGGTGGCGGATGCCTTAGCCGGAGAGCGCGCCGCGCAGGCTTTTCTGCTGCGGCTGCCATCGCGCCATGTGCGGCTGTTGCTGGTGCTGATCAGCAGGGCTCGGCGGCAGGGCAGGCTGGCGGATGCGCCGGCGCCGCAACTGCTGTGTTTCCTGGTCTCGGCCATGGGCTTGCCCTTGCTGTTGGCGCGCGGGCCGCTGGCGTCCAGCGATTGGCTGCCGCCAAGCATCAGGCAATTGCAGGCCTGGATGGCGGATATTCCGGCGGCGCGCCAGCGCCTGGCCTGGGCGCTGGCCGGCATTGGCAGAATGGGGGAGAAATCATGAGCAAGCGTTGGCTAGCGGTTGTGGCGCTATTGCTGTTGGCGGCGGGCGGCGTGGCCTATTACTTTTATCAACGCGCGGCGGCGGCCGAGCGCGAGACCACTTTGTACGGCAATGTGGACATCCGCGAGGCGATTTTGGCTTTCCGCGTGCCGGGCCGGCTGGCCGCGGTGCTGGTGGATGAGGGCGATGCGGTGCAGCCGGGGCAGATATTGGCGCGCCTGGATGCCGAGCCCTTGCGCAACAGCCTGAACGCCGCGCTGGCCAACGAGTCCGCGCTGGCCGCGCGCAACGCGCTGATGCATAAGGGGAACCGCCGCGAGGATGTCGAGCAGGCGCGCGCCAGGCTGAGCGCGGCCGAGGCCGCCGTCGCGCAGACCTCCAGCGATTACCGCCGCCAGAACGCGCTGGAGCCGGTTGGGGGCAGCAGCCGCCAGCAATTGGAACTGGCGCGTTCGCTGCGCGACCAGGCCCTGGCCCAGCGCGATGCGGCGAGCCAGCAGTTGCGCGCGCTGGCCACGGGTTTTCGCCCAGAGGAAATCGCGGAGTCCGATGCCTTGCTGAAGCAGGCCCGCGCCAATGTCGCAGCCGCCCGGCTGGCTTTGAAAGACGCCAATCTGCAATCTCCCAGCGCCGGCATCATCCTGACGCGCGCGGTGGAGGCTGGCACCATGGTGCAGGCCGGCACCTCGGCATTCACGCTGTCCCTGCGCCAGCCGGTTTGGGTGCGCGCCTACGTGGCGGAAAGCCAGCTGGGCAGTTTTCCCTCCGGGAGCAAGGTAACGGTGGCTAGCGACAGCCATCCGGACAAGCTGTATCACGGCGTGGTCGGCTTCGTTTCGCCCACCGCGGAATTTACGCCCAAAAACGTGGAGACGGCTGATTTGCGCACCGCCCTGGTTTATCGCATCCGAGTGGTGGTGGGCGATGCCGACGCCGGGCTGAATCAGGGCATGCCGGTGACGCTGAGGCTGGAAAAATGAGCGCGTCCATCCGCGCCGAGCGGCTGAGCAAGCGCTTTCCCGGCGCGGCGGCGGACGCGGTGACGCAAGTGGAGCTGGATATCCCGGCCGGCTGCATCGCCGGTCTGGTGGGGCCGGACGGCGCGGGCAAGACCACCTTGCTGCGTATGCTTGCTGGATTGCTGGCGCCCAGCGGCGGCTCGGCCCGGATTGCTGGGCTGGACCCGCAGGCCGATGCCGGCGAGCTGCGCCGCAATATAGGCTATATGCCGCAGAAGTTTGGCCTGTATGAAGACCTGACAGTGCAGGAGAACCTGGAACTATACGCCGAGTTGCGCGAGGTGCGGGGCGAGGACAAGGCCAGGGATTTCCAGCGCCTGCTGGCGCTGACCAATCTGGCGCCGTTCACCGGCCGCTACGCCGGCAAACTGTCCGGCGGCATGAAGCAGAAGCTGGGCCTAGCTTGTTCGCTGCTGGGCAAGCCGCGGGTGCTGCTGCTGGATGAACCGGGCGTCGGCGTCGATCCGATTTCTCGCCGCGAGCTGTGGAAGCTGATCCGAGCGCTGTCCGCCGAGGGCATCACCGTGCTGTTGAGCACGGCCTATCTGGATGAGGCCGAAGCCTGCGACGTGGTTTACCTGATGGCGGAGGGGCGCATCCGCGCCGGCGGCCCGCCGGCTGAACTGACGCGTCCGCTGGCCGGGCGCTGCCTGCGGCTGAGTGGCATCGCGGGCAATCGCCGCCAACTGTTGCAGCGGCTGTTGCGTCAGCCGGAGCTGATGGACGGCACGATACAGGGCAGCGGCCTGCGGCTGTTGTTGCGCGAGGAGGGGCGCTGGCCGGATCTGGCCAAGGCCGAAGCCGGCCCGGAGGCCAGGCTGCAGCCGGCGCCGCCGCGCTTGGAGGATGCCTTCATCAGCCTGCTGGGTGGTGGTCCAGGAGGAGATTCGGTGTTGGCCGCAGTGATGCCTGCCGTGCCGCCACACCATGACGAGGCGGTGATAGAAGCGAGGGGGCTGACCAAGCGCTTCGGCGATTTTTACGCGACGGACGACGTTAGTTTCGAAGTGAGGCGCGGCGAAGTGTTCGGTCTGCTGGGGCCCAACGGCGCCGGCAAGTCCACTACGTTCAAGATGGAGTGCGGCCTGCTCAAGCCCAGCGTCGGCCAGGCGCTGGTGATGGGCCTGGATTTGAAGGCCAGTCCCACCGCCGCGCGCCAGCAGCTGGGCTATATGGCGCAAAAATTCTCGCTGTACGCGCAGCTGTCCGTGCGGCGCAACCTGATGTTCTTCTCCGGCGTCTACGGCCTGGCCGGCCAGGCGCAGCGCGACAAGGTGGCGCAGATGGAGCGGGTGTTCGGCCTCGCGCCTTATATGGATAGCCCATCCGGCGAGCTGCCTCTAGGCTTCAAGCAGCGGCTGGCGCTGGCCTGCGCGGTGATGCACGAGCCGCCGTTGCTGTTTCTGGACGAACCAACCTCGGGCGTGGACCCGGTCACGCGGCGCGAGTTCTGGACCCATATCAACGGCTTGGCCGAAAAAGGCGTCACCGTGCTGGTGACCACGCATTTCATGGACGAGGCGGAATACTGCGACCGCATCGCCTTGGTGTACCGCGGCAAACTGCTGGCCTTGGACACGCCGGACGCCTTGAAGAGCAGCGTGGCCAGCGAGGCCCGGCCCCACCCGACGATGGAGGATGCCTTCATCCAGCTGGTGGAGGAGGCCGACCAATGAACGCGCGCCGGCTGTGGGCCTTGTGCCGCAAGGAGAGCTACCAGATCGTGCGCGATCCCAGCAGCATTCTGATCGCCTTCATCCTACCGGTGGCGCTGCTGTTCATCCTCGGCTACGCGGTGAACCTGGATTCGGCCCACATCCGGCTGGGCCTGCTGAACCAGGACGGCGGCGCGGCAGCGCAGCGGCTGGCGGCGACCTTGCGCGCCACGCCGTCTTTCGAGGTGAAAACGGCGGCGTCGCGCGCGGCGCTGGACGACATGCTGGCGCATGGCCGGATACGCGGCGCGGTGATCATTCCGGACGACTTCTCGCGCGGCTGGCAGCGGCGGGCCGGCGCGATACAGCTGGTGACCGACGGCGCGGAGCCGAATACCGCCAACTTCATCGCCGCCTATGTGCAGGGTGCCTGGCTGCGGTGGCAGCAGGCCGAAGGCGAGGAGCATGCCCAGGCCGCGCCGCCGGCCATCGATCTGCGTCAGCGCGTCTGGTTCAATCCCAGCGCGGAGAGTCCCAACTTCCTGGTGCCAGGCACCATCGCCATCGTGATGACCATAGTCGGAGCGCTGCTGTCGTCGCTGGTGGTGGCGCGCGAATGGGAGCGCGGCACGATGGAGGCGCTGTTGGCCACGCCGGTCAGCCGCGCCGAGCTGCTGCTGTCCAAGATCTTGCCATACTACGTGTTGGGCATCGCCGCCATGCTGCTGTGCCTGCTGGTGGCGGTGTTCGTGATGGGCGTGCCGTTCCGTGGCTCGCTGTGGCTATTGTGGCTGATGTCCTCGCTGTTTCTGGGCAATGCGCTGGGCATGGGGCTGTTTCTATCCACCGTGATGCGCACCCAGTTCGACGCCGCGCAGGCCGCGTTGACGGCGGGTTACCTGCCGGCGCTGATGCTGTCCGGCTTTGTATTCGAAATTTCCAGCATGCCCGCGCCGCTGCAGTGGCTGACCCGCATCCTGCCGGCGCGCTATTTCGCCAGCACGCTGCAGACGCTGTTCCAGGCGGGTGTGATTCCCTCGCTGCTCTGGTTCAACGCGGCCAGCCTGATCGCGCTGGGCGCGTTCTGGCTGTGGCAGACCGTGCGCAAAACCCGAAGAACCCTGGATTGAGACCATGTGGCAACGCTTGCTGTGGCTGATCGTCAAGGAATTGCAAACCATCATGGGCAGCCGCCAGGGCCGGCTGCTGTTGGTGGTGCCGGTGCTGCTGCAGCTCGTGGTGTTTCCCTTCGCCGCCACGCTGGAAGTCAAGCACGCCAGCTTGGCGGTATATAACCAGGATGGCGGCGCGGCCTCGCAGGAGCTGGTGAAGCGCTTGTCCGCCAGCGTCACGTTCGACCATGTGGTGCCGGTGCATAGTTTGCCGGAGCTGCGCGACTGCATAGACCGCCAGTGCGCGCTGCTGGCTGTGGCCTTCCCCCAGGATTTTTCCCGCGCGCTGGCGGCGGGGCGAAGCGCGCCGTTGCAGGTGATCGTGGATGGCAGGCGCTCCAATAGCGGGCAGATCGCCAGCGCTTACATCGGCCAGGTGGTGGCGGCCTATCAGGCCGAGCGCGGCGGCGCGGCGCCGCAGGTTTCGGTACGCAATCGCTACAATCCCAACCTGGAATACCAGTGGCACGTGCTGCCCAGCCTGGTGGCCATCATCACTACCATAGGCTGTTTGATCGTCACTGCATTGTCAGTGGCGCGAGAGCGCGAGGAGGGGACTTTCGACCAGTTGTTGGTCTCGCCGCTGACGCCGGCCTACATCATGGCCGGCAAGGCGGTGCCGGGCGTGCTGGTGGCCCTGCTACAGGGCAGCCTGATCGCCCTGGCCGCGGTCTGGGTATACCACGTGCCGTTTGGCGGCTCGTTGCCGTTGTTGCTGCTCAGCATGGCCAGCTACGGCCTGGCGCTGGCCGGCGTGGGGCTGTTCATCTCCTCGATCTCGTATACCCAACAGCAGGCTTTTCTGGGCGTGTTCTCGTTCATGGTGCCGGCGGTGATCCTGTCCGGCTACGTCTCGCCGATCGAGAACATGCCTGAAGTCCTGCAATGGCTGGCGCGCGTGAATCCGCTGAGCTACTTCATTCCCATTCTGAAGGGAACGTTTCTGAAAGGCTTCGGTTTCGCCGATGCCTGGCCGTGGCTATTGCCCTTGTGGCTGATCGCCGCCGTCACGCTGAGCCTGGCGCTGTGGTGTTTCCGCCGCCATGTCGAGTAGTCGCGGGCGCCTTGTTTCCTAAGCCTTGGTGAAACTGGCGGCGTGCGGCAAACCCTCCAGCGCGCCGCGCAAGATGCGCTCGCAGCGCGGCAAAGCGTCTGGTCCATTTTCCAGCAGCTCGTATAAGCCGCTGAACAGGCAGACTAAATAGTCCGCGGCCAGGCCTATGTCCAGAGCGGCTGGCATTTCTTCCTGCGCGATGGCGCGACGCAGTTGGCGGCGCACGAAATGCATGGTCAGCCGGTCCGCCATTTCGCGCCGGCGCAGGATGCTGCGGTTTTCCGGAATCTGCTCGCATTTCTGGTACAGGATCTGGTAGACGCGTTGCGGCGAGCCCGGCTCCAGGAATTGAGCCAGGTAATAGCTGGCGGCGTCCCGCAGCGTGTCGCCGGCGGAAGCGCCAGGCGCGGGAAAGCGCAACGCGTCCAGCGCGAAGGCGCGGTCTATCATCGCCTGGCAGACTTCCAGCTTGTTTTCGTAGTGGCCGTACACGGCGCCGCGCGATACGCCGGCCGCATCGGCGATGTCCGCCATCGCGGCGTTGGCGACACCCTTGGCCAGGAATGTCCGTTCCGCGCCGTCCAAAATCGCGTCCCGCGTTTTCTGCGCGTCTTCCTTGGTCTTGCGAGCCATGCCGCCTCCCTTGTTGTCCTTAAGCACCATTGTGCTGGAAATTAATTAATCATGCATGACTGATTAAATGTTAGGATATCTGCCCTTCTCCATCTGAATGACTGTCATGTCGAACGCGCGCACCCGTGATCTGGATACGCTTCCCGTGTCGAAACTGTTCTGGCGCTATGCCATTCCCTCTGTCGCAGGCATGGTGGTGACCGGGCTGTATGCCATCATAGACGGCGTCTTCGTCGGCCATTACGTCGGCAGCCACGGCCTGGCGGCGATCAACCTGGCCTACCCCATGGTGATGCTGCAGGTGGGGCTGGGCGCCATGCTCAGCATGGGTGCCGCAACCCGCATCGCCATTCGGCAGGGCGCCGGCGATCAGGCCGGCGCGCGCGGCGCGCTGCTGACGGTTTTGCTGTTGTTGGCGTTGTTCGGCGCGGCGATTCCCGCCTGGGGTCTGCCCAATATTGATTTTCTGCTGGGATTGTTGCAGGCGGGCGGGCAGGACGAGGTAACGGTTCAGGCGCGGGCCTATTTGTGGTGGATGCTGGCTGGCGCGGTTCTGACCATGGGGCAGATGCTGATCGTCTACCTGGTGCGCAACGACGGCAGGCCGGGGCTGGCGACGGCCTTGACCACCTTGGGCGCATTGCTGAACATCTTGCTGAATTACATTTTGGTGGGAAGGCTGGGCCTGGGGCTGGCTGGCTCCGCCATCGGCACGCTGATTGCGGAAGGCGTGGTGGTGGCCTTGGGTATGGTTTATTTCTTTTCGCGTCACGCGGGGCTGCGTCTGCGGTGGGGCACTTTACGGCCGGATCGCGCCGCCATGTGGCCCATCCTGTGCCTGGGGACGCCCAGCCTGCTGATGGAGCTGAACCTGGCTTTGCTGCTGTATGCGCATAATTACCAGCTATTTCGCTGGGGAGACGAGCTTAGCCTGGCTGCTTACGCGGTGGCGGGCTATACGGAGGCGCTGTTCACGCTGGCGATCCATGGCTTGGCGGTGGGCATGCAGCCCCTGCTGGGCCATGCCACCGGGGCGGAGCAGCCGGCGCGTGCGCGGGCGGCGCTGCTGCATGGGTTGAAAGTCTGCCTTGTGCTGGGGGCGGCGGCCTTGGCGGCTGTTCAATTGTTCCCGGAGGTCATCGCCGCCTGGTATAGCGATGGCAGCCAGGCGCTGGTTGACGCCGGCGGACGCGCATTGCGGCTGCATCTGCTGGCCATGCCGCTGGATGGTTTGGCCGTAGTGGGGTGCACCGCGCTGCAGGCGATGGCGATGACGAGGCTGGCCCTGGGCGTAACGGTGGGCAAGACCGTTTTGCTGTTGCCGTCGCTGGGCTTGTTGCCCCTGGCGCTGGGACTGGATGGAGTATGGTTGGCGATGCCCCTGGTCAATGCGGTCCTGGGCTTGTTGATGGCTGGCGTTTTGTGGCGGCTGGCCGCTCGTCTGCAGGCGAGCGCCAGCGCGGCGGCTTAATTGTCGATGGGCGCGTAAGTGCTGTGCGTCCGGCCTGCGACTGCCGCAAGCTTGGTCTATGCAAGATCGCTGTTCTAACGGCCCCGCTGCTCATTTCGCCGTGTCTTGACGCTGGCGTTGACCGGCAGCTTGGTGACGCGGGGTATGGACATGATGCAGCCCCGCTCTGGAAGCGGGGCTGTTGCCATTTGGGCATCAATCAGGCAGTTTTGGCGCCGAGCGGGATTTCAATCAGCGTTTTGCGGCTTTCCTGCGGCGGATAGTCCACATGCACCACTTGCATCAGCGCCATGTCCCTCAGGCGGCGGCGCAGCGGATGGGTGTCCGCGGCATCTTCCTCGCAGTCGAAGGATTCATCGGAGGGCGCCTGCGGCTTGGCTTTGATCTGTTGTTTTTCGAAGCAGGTCAAGGGACGTTGCAGAATGGACTCCAGGGATTCGTCCATTTCAATTTGGCTGTCAAGCATGGCACTCACCTTTTCAAGAAGGGGGTCTTCGCCTGGCTTATGAGCCTTGGCGAGCTGAACTCTGCCATTGCATGATATCCATCTGCTAGCTGAATGTTTATAAGTAGGAACCGCTAGTTCTGTCCGAAAGTATAGCGATAACAGTGACTTGTCTGTTTCTCTGCCTCTGTATGGGAGGCGCGGCGGGCCTTTGGTGTTTATGCTGAAGAAATCCCGAAAGAGAGGCAATTGTCATGTTGCGACGATTGTTGTTGTGTCTGGCCTGTCTGTCTTTTCTGGCCTCGGCGCGCGCGGCCGAACCGCTGGCCGTTTATACCGATGAATGGCCGCCCATCAGTTTTGAAGAAGATGGCGAAGTGAAGGGCATGGCGGTGGAGCTGGTGCAGCAGATCCAGCGGCGCTTGCACGCCGAGCAGCCGGTCAGGCTGCTGCCTTGGGCGCGGGCCTACAATTTTCTGTTGACCCGGCCCAATGTCCTGCTGTTTGTGCTGGGGCGCACGCCGGAGCGCGAGAAGCTGATGACCATGGTCGGCCCGGTGGCGACGTCGGCCATCAACCTTTATTGCCGCAAGGGCGAGGCTTTGGCTTTGCGGCGTTTGGGCGACAAGCTGCAGCTGCAGCCCTTGACGGCGTTCCGCAGCAGCATCTTCCTGGCCGCGGCCAAGCGGCACGGTTTCCTCAACATCGTGGAAAGCGCGGACCCGGAGCAGTCCGCCTTGATGTTGCAAGCCAGCCGGGTGGCCATGTGGTCCGAGGGCGACAGCGTGGTGGGCAGCGTGATGCGCAAGGCGGGCTTGCCGGCCGATGCGGTGGAGTTGTTGCAGCCGCTGGAGAAAATAGACTTGTACCTGGCCTTCTCGCGCGGAACGGACCGCGAGGCCGTGCAGGCCTGGGAGCAGGCGCTGCGCGAGATGAAGCGGGACGGCAGCTTCCGCAAAATCTATTTGCGTTGGCTGCCGGGAGCTGCGCCGCCGATGCTAGTGGAGAGGGCTGGCATCGAGCCCTGACGCGGGGCGTCGCGCTATGGTATATTCGCCCGTTTTTGGCGGCGGGCTGGAAAATCCGCGAATCGCCCCTATCTGGCAGCAGATGGGGCCGCATGGCCCGCAACGAGAGCAAGGTAAGCCGCATGACGACCATCGTGGCCGTGCGCAAGGGCGACCAGATCGCCATTGCCGCCGACAGCCAGACCACCTTCGGCGACGACCAGAAGCTGCTGGCGCCGTATGATTGTTTTCACGACAAAATCTTCCGCCACGGCGACAGCTACCTGGCTGTGTCCGGCTCCGCCGCGCATGACCTGGTGCTGCAAGGCGCGCTGGCCGACTTGAAAAAGAAGGACCTGAGTAGCCGCCGCGGCATTTTCGAAACCTTCCGCAAGCTGCATCCGAAGCTGAAGGACGCTTTCTATCTGCGCCCGGAAGAGGACGAGGAAGATCCATACGAATCCAGCCAGATGATGGTGGTGATCGCCAACCGGCATGGCATCTTCGGCGTTTACCCCATGCGCGAGATCTATGAATTTTCCCGGATCTGGGCGATAGGCTCCGGCCGCAAGTTCGCGATGGGCGCGATGCACGCGGTCTATGACCAGAATCTGTCCGCGCGCGAAATAGCCGAGATCGGCGTGCGCGCCGGCTGCGAGTTCGACGTCAGTTCTTCGCTGCCCATGTCCGTCTACACCGTTGATGTGGCCGCTGGCGCGGCCAAGGAAGCAAAAGCATGAACCAACACGACACACTGCAACGATTCCTGTTTGACGGCGCGCCGGCGCGCGGCGCGCTGGTGCGGCTGGACGGCGCCTGGCAACAGGTGCTGAGCCGCCGCGCTTATCCTGAAGTCCTGAAAACCGTGCTGGGCGAAATGATGGCGGCCTCGGTGTTGATGGCGGCCAATCTGAAGTTCGACGGCACCTTGATCCTGCAAATCCATGGCACCGGCGCGCTGAAGCTGGCCGTGGTGGAGTGCAATAACGACCGCACCGTGCGCGCCACCGCCAAATGGCAGGGCGAGCTGGAAGACAAGCCGCTGGCCGAGCTGCTGGGCGAGGGCGGCAAGTTCGTGCTGACGCTGGAGCCGCGGCTGGACAAGAGCCAGACCTGGCAGGGCATCGTCGCCTTGGAAGGCGATTCGGTGGGGCAGATGCTGGAAAACTACATGCTGCGCTCCGAACAACTGGAAACCACGTTGGTGCTGGCCTGCGACGACAATACCGCTGCCGGCATGCTGCTGCAGCGCTTGCCGGAGGGCCATGGCGAGGCCGAGGGCTGGACCCGCGTCCAGATGCTGGGCCGCACGCTGAAGTCCGAAGAGCTGCTGCAGCTTGGCGCGGAGGACATCCTGCACCGCCTGTTCCATGAGGAAGAAGTCCGCGTGTTCGAGCGCGAGGGCGTCAGCTTCAACTGCAACTGCTCGCGCGAGCGCGTCGGCGACATGCTGATCATGCTGGGCGGCCAGGAAGTGGGCGAGGTGATGCTGGAGCAGGGCAGCGTGGAAATCGTCTGCGATTACTGCAATCAGCACTATGTATTCGACGAGGAAGACGTCAACCAGCTGTTCGATTTCGACGTGGTGGAAGCGGCGCGCGAGGCGCGCCACTAAACGTCCGCTCGGCAAGCAAACCATAAACGGCCATGGCTAAACTCCATGGCCGTTTTCATTTCCGCTTGTCTGATGGGGGCGGATTGCGCGGTTTGCTCCTACAAGTAACAAGTAAGAAGCGACAAAACGATGGCGGACATCGTGTCGAGCAGTCCAGAAGGTTGGCCTGGCTGTAATCGTCCAGGATTATTGACCGCGCTCAAGCTTTGCTGATCAAGATGCGCGCTTGTGGACGGTTGCTCAAGGCTAGGCCCCGCTGAGCACACATTTTGCCATCAATCGCGCTCATGCATTTCCCCGCAAGGCCTTCCACGCGTTCAGTCTGTCTTAATCTATTGTTCCGCTTACCTTCACAATAAAAACGATTTAGCCCATTGCCTGCGGCTGTGGCGCGCTGCACAATGGGGTAACAAAAATTTCATCGCCGCCGCGGCCCGGGCCCTGGCGGCGTTCATGATTCGGACTTAGGACAGACTCGGGAGATTTACAGTGAGAGTAGGCTTTGTAGGCTGGCGCGGCATGGTTGGCTCCGTGCTGATGCAGCGCATGCGCGAGGAAAACGATTTCTCCGTCATCGACGAACCGGTGTTCTTCACCACTTCCAACGTCGGCGGCAAGGCGCCGGACATCGGCCGCGATGTGCCGCCGCTGAAAGACGCCGGCGATATCGACGAATTGAAGGCGATGGATGTGATCGTCACCTGCCAGGGCGGCGATTACACCACCGATGTGTACGGCAAGCTGCGCGCCGCCGGCTGGAAGGGCTACTGGATTGATGCCGCCTCCACGCTGCGCATGCAGGACGACTCCATCATCATTCTGGATCCGGTCAACCGCGGGCTGATCGACCAGGGTCTGGCCAACGGCGTCAAAGACTTCATCGGCGGCAATTGCACCAACTCCATCATGCTGATGGGCATGAACGGCCTGTTCCGCGAAGGCCTGGTCGACTGGGTGTCTTCCATGACTTACCAGGCGGCGTCGGGCGGCGGCGCGAACCATATGCGAGAGCTGCTGAAGGGCATGGGCGCCATTCATGCGACCGTCGCGAATGAGCTGGCCACGCCGTCGTCGGCCATCCTGGACATAGACCGCAAGGTGGCCAAGGCCATTCGCGAAGACGTGCCGACCGAATACTTTGGGGCGCCGCTGGCCGGCGGCCTGATTCCGTGGATAGACAAGCAGCTGGACAACGGCCAATCCAAGGAAGAGTGGAAGGGCCAGGCCGAGGTCAACAAGATTCTCGGCACCGCCAGCGTGATTCCGGTGGACGGCCTGTGCGTGCGCATCGGCGCCATGCGCTGCCATAGCCTCGCTTTGACCGTGAAGCTGAAGAAGGATCTGCCGCTGGAAGAAATCGAAGCCATCATCAAGTCCGGCAACGACTGGGTGAAGTGGGTGCCGAACGAGCGCGAGATTTCGGTCAAGGAGCTGACCCCGGCTACGATCACCGGCGGGCTGGAAGTGGGCGTCGGCCGCGTGCGCAAGCTGAATATGGGCGGCGAATACCTGTCCGCCTTCGTGATTGGCGACCAGCTGCTGTGGGGCGCCGCCGAACCGCTGCGCCGCATGCTGCGTATCCTGATCGAGCGCTGACGGGTAGAATGGCGCCTAGCCTGGACCCGGCGCTGTCGGGTCTGAAGAACTCAAGGGCACTTCGGTGCCCTTTTTGCATTGAACGCCGCCTTGCGCGTATGCTGCGGGCGTGCCGTAACAACAGGAATACCGAATATGTCGACTTCTCTGCAAATCGCCGTCGTGGGCGCCACCAGCCTGGTGGGTCAGGCCGTGCTGGAACTGCTGGCCGAACGCAACTTCCCGGCCGCCCGCGTGTTCGCGGTGGACAGCGCCGAGCAGGACGGCAGCACCGTGTCGCTGGGCAATCTGGAGCTGGACGTGCATCCGGTGGACGAGTTCAATTTTGAGAACGTCGGCCTGGCCATCTTCGCCGCCGGCGGCGACATCGCGCGCGAATACGTGCCGCAGGCGCGCGACGCCGGCGCGTCGGTGGTGGATTTCAGTTCCGCCTTCCGCAACGCGGCCGGCGTGCCGCTGGTGGCGCCGGCCATCAACGCCGCTGACCTGGAAGACCTGGGCCGCGCGCCGCTGGTGGCTGTGCCTAATTGCACGGCGACGCCGCTGGCGCTGGCGCTGGCTCCGCTGTTGCCGCTGGGCGTCGCGCGCGTGACCGTAGCGACTTACCAGGCGGTGTCCGGCAGCGGCCAGCAGGCGATGGAAGAAATGGCGGACCAAACCACCGCGCTGTTTTCGCAGCGCGAGGCAGAAGTCAATGTCTTTCCCAAGCGCATCGCCTTCAATGTGCTGCCGCAAATCGGCGAGCTGGACGACAACGGCGACTCGGAAGAGGAACGCTCGGTGCGCGACGAAACCGCGCGCTTGCTGAAGTTGAAGCCCGAGCAGCTGGAAGTGACTTGCGCGCGCGTGCCGGTGTTTTTCGGCCACTCTTGGGCGGTTCAAGTCGAGTTGCATAAGGAGTTTGACCTCGAGCAAGCGCAAAACCGCCTCAAGGCCGCAGGATTGCAAGTGGTGGGGCGCGAGCAGCACGGCGGCTATGTCTCGCCGATGGAGGCCACCGGCAACGAAGGGGTCTGGATCAGCCGCCTGCGTCGCCATGGCAACGTGCTAAGCTTGTGGATCTCGGCCGACAATGTGAAGGCTGGCGCCGCCATCCATTGCGTGCGCATCGCGGAAATTTTGGCCGGACAGAGCTCGCTGATGTGACAATGGCCGGACGGGCGCGGTGCGCGGCGCTTGTGACATCTGGCTAAACGCCCCGTCAAGGCCTAAGATTGCAGCAGTTGCCCGCCATCCCGGAGGCGGGCTCGCGCTAAAAAAATCAACATAAATGCGACAATGCCGGAAGGTAGACAGTGAGAAATCAGCGAAAACTCAAGCTTGGCATGCTTTTGATCGGTCTGGCGTATTCCGCGTGCGCCTGGGCCGGATTGGGGAAGATTAATGTTCGCTCCAATCTGGGGGAGCTTCTGAAGGCGGACATCGAAATGACCGGGCTGGTGCCTGGGGAAATGGACGCGGTCAGAGTGGGGCTGGCCAGCATGGAAACGTTTCAGGCGCTGAACGTCGACTATGCTTCCGCGCTGTCGACGCTGCGTTTCGCGTTGAATCCGGGCGCCAAGGGCGCGACCATACGCGTCAGCTCCACGCGGCCCATCAATGATCCGTATCTGCGCTTCGTCGTGGAAGCCAAGGCGCCTTCCGGCCGCTCGGTGCGCGAGTACACCGTGCTGCTTGACCCGGCCAATTACACGCCCGGTGGCCAGAGCATCGTGCAGGATGCGCCCAGCTACGCGGACAGCGATCAGGCATCCCGCTACAAGGCCGCGCCCGCGGCGAAACCCGCGCAGGCGGCTCCGGCCGAGTTGCGCGTAAAACAGGGCGCGACTTTGCGCGCGCTGGCGCAAAAGGTGAAACCGCGCGGCGCCAGCCTGCGTCAAGCCATGGCGGCGCTGGCCTTGGCCAATCCGGACGCCTTCGATCCGGCCGACATCAATCATCCCAAGGCGGGTTCCGTGCTGACGGTGCCCTCGCCGCGCAAGATCAAGGCGGTCACGGCAGAGCAGGCGAGCAGCATTCTGGGCCCCCTGCCGTCCGCGCCAGCGGCGGCCCCATCGCAGCCCCAGGCCATGCAGCCGGCGGGCAAGGGCGGAGACGTGCTCAAACTGGCGCCCGGCGATGCCGGCGACAGCGTGAAACTCAATGATCTGCAGCAGCAGATCAACGCCAGAGAAAAGGCGTTGCAGGACGCCACCGCGCGCATCGCCGCGCTGGAGCAGCAATTGAAGGCCTTGCAGACGGCGGGTCTGCTGCCTCCAGCCAAGATTGCTTCCGCTCCGGCTGCCGCGCCCATGCCGGCCAGCGCGGCGCAGGCTTTGAAACCGGTGGAATTGGCTCGCCCTGTCGTCAAGCACAAGCCGGCGCATGTCGCTCCGCCGCCGCCTCCGCCCCAGCCTTCGCTGATGGCGCGGATCATGGACTACCTGCCGCTGATTGGTGGCGGCGTGGCGGTGACAGGCTTGCTGGGTCTGTTGGGCATCATGGTGGCCCGGAGGCGCAAGTCGGCAGGGTTGGATGCCAGCGGCAGTGCGACGCTGGGACGCGCCACCGTCACTGGGCATGGTCCCAATACGGTGGCCGGATCGCACTCTTTCATGAGCAATTTCACTCAGGCCGCCGGCGCGATAGACGCGGCGGAGGTGGACCCGGTGGCGGAGGCAGAGGTGTATATCGCCTACGGCCGCGATCAGCAGGCGGAGGAAATCCTCAAGGACGCGCTGCTGAAGGATCCGTCGCGGCATGAGGTCCGGATGAAGTTGATGGAGGTGTATGCGGCGCGTCCCGACACGGCGAATTTCGAGCGCCTGGCCAGGGAAATGCAGGCGGCTTTCGATGGGCGCGGCGTGATGTGGGCCAAAACGGTGACGTTGGGGCGCGCCATCGACCCGGACAATCCGCTGTATCAGTCGGGGGAAGAGTCCATGCCGGCGCTGTCGGGGGCGGCTCGGGGCGACGATCTGATCGATCTGGACAAGGAGTTGTTCGGCGAAGAAGGCTCGATGATAGAGGCGGAGCCTTTGTCTGAAGCCGCTTCGGCGGTGGAAATGGAAGAGGCTGACCCGTTGGCCGCGTTATTCGATTTGCCGACCGAGGCTCCAGCTAAGCCGGCAGAGCCCAACGTGCTGGATTTCGACTTGGAGTCCATGCTGCCCGAAGAGCCCGCGGCGGCCGCACCGCCGCCTGTGCCGGCAGATGGCAATCTTCTGGATTTCGACTTCAACCTCGACTCCGCGCTGGTCGAGGAGGCCAAGCCTGTCGAGGAGTCCGCAGGCGGGCTGGAATCGCTGTACGCCGACATGATGGCGGAAACGCCGCAGCCGGCCAGCGCGGCGGCTCCGCAGGCGGAAGGCATGTCGGTGCTGGACGATCCGCTCTCAACCAAGCTCGACTTGGCCAAGGTGTATCTGGACATGGGCGACCGAGAGGGCGCGCGCGAGGTATTGCAGGATTTGCTGAGCGAGGCGCAGGGTTCGCTGAAAGATGAGGCGCAGGCCTTGTTCGATAAAATCAGCGTTTGAGCGCGGGAGCGTTCGCAATGGGAAAAGGCTGTCCCCGCCGAACCGGCGCGGGCAGCCTTTTTTCATGACATCGGCAGGATGTTTCGCTGAGCCCGGCAAAATGCGGGACTGTCGGAATGGACTCGTGGGGCATCGGCGAGTCCTGGTGTTTCATTTCGGCCCGCCGGTTTTGCGATGTCGTTTTTTATGCCTATTTTTATTATTGATGCTTGAGTAATTCAATGTGCCGTCGGGATTGCCAATCGAAACGGCTATAAGGTTTAATTGCAGGCGATATTCGCCGCGGCGGGCGTAAAGTCCATCGCGGCGCAGGGGGCGGGTGGCGCGCGCTCGATCGGGAAATTGAAAGATAAAGGCTGGGACGTCCAAGATGGCTGCAAACTTACGCATGGCAAGTTTGGCTCTGCTGCTGGCAGGAATGGGAACTGGCGCCGCGGCATGGGCTGGCCTCGGCGCCATTCGCGTGTTGTCGGCGGATGGGGAGGCGTTCTCCGCAGAGATTCCGGTGGTCAACGAGGATATCCGGAATTTTGCCCAGGCGGATCTGGCCGACCGCAATAACTATCCCCTGTTGTCGCCTTATAGCGGATCGGCTTCCGCATTGAAGTTCACTTTGGTTAGGGATGCCGGCGGCCGTCTGCAGAAGGTGCAGGTCAGCGGGCCGGCCGCATTCAGCGAGCCCTTGCTGCGTTTCGCGGTTGAAATCGGATGGCCGGACGGCCGGCTGGTGCGCGAGTTCGAGGTCGATTACAAGCGGGATGGCCCGCGCCGCAAAGCCCCGCAACCGGAAGGCGACGATGGCAAGCGCCACGCGGCCACGCCGGATCAAGGCTCGCGGCTGGATGGATCCGGTCTGGGCGATTTGCGCGTCAGCTCGCGCCTGGGCGAGCCGCTGATGGCGGAGCTTCCCTTGCTGGGCGGCGCTTTCGACAAGGCCGAACAATTGCAGGTTTCCATCCTTGCCGACACCGCGCAGAGCGGACAGGTCAAGGAACAATTGCGCCAGGTGGCGTCCATTTCCCATCAGTTGGACCGCTCCATCGATGGCCGCCGCATGCTCTTGCTGGCGTCCTCCTTGCCTATCACCACGCCGCGGTTGGCGTTTCGCGTGGAAGTGGCAGCCGGCAACGTCAAGGCGCAAAAAAGCTATGTGTTGACGCTGGAGGGCGCCGTTGCGCCCTCTGTCGCTGCGGCGCCGGTATCGCAGCCCGCCCCTGCGGCGCGCGCGGATGAAGTGGGCAAATCCTACAAGGTGGCGCAGGGCGATACGTTGTCAGGCATCGCCGCGCGCATGCGCGGCCATGAACGGGGCGAGGATGTCGCGGCTCGCCTGTTGCATGACAATCCAGGCGCATTCATCGGCGGGAACGCCAACAAGCTGTTGGCTGGCGTCGATTTGCATTATCCGGCGAATTGGAAAATGCGGGAGCCGGCGCCGCGGCAGGACGCGGCCAAGCCCTCGGCCTCCGCGCCGGCATCGGACAAGGGCGGCATGGCCAAGCTGCTGGCCGATGGGCGGCAGGCGGATCTGGCAGGCAAGCAGCCCGCGCCGGCCAAGCCCGCGGCAAGCAGCGCGGCCAAACCAGCGGTCGCCGCGCAGCCGCCGCATCCGGCCTCGTCGCCTGCGGCCCTGGCGGCTGAGCGCAAGATGCGGGATACGCTGCAACAGCAGGACAAGGCGCTGAAGGAAACCGAACAGCGCACCCGCGCGTTGGAAGAGCAGATCCGCGTCATCCAGCAGGGCAAGGTCCAGGCCAAGCCGCAGGCGCAATCGTCGGCGCCGGTCGCCGCGAAAGTCCAGCCTGCCGCGGCGCCCGCGCCGCAGGCCGCATCGGCGGCTCAGTCCGGCGCGCGCGCGGAGCCGGCTCCGGCGCTGGCCAAGCCTCCGCACGAGTCCAAGGCCTTGGCTTCGATGTCGAATGCGATAGCCGCCGCCAATCAGCATATGCCGCAAGCGGCGCCAGTCACGCCCAAACCCAAGCCAGCGCCCGCGCAACCGGCGGCGATGCCGACGCCGAAGCCCGCGGCCGAAAGCGTCATGGATGACGCGATGGCCGTGCTGACCGACCACGATGTGGCGATGGCGCTGGGCGGGACGACGGCTGCGATAGGTTTGATCGCTTTGTTGCTGATGAGGCGCAAGCGGCTGCGCAAGGAGCAGGAGGCGCTGGCCGCGGACGAGGGCGGCGTGCCGACCAAGCCGGCGCTGGGTCCGCTGGCCAGTCTGATGAGCTCGCTGAAGAAGGAGGATGGCGGCATAGATCTGGGCACGGTGGATGTGATGGCGGAGGCCGAGGTCTATCTGGCTTACGGCCGCGGCGACCAGGCGGTGGTCATCCTGCGCGATGGCCTGGACAAGGAGCCGATGCGGCAGGATTTGCGCTTCAAATTGCTGGAAGTGCTGGCGGCCAAGCCGGACAAGGATGAATTCCTGCAGGAGGCGATGGCGGCCAAGGGCATGTTCAACAAGGACAGTACGATGTGGCAGCGCGTGAGCGAGCTGGGGCGGGCGACGGTTCCCGGCCATCCCTTGTTCGACGCGGCGCCGGCTCCCGCTGCCTCCTCGCGCCCCGGCGTGGGGGTGATGGAACCCATCGTGGCCGCCCGTGCGCCGGACGAGGCGGTGGAGGAGGCGGGCGCGGCTTATGCCGCCCCAGCCGCGCCTGAGGAGGTCGATCAGGAGAAAATGGAGCTGGCCAAGCTGTATATGGAAATGGGCGACAAGGAAACGGCGGAAACGCTGATACGCGAGGCGCAGCACGGCAGATAGGCGTTTGCGGCGCATCCGCATGAAGATGGCACCGGCCCGCAGGGCGGTGCCATTCGTTTTTCTGCGGCCTTGGGCGTGGCGCAAACCGGGCTGGATAGGATAAAGTGGGGGTTTTGCGGTCGCGTGAGCGCGTGGCCGCCGGATGAATGGATGAGTGGGTATGAGAATCGCGCTCGGCATCGAGTATGACGGTCGGGCGTTCGCCGGCTGGCAGAGTCAGCCGCACGGCAATACCGTACAGGATATTTTGAATCGGGCGCTGGGACAGATAGCCGGCAATCGCAGCGTGGCCACCCATGCGGCCGGCCGCACCGACGCCGGCGTGCATGCCGCGATGCAAGTGGCGCATTTCGACACCGAGGCCAGCCGCCCGTTGAACGCCTGGGTGCGCGGCGTGAACGCGCTGCTGCCGCCTGAGATCGCCGTGGTGTGGGCGCGCGAAGTCGAGACCGATTTTCATGCGCGCTTTTCCGCTTTTTCCCGCAGCTACAGCTATTTTCTGCTGACCCACCCGGTGCGTTCCTGTCTGCTGGCGGGCAAGGTGGGTTGGTATCATCAGGATTTGAACGTCGAGGCGATGCGCGAGGCGGCGGCGTGCCTGCTGGGCCGCCATGATTTTTCCAGTTTCCGCGCGTCCGAATGCCAGGCCAAATCGCCGGTCAAGGATTTGCAGCGGCTGGACATCGTGGAGGATGGCGGTTTGATCCGCTTCGATCTGACCGCGGATGCCTTTTTGCACCATATGGTGCGCAATCTGGTTGGCGCGCTGCTGTATGTCGGCAAGGGCGCGTTGGGCGCTGCCGGCATGCGGACGCTGCTGGACGCGAAAGACCGCACCAGCGCGCCGCCCACCTTCATGCCGGACGGGCTGTATCTGACCGGCGTCGGCTATCCGGAGTCGTTCGGCCTGCCCTCGCTTTGTGATGCGGGCCGTTTGCGGCTGCGCTGAGCGGAGAGTGCGAATGGTCAGGATCAAGATTTGCGGCATCACGCGGCCGGAGGACGGCGCGGAGGCTGCCAAGCTGGGCGCGGACGCCATCGGCCTGGTTTTTTACGACAAGAGCCCGCGCAATGTGTCCATCGCGCAGGCGCGCGCGGTGATCGCGGCCTTGCCGCCCTTCGTCACCGTGGTGGCCCTGTTCGTCAATCCGGCGCGCGAGTGGGTGGAGCAGGTGCTGGCGGGCTGCGCCATCGACGCGCTGCAGTTTCACGGCGAGGAGTGCGCGGAATTCTGCCGCGCGTTTGGCCGGCCGTATCTGAAGGCGGTGCGGGTGAAGCCCGGCGTCGATCTGCGGCAATTGGCCGCGGCTTATCCGGATGCGCGTGGCCTGTTGACCGATGCTTTTGTCGAAGGGGCGCACGGCGGCACCGGCGCGACGTTTGACTGGACGCTATTGCCCGAGAATCTGCCCTTGCCGTTGATTTTGTCCGGCGGCCTGGACGAACAGAACATAGTGGAAGCCGTGCGCCGGGTTAGGCCGGCGGCGGTGGACGTCTCCAGCGGAGTGGAGATGGCCAAAGGAATCAAAGACGCCGCCAGAATGGCGGCCTTCATATCAGGAGCAAGACATGGATCGGTATGATTTTCCCGATGCGCAGGGCCATTTTGGCCCTTACGGCGGCGTGTACGTCGCTGAAACCTTGATGGTGGCGCTGGACCAGTTGAAAGCAGAATACGCTCGCGTGAAGGCCGATCCGTCTTTCTGGCAAGAGTTTCATCATGAGCTCAAGCATTACGTGGGCCGCCCCAGCCCGGTTTACCACGCCAAGCGTTGGTCCGAGCAACTGGGCGGCGCGCAGATCTGGCTGAAGCGCGAAGATCTGAACCACACGGGCGCGCACAAGATCAACAACGCCATAGGCCAGGCCCTGCTGGCCCGCCGCATGGGCAAGAAACGCGTGATCGCCGAAACCGGCGCCGGCCAGCACGGCGTGGCAACCGCCACCGTGGCCGCGCGCTACGGCATGGAGTGCGTGGTTTACATGGGGGCGGAGGACGTCAAGCGCCAGTCGCCCAACGTGTTCCGCATGAAGCTGCTGGGCGCCACCGTGGTGCCGGTGGAGTCCGGCTCCAAGACGCTGAAGGACGCGCTGAACGAGGCGATGCGCGACTGGGTGACCAATGTCGACTCCACCTTCTACATCCTGGGCACGGCGGCCGGCCCGCATCCTTACCCGATGCTGGTGCGCGACTTCGTGTCGGTGATCGGCGAAGAAGCCAAGGTGCAGATGCCAGAGGTGATTGGCCGGCAGCCGGATGTGGTGGTGGCGTGCGTCGGCGGCGGCTCCAACGCCATAGGCATGTTCCATCCCTATATCGACGTGCCGGGCGTGCGCATGGTGGGCGTGGAGGCGGGCGGCCACGGCATTGAAAGCGGCAAGCATGCCGCGCCGATCACTGCAGGCGCCAAGGTGGGCGTGTTGCACGGTTCCAAGAGCTACCTGATGCAGGATGATGACGGCCAGATCATCGAGACCCATTCGGTTTCCGCCGGCCTGGATTACCCGGGCGTCGGTCCCGAGCATTGCCATCTGAAGGACATCGGCCGCGCCGAGTACGTGGCGATCAACGATGACGAGGCGCTGCGCGCCTTCCATGACTGCTGCCACCTGGAAGGCATCATCCCGGCCTTGGAATCCAGCCACGCGCTGGCCTGGGCGGCCAAGGTCGCGCCGACCATGGGCAAGGACCAGGTGATCCTGGTCAATCTGTCCGGCCGCGGCGACAAGGACATCAATACCGTGGCCGGTCTCTCCGGTATCACACTGTAAGGGGAAGCCGCATGTCACGCATAGAAAAACGCTTTGCCGAGCTGGCCGGCAAAAAGGCCCTGATCCCGTTCATCACGGCTGGAGACCCCAATCCCGGCATGACCGTGTCGCTGATGCACGGCCTGGTGGATGGCGGCGCCGACATCATCGAGCTGGGCGTGCCGTTTTCCGACCCCATGGCGGATGGCCCGGTGATCCAGCGCGCCTCCGAGCGCGCGCTGATCCACAAGGTGGGCTTGCGCCACGTGCTGGAAATGGTGGCCGAGTTTCGCCGGAACGACGACGTCACGCCTGTGGTGCTGATGGGTTATCTGAATCCCTTGTGCGCCATGGGCTATACCGAATTTGCCACGCGGGCCAAGGCTGCTGGCGTGGACGGCGCGCTGACGGTGGATTGCCCGCCGGAAGAGTCGGCCGAGCTGCAGGCCGCGCTGGACGCCGAGGGACTGGACACGGTATTCCTGATCGCGCCCACCACGCCGCCGTCGCGCGTGGCGGAAATCGCCAAATTGGCGCGCGGCTATGTCTATTATGTGTCCTTGAAGGGGGTGACCGGCGCCGGACATCTGGACATTGACGACGTAGCGCGTAAAATTGCTGCCCTTAGACAACAACTGCCGCTGCCGATAGGCGTGGGCTTCGGGATTCGCGACGCCGAAACCGCGAAGGCCATTTCGGCCACCGCCGATGCCGTGGTGGTAGGCAGCAGGCTGGTGCAGGAAATCGAGGCGGCGACACCCGAAACTGCCAGAGAGCAGTTAACACGTCTGGTGGCCGAATTGAAGGCCGCCATCCGCTAGAACACCGACGGGGGCGCCAAGCCCCCGTTCATGTGCCGGGAACTGTCCCGGCGCTTAGATTCAAGGAGTCAGCATGAGCTGGTTGAATAAGCTCCTCCCGCCGAAGATCAAGCGCGAAAATCGCGCCGACAAGCCTTCCGCGGTGCCCGAGGGGCTTTGGAGCAAGTGCCCGGAGTGCGAAGCAGTACTGTATTACACCGACCTGGAGAGCAATCTGCAGGTCTGCCCCAAGTGCGGCCACCATCATCCGCTGACGGCGCGCCAGCGCCTGAACCTGTTGCTGGATGAAGAGGGCCGCCGAGAAGTGGGCGAGGAAGTCCGCCCGGTGGACATCCTGAAGTTCAAGGACAGCAAGAAATACCCGGACCGTCTGAACGCGGCCAAGAGCGAAACCGGCGAGGAGGACGCGCTGGTGGTGATGCAAGGCAGCATACACTCGCTGCCGGCCGTGGTGGCCGCGTTTGAATTCAAGTTCATCGGCGGCTCCATGGGCTCGGTGGTGGGCGAGCGTTTCGTGCGCGGCGTGCGCGCGGCGGTGGAGGCCAAGGCGCCGTTCATTTGCGTGTCCGCATCCGGCGGCGCGCGCATGCAGGAAGGCCTGAACTCGCTGATGCAGATGGCTAAGACCAGCGCGGCCCTGCAGCTTTTGTCCGAGCACAAGCTGCCCTTCATCTCGGTGCTGACCGACCCGACCATGGGCGGCGTGTCGGCCTCGTTCGCCTTCCTCGGCGAC
Source organism: Chromobacterium alticapitis (assembly GCF_002924365.1). Taxonomy (GTDB): domain Bacteria; phylum Pseudomonadota; class Gammaproteobacteria; order Burkholderiales; family Chromobacteriaceae; genus Chromobacterium; species Chromobacterium alticapitis. The sequence continues at coordinate 14,967 of NZ_PQWB01000030.1, read as the reverse complement.
GTGGTGATGGCGGAGCCCAAGGCGCGCATCGGCTTCGCCGGCGCCCGCGTGATCGAGCAGACCGTGCGCGAAACGCTGCCGGAAGGATTCCAGCGCGCCGAATTCCTATTGGAAAAAGGCGCGGTGGACATGGTGGTGGATAGGCGCGAGCTGAAGCGCAAGATCGCCGATCTGCTCGCCTTGTTGTTGAAGGAGCCTTCCGCGGTCTGACCGCCGGCTGAGTTTCAGCAGCCCGCAACCCGCCTGCTCTCGCGACAGGCGGGTTTTGTTTTGCGTGCAGTGGCGTGATTGCGAAAGTGGCATGCCAAATGATTTGTTTGTGGCATAATGACCGCCCCGATCAACCGCCGCAAGGAGAGAATAAGATGGATAGATTCGACATTCACGCGCAAGGGCAAATTGGCGTAGCGGTTTTCGGATGCGGCATCGTTTGAGCCGTTTCACCGGCTGATTTCTAGCCGCCTCCCGGCGGCCGTTCCCCGCTTGTTCCCTTCCACCGCATCCGCGCGGTGACATCCGCCTGCCTGGCAGGCTGGTTTCCTCATTCCTTTCCTGAAGCTCAATCAAGCCTGGCGCTGCCAGGCGGTGTCGGCTTGCGAGCGTTCGCAGGAGTTCTGATGCTGAATTTCGATTTCCCGCGTCTGGCCGCCATCGGCCTGACGCCGGCTTTGCTGCAACAAGCGCTGGTCTTGGCCGGCGATCAAGATAGACAACTGGCGCGCGTCTGCCGCGTGCAGCGCGACTGCGTTTGGGCGCATGACGGCGAGACAGAGTGGCAGGCGCAGGCCTTGCCGCAGGTTCATCGCGAACTAGCTGTGGGCGACTGGGCATTGTGCCAGCCTCAATCGGGCGGTCCGTGGCGGCTGACGGAGCGGCTGGAGCCGTTCAATCAGTTGGCGCGATTCAACGACGAAGGCGCACGGCAGGTTTACGCGTCCAATGTCGACACCGCCTTGCTGGTGATGGGGCTGGACGGCGATTACAACCCGCGCCGGCTGGAGCGCTATCTTGGCCTGGCCGCCGCCGCGGCTGGCGCGGCGCCGGTGGTGGTGCTGAGCAAGGCGGACCTGTGCGCCGATGCGGCAGACCGCGTGGCGGAACTGGAACACAGGCTGCGGCCGGCGCCGCCCATCCTGGCGCTGAACGGCAACGATCCCGCCTGCCGCGAGGCGCTGCAGCCCTGGCTTGGCGCGGGGCAGACCTTGGTGCTGCTGGGCTCTTCCGGCGCCGGCAAGTCCACGCTCAGCAATGCGCTGCTGGGCGCGGCGACTCAGGCCGTGGGCCAAGTGAGGGACGATGACAGCCGGGGCCGCCACACCACCACCTCGCGCACCTTGCTGTCATGCCCGGATGGCGCTTGCATCATCGATACGCCGGGCGTGCGCGGTTTGCAGGCGCTTTTGGACGAGCAGGCGCTGGCCGGCAGTTTCGCCGACATTGCGGCGCTGGCTTCCGATTGCCGTTTCCGCGATTGCCGCCATCGGGAGGAACCGGGTTGCGCGGTAAGGGCCGGCGTGGATCCGGACCGGTTGCGTAATTATCACAAGCTGTTACGCGAGGCCCAGCGGCTGGAGCAGACGCCTTTGCAGCGCCAGCAGCAGCGCGGGGAGTGGAAGGCGCGCAACAAGGCTGCACGGCGGCGCTGAACATGGGTTCGACAGTCATGAGGAAAGAATGAAGCGATTGGATATCGAAGGCATTGACAGCATCGTTCGCAGCGAGAGGCTGCGTTTGGAGCCGCTGCGACCGGAGCATGCGGAAGCGCTGTTCCCCATGTTTTGCCAGCCGCGCGTCTACGATTGGATCTCCTTGCGCGCGCCAGCTTCCGCGGACAGGCTAGCCGCACGCTGGCGGACCTTGGCGTTGGAGCGGACAGAGCCGCGGGCTGAGTATGGCTTCGGCTGGGCGGTCAGGCGCGAGCTGGACGGTGCCTGGCTGGGCAAGCTGGATGCCGATGTGCGGGCCGACGGCGTGGCCGGCAATGTGGGGTATCTATTCGATCCCGGCTATTGGGGGCAAGGCTATGCCAGCGAGGCTGTGTCGGCGCTGGCGCGCCACCTGGAACGGCATGGCGTGCATGAGCAATGGGCGACTGTCACTGTGGGCAACAAGGCGTCCATGCGCGTGCTGGGCCGAGCCGGTTTCATCCAGACCCGGGTGCTGAAGGGCAATGACACGATCCGGGGCGTCGCGATGGACGATGTGGAGTTCGTCAGGCGCGCCGCTGACGCGCCCGGCTAGGCTCAGGCAGGCACGGCGTCCAGCAGGGCTTGCGGCTGCAAGCCCAGCGGCGAAACGGTGGGATAGTCCAGGAATTGCAGCGTCAAGCCATCTCCATCGGATTGGAAGCGGGCGGGGAAGCCTAGCGGCATGGTGGTCTTGTTGGCGATATGGCCGAAGGGGAGGCCGGTGTATACCGGCACGCCGCTGATGCGGCGCAATTCCTCGACCACGGCGGCGAAGTCGTAGCGCGGATCGTAGAAGTCTACGTGGTTCTGCATGGCGAAGTCGCCCAGGAAAATGGCTTGCTGCTTTTGCAGCACGCCGGCCAGCCGCAACTGCTGCAGCATGCGTTCCAGCCGGTAGGGCTGCTCGCCCACATCCTCCAGGAAAAGCAGGCCGCCCTTGATGTCCGGCAGATATGGACTGCCCGCCAGGCTGGACAGCACGCTGAGATTGCCGCCCCAGAAAACGCCTTCGCCGCTGCCGCGCGGCGTTGGGCCTGCTACGCGCAGGCTGCGTCGCGGCGTGGTGACGGCGGCGATGAATTCGCTCATCGCGTAGGCGCTGGGGCGGGCGTTGCCGAAATCGCTCAGCATGGGGCCGGCGAAGCTGCCCGCGCCGCTTTTGGCCAAGAGGGCCAACTGGATGGAGCAGAAGTCGCTGTAGCCTATCAACAGGGTTTGGGATTCGCGCAGCCGCGCGCCCAGCCGCGCGAGGTCTAGTTGCGGCAGCAGGCGCATCGCGCCATAGCCGCCGCGCGCCGCCAGCACGATGGAGGGCAGCTCCTGCTGCGTCAGCAGCCGGTCAAGGTCGGCCTGCCGCTCGTCGTCGGTGCCGGCGAAGCGCAAATAGCTGCGCTCCAGCGCCGCCTTGTTTTCCAGCGTGAAACCCGCGCGCTCCAGCCTGGGAATGGCCAGTTGACGTTGCTTGGCCGGCACGATGCCGGAGCTGGCGGTCAGATAGAGGCGGGGGGAAGGGCGGGTCTGGACGGGCGGGATCGGCGAGGGCATGGTTTGACATCCTTGCAGGGCGGCGGCGCTGATGCTTAGGGCAAGTCCTTGCAACAGACGCCGGCGAGAGGGATCAACAGTTATTTTCATGTAAATGGGACGTGTGGCGGGGAGCGGAGTTCCATGGCGCCGGATCCCTAGCGCATGGGCAAAAGAAAAGCGGCCCTTGGGCCGCCCGGCAATTTGCCGCGTATCAGATCAGGTTGGCAAGGCTGTTGGACGACTGCTGCATTTGCGAGAGCATGCTATTCAATTGAGAGTACTGGGTCAGCAAGTTGGTTTGCTCGGTGTCCAGCGCGCTTTGCATCTGGCTTTGCCGGTCTTGTTCCGTGCTGATCAAGGCGTTCAGGTTGGTCTTGTCGCTGGCGATGAAGCCAGTCGTGCCTAGCAATCCATTGACGGTGGTATTGAACACGTTGCCTATCCCTGTGTTTTGCGCATTGCCGAACAAATTGGAGACTGCGGATGGATTATTGGTCAGCGCGGTGTTGAAGGCGTTCGAATCCAAGGTCAGCGTGCCATCCGCTTTCTGCGTAATGCCTACCTGAGCCAGATAGGCATAGCTGGTGCTGGGATCCACGCCAGGCACCGGTGTGCCCAGCATGGTGGCCAACTGTTCTTGCAAGCCGACCAAGTCGCTGCTGATCTCGTTATTGGTTGGCGCGCTGCCAACGGATGTTCGGCTTTGCACCGCGGACTGCGAGGTGGTGATGACTTGGTTGTAAGCGTTGATGAAGGTCTGCAGCGAGGAGGCTATGCCGCTATTGTCTTGCGCCATGGTGACTGTGGTTTGTCCAACTTTATTCAGTCCGACGGACACGCCGTTGATGACGTTGCTTACGGTGTTGCTGCTGGACGATACATTGACGCCATTGACACTGAGCAAGGCGTTCTGGGCATTGGCCGATTCGCTGGCGGCATTGCTGCTCTGCTGCAGCCCTGCCAGGGTATTGCCGGATGTATTGCCGCTGTCCGTGCCGCCGCTGGTGATGGAGAAAGCGTTGTCGGGGCCGGACTGGGCGGAATTCAATACCAAAGAGTAATTGTTGTTGTATTGCACCACCGAGGCAGCCACCCCTATGCCTGCCGCATTAATGCTGCTGGCAATGGATGCAAGAGAGGCGTTGGAGCCCAGGCTGACGGTGGAGCTTGTGCTGCCGATCTTGAAAGTCAATGCCGAGGGCGCGCCGGCCAGGGTGGCGTTCTGGTCGGTGATGGCTGCACCGGTGCTATCTTGGTCAAAGACTAATTGACGGGGTTTGGCCAATTGGCTGACATTCAGCACAAAAGTGCCGGCGATGCCGCCGCTCGAGGTGGAGGTGGTGGCAACCGTGGTGTCTGACGAAGTGGCCTTGAATTGCTGCAGAAACGAGCCAGTGGAAAGCGAGGTGGCGGCTGTTTGCAGGCTGGACAACGCCGAGCTGACTTGGCCCAGCGTGCTCAGTTCCGACTGATAGGTGGACTGCATCTGCTTGCTTTGATTCAGCGGCTGAGAATCGGCCGCGACCAACTGGCTGACGATGGACTGAACATCCAGCGGACCGACATTGGTGCTGATCGATGAAGCTGACATGTCATCATCTCCTGAAACCGACCTGAACTGCCATCAGGCGGCATGACAAAAATTTAGGGCTAATGAGCCGTCAAGCTGTCATCACGGTAGATCGTTTTTGTTTTGCAGGCGCAGAACCTGATGCTTTTCATTGTAACTATCGGCGCCGCCGCCGCCAACTTGAGGGTGTTGATGCAGTTTTTTTGCCTTCTCTTTATATCTTGATTTTGCTTTTTTATGATTTGCTAAGTGTATATGGATATATCCAATCGGTTTTGAACGCTCTGGAGCATTTCCGGTAGATTGGCTGCAACCATAGAACAGGCTGCAAGCATGGATATCGATCAAGCAAGATTGACTCACCTGCAACAACTGGAGGCTGAGTCCATCCACATCATCCGCGAGGTGGCGGCGGAGTTCGAGAACCCGGTGATGTTGTACTCCATCGGCAAAGATTCCGCGGTAATGCTGCATCTGGCGAAGAAGGCTTTCTACCCCGGCAAGCCGCCGTTTCCGCTGATGCACGTGGACACCACCTGGAAGTTCCGCGACATGATCGCGCTCCGGGACAAGCAGGCCAAGGAAAACGGCTGGGACCTGATCGTTCACGTCAACCAGAACGGCGTGGACGCCGGCATCAATCCATTCACCGCCGGCAGCGCCAAGCACACCGACGTGATGAAGACCGAGGGACTGAAGCAGGCACTGAACCAATACAAGTTCGACGCGGCCTTCGGCGGCGCTCGCCGCGACGAGGAAAAGAGCCGCGCGAAGGAGCGCGTCTATTCCTTCCGCGACAAGAACCACCGCTGGGACCCGAAGAACCAGCGGCCCGAGTTGTGGAATCTCTACAACGGCAAGATAGACAAGGGCGAGAGCATACGGGTGTTCCCGCTGTCCAACTGGACCGAGCTGGATATCTGGCAATACATCTATCTGGAAAACATTGAGATCGTGCCGCTGTATTTCGCCGCAGAGCGTCCAGTGGTGGCGCGCGACGGCATGCTGATCATGATAGACGATGAGCGCATCCTGCAGTATCTGACGCCGGAGGAGAAGGCGAGCATAGAAACGCGCAAGGTGCGTTTCCGCACGCTGGGCTGTTATCCCTTGACCGGCGCGGTGGAGTCGGAAGCGGCTACGCTGCCGGAGATCATCCAGGAAATGCTGCTGACCAAGACCTCCGAGCGGCAGGGGCGGTTGATCGACCACGATAGCGCCGGCTCGATGGAAAAGAAGAAAATGGAAGGGTATTTCTGATGTCGCACCAATCCGAACTGATATCCGGGGATATCCTGGAATACCTGAAGCAGCATGAGAACAAGGACTTGCTGCGCTTTATCACCTGTGGCAGCGTGGATGACGGCAAGTCCACGCTGATCGGCCGGCTGCTGCACGACTCCAAGCTGATCTTCGAGGATCAGCTGGCGGCGATAGAGAGGGACTCGAAAAAGTACAACACCACGGACCAGGAGATTGACCTGGCGCTGCTGGTGGATGGCCTGCAGGCCGAACGCGAGCAGGGCATCACCATCGATGTGGCCTACCGCTATTTCAGCACGGACAAGCGCAAATTCATCATCGCCGACTGCCCAGGCCATGAGCAGTACACCCGCAACATGGCCACCGGCGCGTCCACCAGCAATCTTGCCATCATCCTGATAGACGCGCGGCGTGGCGTGCAAACACAGACTCGTCGCCACAGCTACATCGTCAGCCTGCTGGGCATCCGCCACGTCATCGTCGCGGTCAACAAGATGGACTTGGTGGACTACAGCGAAGATGTGTACAACCGCATCCGAGACGAATACCTGACTTTCGCCGAACACCTGGACATCCCTGACATCCATTTCGTGCCGATTTCCGCCTTGCGCGGCGACAATGTGGTGAGCCGCAGCGAGGCTGCGCCTTGGTATCAGGGCGCAACGCTTATGCATCTGCTGGAGAGCATTCAGATCAGTCACGACGCGGGTTTGGGCGCGTTTCGTCTGCCGGTGCAATACGTGAATCGCCCCAATCTGGATTTCCGAGGCTTCTGCGGCACCATCGCCAGCGGCGCCGTGCATCCGGGAGACCTGGTGGTGGCGCTGCCGTCCGGCAAGCAGAGCCGAGTTAAGGATATTGTCACTTTTGATGGCAATCTGCCGCGGGCCTCCGTCGGTCAGGCGGTGACGTTGACGCTGGAGGACGAGATCGATATCTCTCGCGGCGACATGCTGGTGCGAGCTGACGAGGCGCGTCCGCACGTGTCGCGCAGCTTCGACGCCGACCTGGTGGCGATGAGCGACGCGCCGCTGCGTCCGGGCAAGGAGTATGGTTTCAAGCTTGGCGGCAAGTATGTGACGGGTCGCATAGAGACCATCCTGCACCGCACCGATGTCAATACGCTGCAAAACAGCGCGGCGGACGCGCTGAGCTTGAACGAGATAGGTTTGTGCCGCATCGTCTTGAACAGCCCGGCGGTGTTTGATCCATACCGCGAGTGCCGCGGCAGCGGCAGCCTGATCGTTATCGATAGACTGAACAACGGCACGGTGGCCGCCGGCATGATCCGCTCGCACAACGACGACGCCGGCGTGGTCGAACTATCGCAATGGCAGTTATTCGAGCAAGAACTGGATCTGCTGCTGCAGAAGCGCTTCCCGCAGATGAGCCGCGCCGAACTCGCGAGCAAGCTGCTGGAGTCTGATCGCGGATAGTACGTTGCGCTCGCACGCTTCCCGCCAGGGTCCGCCGACGTGCGTCGGCGGACCCGTTTTTCATTTTGGCATCCAGTTCCGCCGCTTTGATTTCATATGGCTCGCGGATCGGCCAGGCCCTGCCGCGCTTGCCATGTTTGGGCGTGCGCGCTCATGATGAAGGGTGGGGTCGCGAGGGGAGGGATTATGCCGTCGCTATTTTCCAGGGGCGCGCTGCCTAGCGCGTCGCGCGCGCATTTGCCGATCTTGCGCGCCGAAATGACGCCGCGGCGCGCTTTGCGCCGCGTAATGCTGGAAAGTTTGCGCCATCTATCGGCCAATGTGTCCGGTGTGCTGGTGGGAGACGATCCAGAGTGCGTGCATCAGGCTAGGGTGGCGCTGAGGCGGCTCAGGGCGGCCGGTCAAGCTTTTCGTCCATTGATCAGAGGAAAAGGTTGGCGATCCGTCATGGCGGAGGCGCGGCGCTTGGCGAGCGTGCTTGGACAGCTGCGCGATCTGGACGTATTGCTGCTGGAAACCTTGCCGCAGACTGGGCTGGCGGATAATGGCAATCGCAAGGCGGCATCGCTGCGTCGGGAACTGGAGCGCTTGCGCGAGTCAGCTCGGGCGCAAGCCAGGGCGGCTTTGTGCTCTCCCGCGTTTGCCGCGTGGTGCCTGTCCTTGCTGGAGAGGATGAACCAGCCTAGCAAGGCGCGGGACGGCGAGCTGGGCAGGCGCTCGGGATTCGCCGCGCGATCATTGAGCCGCAGCTGGAGAGGGGTGGGCGGCTTGGCGGAACGGTGGAATGAGCTGGATGCGGATGAAAGGCACGAGCTGCGCAAGCGCGCGAAAAAGCTGCGCTATTCCGTGGAGTTTTTCAGCAGCCTCTATCCGCGCAAGCAGGTGCGGCGCTACCTGGCGCCTTTGCTGCAGGCGCAGCAGATGCTGGGAGAGATCAACGATAGCCGCGCGGCGTCGGTCCTGTTGCGGCGTTGCTCGGAAAATCGCCCAGGATTGGCAGCGGAGGCGGAGAGGCTCTGTCGCGAGCTGGCGCGGCAAGGCCCGTTTGATGGCGCCGGGATGGCAGGCGCCCTGCAGGCTTTGCGCGAGGCGCATCCCTTCTGGCGCTAGGCGGAGCCGACTGCAAGCCGTAGGCGCCTTCTGATATTGGCCGCGAGTGCATGAGCTTGCTGCGCGACTGCCGCCCGGATTGGCGGGAGAGTCAGATATCCCGGCCTTTTTCGCGCAGCCTTTGCGCCAGCATCTCGTAATCCTGATCCATGGCGTTGCGATCGCGTTTGCAGCGCATGCAATGAAAAACCAGATCATGCGCTTTGAGGTGCTGTTCGATTCGGCCTACTGTGCTGCTCAACGCGATCTTGCTATGGCATTTGGGGCAGGAGAAGGTGTATGACAGTTTTTCGTCATCGCTGATCATGTCCGCTCCTAAGGAAAAATCATTTTCATTCTAGCGCAGGCGGGACTTTGCCAGCGCATGCGCTGTCGCCATTCCTGCGGGTTTGCGCAAGATGGCCGCTAGCATCTATGCTGGAGAAGCAGGGCATGTTTTGCTTGCCGGCTGAAGCCGGGGACCGAGAAGAGATGGGGAGGCATGCATGAAGCTAGACGATTTCAATGTGGTGGCCGATCTGATCGGCATGAAAAAGCGCTCGCGCGAAGCCGTGTGGCTGATGGAGGTGGAGGGCATGACCGGGTATTTCGCCGCCCAGCAAATGGACATCAGCGAGTCGACCGTGTCCCGCGCGCACGCGCGGTTTCGCCGCGCCCTCACACAACTGAACACGCTGTCCGGGCATTTGCCCTTGCGCTGATTTCTCGTTCATTGCAGTGAATTGGCCCGAGGCGCACGCGCGCTTCGGGCCTTTTGTCATTTGCCGGCGCGTTTTGGCATACTGGGTATTCCATACTTCCTGGCGAGGCGTTCATAGCGATGCGGCATGGCATTGATCTCAATAGGGCGCGAGAACTGCATGAGCGGGAGAAGCGCGATTTCCTGGCCGCGCGCCCGCGGGCGAGGGCCCTGTCGGAACAAGCCGCCTCCCGGCTGCTGTTCGGCGTGCCGCTGCACTGGATGAGCGACTGGCCGACGCCTAGCCCCTTGTTTGTGGCGGAGGCGCGCGGCGCCGAACTGGTCGATGTCGATGGCCATCGCTATGCGGACTTCTGCCTGGGCGACACCGGCGCGATGTTCGGCCACTCGCCGGTGCCGGTGGCTGAGGCCATCGCCCGCGAAGCGGCCAGGGGCATGACGACCATGCTGCCAGGCGAGGATGCGCTATGGGTGGCGGAAGAGCTGGCGCGGCGCTTTGGTCTGCCGGTGTGGCAGTTCGCGCTGTCGGCAAGCGACGCCAATCGCTTCGCCATACGCTGGGCGCGCGCGGCGACGGGGCGGGACCGGATCGTGGTGTTCAATGGCTGCTACCATGGCACGGTAGATGATGTGTTCGTCGATCTGGAGGATGGGGAGGCCAGGCAGCGGGCCAGCCTGCTGGGCCAGATTTACGATCTGACTGAACACACCCTGGTGGTGGAGTTCAACGATTTGGCCGCGCTCGACGAGGCGCTCGCCGATGGCCGCGTCGCCTGCGTGCTGGCCGAGCCGGCTATGACCAATATCGGCATGGTGCTGCCCGAGCGAGGCTACTGGGAGGAGGCGCAAGCCCTCATCCGCCGGCATGGCAGCCTGTTGCTGCTGGATGAAACCCATACCATCAGCTGCGGTCCCGGCGGTTACGCCGCCGCGCATGGCTTGCGGCCGGACATGCTGGTGCTGGGCAAGCCGCTGGCTGGCGGGCTGCCCGCGGCCGCCTATGGCTTCAGCGCCGAGCTGGCGGAGAGCGCGCAGCAGGCCAAGCGCGCCGCGCCGCCGGGGCATTCCGGCATAGGCACGACGCTCAGCGCCAACCGCCTGGCCTGCGCGGCGATGCGTGCCACTCTGACCGAGGTGATGACTGAGGGTAACTACCAAATCATGTTGGACCGCGCAGCCGAGCTGGAGCGAGGCCTGCGCGAGTTGTTCGTCCGTCATGGCCTATCCTGGTGCGTGACGCGCTTAGGCGCGCGCTGCGAATTCCAGTTTACGCCGCAACTACCGCGCAACGGCAGCGAGGCCAAGGCCGGGCAGGACGCGGAGCTGGAGCAATGCATCCATCTGTTTCTGCTGAATCGCGGGCTATTGATCACGCCGTTCCACAATATGCTGCTGCTCAGCCCGCAAACTGCCGAGCAGGATGTGGCGAGATTGCTGGCGACGTTTGCGGATTGGTTGGACGCGGCGCGCGCAGCGTAATTTGTAGCGTGGGTGCGGGCTTCTGTTAATTTGCGTGTCATCCAGTCGGGCTTGCGGAAAGCCGGTGGTATAACCATGCCATGAGGGGGATGTCCCCGCTTGCCTTCTTAAAAGTGGATGCCATGCGCTTCGCCATCACCCTGTCCGACCGCTTCAAGCCGGTGCTGGATGTATTCATGCAGGCCGGCTGGGAGCCTTTGAAGATGTTTTGCACGCCGGTGGATCACAAGATGCACCATCATAAGGCCTCGGTCGCGTTCGCCGAGCAGCGCAAACTGCCGCTGCAGTTGTCGCCCATGCGTCCGCACGATCTGGAAGAGCTGGCCGACATGGGCTGCGAGGCGCTGTTGGTGGCCAGCTACAATTGGCGCATTCCGGATTGGACGCCGCATCTGAAGTACGCCGTCAATTTCCATCCCTCGCCGCTGCCGTTGGGGCGGGGGCCGTACCCGCAGGTGCGGGCCTTGCTGGAAGGGCGCCGAGAGTGGGGGGTGAGCTGCCATAAAGTGGGGCCGGAATTCGATACCGGAGATATCCTGGCGCAGGAGATTTTTCCCCTGGGCGAGGCAGACAGCCATCAAATGCTGGATTTCAAGCTGCAGCTGGCGCTGCATAGGCTTAGCCATCAGGTGGCCAATCAATTCCAGCGGCTGTGGGGCGAAGCCTGGCCGCAAGGCGAAGGCGGCAGTTACTGGCCTTTGTGGACGGATCAGGACCGGGTGCTGGACTTCAAGCGGACTACGGCCGAGCTGTTGCGACAGCTCCGAGCTTTCGGCGATTTCGAATGCGCGGCGACCATCAACAACGTCACTATCTTCATCCATCGCGCCGAAGGCTGGGTGGAGTCGCATGGCTTCGCCGCGGGAGCGGTGATTTATTCGCAGTCCGAACAATTGCTGGTGGCCACGGCCGACGGCATGCTGCTGATCAGCGAGTGGAGCCTTTACGGTCCGGACGCCGTGACGGGCAGGGGCCGTCGCTGATAGCAATATTCCATTATCGTTTTTGTTGCATGAGTGCCGCGCTCTTGTCCTGGCGGGCTTGGTCAATTTGACCCGCAGGCGAAGTTGTTAAAGAATGTTCGCGGCGGCAAGTGCTTGTCGCAAAAGAAGGAAGCCGGCGCGTGGCCGGTTTTGCATCGCCGTTCGGACGCATTCCGGCGGCGATTGTTGTTTTGAGGATGCGCGGCTGTCGGTATTGGGAATATGTTCAGGATTGTGGTGGGCGCGGCATGTGTTTTAGGCATGCTGGCCGGAGAGTGCCAGGGCGGCGTGCCGCGATGGTATGCGGAAAGCTCCGCGGCGGCGGTGCGTCAGGCCTGCCCTGAGGCGGGGGCATGCGCCGATGAGGCCCGGCAGGGGGGGCGGCAGGAGGCTTCGGCCGCCGCCGGCGAGAATATGGCGCAGCTGAGGGAGGCGGGCGAACTGATGTCGCGCAGCGAAAAAATGCGCGACGCCAAACAGTGGTTCGCGCTGGACTTGCTGCTGCTGGGTGTGGGCGTACTGTGCCTGATTGCGTATTGCCGACGTTTGCTCGGGCCGGAAGACGACGAGCTGTGCTGAGCGGGAAAGCGAATAACGGCGCCATCGTTCAAGATGGCGCCGTTATTCTTGGCGCGGTTTACAGCACCTCGCCGGCGTAGTCGGCCAGGCGCGAGCGCTCGCCGCGCTGCAGCGTGATGTGGGCCGAGTGGTCCCAGCCCTTGAAGCGGTCCACCACATAGGTCAGGCCGGAACTGCCCTCCGTCAAATAGGGGGTGTCGATCTGGCTGACATTGCCCAGGCAGACTACCTTGGTGCCGGGGCCGGCGCGGGTGATCAGCGTTTTCATCTGCTTGGGCGTCAGGTTTTGCGCCTCGTCTATGATCAGGTATTTGTTGAGGAAAGTGCGGCCGCGCATGAAGTTCAGGCTTTTCACCTTGATGCGGCTGCGGATCAGGTCGCGCGTCGCGGCGCGGCCCCAGTCGCCGCCGTCATCGTCGCTCTTGTTCAGCACGTCGAGGTTGTCTTCCAGCGCGCCCATCCACGGCGCCATTTTCTCTTCCTCGGTGCCGGGCAGGAAGCCGATGTCCTCGCCCACCGGCACGGTGACGCGGGTCATGATGATTTCGCTGTAGATCTTCTGCTCCAGCGTCATCGCCAAACCCGCCGCCAGCGTGAGCAGCGTCTTGCCGGTGCCGGCCTGGCCTAGCAGCGAGACGAAGTCCACGTTCGGGTCCATCAGCATGTTCAGCGCGAAATTCTGTTCGCGGTTGCGGGCGATGATGCCCCAGACATTGTTCTTGCTGTGGCTGTAATCTTTCAGCGTCTCCAGCACCGCGCTCTTGCCTTCCAGCTTGATCACGCGGGCTTGGAACGGTTTCTCCCCCTCCTGCCATAGCAGCTGGTTGACGTAGAGGCTGGCCACGTCGGGGCCTGCCAGCTGGTAATAGCTGCGGCCATGCTCCTGCCAGGACTGGATGTCCTTGCCGTTGCGTTCCCAGAACGCCTGATCGATCTCGCGGGTGCCGGTGTACAGCAGGTCGGTGTCTTCCAGCACCTTGTCGTTGAAGTAGTCTTCCGCCTCCAGACCCAGCGCGCGGGCCTTGATCCGCATATTGATGTCTTTGGACACCAGAATGACGGCGCGCTCCTGATGGAGATTTTTAAGCGCCATCACGATGCCGAGAATTTGGTTGTCGGCTTTGCCGACGGGTAGAGAGGAGGGGAGAGCGCCATTGATGGCTTGGGTCTGCAGGATCAGTTTGCCGCTGGCGGCGTCGCGGCTGGCGTTCTTCAGGGGAATGCCTTCGGCAATGTTCAACTCATTGCCGCTGATGATATCGTCGAGGAAGCGACTGGCCTGGCGGGCGTTGCGCGCCACCTCGGACATGCCCTTCTTGTGGGTGTCCAGTTCTTCCAGCGTGATGATGGGGATGAACACATCGTGTTCTTCGAAGCGGTATAGACAGGTGGGGTCGTGCAGAAGAACGTTGGTGTCCAGGACAAACAGTTTGCACGAATTGGTCTTTTTGCGGCCGGCCATGATGTGGTCCCCTTGTTCATGTCGCTGCCCGGCCGGCTGGCCGGGCGGATACAACCGTTACAGCGTTTTGACGTACGCCAGCACCTCCTCAGCGTGGCCGGGCACTTTGACGCCTCGCCATTCGCGCGCCACCTCGCCATTCTTGCCGATGACGAAGGTGCTGCGCTCGATGCCGCGCACCTGTTTGCCGTACATGTTTTTCATCTTGATGACGCCAAACAGATTGCAGGCGGTTTCCTCGCCGTCGGACAGCAGTTCGAACGGCAGCTCCAGCTTGGCCTTGAAGTTGTGATGGGACTTCAGGCTGTCGCGGGAAATGCCGACGATTTCCGCGTCCAGCGCGGCGAACTCGGCGTGCAGATCGCGGAAGGCCATGCTTTCGTTGGTGCAGCCGGGCGTGTTGTCTTTGGGGTAAAAGTAGATCACCAGCGGTTTTCGGCTGGAGGAAAGCTGAAAGTCGGCGCCGGCGGTGCCGGGCAGGGTGAAGTCGGGGCAGGGTGTGCCTGTCATGCATAACTCCTGGTAGTGTGCAGGGGTCCGCCTTGGTTTGAGCTTAGCGGATTCGCCTTGCGGTTGTCACGTTATCCTTCATCGCGGATTTCGCCGGGCGCGGGACGGCGCAGCAGCACCAGCAGGGAACCTGAGCCGCCGCCGGCTTCCGCCTCGCAAAAGGCCAGCACGTCCGGGTGGTGCTGCAGCCAGCTGCGCACCAGCTTTTTCAGCACAGGTTCGCCTTGCGGCGAGCCGAAGCCCTTGCCGTGGATGACCTTGACGCATTGCCCGCGGGAACGGGCGCGGTGGATGAACAGGGCCAGCGCGTCTTGCGCCTGGTGGCGGCTGTAACCGTGCAGGTCCAGCTGCGCGCAGACAGGCCAGTTGCCCTGGCGCAGCCGTTTCAGCGTGGCCGCGGGCATGCCGGGGCGAGAGAACTGCTGCAATTGCTCCATCGGTTCGAACCAGCCTATCTGGTGCTGCAGGATTTCCTGGCAGGCGGCCGTGTGCAGCGCCGGGCCCTGGCTGGGCTTGCGCGGGCGGGGCTTGGGCTTGGGGGGCTCGTGGTGGTGCTTGCTGTCGGTCTTCAGCGGCTTGGCATCGCGGAACAGCTGGCGGAAGTCTGGCTCAGCAGGCGCCGAGGGCTGCGGCGCGGCCGCCCGCTGAGGGGCGGCCTGG
>NZ_PQWB01000193.1:3498-11227 GCF_002924365.1 Chromobacterium alticapitis | reverse complement strand
ACAATATCAAAGCGGCACGCGAACAACTGGGTTGGTCGCCAGACCAGTTACTGGCGCTATGCAAGCTGGCATGAGATAGCATTGAATGGCCCTGACCCAGCAGCCATTTCCAATTAGAGATGATTGATTCGGCAAGAGCAATATCGAGAATGCAAAGAGTTCCGCTATTATAAATGCCAGCCTTTATTCCTATTCCAGGTTTCGTCGCCTCAACTGAAGCAGGCTGAGATATTTCGTCGGCTTGTTTAAATACGGCATGAAAGCTCATTGACTGATAGCTCCAAATTTGAACCGAACATAGCTGTTTTTCGGGACACCAAGAGTTGCTTGATAGATGGCATCCTGGAAATATCGATTTTGAGAACCTAGACTGCTATTGACACGGAGGTCGCCATATCCAGTGACCATGTCTGGCCTCCCTCCAATTACCATGTCAGGTTCGTGAAGGGCAGCAAAACGCGGCTGGCCTTCTGCGCCAATACGATCCAAATACGACTGAACAAACGGGTCTTCTACTACTGGGTTAGCATTTCGGAATTGCATAATTTCGTTACTGGCATCCGAAGGCCTTCCGTTTGCTCGAAACTGTTCAATATTGCTACGAATCTCTCCCGCGGTCAGTTTATTAAGCCCAGCCTCTTGTCCCGCAAGCTTTCTCATGAACTCTCCTTCACTTCCGGCGAGAGGGGTGTACTCTAGCGATAACGATTTTCCTGAATCATAGGCAAACGGTTGCAGAGATCAACTCTTAGAGGCTGGTCGATACCCTCCACCAATACTCTCTGTCGCAACCTACCTCAAAAGACGACTAACACCCCTTTTGGGAAGTCGCCCTGCCACCCACACGGGAAATGCCCCTTGAGATACCAATATGCCTGACTTGCAAAAAATCCTGGAGGAAACACGTCTGCAAATTCCGCCTCCATGCATAAATGCAGAATATCCCACTGAACCGTGTCCACGAACCCTCTTGGCAAGTTATTTGCATCGACTACGTTTTGGGTCTTCCGCAAAACCAAAGGTATTGATACCAGTTTTATTTCTCGTACCAGTACGTTCCAGTTTTGAAAGCGTTGCGGATCACGTTCCAAAAGCCTAGCTCTGTATTGATTTGCGGCCTCAAGGCACAAAGACTCCCACGCCTCGCCCTCACAACTTTCGATTGCCTCCGCCCATGTATTCAAGATGACCGCGTTACTAGCATCATTCCGCCCAACGTTGGCGAACCAATCCACGCTTTCAAGTTCAGCCAACGTCGAAATTGTTCTCTGGTGCATATTAGTTACCTCCTGACTGGTAGATTTTACGCGGCACTCTCGGAACTGATGCCTCTGGCCTCAAACCAAACGCGTGACGATTTTGCTTGGCCAAATCGCTCAACCTCTGAGCCTCGGATTCACTAAGTCCAGAATCTCTCAGTGCCTGCGTCACCGCGTCACCATATTGTGCGTTTGTAGGTACTTCACCGAAGAGATCTCCACCTTTTCGGTATGAGTCCCAGAAGCGTTCTAAGGAACTATGAAAATCGTAGTGTGGTGTACCAGCCTCTGTAAAGGCATTGCCGCGAATACCGATGGAGAACCCTTCATCCTTTGGAATCACCGAATTGAATGCGGCATTTTGATTGAGATGGTGGGCTTGAAACCCGTCATCCAGAGTGCCCACCAAATCTCCGTAACTTCCCTCGCCCTTCACGGCAACCCTATTTGTCGCCTTAGCCAAAGCCGAATCGGCCACATCCCCAATGACTGAACCCGGTCTTCCCACAGCCCCCAACCTGGCCCCGAGCCCCATTATAGCGAGTTCTGATGTGGCACGGCCCAGCCCCTCCGGACTTCCTTGATAGGCACTTCGGCCAAACGCCGCGAGTAGCTGCACGGGAGCCGCCGCAGCTTCCACTCCGCTGACAAGCAGCGTTGGTCCCCAGCCGTTTTGATCCACCGACTTGAAGAATGCGCTCCGTGCCGGAGTCGCCTCATTTCCCGCAATACCCAACGCAGTTGCCGCCTTGGACTCTAGGCGATCAAAACCATCTTGCATGAAGGCATCGACACTTCCAGCGACATCACTCAGGCCTGAACCAAATCCTCTAGCGAACCGGCCAATGGAGGAGAAGCGCCAGAGCGCCTCTAGTCCTCCTATTTCCCTCATGTTATCGCCGCCGGCAATCGCCGGAGTGCTGGCCACATTGCGTTGGCTCCCGCCAATAATTTCTATGTTCGCAATCGGCATGTCTGCGTAAAGTGGATCCAGCAGATCTTCAAGATCGACCATTCGCTGGTGCTCAAGGTTCTCCGTCCTCGTATGGCCATAAGCTGTCACCTGTATCGGATCTGCCTCAAAGAGGGGTACTCCATTATTGTCACCAACATAATGCGAACCATGTGAAATACCATCACCGGTATTAAATTCCGGAGCAGTCAACGTATCTGCCTTCCCTGCCTGCGCCCTCTGCGGCAGATCGCCTCCTCCACTAGCACCGCCTGAAGCCTCGTTGCTACTTCCATCGCCGCCGAAGTCCTCCTGCGATGCCCAATAACCACTGTCCCCGACGGAGCCACCTCCCAAACTCATTAAACCTTCCAGCATGGACTTCTGCGAGCTGGCGTACATCCCCTCAATCGCATTGACTTCTCGCCCCGCCTGATCCAGACGGGCTTGCTCGCCGGCCTGTATGCTACTCGTGATCTGGTCACCCACCGCGCTGCCGAACGATTGCAGCGCCAGGTCGCTCCAGTTTGGCTTGTGGTCTTCGCCCACGACCGACTGGATGGTCCCGCCGATCAGGCCGCGCGCCATGCCGTAGGCCATGCGGTCTTGCAAGCCCGCCTGCGGCAGCGTGCCCGCGGCCCACTCCGCCACGCCGGACGCGCCCACCGCCGCCCAGTTGAACGACTTTTGCAGGCCCGTCGCCATGGCCAGGCCTTGCGACAGCGCGCTGCCGGCCATCGCCTGCGCCACGCTGTTGTAGGCCTGATTGGCGAAGAAATTCACCCCGCCGGTGTAGCGCATCGCCCCGGCCGTGAGCGCGGACAGCCCCACTTGCTCCCAGGAGAAGCGGTCTTGCATGCCCATCGCCATCGCCGCGCCCTGTCCGGCGATGGAGCCGGCCGCGCCGCCCACCATCGCGCCGGCCACCCCGGCATAGGTGACGCTGCTGCCCAATACCGGCGTGGCCCAGAAGCTGGCGGTGCCTGCCGCGGCCGCACTCGTGCCGGCGGTGGCACCTGCCGCGGTGGCGCCAGCGGCGCCGCTGGCCGTCACCGTCCCTCCTGCGGCCGCCGAACTCCCCGCAGCCGCCGTACCGCTTGCCGCAGCGCCACTGCCCGCAGCCGTCGCTCCCGCCGCGCCAGCGGCAGTGCTTGAACCGCCAGACAGCCAGCTTGCCACGGCCGGGCCCACAATGTAGGCCACCACAATCACGATCACGATCACCAAGATCATGCCAAACCCACCGCAACCGCCATCCGACGCCGGCGGCGGCGGCGCGTCCGGCAATGTCGGCGTCACGTCGCCCATCGCTTCGCCCGGGTTGTATACCCGGTAGGTGCTGCTGTTGTTGTGGAAGTTGGTAACCTTGTTCGGCACTTTCAGCACTTGGCCGGCGGCCAGTTGCTCATTGCCGCTCAGGCCGTTGGCGTCGGCCAGCAGATACCACAACGAACGGTCGCCCCACAGATTGCCGGCCAGGCTTTGCAGGGAGTCGCCCGCCCGCACCGTCACGCTGCCTGGCGCTTGCGCCGGGTTGTTGGGGCCGATAGGCTCGTAGTTTTGGTCAAAGTCCGCGCTGCTCACCGCCTTGCCAAAGCGGTATTGGTCCTTGTCGCTGCCCAGCTTGGCCTGCGCCAGCGCCTGGGCGAAGTCGCCGCGGACCGGGCCGTCGTTGCCCACCGCGCCCACTTGCTTGCCATCGACATAGTAGTAGTCCTGCTTCTTGTAGGTGCTTTGCTGGTCGATCTCCTCCCGCCGCACCACCACGCCCTGGGCGTCGGTGATATAGCGCAGGTGCCGGTGGCCATTGACCGGATCGTCCTTGTCGTCGATGACTTCCTTCAGATGGCCGTTGGCATCGTAGCTCAGGTGCGAAACGCCCGGCTTCCAGCCTGGCGCATTGGCGTTGGTCGCCTGCGTGGTGATCGTCGATTGTTTGGCCTCGTCCCACCACTCATAGTCGAAGCTCGTGGCCAGGGTGGTTTCCCCGTCCTGCTGGGTGGACTGCAAGGTGCCGTCATTCATCAGCTGGTAGCTGAGGCCCTTGCCATCCACCGCCTGCCGCGTGACCTTGTTGTCCGCGTCGTAGGTGGTGACGGTCTGGCTATCCTTGCCGCTGTTGCCGCCCAACCAGTTGTAGCTATGGCTGGAGGTGACTCTGCCCAGCAGGTCGTTCACCCGGTGGTAGGCCAGCTTGGCGTCTGCCGCCTTGCCGCTGGCGCTGATTTGGGTATCTAGCAGCAGGCCGTCTGCGGTGTAGCTGTAGGTCTCCACGGTGCCGTCAACGCCATTGGTCACCTTGGCGCGCTGGCCGAAGCGGTCGTACTCGACGCGCACGCCGCGGCTGCCCAGCACCAGATTGCCCTGGGCGTCATGGCTGCCCATGGTGACGGTGAAGCGGTTCATCGCGTCGTAGTCGTACCAGTTGTCCTGCGTCTGCTTGCTGCCGTCCTTGCCGTCCTGATACTCGGTGTAAACGCGCTGGCGGTTGCCCACCGCGTCGTACCAGTAACGGCTATGGAAGCGGGTGGAATCATTGATATCGATGACGCGGCCGCGCTCGTCATAGCTGATCTTGGCCTGCTGGTAGAAGCTCAAGTGGTCGCGGTCCGGGCCATTGGCGTAGGCTTCGTAGGTTTTGCGGCCATCGTCGTCGTAGCCGTACAGCGTGTACTGCTGCGCGACGGTGTCTTCCATGCCTTGCAGATAGCCGTTGCCGTAATAGGTGTAGACGATGTCTTGCGCGTTCTTGACCGGGCCGGTGTTATCGCCGTATTGATGCGTCAGCTGGCCGGCGTTGTTGTAGTCGTAAGCGCTCACCCGGCCGCCCAGATCACGGTGCGCCACCTTGAGGCCGCTCAGCGTCGTCGCGTCTTGCAGCGTCATCTGGTTGGCGTTGGTGGTGGTGGTGCGCCAGCCGCCCACCACGATGCCGCCGGCGCCCTTGAGCTGGGCGTCCCAGACGTAGCTGTAGTCGGTATGCCGCTGCGCCGCACTGACGGCGCCCAGCACCCGGCCCAGGCTGTCGTAGCGGGTGGTGTCGGTCAGCGTGTCGCGGCCGGTGCTGGTGGTGCTGTGGCTGATGCGGTGGCCGGCGCCGTCGTAGGCGTAGCTGTCATAGCGGCGCTGGCCGCCGTAGGACTCGTTTTCGCTGCCGCTGGCCGTGCTGCGCTGGGCGTGGTCCGCCCTGGTCAGCTGGCCCAGTTTGTCGTATTGGTAATCTTCGCGATGATCGCCGTTCACGGTGGCAAAGCGCAGATTGCCCAGGCGGTCATAGGCCATTTCCTTGGTACTGCCATCGGCATGGTATTCGCGCAGCACCTTGCCCTGGCTGTCCTGGCTGCCGGCCAGCCAGCGCTGCCGGTTCTCATGATTGTTGGCGTCGATGGTGGACACCAGATTGCCCATGGCGTCGTAGCGGTACTGGGTGGCGTCGTCGCCGCCCAGCTTGTCGCTGCCATCGGCGTTTTTGAGGACATTGCCGTTGTCGTCGCGCAGCATCACCCTGGCCTCGTGCTTGGCCACCAGTTTGCCGGCAGTGTCGTAATCGGAGGTGGTGGTATGGCCGACGCCGTCGGTTTCGCTCACCACTTCGCCAAAGGCGTTGTAGGCCTGGCGGCGCGTCACGGTGGCGTTGTACAGCGATTTGTCCACCACCCATTTCAAGGCGTTGCTGGACAGCTGGCTGCTATTGCTGCCGCGATGCAAATAGCCGCGCGTTTCCAGCGCCGCGCCGTCGGCGCCGTTGATCAGCGCGCCGGCGGCATCGCGCAGCACAAAGCGGTATTCGTAGTCGCCCTCCTGCCAGTCATCGACATTGAGCAGGAAGTTGCCCTTGCCGTTGCGCGGCACGTGGGCGTCCTGCCATTTGGCATTACTGCCCTTGAGGCGATAGCTCACATCCAAGCGCGCGGCGCTGGACTGCGCGGGGTTGAACTGCACGTACAGCGGCAGGACCAAGCCCGAGTTCTGGTCCACCTGGACGTCGTGATCCAGGCCCAGCGTCATCTGGCCGCGCTGGCGGTTGATCATGGCGCCGCCGGCATCGAACACCTGGTATTCAAAGTCATAGTTGCCGGCCGGCGCGCCGTCTTCACCGGTATCCCAGTCGAAGCGGCCCGAGCCGTCGCCGGGACGCAGCGTCTGGCTAATATACTCGCCCTTGCTATCGGCCAAGCGATAGCGCACCACGCCGCTGGCCGCCAGCGAGGACTGATTGCTCAGGTGGATGATCTGCGCCTGGCTGCTCCAGGGAACGGGCTGACCCAATGTATTCGCCTCGCCTGGCGCAAAGCTGCCGACCACACGGCCGGCTTCCTTGCCGCCGGCGTCCAGGCCTTGCAGGTCGTATTCATAGCGCGCCCCGGGCTTGAGTCCAAGCGCGGCGGTGTTGATCGCGAACCAGCCGTTGGTGATGCCGGCCGGCGCCGCCACGCTGACGTTGTAAGCCTGGGTCCAGGCGCCGCTGCCCGGCGGCGAGCGGAAGCGCACCAGGCCATGCGTGGCATTGCCGCCCGGGCCTTTCAGACCGGTGACATTGAGCAGGCCATCGGCAGTGACGAAGGCTTTGTCAGCGCCCAGTGGCCGCCCTTGGCTATCCAGGACCGGCGTGAGCGTTGGCGCGCTGTCATTTAGCGCCATCTGCCCCTGGCCGCTGTTCTGGATATTGCCGGCGGCGTCCAGCGCCAAATAGCGGTACTCGTAATTGCCGCGTGGCATGCCAGTCCAGTCCAGAGCGAATTGACCACCCGCCAATTGGGGAACATTAATTACTTGCCACCCTTGCACCTGATTGAGTGGGCGTGTCAACAAAAGAACGCGTTTAATATCCGACGAGGTTGTTTGAATCACCAAATCTTTTCGAGTGGGGTTGATGGTCTGCGTTACGCCGTCATGCGAAGCAGAATTCGACATCCCCTTCAAAAGATCATCCCACTCTCCCGTGTAACTGCCTTGCGCCACGGTTATAAGTTGATTATTTGGCAATCTTTTTTGGATAGTAACAGAAAGGGACACTTGTCCAGCATACCCATCCCAATACTCCCCTGTTTTTATCCAACCGGAACCATCCCTTCCAATCTCATGCCCTATTTCATGATACGCGACACCACGCAGCTGGAGGGCTCCAAAAGTAAAATCAGGAACAAAGCTACTTTGGTTTCCAGCTACCGCGTACTCCCCATTAAATGCTCCAAATAGCTGATTGATAAATTTAAACTGCACATCTACTACAAAATCGCCTCCACCATATTGATTGGCATAGCTTGGCAACGGCACTTCCAAATGCAAGCCACTTGCACTAAAGCATGACCCCTCATCCTCATGCCTTTGCCAATGCACTGGAGCGACTCCATCATACCAAGCGCGAACCTGGCCAATTGAAGCCGGCCCAATCGCCACACTACTCTGCCCCGCCGGATTCGCGGTCGCACCGTCCCGCTTCGGCACCTTCCCCACCGTCACCACATCGCCATTGCCGGTCAGCGGCTTGGCCACCTGCCAGGGCGTGATCTGCACC
>NZ_PQWB01000193.1:0-3488 GCF_002924365.1 Chromobacterium alticapitis | reverse complement strand
GGCGTCATGGCTGCCCATGGTGACGGTGAAGCGGTTCATCGCGTCGTAGTCGTACCAGTTGTCCTGCGTCTGCTTGCTGCCGTCCTTGCCGTCCTGGTACTCGGTGTAAACGCGCTGACGGTTGCCCACCGCGTCGTACCAGTAACGGCTGAGGAAACGCGGGTCCTGGATGCGGATCACCCGTCCGCGTTCGTCGTAGGTGATGGTGGACTGCTGGTAGAAGCTCAGCTGGTTGCGGTCTGCGCCGGTGGCGTAGGCTTCGTAGGTCTTGCGGCCGTCGTCGTCGTAGCCATACAGCGTGTATTGCTGCGCCGCATGGTCTTCCATGCCTTGCAGGTAGCCGTTGCCGTAATAGGTGTAGACGATGTCTTGGCCATTGCTCGCGCGCTGATGCGTCAGCTGGCCGGCGTTGTTGTAGTCATACGTCGTCACGCGGCCGCCCAGGTCGTGGTGCTCGGCCTTGAGGCCGCTCAGCGTCGTCGCGTCTTGCAGCGTCATCTGGTTGGCGTTGGTGGTGGTGGCGCGCCAGCCGCCCACCACGATGCCGCCGGCGCCCTTGAGCTGGGCGTCCCAGACGTAGCTGTAGTCGGTATGCCGCTGCGCCGCGCTGACGGTGCCCAGCACCCGGCCCAGGCTGTCGTAGCGGGTGGTGTCGGTCAGCGTGTCGCGGCCGGTGCTGGTGGTGCTGTGGCTGATGCGGCGGCCGGCGCCGTCGTAGGCGTAGCTGTCATAGCGGCGCTGGCCGCCGTAGGACTCGTTTTCGCTGCCGCTGGCCGTGCTGCGCTGGGCGTGGTCCGCCCTGGTCAGCTGGCCCAGTTTGTCGTATTGGTAATCTTCGCGATGATCGCCGTTCACGGTGGCAAAGCGCAGATTGCCCAAGCGGTCGTAGGCCATTTCCTTGGTGCTGCCATCGGCATGGTATTCGCGCAGCACCTTGCCCTGGCTGTCCTGGCTGCCGGCCAGCCAGCGCTGCCGGTTTTCGTGCTGATTGGCGTCGATGGTGGACACCAGATTGCCCATGGCGTCGTAGCGGTACTGGGTGGCGTCGTCGCTGCCCAGTTGGTCTTTGCCGTCAGCGCCCTTCTTCACATCGCCGTTGTCGTCCCGCAGCGTCACCTTGGCCTCGTGCTTGGCCACCAGTTTGCCGGCGGTGTCGTAATCAGAGGTGGTGGTGTGGCCGACGCCGTCGGTTTCGCTCACCACTTCGCCAAAGGCGTTGTAGCGCTGGCTGCGCGTCACGGTGGCGTTGTACAGCGATTTGTCCACCACCCATTGCAGGCTGCTGCCAGACACCTGACTATTGTCGTCGCCGCGGTGGATATAGCCCTTGCTCTCCCAAGCCGAACCGTCGACGCTGTTGATGACCGCGCCGCCCGCGTCGCGCAACACAAAGCGGTACTCGTAGTCTCCTACCGCCCAGTTGTCGACATTGATTAGGAAGGTGCCGGTGCCGGTGCGCAGCACCTGAGCCTGCAGCCAGTCGCCATTGCCGCCTTTGAGCCGGTAGCTCAAGTCCATCTGCGCCGCGTTAACCTGCTTGGGATCAAACTGCACGTACATCGGCAGGATCAAACCCGAGTTCTGATCCATCTGGACGTCATGATCCAGACCCAGGGTCATCTGCCCGCGCAGGCTGTTGATCATGGCGCCGCCGGCGTCGAACACCTGGTATTCAAACTCGTAATTGCCGGCCGGCGCGCCGTCTTCGCCAGTATCCCAGTCGAAGCGGCCCGAGCCATCGGCGCTCTTGCTCAGCGTCTTGGTGAGGTAATCGCCCTGGCTGCCGGCCAGGCGGTAGCGCACCACGGCGCTGGCCGCCAGCGAGGACTGGTTGCTCAGGTGAATGATCTGGGCCTGGCTGCTCCACGGCGTCGGCTGCGTCAGGCTGTTGGCGTCGCCGGGCACAAAACTGCCCACCACTCGTTTACCCGCTTGACCATTGCTATCCAGCGCTTGCAGGTCGTATTCATAGCGCGCGTTAGGCTGCAAACCGTATGCAGCCGGATCAAACTGGAACCAACCGTTGAGTGGGTCTCCCCACAAGGCCACTCCTAGGTCATAGGTTTGCGTCCAGGCACCGCTACCCGGCGGCGAGCGGAAGCGGATCTTGCCATGGCTGGCAGAGCCGCCCAGGCCGGTGACATTGACCCAACCCTTGCCCCAGCCGCCGTTGTCGGCAAACATGAAGGCTGGATCGGCTCCCTGCGGCAGGTGCTGGCTATCCCGGCTCGGCGCGATGCTTGACCCATTGTCATTCAGCGTCATCCGCCCCTGACCGCTACTCATGATATTGCCGACGGCATCCACGGCGAGGCAGCGGTATTCGTAATCGGTGCGAGGCATGTTTGACCAGTTATATTCATACATCCCCAATTTAGGATCGCCCCTTTCGGCCACCAGCGAATTCACCGTCCACCCCGCCGTGCCATTCGCCGTCCTGGTCAACAGCAGAAGCTTGGTCGCGGAGGTGGGTATGTTTTCAAAATAGATCTTATTAAAATCTTTCGTCTTGAATGCAATCGCACCGGTATTGTCCTTGCCCTCTCCCGGAAACAACGCCGTCCCCGCATCTCCCAGCTTGACCTCTTTCCCGCCTACGTCCTTATAAACCTCAATGGTCCAGTAACTAAGCTTATGATCAAAAGGATGTAAAAAATCATCCTTCGGAGGAAAAAGGAATTTCGCCACCTCTTTCGGGATATGTCTGGCAATCGAGATATCGGGCCCTTCGCAATAGAAATCCTCGCTCCATATAAAATGATCGCGATTATCATCCGATGCCGCACCATACCTCACGCGATAATGATGATTCCCCAAAGCCGCCAATCCATCGGGAATATGCAGTGTCGCGCTGACATCCAAGGCATAAGTATTGTCATCGGTATAACCCGTCGGCCGGAGACTGCATCGATCCGCGGTGACGCGACCGGTAATCGTGTCATTCGTCGCCACCGTCACGCTCCCCACTCCTGCCGGATTCGCGGTCGCGCCATTTCGCGGCGGCACCTTCCCCACCGTCACCACATCGCCATTATTCGTCAGCGGCTTGGCCACCAGCCAGGGCGTGATCTGCACTGACTGCGCATCGGTCGCGTTGGCGATGCGCGGCTGGTAGGTCGCCACGTGCTGGTTGCGCGCGTCGAAGTCGTCCAGCTTCAAGCGGTAGTCGTTCAGGTATTGCTGGTAATTGGCCCCTTGGGTGTCTTGCAGCTTGTTCAGCACGCCGCTCAGCGTTTCCTGTCGCCACGCCGCGCCGTCCGTTCCGCCGGACTCCACCGTCATGGTGGCGTTGCCGTTGGCGTCGTAGCCGTACAGCTTGGTCACGCCGCCGGCATTGCCCTTCAGCAGCCGGCCGGCCCGGTCGTATTCGCTGAACTCCTGTTGCACGCTGACCGCGCCCGCCGCCGTGCCGCGGGCGAACTTGGCGGTGATCTGGCCCCAGGCGTTGTAGCGCGTTTCGCTGTACAGGCCATTAGTGGCATCCAGCA
>NZ_PQWB01000002.1 GCF_002924365.1 Chromobacterium alticapitis | reverse complement strand
CGCAGGCCCGGGGGATCGTCGAAGTGGATGAGACCTTCATCCTGGAATCATTCAAAGGGCAGCGACACCTCCCACGCGTGTCGCGCCAGCGGGATGGCGTTGGCCAAACCCGGGGAGCCGGACCGGATCAGATTCCCATCATGGTGGTGCGGGACCGAGAGGGGCATACGGCGGACTTCAAGCTGAAGAGGCTCAATGGCGCTCATGTGGCAGCGGCTTTAGCCCCCTTGGTAGATAGCGATGCCATCCTGTGTTCGGACGGTGCTGCCGTGTACTCGACCTTTGCCAAGCAACATGGCATCACCCATCAAGTCGTGCATGCCAAGGCGGGACAGCGGGTACGCGAGGGGGCGTTCCATATTCAGCATGTGAATGCCTACCATAGCCGCTTGAAACTTTGGATGGCGCGATTCCACGGGGTTGCCACCAAATACCTTGAGCACTATCTGGGGTGGCGACGGATGCTGGAGCGCTATCAGCAAACCATTCAGCCTTGCCACTGCTTGCAGGAGGCGGTGGGGCGTCCCTTGCAACA
>NZ_PQWB01000029.1 GCF_002924365.1 Chromobacterium alticapitis | reverse complement strand
GCTTGAGCCTTGGAAGCTACGGCCTTCTTGGCGGCGTGCTTCTTGGCCTTCTTGGCGGCCGGAGCGGAAGCGTCAGCCTTGGCGGCTTGAGCCTTGGAAGCAACAGCCTTCTTGGCGTGGTGCTTGTGAGCCTTCTTGGCTACCGGAGCGGAAGCGTCAGCCTTGGCGGCTTGGGCCTTGGAAGCAACGGCCTTCTTGGCTACGTGCTTGTGAGCCTTCTTGGCCTTCGGAGCGGAAGCGTCGGCCTTGGCGGCTTGAGCCTTGGAAGCTTCTACCTTCTTGGCAGCGTGCTTCTTGGCGTGGTGCTTGTGAGCCTTCTTGGCAACCGGAGCGGAAGCGTCGGCCTTAGCGGCTTGAGCCTTGGAAGCTACTTTCTTCTTTTCAACTTTCTTGGCCTTGTGGATGGCCGGGGCGGAAGCGGCAGCCTTTTCAGCGGCGAAGCCGTTGGCGGAAGCCAAGCCGAAAGCAGCGGTCAGGGCGAGCAGAGCCAGCTTTTTCATTTACGAAACTCCTAAGTTTCTTTGGATTGGGGTGAAACGGACAGGAAATAGTCCTAATTCAGGGCGAGATGCTAGCTGTGGCAAGCCTTTGGCGTCTAGGAGAGGCATGTATCTCAATGTTACGGAATGTACATCAGGCGATGGGCCAGCGAAGTTCGAAGCGCGCGCCGCCCAGCGGCGAGGTCTCCACCTTGATGCTGCCGCGGTGGGCGCGGGCGATGCCGGCTACGATGGCGAGTCCCAGGCCATGGCCGCCGGTCTGGCGGCCGCGGCTTTCATCTAGCCGCACGAAGGGGTCGAACACCCGGCCACGGTCTTCTTCCGGTATGCCGGGACCATCGTCGTCGACGATGAGGCAGAACTGCTGCTTGTCGACCAGGATGTGGGTGGCGACGATGGAGTTCGCATGCCGGCGCGCGTTGGACAGCAGATTGTCCAGCGCCCGGGTGATCAAATGCTCGTCCGCCGTGATGGACAGCGCCTCGCCCACCGGCTCTATCCAGTGGATTTCCTGGGCCAGCGCGGCCTGGCCGGCGATGCGCTCGCGCGCCCAGGGCAGCGCGTTGAAGCTGCTGAGCTTCAGCGGCGCTTCCGGGCGGTCCAGCCGGGCATGGAACAGTAACTCTTCCACCAGTTTGTCGATGGCGGTCAGGTCGCGTTCTATGGCTTGGCGTTCCGGAGAATCTTCGTCGCCGTCCAGCAGCGCCAGCCGGTAGCGCAGCCGCGCCAGCGGCGTGCGCAGCTCATGGGCGACGGCGTTGGTCAGCGTTTTCTTGCTATTGATCAGCGCGGCGATATTGTCGGCCATGTGGTTGAAGGAGACGCCCAGATGATGCACGCCTGAGCGAGGCGGCAATTCGACGCGGGCGGCCAGATCGCCGTTGGCCAATCGGCCGGACGCCCTTTCCAGCGCCACCAGGTCGCGCCAATGCGGCCGCATCCACAGGAAGACCGGAATGGCCAGCGACAGGCCCAAGAGGCCCAGCAGCGCGTAGTCGAACCATTTGAGCCGGTGCAGGAAGAACAGATAGCGCAGCGGGCCGGCCACCAGCAGGTAGTTGCTGTCTTGCAGCTTTTGCAGGAACAGGTATTTGTCTTCCAGCATGACGATCTCGCCGCGGTCCAGCGCCCGGCGCGAGTCGTCGTCCAAGATGTAGTTGCTCATCTTCTCCACCTTGACGCGGAAGGTGAAGCCGTAGTCGGAGTTGGCCAGCGTTTCGCTCCAGCGGTCTTCCGGCACGCCGCGCAGATCGGCCTCGATCAGCGACAAGGTGGTGCGCAGCAGGTCGGCCAGGTAGCGCTCGCCCACGTCGTCCACGGCCTGTTTGTAGACCACGCCGACCAGGATGACCGCCACCAGGAAGCAGGACATCAGCAGCAGATAGAACTGGATGAACAGGCGGCGCATCCGCGCTTACTCCCAGCCGGACAAGGAGAACAGATAGCCGCGGTTGCGCACCGTCTTGATGCGGAACGGCTCGCTGGGGTTGTCGCCCAGCTTCTTGCGCAGGCGCGAAATGGCCACGTCTATGCTGCGGTCCAGGCCATCGTAGCTGACGCCGCGCATCTCCTTGAGCAGGATGTCGCGGTTCAGCGTCTCGCCGGCGTGGCTGGCCAGGAGCCACAGCAGGTCGAAGTCCGAAGTGGATAGCGGGATTTTCTCGCCGGCCAGGGTGACATCGCGGCTGACCGGGTCTATCGACAGCTGGCCGAATACCGCCTTGCGCGAGGCGTTCTTGCCTTGCTGCGGCTCGGCCGGCGCCTGGGTCGGCCGCAGGTGGCGCAATTGGGCGCGCAGCCGCGCCACCAGCACGGAAGGCGGGGTGGTTTTCAGGATGTAGTCGTTGGCGCCAAGCTCCAGGCCCAGGATCTGGTTCATGTCGCTGTCCAGCGAGGTCAGCATGATGATGGGGCCGTCGAACTGCGGCCGCAGCTCGCGGCAGATGGACAGGCCATCCTTGCCCGGCAGCATGATGTCCAGCAAAACCATGTCCGGCTTTTCGCGAGAGATGGTGTCGAGCGCGGCGTCGCCGCGCGGCTCCACGATCACTTCCATTTCGTGGCGCGACAGGAAGTCGCTGATCAGTCCGGCCAGGTCGGCGTCGTCCTCGACAAAAACGATGCGGTGGGTCATGCGTGCGTCCATACCATAAATTAAGCCAATTGCCGGCAAGTATCGCGCGGCGAGCGCCCGGGCTCAAGTGCGGCGGGACGGGTGGCTCAGCGCGGCGGAGGGTCCGCGCGCCATCCGCCGCCCAGCGCTTTGAGCAGGCCGACGCTGGCGAGCAGCTGGCCGCCGCGCAGCTGGGCCAGGCTTCTATGCGCGGCTAGCTGGTTCTGGCGGGCGAGGGCCAGCGTCAGCGCGCTGTCCAATCCTTCGCGGTGCCGCAGCTCGCTGATGGCGTAGGCCTGGTCCTGCTTGCGGGCCGCTTCGTCCTGCAGGCGGCGCGCGCGGTCCAGCCCATGCAGCATGCTCAGCGCGTCCTGCGCCTCCTGCATCGCCTGCAGCACGGCTTGGCGGTAGCCGGCCAGCGCGGCGCGGTAGCCTGCCTCGGCGTAGGCCACGCCGGCGCGGGTCTTGCCGTTGTCGAACAGCGTTTGCGAGGCCTGCAGTCCTATGGCCCAGACCAGGGCCGGCGTGGAGAACAGATTGACCAGTCCGGTCGATTCGCTGCCCAAATACGCCGGCGTCAGCGTCAGCTGCGGGAAATAGGCGGCGCGGGCCGCGCCGATCTGGGCGTTGGCCGCGGCCATCGCGCGTTCGGCGGAGGCGATGTCCGGGCGGCGCTGCAAGAGATCGCTAGGCGCGCCGGCAGGCGCTGCCGGGATAGTCGCCGGCAAGTAACCGGCGGCCAGGCGGAAGGAGGGGGCCGGCGCGCCGCTGAGCATGGCCAGCAAGTCTTCGTTGGCGCGGCGCTGGTTGAGCAGCAGCTCGCGCTGGGCGCGGCTGGCGGCCAGCGTCGCGGCCTGCTGTTCCTCGTCGGCGGCGGAGGCGAGGCCCGCAAGATGGCGGACATGGGTCAGCTCCAGCGCGCGGCGTTGCGCCTCTAGAATGTCGTCCAGCAGGCGGATTTCCTCGTCTTGCTGGCGCAGTTGCAGATAGGCGCCGGCGAGCTGGGCGCTTAGCAGCAGCGCTACGTTGGCGCGGTCGGCGGCGGCTTGTTCGACGCCGGCGCGCGCGGCCTCGACGTCGCGGCGCACCCGGCCCAGCCAGTCCACTTCGTAGCTGACGCCGAGCAGGGGTTTGAGATCGCCCTGCGCCACGCTGGCGTTGCTGGCGCCGTAGCTGGACAAGGGGCGATCGGCCGAGATGCGGCTGCGGGAGGCGGCCAGGCCCAGATTGGCGGAGGGCAGCTCGGCCGCGCCGTGGATGCGGCTTTGCGCTTCGGCCTGCTCCAAGCGGGCTAGCGCCTGGCGCAGCGTCGGGCTCTGCTCCAGCGCGGCGGTTTCCAGCCGGTTGAGCTCGGCGTCGCCGAATACGGTCCACCAGTCGCGCTTGGGCTGGGCGTCCGCCGGCGCGGCAAGCGTCCAGCCGGCTTCGGTTTTCCATTGCGCCGGCAACTCGCTCGCCGGGCGCTGGTAGTCGGGGCCGACGGCGGTGCAGCCGGCCAGCGCGGCGGCTATCAGCAAGAGCGGCGCGCGCATGCTCATTCCTCCCGCAGCGGGGCGACGACGCTCACCGGCTGGCCTTCGTTGATCGCATCCGGCGGATTGACGATGACTTTGTCGCCGGGCTTCAGGCCATGGCGGATCTCCACTTCGTGGCCGTAATCCGTGCCCAGGAGCACCGGCTGCAGATGGATTTTCCCATCCGCGCCCACCAGCGCCACCCGGCTGCCCTTGCCGTTGAACTGCAGCGTATTGGTGGGCAGCGTCAGCGCGTCGCCCTTGGGCAGGCGGAAGGTGGCGTCCACATACTGTCCCGGCAGCAAGCCGTGATCGGCGTTGGCCAGCGTGACTTCCACCTGCAGGGTGCGGCTGGCCGGATCGATGGCGCCGGCGGTGCGGGCGACCTTGCCCGTGAGCGGCCGGCCCGGCGCTTCCTGGCTTCGGATGTCCACCTTCTGGCCGGCATGGATGGCGGCGGCCTGGGCCTGCGGCACATAGGCGTACAAGTGGAGCTGGTCTATCCGGGCGACGGCGAACAGCGCTTGCGGCGCGCCGCCGTTGCCGGCATTGACCAAGCTGCCGGTGTCGATGTTGCGGCGGGTGACGATGCCGTCGAACGGCGCGACGACGCGGGCGAAGTCCTGCAGGTCGCGCAGCCGTTTCAGCTCGGCCTCGGTCTGGCGATAGGCGCTTTCCTTCTCGTCCAGTTCCTGCTGCGATACGGCGTCCTGCGCGCGCAGCGTCTTCCAGCGCAGATAGGCCGTTTTGGCCAGCGCGAAGTTGGCTTGCGCCGCCTGCGCTTGCTTGTCTATGTCGGGGATGTCCAGCTCGGCTAGCAGCTCGCCTTTCTTCACCGGCTGGCCGATGTCCTTGAGCCAGCGCTGGATATAGCCATTGGTGCGGGCGAAGATCTGGGCTTCGGCTATGCCTTGCAGCGTGGACGGCAGCGTCAGCGTGGTGTCGCCGCGGCCGCGCGCGGGCGAGACCACGCTGACCGTCAGCACAGCGCGGCGCTCGGCTTCCTTGGCCAGCGTTGCGGCGTCGGCGCGGCGCGCCAGCAGCTCGCGGCCCAGCCCGGCCAGCAACAAGACGACGACGACTAGGGCGGCGACGCGCGCCTTGCGCGCCACCGCGCCGCGGCGGGAATGATGCAGGTGAAGTTCAGGCAGGCCCTGGCGGGCGTGGCGTGGCTCGGTCATGTCATGCGTCCTGTGCGGCGGCGTCTGCGATGGCGCCGGCCGCCTTGCGTTTTGCCAGATAGCTGTGGAAAGAGGCGAAGACCACCGGCACGAACAGCAGCGTGGATACGGTGGCGAACAAGAGGCCGCCGATCACGGCGCGGCCCAGCGGGGCGTTTTGCTCCGAACCTTCGCCTATGCCGATGGCCATGGGAATCATGCCTATGATCATGGCCAGCGCGGTCATCAGCACCGGGCGCAGCCGGGTGGCGCCGGCCTCCAGCGCGGCGGACAGCGGCGGCAGCCCGTCCTGCATGCGGTGCCGCGCGAACGACACCACCAGGATGCTGTTGGCCGTGGCCACGCCCATGGTCATGATGGCGCCGGTCAGCGCCGGAACGGACAGGTCGGTGCCGCTGAGCATCAGCATCCAGGCGATGCCGGCCAGGGCGGCCGGCAGCGCGCTGATGATGATGAAGGGGTCCAGCCAGGACTGGAAATTCACCACGATCAGCAAGTAGACCAGCACGATGGCGCCGAGTATGCCGATGGAGAGGCCCAGGTAGGAGGAGCGCATGGTTTCGACCTGGCCGCGCATGCCGACATGGCTGCCCTTGGGCAGATGGGCTTGCTCCTCGCGCATGACTTGCTGAATATCGGCCGCCACCGAACCCAGATCGCGGCCGCGCGCGCTGGCGTAGATGTCTATCGACGGCAGGATGTTGTAGCGGGTGACGATGGCGGGCGTGCGGCCGGGCGAGGCCCTGACCAGATTGCCCAGCGTCTGTTCGCCCTTGCCATGGCTGCCCGGCGCGTTGACCGGCAACTGCAGCAGCTTGTCCAGCGAGTCCAGCCGGTACTGCGGCGTTTGAGATTGCATGGTGTAGACGATGTGATTGGACGGGTTCAGCCAGTAGGCCGGCTGGGTTTGCTGGCTGCCGGACAGCGGCAGCAGCAGGTTCTGCGCCACGTCGAACGGCGCGATGCCCATGCCTTGCAGCCGCGCGCGGTCCATCGTCAGCTGGATGGCCGGCGCGTCCAGGCGCTGGTGGATGTGAGCGTCGGCCGCGCCGGGGATGGCGCGGATGCGCGTCAGCAGGCGGCCGGCGTAGGCGGCGTCGCTGGCCAGGTCTTTGCCGAAGACTTGCACGTCTATGGGCGCCGGCGAGCCGAAGTTCAGTATCTGCGTGATGATGTCGGCCGGCTGGAAGAAGAATTCCACGCCGGGAAAGCGCTTCTCCAGCGCCGGCGGCAGCGCGGCGATGTAGTCGGCGCTTGGCTTGTGGCCAGGCATCAGCGAGATCAGCACCTCGTCGTCCAGCGTGCCTATGGTGCCGGAATTGCTGTAGGACAGGTTGATGCCGCTATAGGGCAGGCCGATGTTGTCGATGATGGTGTCCAGGTCCTGCGGCGGAATGACTTTGCGGATTTCCGCGTCCACCTGGTCGGCCAGCACGGCGCTGTCCTCGATGCGGGTGCCGGTGGGCGCGCGTGCATGCAGCTTGATCTGTCCGGTGTCCACGTCGGGGAACAGGTCGCGTCCCAGTAGCGCATAGAGGCCGCAGGACGCGACGCAGAAGCCCAGAAAGACGGTGATGAAGCGCTTGCGGTGTGTCAGCAGGTGGCTGAGCAGGTGCACGTAAAACTCGCGCAGCCGCTCGAAACGCGCGTTGAAAGCCAGGTGCGCGCGATGGATCCATGCCGAGGCGCGGCCGTCATGATGGCGGTGGCCCATCAGCAGCAGCGCCAGCGTCGGCACCAGGGTCCGCGACAGCACATAGGAGGCCAGCATGGCGAATACCACCGCCTCCGCCATGGGCACGAACAGATAACGCGCCACGCCCTCCAGGAAGAACATGGGCACGAACACGATGCAGATGCACAGCGTGGAGACGAAAGCCGGGATGGCGATTTCGCCGGCGCCGTCCAGGATGGCGGTGTACAGCGGCGAGCCCATGTGCAGGTGGCGCTCGATGTTTTCTATGGTCACCGTCGCATCGTCCACCAGAATGCCCACCGCCAGCGCCAGGCCGCCCAGCGTCATCACGTTGATGGTTTCGCCCAGCATGTGCAGCGCGATGATGGAGGCGAAGATGGACAGCGGGATGGAGACGGCGATGATGGACGTGGTGCGCCAGTTGCCGAGGAACAGCAGCAGCATGACCGCGGTCAGCGCGGCCGCCACCAGCGCCTCGTGGATGACGCCGCTGACTGCGGTCTTGACGAAGACGGACTGGTCGGCCAGCAGGGCGATGCGCAAGTCTTTGGGCAGCAGCGGCAGCAGTCCGGGCAGCTTCTCTTTCAGATGATCCACCACGTCCAGGGTGGAGGCGCCGCCGTTCTTGTAGATGGACATCATCAGGCCGCGCTGGCCGTTCTGCTTGACGATATTGGTTTGCGGCGAAAAGCCGTCTCGCACATGCGCCACTTCGCGCAGGAAGACGGTGGCGCCGCCCTGGGTCTTGATCGGCAGGTCGTTCAGGCCGGCTAGCGTGTCCGGCGAGCCGTTCAGCTCCACATTGTATTCGGTGCCGCCTATCTTGGCGGTGCCGGAGGGCAGCGCCAGATTCTGCGCGTTGACCGCGTTGACCACGTCGGCCGGCGTCAGGCCATGGGCGGCGATGGCCTGGCTGTCCAGGTCCACCGACAGCAGGCGGATCTTGCCGCCGTAGGGATAGGTGATGGCGATGCCCGGTATCGTCACCAACTGCGGCCTGAGCGTGTTGATGGCGGCGTCGAAGACGTCTTGCTCCGACATGGACTTGCTGGACATGCCCAGTTGCAGCACCGGCACGCTGGAGGCGGTGTACTTGATGATCAGCGGCGGCGTAGCGCCGGGGGGCATCTGCTTGACCACGGCTTGCGACACCGACACCACCTGGGCGATGGCGGTCTGGATGTTGGCGCCGGGCTGGAAAAAGATCTTGATGATGGCGATGCCGTTCAGCGACTGCGACTCGATGTGCTCGATGTCGTTGACCGTGGTGGTCAGCGTCCGCTCGTGGATCTGGGTGAGACGGTCCGCCATCAGCTGCGGCGGCAGGCCGCCATAGCCCCAGATCACGCTGATCACCGGGATGTCTATCTCCGGCAGTACATCCACCGGCGTGCGCAGGAGGGCGAGCGGCGTGGCCAGCAGGATGACGATGGCCATCACGATGAAAGTATAGGGCCGTTTCAGGGCGGTTTCGACGATCCACATGGCGCGGCGGGTCTCTTCGGTTGATGACGCGCGCGAAGGCGGTCTATTGCAGCTTATGCCAGCCAATGGCTGCTTGGCGGCTGGAATGCGGACAAGTCTGCGGCAGGGGCTGTCGCAGGCGCATTCAGAGTGCATTAACTGGTCAAGGAGTCGTACCGTTGACGGGCGGGGGGACTTAGACGAAAAAAAAGTCCGCAGCCGAACGGCCGCAAGAAAAAAGCCCTCCCGGAAGGGGAGGGCCGGCGGCAGGGCGCGGCGCGCTCAGTTCTTGTGGCGCGCGTGGCGATTCAGCGAAACGACGCGAGTCTTGCCGATGCGGTGGCGGTAGATTTCGCGCAGGTAGCACACGGCTTTCTGCACATGCTCGCGGGTCAGCCGGATGTCGTTGATGGACACGAACTTCTTGTTGTCGCGGATCAGCTCGCGGTACTTCTTCTCGTACATCGGCTTGATGGCGAACCAGTTGGTGTCCAGAATTTTGGTCGGGTTTTCGTATTCGTTGAGCAGCTTTTCCAGCATCGTCTCGTCGAACGTGTCCGCTGTGATCAGATCCAGTATCGCGTTGTCCAGACTTTCGTCGAAACGGTGGTTGCCGTGGGCGAAGCAGCGCTTGATGAAGGCGACGATCAGCGTCAGGAAATCGTCGCTGAGGCAGGGGCTCTTGGCCACCAGCGTGGTCAGCGACAGATTGGTGGACGCGCCTATCACCAGCGCGTAGCGCTTCAGCGTGGTGCTGGGGAACAGGTCGTTCAGGTGGCGCTTCAGCCGGTTCAGATCCAGGTAGGACAGCTTGTAGCCCTTGGGCAGGGACAGGATGGCCACCACCGACGAGCAGTTCTGGAAGAAGAACAGCTGGTTCAGCTTGTCCGCCGCATAGCCGGATTGTTTGTAGTCGGCCAGCGCCGCGCGGTAGCTCTCGCACTCTATGGGCAGCAGGCTGATGCCCTCTATCGCCTGCGTCTGCTGGTTGAAGTGCGGCAGGTCGATCGAGCGGTAGAACAGATCGTCGATATCCAGCTTGTTGACGAAACCGTCCGAGCCCAGCGGGTCCGACACCACGGATTCGGCGTAGGCCACGGCCACCGGGCCGGCCAAGCTCATGAACAGGTCGTTGGCGTCCAGCCGTATGGTCTCGCCCATGTCTATGCCGGCGCGCAGGAAGTAGTTTTCGTCGTAATCGCTGGTGACGGCCTGGGCGGTCAGGATGTTGAAGATCTGCTGCGAGATGTACTGGTTGGCGTGGCGCTCCATCGCGTTGACGTCCAGGTGCTCGATGTTGCCGCCTTCGCTCTCCTCGGCGTAGCGCATGATGTCGTTGGAGATCAGCATCATCGCGTTCCACGGACGGATGCGCCGCATCACGCTCTCGGCGCCGGCCTCTTCATTGACGAAGTTGTACGAGAAGTCCCATTCCTCGGCCAGGTATTTGCACAGCAGCCGGCCGGCGTTGATGTGCAGCGCCTCCGAGCCTTCGGCGTGCTGGCCCGAGATATTGGGCAGGATGCAGATGCCGCTGGTGAAGATGGGCTCGAACACGAAGCCGTAGTCGTCGACCTGGCCGGCCTTGTCCTCGCCTCGGGTCTCGAAGGTCTTGCTCATGTAGGCGTATTGCTGGGCCAGGCCGAATTCCGAGGCCATGCCGGAACCGGTGCCGCCGCCGGCGCTGAAGATATAGAAATACAGCCGCGACTGGTTGGCCTTGATGCCGCAGGAGTCCACCAGATAGGAGTGGATCAGCGCCCATTCCGGGTCGGAAAAACTGACCGTGTCCTTGTTCAGGATGATCTTGGCCAGGTACTGGCCCAGTATCGGCGCGTTGCCGGCGCCGCCGGCGTGGACCTCGGCCAGGTCCATGATCTTCATCTTGTTGTAGTTGTTGAAGAAGTCGCTCTGCTCGCCGCGGCGGGAGAAGCGGATGCGGCCCTTGATGTCCTTGTCCAGGTCGCCCAGCATCACCATGGGTTCGATCAGAAAGGCCGGCTTGGCGCTCTTGTGCTGGGTCAGCAGATTGCGGTGCAGCCACTTGCGCGGCCGGCGTTGCTCTTGCTCGGGCACGGCCTTTTCATCGCTGGAGAATTCGTTCAGATAGAACTTGCGCGCGTTGTAGACCAGGGTGGCCACGTCCAGCGCGATATTGGAGCCGCAGCGGCCCAGGCCGATTAGGCAGACCGAGGGGAAGGGGCGCTCGACGACATCATCCTGGCCATCCTCGCCGCTGCGGGAGAAGGCCATGCCGCGCAGCGTGTCCAGATGCTGCAGGATGCGGTTGGTGTCGTGCTCGATGAAATATTGCAGCAGGCCCGGCTGTACGCGCTCGTTCAGTTGCAGCAGGTTGCGTGAGGCTGCGGGATGCGGGGGGCCGGCGTTGAACTCGTCGTCGGAGGCGGAGGAATGCGAGGATTGGTCGTACATAGATTGCATGATCATCCATTCTCTATTCAGGGTTGACCCTTTTAGCGGAGCGGCAAGCGCGCTAGCCTGCTCCGTTTCCTATTGCAGCAGCTGGTGTTTTTGGTGTTTTTCACATTCCATTGTCAGGCGCAATCGACTTTTTGACCACTAAATTTTGTGCCGGGCGCGACATGGGTATGCATTTTGCGACTAAGCCGGCCGCGAAGTTTTGGCCGGCATGGGGAAGGAATGGGGGACTTGAGCGGCGCGCGGTCCGAATGAAAAAGGCCCGGCGAAGCCGGGCCTGGTAGGGGGGCGGACTCGGCCGCTTAAACGCGGCGAGCCAGCTCTTCCGCCTTGCCCAGATAATTGGCCGGCGTCAGTTCCAGCATGCCGGCCTTGACGGCATCCGGCAGATCCAGGCTCTTGATGAAGGCGTGCAAGGTTTCGCGCGTGATGCCGCCCTTGCCGCGGGTCAGCTCCTTCAATTGCTCGTACGGATTGGCGATGCCGTGGCGGCGCATGACGGTTTGCACCGGCTCGGCCAGCAGCTCCCAA
The DNA here is from genome assembly GCF_002924365.1 of Chromobacterium alticapitis. Classification (GTDB taxonomy): domain Bacteria; phylum Pseudomonadota; class Gammaproteobacteria; order Burkholderiales; family Chromobacteriaceae; genus Chromobacterium; species Chromobacterium alticapitis. The sequence goes on along the minus strand of NZ_PQWB01000029.1, from coordinate 99,329 downwards.
GCCGCGTCCAGCTCGGCGGCGATCTGCGCCGGGTTGATTTCCAGCTTGTTCAGGCCCTTCAGGCAGGACTTCAGGCCGAGCAGGGTGTAGCCGAAGCCGACGCCCATATTGCGCAGCACGGTGGAGTCGGTCAGGTCGCGCTGCCAGCGCGACACCGGCAGTTTTTCCGCCAGATGGCCCATGATGGCGTTGGCCATGCCCAGATTGCCTTCTGCGTTCTCGAAGTCGATCGGGTTGACCTTGTGCGGCATGGTGGAGCTGCCCACTTCGTCCTTCTTGACCTTCTGCTTGAAGTAACCCAGCGAGATATAGCCCCAGATGTCGCGGTTCAGGTCGATCAGGATGGTGTTGACGCGGCTCATCACCTGGTACAGCTCGGCCATGTAGTCGTGCGGCTCGATCTGGATGGTGTACGGATTGAAGGTGAGGCCCAGGCCGGTGACGAAGCGTCCGCACAGGCTTTCCCAGTCGATGTCCGGGTAGGCCGCCAGGTGGGCGTTGTAGTTGCCTACGGCGCCGTTGATCTTGCCCAGGATTTCCTGGTGCACCAGTTGCTCGCGCTGGCGCTTCAGGCGGTACACCACATTGGCCAGCTCCTTGCCCATGGTGGACGGCGTGGCCGGCTGGCCGTGGGTGCGGCACATCATGGGCACGGCGGCCAGCTCATGCGACAGTTTTTGCAGCCGGTGGATCACTTCGTCCAGATTCGGCAGCAGCACGGTGTTGCGCGCGGTCTTCAGCATCAGCGCGTGGCTGAGGTTGTTGATGTCCTCGGAGGTGCAGGCGAAGTGGATGAATTCGCCGGCCGCCATCACTTCCGGATTACCGGACAGCCGTTCCTTCAGCCAGTATTCGATAGCCTTGACGTCGTGGTTGGTGCGGACTTCGATGGCCTTCACTTCCTCGCCGTGTTCGACGCTGAAGTTGGCGATCACGTCGTCGATCTCGCGGATGGTGGCGTCGGAGAACGGTTTGACCTCTTCGATGCCCGGCTCGGCGGCCAGCATCTTCAGCCATTCCAGTTCCACTTTGACGCGGCACTTCATCAAACCGAATTCGGAGAACAGGTTGCGCAGGGCCTCGACCTGGCCGGCGTAGCGGCCATCCAACGGGCTCAGGGCGGTCAACGTAGTCAGATTCATGCGGGGTATTTCCAAACGTGGTTCGCCAAACAGCGGCGGGTTGCGATACAAACGGTTCCGGCGACGCGGCCGGGGCGGCCCCTTAATCAATGTAGCGTGCAGGCGCCGCTTCGCCGGCGGCTTGTCTTTATCTCAAAACAAACGGGCGACTGGCGCCCGTTTGTTTTCGCTTACATGCCGGGCATCATGCCCTTCATGCCTCGCATCATCTTCATCATCCCGCCCTTGGACGAGAACTGCTTCATCATTTTCTGCATCTGTTCGAACTGCGCCAGCAGGCGGTTCACCTCCTGCACCGTCACGCCAGAGCCGGCGGCGATGCGGCGCTTGCGGCTGGCCTTGAGCAGTTCCGGCTTGCGGCGCTCTTCCATGGTCATCGAGTTGATGATGCCCTCGATGCGGCGCATGGATTTTTCAGCCTCCGCGCCCTGGATGCCCTTGGCCATCTGGCCGATCTGGCCCGGCATTTTTTCCAAGAGATTGGACATGCCGCCCATTTTCTTCATCTGCTGCATCTGCGCCTTGAAGTCCTCGAGGTCGAAGCCCTTGCCGGACTTCAACTTCTTGGCCATGGCCTCGGCTTCCTTCTGATCGATGCCCTTCTGGACTTCCTCGATCAGCGACAGCACGTCGCCCATGCCCAGGATGCGGCTGGCGATGCGGTCCGGGTGGAACGGTTCGATGCCCGTGACCTTTTCGCCGACGCCGATGAACTTGATCGGCTTGCCGGTGACGTGGCGCACCGACAAGGCGGCGCCGCCGCGCGAATCGCCGTCCATCTTGGTCAGGATCACGCCGGTCAGCGGCAGCGCGTCGTTGAAGGCCTTGGCGGTGTTGACCGCGTCCTGGCCCTGCATCGCGTCCACCACGAACAGCGTTTCCACCGGATTGACCGCGGCGTGCAGCGCCTTGATCTCCTCCATCATCGCCTCGTCGATGGCGAGACGGCCGGCGGTATCTACCAGCAATACGTCGAAGAAGTGGCGGCGCGCGTGGTCGATGGCGGCGCGGGCGATGTCCACCGGCTTCTGTGCGGCGTCGGACGGGAACCATTCCACGCCGACTTGCGAAGCCAGCAGCTTCAGCTGCTCGATGGCGGCCGGACGGTAAACGTCGGCTGACACCACCAGCACCTTCTTCTTCTGGGTTTCCTTCAGCCGCTTGGCCAGCTTGCCGACGGTGGTGGTCTTACCGGCGCCCTGCAGGCCTGCCATCAGCACGATGGCGGGCGGCACGGCGGCCAGGTTCAGCTCGTCGTTCTTCTCGCCCATCAGCTTGACGAGTTCTTCGTTGACTACGCCCACCAGCGCTTGGCCCGGGGTCAGGCTGCCCATCACGTCCTGGCCGAGCGCGCGTTCCTTCACCTGCGCGATGAAGGTTTTGATGACGGGCAGCGCCACGTCAGCCTCCAGCAAGGCCATGCGCACTTCGCGCATCGCGTCCTGGATATTCGATTCGGTCAGCCGCGCATTGCCGCGCAAGGATTTCATCACGCCGGACAGGCGGCTGGTCAAGTTGTCTAGCATGGTGCTGTCCTTACTCTCTGCCAACGATAGGCAGCTTGGTGTAGACTCTCAAACAGTCGATTTTACCACGAGCCGCCGGGTACGCGCCCGGATTTGATCACACCCTTATATATGACCAGCCTCCTGCTCGTTTTGACCCTGTTTCTGATCCTGTCCTATGGCGCCTTCACCTGGCATTACGTGGCCAACTGGAGAGGCCTGGCCCATTGGCCGCGCAACCCCCGCATCGAGCACAGCCTGCTGGGCCTGCTGCTGCTGGCCCAGACCGTGGTGGTGGTGTCGCCGCTCAGCGCCAGCGGCGGCCTGGCCCTTGGCGTCGGCCACGCCTTGAGCCTGATGGTGTGGATCATGTTGCTGATCTACTGGACCTGCAGCTTCTTCTATAAGGTGGAGGGGCTGCAGCTGTTCATGATGCCGCTGGCGATGGGGGCGCTGGCCTTTGGGCTGGTTTTCCCGGGTCGCCATTTCGTCAGCGACCTGTCCAACCCGGCCTTTGTGCTGCACATCCTGGTTTCCATGCTGGCTTACAGCCTGTTCGCCATCGCGGCGCTGATCGCGGCGCTGATGCTGGTGCTGGAGCGGGCGCTGCACCATAGGCGGGTGTCCCTGCTGGCCAAACAGCTGCCGCCCTTGCTGACACTGGAAAAAATGATGTTCCAGGTCATCGCGGCGGGGTTCTTGTTATTGACGCTGACCATGGTCAGCGGCATGGCCTTCTCCGAGGAAGTGTTCGGCAAGGCGGCGGCGCTGACGCACAAGACGGTATTCAGCGTGCTGTCCTGGCTGATCTTCGCCTCCCTGCTGCTGGGGAGGAGGCTGCGTGGTTGGCGGGGCCGCGTGGCCATACGCTGGACCTTGGCCGGTTTCCTGTCATTGATGCTGGCATACGTGGGCAGCAAAGTGGTTTTAGAATTGATCTTGCAGCGCGGTTAGCTGCATGTCATGACAATTTAAAACCCTTTGCGCCTTTCATTTAGGAGTCCGCCATGAAGAAACTGTTCGCCGTCCTTGCCGGCCTGCTGCTGTCTTTCCATGCCGCCTGGGCCGCCGTCAATCTGAATACCGCCACGCCGCAGCAACTGGAAGCCCTGCAGGGAATAGGGCCTGCCAAGGCCAAGGCCATTGTCGACTACCGCAGCAAGAACGGTCCGTTCAAGACCGTGGATGATCTGAAGAAAGTCTCCGGCATCGGCGACAAGACGCTGGACAAGCTGCGCAAGGACCTGATGGTCGGCGGCGCGGCGCCGGCCGCCAAGCCCGTGGCGAAGCCCGCCGCCAAGTAGCCGTCCCGCGCGTTTTCGCGCCTAGCGCATCGCAACCGCCATTCCATCGAGTGGCGGTTTTTCGTTTATCGCGATGATATGAGAATGAAGAGGCGGGGCAGGTGATTTGTTGCATGCGCGCAACGATGCGCGGCATGTGTTGTTTGTGGGCCGCAGCCTGTGGGCGGATCTGGCTGGCGTAATCGCTTTGGCCGCTGGGCTTTGTTGGAAATGCTGTTGTTTTTTTGGTGATTTCCAGTCTGGTTTCGCGCTTGATCTTTGTTTTTTTGCAACGTCAGTCTTATATTGGCAACAGCGATCGACGGAATATACCGTCGGCACATAAATGTCCGGGCCATTGGCTGCAAGCCACTGAGTCAACAGGACAAAATCAACTGACTTGAAAGGATCTGCAATGAACAAGAAGCTGATTGCTTTGGCGCTGGCAGCCCTGCCTGCAGCGGCCATGGCTGATGTCACCATCTATGGCTCGATCAGGGCCGGTATCGAAGACAACAAGACCTATAGCTCCACCTTCGGCACCAACGCTCAGGGTAACCCGCAGAGCGGCGTGCAAATCAATGACTGGACCTCCCGCATCGGTTTCAAGGGCAGCGAAGACGTGGGCAACGGTCTGAAGGCGATCTGGCAGGTGGAAAGCCGTCTGCATATGGATGGTACTGGCAGCGACAACCTGGCTACTCGCGACACTTTCGTGGGTCTGGCCGGCGATTGGGGTAAGGTCCGTCTGGGCCGCCTGTCCAACTACGCCAACTCCGACATGGAGCAAGTGGACCCGGGTTACTATAGCGGCGAAAGCGTAGGGGGCCTGGGCATGTTCACTCGCCTGGATACTCGCCACAATAACGCTATCCGTTACGATAGCCCGAACTTCTACGGTTTCAGCTACGCAGCCCTGTATGCGGCTGATGAAACTCGTGCGAACGTGAATGGCACGCGTACCAATGCCCAACTGATCAACCTGGGTCTGAGCTACGAGAACGCGGGCTATTTCGCCAAGTACAACTTCGAAAACCGCGGCGACGCCAACAAGGTGGGTGCGGGCCTGAAGGATTGGCACCGCCTGGAAGCTGGCTATAACGCCAATAACATTTACGTGGCCTTGGGCTACCAGCAAGTTCGCGGCTACTTGGGTCAAGCCCTTGACTCGAAGAACAATGTTACTGGCTTCGCTGACTCCACTGGCGTGGTTTACAACGTTGCCGCCCTGAATACAGCTTTCGCAAGCTCGGCCAGCACTTTCGATGTCACTCAAGTTGTGAAGACCAAGGAATTGGCGCTGACTGGCGGCTATACCTTCGGCGCGTTCACTCCGTACCTATCCTATGCCAAGGGTTACGATGCGACTGCCGGCAGCAAGACTATCAGCAACTCGGGTTACGATCAGTTCGTGCTGGGTCTGGATTACGCCGTGTCCAAGCGCACCGAGGTTTACACCTCTTATGGCCACGTGAATTGGAAGGCCAGCGGCGTCGCCAGCGAAAACTCTTTCGGCCTGGGCCTGATTCATAACTTCTAAGCGCCCCGCGCGCCATGAAAAGGATTGCTTCGGCAGTCCTTTTTTTATTGTTTTCAGCGAGATGTCGGATGTATCGGGAGCGGCTGGGCAACTGGGACGGGCGGGAAAAGGTTTTGTGTCGGGACCGAGGACGATTTTGCATATAATATCGTCAAAACCCTCATTCCATCGCGGCGCAACAGCCCATACCGGATCAATTTTCATATGGAAGCTACGGCAGGGATTTCCGGGCTCGGACGAGCCCTGGTTCAGCATAATATGCTGCTGCAGCAGGACGCAGACGCCATCCAGAAGCATGCGGCGGCTTCGCATATCAGCTTCGTCGAACAGCTGATTCTGAGCAAGAAAATGAGCGCGCGCGACGTGGCCATTTTCGCCTCGCGCATTTTCGGTTATCCCTTGCTTGATATGACCTCGCTCGATACCGAACAGCTGCCCAAGGGCCTGGTCGACGACGACCTGGTCGCCAGCCGCCGCCTGCTGCCCCTGCTCAAGCGCGGCAACAAGCTGTATATCGGCACCTCGGACCCCACCCAGACCTCGGCCTATCACGCCATCACTTTCAAGACCGGTTTGACGGTGGAGATCGTCGTGGTCGAGGACGACAAGCTGTCCAAGCTGGTTGGCCGCTACCAGGATAGTCCCGCTTCGGCGCTGAAGGAGCTGGAAGGCGAGGACTTGGGCGATCTGGAGTTTGCCGACCCAGACGCCCAGGCCGACGCGCCTCAGGTGGAGGTGGACGACGCCCCGGTGGTCAAGTTCATCCACAAGATGCTGCTGGACGGCATAGGCGTGGGTGCGTCCGACATTCATTTCGAGCCGTACGAAAAGTATTACCGCATCCGCTATCGAGTGGATGGGGCGTTGAAGGAAGTGGCGCAGCCGCCCTTGCTGCTGAAGGAAAAAATCGCCTCGCGCATCAAGGTGATTTCCAGGCTGGATATTTCGGAAAAGCGGGTGCCGCAAGATGGCCGCCTGAAACTGGTGATCTCCAAGACCCGGGCCATCGATTTCCGCGTCAGCACATTGCCCACGCTGTACGGCGAAAAGATCGTGATGCGGATTCTGGATTCCTCATCGGCGTCGCTGGATATCGAGCAACTGGGTTTCGAGCCCGAACAGAAACAATTGTTGCTGCAGGCAATCGCTCGTCCCTACGGCATGGTGCTGGTTACCGGGCCTACCGGCAGCGGCAAGACGGTGTCGCTGTATACCTGCCTGAACATCCTGAATAAGCCGGACACCAATATTTCGACGGCCGAAGACCCGGTGGAAATCAACCTGCCCGGGATCAATCAGGTCAACGTCAACGAAAAGGCCGGCCTGACTTTCGCTTCGGCGCTGCGCGCCTTCCTGCGTCAGGATCCGGACGTGATCATGGTGGGCGAAATCCGCGATTTCGAAACCGCCGACATCGCGATCAAGGCCGCGCAGACCGGCCATATGGTGTTTTCCACGCTGCACACCAATAATGCGCCGGCCACGCTGACCCGCTTGCTGAACATGGGCGTCGCGCCGTTCAATATCGCCAGCTCGGTGCTGCTGATCATGGCGCAGCGCCTGGCCCGCCGCTTGTGCAATCATTGCAAGAAGCCGGTGGAAATCCCGGAGGAGGCGCTGCTGCGCGCGGGCTTCTCCAAGGCGCAGCTGGATGGCAGCTGGCATCCATACGGCCCGGTGGGCTGCGAAGAGTGCCGCAATACCGGCTACAAGGGGCGCGTCGGCATTTACGAGGTGATGCCGATCAGCGATGCGATGACGCGGCTGATCATGAAGAACGGCACGGCGATGGATATTTCCGACCTGGCCTTGCAGGAGGGCATGGTGAATCTGCGCCACGCCGGCTTGCTCAAGGTCAAACGCGGCATGACCTCTCTGGCGGAGATCGAAGCGGTCACCAACGACTGAGCCCCGGCGAATGGCGCGGCATGGCGTCTGGATGAAAACATGGAAGGTTGGAGTGATGGCGACGACAAAAAAAGCAAGCCCGGGACATATCTGGGAATGGGAGGGCAAGGACAAGAGCGGCCGCATCATACGCGGCGAGTTGCGCGCGGAGTCGGACAACGTCGCCAAGATGCAGTTGCGGCGGCAAGGCATCAATGTGGTCAAGATCCGCAAGCGCCGCGCCGGCTTCGGCCGCAAGATCACCGACCGGGACATCACGCTGTTCACACGCCAGCTGTCCACGATGATGAAGGCGGGGGTGCCGCTGCTGCAGGCGTTCGATATCTCGGCCAAGGGGCATAACAACCCGGCGGTGACGCGCCTGCTGCTGGAGGTGAGGGCCGACGTCGAAACCGGCATGTCGCTGGCCGAGGCCTTCCGCAAGCGGCCCTTGTATTTCGACAAGCTGTTCTGCAACATCATCGCCGCCGGCGAAACCGGCGGCGTGCTGGACTCGCTGTTGGACAAGCTGGCCACCTATAAGGAAAAGGTGATGGCCATCAAGTCCAAGATCAAGTCGGCGATGATTTACCCGACGGCCATCGTGGCCACCGCCTTCGTCATCACCGCGGTGATCATGATCTACGTGATTCCGGCGTTCAAAGACTTGTTCTCCAGTTTCGGCGCCAACCTGCCGGCGCCCACGCTGTTCGTGATCTGGCTGTCGGACTTGTTCGTCCATTACTGGTGGCTGATCTTTGGTTCCATCTTCGGCGGCATTTTCGCGTTCTTCTACGCCTTCAAGCGCACGCCCAAAATGCAGGAGCAGATGGACCGCATCCTGCTGCAGCTGCCGGTCATCGGCGACATCATCCGCAAGGCCACCATCGCGCGCTGGGCGCGCACGCTGTCCACGCTGTTCACGGCGGGCGTGCCGCTGGTGGAGGCGCTGGACTCGGTGGGCGGCGCCGCCGGCAACCAGGTGTACGCGGAGGCGACCAAGCGCATCCAGGCCGACGTCAACACCGGCTCCAGCCTGAGCTTTTCGATGCAGCGCACGGATCTATTCCCCAATATGGTGCTGCAAATGACGGCCATCGGCGAGGAGTCCGGCTCGCTGGACCAGATGCTGGACAAGGTGGCGGATTTTTATGAAGAAGAAGTCGATAACGCGGTTGCCGCGCTGTCCAGCCTGCTGGAGCCGGCCATCATGGTGATACTCGGCGTATTGATAGGGGGCTTGGTGATCGCGATGTACATGCCGATTTTCAAAATGGGCCAGGTGGTGGGCTGATGCTGCAAGACATCGCATGGTTGTTGGCCACGCATACGGCTTGGCTGGTGGGCGCGGCCCTGGTGTTCGGTTTGCTGGTGGGCAGCTTCCTGAACGTGGTGATCCATCGCATGCCGCGCATGCTGGAGGATGAGTTCCTAGCGGAGAGCGTGGGCTATCTGGCCGACTGCGAGCGGATGCCGGCGCTGCGGCTGGCGGCGCAAGGCGCGGCGGAGCAGCTGGCGGAGCGGGAGAGCTACAATCTGTGGCGTCCGGCCTCGCACTGCCCGTCCTGCAAGGCGCCGGTGCGGGCCTGGCAGAACATCCCGGTGCTAAGCTTTGCGCTGTTGCGCGGCCGCTGCGGCCATTGCGGCGCGCGGATCCGCCTGCGCTATCCGCTGGTGGAGCTGCTGTGCGGCGCGCTGTTCGGCGTGCTGGCCTGGCAGTTGGGTTGGGGCTGGCCCTTGCTCGGCGCCATGGTCTTGACCGCGGTTTTGCTGGCGCTGACTTTCATCGACCTGGACACCCAGCTGTTGCCGGACAGCCTGACCTTGCCGCTTTTGTGGGCCGGTTTGCTGTTCAATCTGTATACAGGATGGGTGCCCTTGTCATCCGCCGTGCTGGGCGCCGCGTTGGGGTATCTATCGCTGTGGCTGGTGTCGCAGGGCTATCTGCTGCTCAAGGGACGTCCGGGAATGGGCGGAGGCGATCTAAAACTGTTGGCCGCGCTGGGCGCCTGGCTGGGTTGGAGCATGCTGCCGCTGGTGGTTTTGTTATCGTCGCTGGTCGGGGCGGTGTTCGGCATCGCCATGATGGCGGCTTCGCGCATCGGGCGCGGACAGTACATCCCCTTTGGCCCGTATCTGGCAGCGGCCGGCTGGATCGCCCTGGCGTGGGGGCCGCAAATCGTGGAGGGCTATCTGTCATGGCTATCCCGGTAATCGGGCTGACCGGCGGCATAGGCTCCGGCAAGAGCGCGGCGGCGGAGCGTTTCTCCGAGCTCGGCGTGCCGGTGATAGACACCGATCAGATCGCCCATGCCTTGACTGGCCCAGGCGGCGCGGCGATGGCCGAGATCGGGCGGGAGTTTGGCCCGGAGGCGGTGGCGGCGGACGGCGCGCTGAATCGGGCTGCGATGCGGGAGCGCGTGTTTGCCGATCCGGACTGCAAGCGCAGGCTGGAGGCCATTCTGCATCCGGCGATCTACGATGAGAGCGTGCGGCGGCTGGAGGCTGCGCGCGGAGACTACGCGGTGCTGGTGGTGCCTTTGCTGTTTGAAAGCGGCCGCTATTTGCCGCTGTTGGCCCGCACGCTGACGGTGGACTGCCGCGAAGAGGTTCAGGTGGAGCGGGTCAGGCGGCGCAACGGCTTTACCGAACAGGCGGTGCGCGCCATCATGGCGGCGCAGTGCCCGCGGGCGGAGCGGCTGCGTCGCGCCGACGATGTCATAGACAATAACGGCGGCTTGGCAGAATTGAGACTTCAAGTCGATGCCAAACACGGTTATTATCTGGCAAATCTTGTCAATGCGATGTTTTAAGGCTTGCTGAAAGCCGTGGAGAAGGGCAGATCTGCCGTGATCAGTTTTGAATTTCCTGTCACCGAGCGCACCCGTATTCTGCTGCGTCTGGAATATTTGTACGGGCGGCTGGCCTACTTTGTCGGCAAGGATCACCCTTATGACCATCACGCTGCGCTGATGGTGCTGTTCGAGCTGATGGAAACCGCCTCGCGCGCCGACCTGAAAGCCGATCTGCTGCAGGAGCTGGAGCGGCAGAAGCAGCAACTGGAAGCGCTGCGCGAAAATCCCAATGTGGCCGAGGAGACGCTGGAGGGCGTGCTGGAGGAGATCGAGCGCGCTTCGAGCAAGCTGCTGGCGCTGACCGGCAAGTTTGGCCAGAATCTGCGCGAGAACGAATGGCTGATGGCGATCAAACAGCGCGCCGGCATTCCCGGCGGAACCTGCCAGTTCGATCTGCCGTCCTATCACCTGTGGCAGCAGAAGCCGGCCGAGGAGCGCCGCCAGGACATCCTGCGCTGGTCCGCGCCGCTGATGCCGACGGCCGAGGCTTCGGACATCCTGCTGCGCTTGCTGCGCGACAGCGGCAAAACCCATCATTATGTGGCGCGCAAGGGCGCGTTCCAGCAAATGTCGGGCGGCAAGGTGGTGCAGCTGATCCGCGTGGCCTACGACGATGGCCTGGCGCTGTTGCCCGAATTGTCCGCCAATAAATATGCGCTCAATATCCGCTTTGTCGGCGCCGTGACCGGAGAGACCCGGCCGCGCCAAACCGAGCAGGATGTCGAGTTTTACCTGACCAATTGCAAATTCTGAGTTTCATGCCCGAATCCGTCCGCATTGTCGCCTGTCCCACCTGCCGCGCCGAAGTGCGTTGGGAGCCGCAAAGCCGCTATCGCCCGTTCTGCAGCGAGCGCTGCCGCTTGATAGACCTGGGGCAGTGGGCCAGCGAGAACTACCGGGTGCCGGCCGAGGAAGACGCGCCGCCAGGCGAGCCGCCTGCGCATTGAACGCGCATCCGCCATGAAAAAACCGCCAGGCATGAAAACCTGGCGGTTTTGCTTGCGGCGTTCGGCTCAGGCGCGCGCGGCCAGCGCGACGCCGGAGGCGAAGTAGCTTTTGACGCCGCTGAAGATGGCGTTGGCCATTTGCTGCTGAAACTCCGCCGTGATCAGCCGCTGTTCCTCGTCCGGATTGGAGATGAAGGCGGTTTCCACCAGGATGGACGGGATGTCCGGCGCCTTCAGCACGGCGAAGCCAGCCTGTTCCACCGCGTTCTTGTGCAGTTTGTTCAAGCCGCCCAATTGTCCCAGCACCGTCTTGCCCAGCTTCAGGCTGTCGTTGATGGTGGCGGTCTGCGTCAGGTCCAGCAGCGTGTGCGCCAGATACTTGTCCTTGCTGGCGATCTTGACGCCGCCGACCAAGTCGGAGTTGTTCTCCGTCTGCGCCAGCGCCTTGGCGAAGGCGCTGGTGGCGCCTTTTTCCGATAGCGCGAACACGGACGAGCCGCGCGCGGCGCGGTTGGGCGCGGCGTCGGCGTGGATGGATACGAACAGATCGGCGTTGAGCTTGCGCGCCTTGGCTACGCGCACGCCCAGCGGAATGAACACGTCGTCGCTGCGCGTCATATAGGCGTGCATATTCGGTTCGGCGTCTATCAGCTGCTTAAGCTGATGGCCTATCTTCAGCACCACGTCCTTCTCTCGGTTGCCTTGCAGGCCGATGGCGCCTGGGTCCTCGCCGCCGTGTCCCGGGTCCAGCATCACGACGATGGGACGGTCGGCATCCTTGGCCTTGGGTTTGACGCGGGCTGGCGGCTGCTCCATCTTGCCCTTGCTGTAGTCTTGCAGCAGGGCCAGCAGCGGATCGTCCTGCTGGCCGTTGGGATAGAGGTCCACCACCAGTCTATTCTTGTATTCGGCGATAGGGGCCAGCGTGAAGACCTGAGGCTTGACCTCGGTCTTCAGGTCCAGCACCAGACGCACCGTGTCCGGGTCGAACTGGCCGGCGCGCGCGCTGGCGATGAAGGGATCGGCCTTGGCTATCTGGCTGCTGATGTCCTTCAGCACGCCGTTCAGCTGCACGCCCTGCAGGTCTATCACCATCCGGTTCGGATTGGCCAGCGTGAACTGCTTGTACTGGATGGCGGCGGCGGATTCCAGCGTGATGCGGGTGTAAGTGGAGGAGGGCCAGATGCGCAGGGCGACGATCTGGCTGTCGGCGGCCCGGCCGGGGCGGCTGACGGCTAACAGGAAAGTGGCGGCCGCGACGCCTAGCAGGGCGCGGCGGCTGGGGTCGAAAGTCGAATCAGGCATGACTGTCCGGTTTGAGTCTGAGCTTGGAAGTGATAAGTGCGACCGCTGCCGGTGACGGCAAGTTCCAGCGTGAGGTCGGCGGCGGGCAACAGGCCTTCGGCCTTGTCCGGCCACTCCACCAGGCACAGGCTGTCCTGGCCGAAATATTCGCTGAAACCGGCGTCGTTCCATTCTTCCGGATCGGCGAAGCGGTAAAGGTCAAAATGATGGACACTATAGTCGGGAAACGGGTAGCTTTCCACCAGGGTATAAGTGGGGCTTTTCACTTTGCCCTGATGGCCCAGCGCCGCCAGCAGGCCGCGCGTGAACGTGGTTTTGCCCGCGCCCAGATCGCCCAGCAGGTGGACGACGAGGCCTGGCCGGGCCGCGGCGGCGAAGGCGGCGCCCAGTGCCAGCGTGGCGTTCTCGTCCGGCAGGCTGCCCGACAGAACGCTGGTATCATCCATCGCCATGACTGAGAATTCTCCTCAAAAACCGGATTATCGCGAATTGTCGCGCCAAATCAAAGCCTGGGCGCGAGAGGCCGGCTTCGCCGACGCCCGGGTCGGCCGCGCCGAGCTGCCGCCGGAAGCCGAGGCGAGGCTGAACGACTGGCTGGCCGCCGGCTTCCACGGCGAGATGGACTATATGGCCCGCCATGGCGCGCTGCGCGTCAAGCCGACGGAGCTGGTGCCCGGCACGCTGTCCGTCATCTCGCTGCGGATGAACTACTGGCCCGCCTCCGAGCCGGCCGAGAACGTGCTGGCCAACCCGTCGCTAGCCTATCTGTCGCGCTATGCCCTGGGCCGCGACTACCACAAGGTGCTGCGCAATCGTTTGCAGAAACTAGCCGAGCGCATCGAAGCCGCCGTCGGCGCCTTCGGCTACCGCGTGTTCACCGACAGCGCGCCGCTGGCCGAGGTGGCGCTGGCCTCCCAGGCCGGCCTGGGCTGGCGCGGCAAACACACGCTACTGTTGACCAAACGCCAGGGCTCGCTGTTTTTCCTCGGCGAAATCCTGACCGATCTGCCGCTGCCGGAAGACGAGCCGGAGGAGGGGCATTGCGGCCGCTGCACGCGCTGCCTGGAAGTCTGTCCCACCGGCGCCATCGTCGAACCTTATACAGTAGACGCGCGGCGCTGCATTTCCTACCTGACTATAGAACTGAAAGGCGCGATTCCGCATGAATTGCGCCCTTTGATAGGCAACCGCGTGTACGGTTGCGACGACTGCCAGCTATTCTGTCCGTGGAACCGTTTCGGCGCTTTAACAGAAGAAACTGATTTTGCGGTGCGTCATGGCCTGGATGCGGTCAATCTGGTAGAACTGTTCGACTGGAGCGCGGAGCAGTTTCGCGAGCGCATGGCCGGCAGTCCGATCTACCGCATAGGCTACGCCAAGTGGCTGTCCAATCTGGCGGTGGGGCTGGGCAACGCGCCCGCTTCGCCGGAAATCGTCGCCGCGTTGCGGCGACGGCTGGACTATCCGGACGAGCTGGTGGCCGAGCCGGTGCGCTGGGCGCTGGGCCGGCACGGCGTGGCGTTTTGACCTTAGCCGCGCGAGGGCGCGATCACCAGCGATTCGCCTTCCAGCACCACCTTGTCGCCTATCAGGCATTCGGTGGTCAGGCGCACCCGCTTCTTCTCCGGAATCAGCTCGGTCACGGTGACGCGGGTGGTGACGGTCTGGCCGATGCGCACCGGCGCCTTGAAGCGGGTGGATTGGGACAGGTAAATGGTGCCGTAGCCCGGCAGGCGGGTGCCTATCACGCCGGAGATCAGGCTGGCGGTCAGCATGCCGTGCGCGATGCGGGTTTCAAACGGCGTGGACGCGGCGTAGAGCTCGTCCAGGTGCACCGGATTGTTGTCGCCGCTGACGGCGGAAAACAGCAGCACGTCGGCCTCGGTGATGGTTTTGCCGGCTTCGGCGCTTTGGCCGACGGCGAGGTCTTCGAAATAGACGGTCATGACAGCTCCAGTGGTTTATGACAATGAAATGCTGCGATGCGTCGACGCATTGTGACAGCTTCGGCTTGAAATGCAAACCCGCGGGAAATGACGTACTATCGATGCCGAGTTGCATTTTCACCACGCTTGTCGCGTCGGGCTACAAACCAAACGCTCGTTTGAAAATTGCTTGGGGCATAATCAGGCACAGCTGGCCGTTCTTTGCCTTCCGCGTTTCGATTAACCCACAGATGTTTGCTGGAGGAATATGAAAGTTCTAGTCGCAGTGAAGCGCGTTGTTGATTACAACGTGAAAGTCCGCGTCAAAGCCGACGGCAGCGACGTTGATGTCGCCAATGTCAAGATGTCGATGAACCCGTTCGATGAAATCGCCGTCGAAGAAGCCGTGCGTCTGAAGGAAGCCGGCAAGGCGACCGAGATCGTCGTCGTTTCCATGGGCGTGAAGCAGTGCGAGGAAACCCTGCGCACCGCGCTGGCCATGGGTGCCGACCGCGCCATCCTGGTGGAAACCGAGACCGAACTGCAGCCGCTGGCCGTGGCCAAGCTGCTGAAGGCGGTGGCGGACAAGGAACAACCGCAGCTGGTGATCCTGGGCAAGCAGGCCATCGACGATGACGCGAATCAAACCGGCCAGATGACTTCCGCGCTGCTGGGCTGGGCCCAGGGCACGTTCGCCTCCAAGGTGGACCTGGCGGCCGAAACCGTGGACGTGGTCCGCGAAATCGACGGCGGCCTGGAAACCGTCAAGCTGCGCCTGCCTGCCGTGGTCACCGCCGACCTGCGCCTGAACGAGCCGCGCTTCATCAAGCTGCCCAATATCATGGCCGCCAAGAAGAAGCCGCTGGACAAGACCACCCCGGCCGATCTGGCCGTGGACGTCGCGCCGCGCTTGAAGACGCTGAAAGTGGCCGAACCGGCCAAGCGTTCCGCCGGCGTCAAGGTGGCCAATGCCGCCGAACTGGTCGCCAAACTCAAGAACGAAGCAAAGGTGCTGTAAGACATGGCTATTCTCGTTATCGCTGAACACGACAACCAGAGCCTGAAGTCAGGCACCCTGAATACCGTCACCGCCGCCGCCAAGCTGGGCGAAGTGCATGTGCTGGTGGCCGGCCACAACGCCGCCGCCGCCGCCGAGGCCGCCAAGAGCGTGGCCGGCGTGGCCAAGGTGCTGCTGGCCGACGCCGCCCACTACGCGCACGGTCTGGCCGAAAGCCTGTCCGCGCTGGTGGTGGACTTGGCCAAGGGTTACAGCCACGTCCTGGCCCCGGCGTCCTCCTTCGGCAAGAACCTGCTGCCGCGCGTGGCCGCCTTGCTGGACGTGGCGCAGATTTCCGAAATCACCGCCATCGAGTCGGCCGACACCTTCGTGCGCCCGATCTACGCCGGCAATGTGATGGCCACCGTGCAATCGTCCGACGCCATCAAGGTCATCACCGTTCGCACCACTGCCTTCGACGCGGCTGGCCAGGGCGGCTCCGCCGCGGTGGAAGCCATTTCCGCCGGCGCCGACAGCCAGCTGTCCGCCTTTGTCGGCCAGGAGCTGACCAAGTCCGATCGTCCGGAACTGGGCTCGGCCAAGGTCATCGTATCCGGCGGCCGCGCCCTGGGCTCGGAAGAGCAGTTCAAGGCCGTGATCGAACCGCTGGCCGACAAGCTGGCCGCCGCCGTCGGCGCTTCGCGCGCCGCCGTGGATGCCGGTTACGCGCCGAACGACTACCAAGTGGGCCAAACCGGCAAGGTCGTGGCGCCACAGCTGTACATCGCCGTCGGCATCTCCGGCGCGATCCAGCACCTGGCGGGCATGAAGGACTCCAAGGTGATCGTCGCCATCAATAAGGACGAAGAGGCCCCGATCTTCCAGGTGGCCGACTACGGCATCGTCGGCGACCTGTTCACCGTGGTGCCGGAGCTGGTGGCCGAACTGTCGAAGTAAGCGACAGCCGGGGGCGACCGCAAGCGCCCCCGACCGAGCAGGCAACATAGCCGCCGGAACACACAACAGCAACCGGCGCCCTGCATGAGCGCCGGTTTTTTCATGGCTTGCGCTGAGCGGGCCAACGCGAGAGAAGCAGAGGAGAAGCGCGATGATTTATCACGCCCCAGTCAAAGACATTCGATTTGCCCTGAACGAGCTGGCCGACCTGCCGGCGATCTGCGGCCTGCCGGGCTACGGCGAGTGCTCGGTCGAACTGACCGACGCCGTGCTGGAAGAAGCGGCCAAGTTCGCCGAAGGCGTATTGGCCCCCATCAACCGCCAGGGCGACCAGGGCGCCAAGTGGAAGGATGGCGACGTGACCGCCGCGCCGGGCTTCAAGGAAGCCTGGCAGCAATATGTGGAATCGGGCTGGGTGGGCCTGCGCGCGCCGGAGGAATATGGCGGCCAGGGCATGCCGGCGCTGGTAGCGGCGGCGGCCGAAGAAATGTGGTGCGCGTCCAATCTGGCGTTTTCACTGGCCCCGCTGCTGACGCTGGGCGCGGTGGAAGCCATCCATCATCACGCCTCGGATGAGCTGAAAAATATCTATCTGCCGATGATGGCTGGCGGCCAGTGGACCGGCACCATGAATCTGACCGAGCCGCAAGCCGGCTCCGACCTGGCCCAGGTGCGTTCGCGCGCGGTGCCCGCCGCCGACGGCAGCTATCGCATCAGCGGCCAGAAGATCTTCATCACCTGGGGCGAGCACGATATGGCCGAGAACATCGTCCATCTGGTGCTGGCCCGGTTGCCGGACGCGCCGCCCGGCGTGAAGGGCATCTCGCTGTTCATCGTGCCCAAGTTCCTGGTCAATGCCGACGGCTCGCTCGGCGCGCGCAACGACGTGCGCTGCGTGTCGCTGGAGCACAAGCTGGGCATACACGGCAGCCCGACCGCGGTGATGAGCTTCGGCGACAACGACGGCGCCGTGGGTTATCTGGTGGGCGAGCCCAACAAGGGCCTGAACTATATGTTCACCATGATGAACCATGCCCGCCTGGGCGTGGGCATCGAGGGCATGGCGGTGTCGGAGCGCGCTTATCAAAAAGCGGTGGAGTACGCGCGCGAGCGCGTGCAGAGCCGCGCCGTCGGCTCGCCCGATCCGGCCGGCGTGCCCATCATCCAGCATCCGGACGTGCGCCGCATGCTGATGACCATGCGCGCCCAGATCGAAGCGCAGCGCTCGCTGACCTTCTACGCGGCCGCCGCGCTGGACCGCGCCGCGTGCCACCCGGTGCCGGACGAGGCCGCGCGCAACCAGGCGCTGCTGAACTTCCTGATCCCCATAGTCAAGGGTTGGAACACCGAGCAGGCCAACGAGATCACCAGCTTGGCGGTGCAGGTGCACGGCGGCATGGGCTTCATCGAGGAAACCGGCGTCGCCCAGTATTACCGCGACGCGCGCATCACCGCCATCTACGAGGGCACCACCGGCATTCAGGCGCTGGACCTGATAGGCCGCAAGACGGCGATGGAGCATGGCGTCACCGCGCGCGCCCTGCTGGCGGAAGCGCAATCCACCGCCGCCAAGCTGCAGGCTGCCGGCTTCGACAGCATCGCCCGCAATCTGGCGGCCGCCATTGCGGAGGCAGAGCGTTGCGTGGCCTTCATTCTGGAAACCTTCGGCAGCCAGCCGCAATTGGCCGCCGCCGGTTCCGTGCCTTTCCTCAAGCTGATGGGCATCGCGCTGGGCGGCTGGCAGCTGGGCCGCGCCGCCTTGATCGCCAAAGACAAGTTGCAAGAGGCTGACGCGGATGCGGACTTCCTGAACGCCAAGATCGTCACCGCGCGCTTCTTCGCCGAGCACCTGCTGCCGCAGGTTTCCGGCCTGGCCGCAGCCATTCTGGGCGGCGCGGACAGCGTGCTGGCGCTGGCAGACGCGCAGTTCTGAGCGGGATTGGCTTTGCATATGACGCCACGGCATGCCGTGGCGTTTTTTATGCGAGAATGCAGAAAATTTGGCTGAACGGGCTGTTTGGCAGGATGTAAATGGGCGTCAATACCCGCGTGCGATTGATTGTCGGCAAATATTAACGCCGACTTAAATTTCAAGCGTCATCAAAACCGCCATTAAACTATTGCAAAATGCCCCTCTTGCTGCTTAATCTAGCGTGCCTGCAATGGCATTTGTTCAGCATATTTTGGATAACGGGATGTCGATGGGCTTCGGGGAATACACCAAAAAAGGCCGCAAGCTGGACTTGGGCCGCCTGCGCTTGCCAAGCAAGCCATGGCATAAGGCGCTGCCGGCGCTGGCCGTGGGCGCGCTCGCGTTCTGGGTTGGCCAGCAACTAAGCGTCTGGCTGTCCCCGGCCGCGCACGCTTATCGCGCGCTGGCGCCAGCCCAGCCGCAAGTGGCTGCCGCGGCAGTCGCCCAGTCCCATTGGTTCGGCGAGGCGCCAGCGCAGGCGGTCGCCGCGCCGCCGCCGATTCGCCTGCTTGGCGTGTACGCGCCGTCCTTGCCGGGCGTGCAGGGTTTCGCCGTCGTGGACAACAATGGCCGCGCCGAGCCGTTGCTGCAAGGCAAGCAAACCGCCGATGGCTGGGAGCTGGTGAAGGTCGCGCCCAACGGCGTGACCATCCGCTCCGGCGGCAACGAGCAGTTCGTTCCGCTGCAGGCGCGACATGGCGGCGCAGGCGGCGGCGACTCCGCCCCGCAACAGCCTGCCGCCATGCCAGGCATGGCGCCGCCGCCGCAAATGCCGGGGGCGGTGCCGCTGCCGGTGCCCGACCAGAACGCCGTACCTGATGCCCAGCCCCAACCCGCGGTCAATCCCGCCGCGATGATTCGCCAATAAGAGAGCGCAATGCGAATTTCCAAACTCGTCGCCACCCTGGCCCTGATCTATAGCTGTCAATTGCTGGCGGCGCCGCAAAACGACACGGTAATGCTCAACTTCGTCAACGCGGACATCGAAACCGTGGTCAAGGCGATAGGCGAAATCAGCGGCAAGAATTTCCTGATCGATCCGCGCGTCAAGGGCACGGTCAACATCGTTTCCAGCCGGCCGGTGCCGCGCGCCTTGTCCTACCAAGTGCTGCTGTCGTCCTTGCGTCTGCAGGGTTTCGCCGCGGTGGAGGGCGACGGCGTGATCAAGATCGTGCCGGAGGCGGACGCTAAACTGCATGCGCGCGCGATCAAGGGCATGCCGCGCGGCGACGGCGACAGGCTGATCACCAAGGTGTTCGCGCTGAAAAACGGCAACGCCAATCAATTGGTGCCGGTGATCCGCCCGCTGGTCTCTCCCAACAACACGGTGGCGGCGTATCCGCAGTCCAATGCCTTGATCGTCACCGATTACGCCGACAATATCCGCCGCATCGAGTCCATCATCGAATCGGTGGAGGCGGCCTCCTCCGGCGACACCGCGGTGATTCCGGTGTTGTTCGGTTCCGCGGTGGACCTGGCTTCCACCTTGAACAAGCTGCTGCAGGACGGCGGCGGGGCCGAGGGCGGCAAGACCAGCATCCTGGCCGACCCGCGCGCCAATATGCTGATGGTGCGCACTGACGCGCCGGGCAAGATAGGCAAGATCAAGAGCCTGCTGAAGATGCTGGACCAGCCCAGCCAGGCTGGCTCCAATGTGCGGGTGGTGTATCTGAAGAATGCCCAGGCGGCCGAGATCGCCAAGACCCTGCGCGCATTGCTGGCCAGCGAAAGCAGCCCGGTGCAGGGGCGCAGCGTGATCAGCGCCGCGGCCGGCGGCGGCAGCGCTAATCTGATGAGCGGCGTCAGCGGCGGCCAGTCTGGCGGCGCCGCGCCGGGTTCCGGCAATGCCGCGCCGAGCGCCGCGCCGGTGCTGGACAACGGCGCGGCGGCCGCCGCCGCGTCCTCTGGCCCGGCCGGAGCGGGCGTGGCCGCCATGATACAGGCGGACAGCAACAGCAACGCGCTGATCCTGAACGTGCCGGACCCGATGTACCAAAACCTGCGCAATGTGATCGACTTGCTGGACAAGAGAAGGGCGCAGGTCTACGTCGAAGCGCTGGTGATGGAAGTCACGGCCAGCCGCGTCAACAAGATAGGCGTGCAATGGTCGGCCAAAATCGGACAGAACGGCCTGGCCGGCGCCTCCTTTCCCAACGGCAAGCCGATTCTTGGCGCGCCGTCGACGACGGACAGCACCGGGCTGGGCACGCTGGTCAACAGCCTGACCAATGGCGGCTTGACCGCCGCCATCATCAACAATATCACGGTGGGCGGGGTGCAGATTCCGACGCTGGGCCTGCTGGCTCAGGCGCTGGAGCAGGAGGCCAAGGGCAATCTGGTGGCCAGCCCGCAGCTGGTGACCATGGACAACGAGAAGGCCAAGATCGTGATCGGCCAGGAAGTGGGCGTGCTGAGCGCCTCGTATCCGGCCGGCTCCAGCGGCACCTCCAACGCGCCATACAACACTTATGACCGCAAGACGGTCGGTTTCGCGCTGGAGATCACCCCGCAGATTTCCGAGGGCGGCGCCATCCGGCTGAAAATCAGCCAGGCGGCCGACTCCATAGATTCGACCACGCTGAGCGCGGCGGCCGGCCCCACCTTCAGCCGCCGCATGCTGGACACCGTGGTGACGGTCAACGACGGCGGCCTGGTGGCGCTGGGCGGCCTGACCCAGGATCAGATCAGCAATGCGGAAGACAAGGTGCCGCTGCTCGGCGATATCCCTTACCTGGGCAATCTGTTCAAGTACCAGGACAAGGAGCGCAAGAAGACCAACCTGATGATCTTCATCCGGCCCACCATCATCCGCGACGAGATCGGCAACAGCGCGGTGGCGGGAGAGCGCTACGGCTATGTGATGGGAGACTTGCAGAAACAGACGGACAGCAAGCTGCCGTATGATCTGAACGATGCGCTGAAAGCGCTGCCGAGCAAAGGCATCCGCGGTTCGCTGGATGGCCTGAGCCAGGCCGAAGACAAGGCCAAGGCGGCGCAATGATGCAGGCCAAGCTTTCCACGTTGCTGCCGTTTCCGTTCGCCCGCGCCAACGGCGTGATCCTGCTGGATAGCGAGGCCGGCCGCGTGCTGCTGCTGC
The DNA here is from genome assembly GCF_002924365.1 of Chromobacterium alticapitis. Taxonomy (GTDB): domain Bacteria; phylum Pseudomonadota; class Gammaproteobacteria; order Burkholderiales; family Chromobacteriaceae; genus Chromobacterium; species Chromobacterium alticapitis. The sequence continues at coordinate 77,917 of NZ_PQWB01000029.1, read as the reverse complement.
GCGAAGACGCCAAGCCGGCGGCCTGGGCCGAGGCGCTGCGCCTGCACGGCGGGCCGCTGGTGGGCGCGGAGACGCTGACGACCGCCCAGTTCGAGAAACGGCTGTCTGAACATTACGCCAGCCGCGACGGCGCGGCGGCGGAAATGGTGGACGATATCGGCCAGGACATGGACCTGAACCAGATGGTCGAATCCTTGCCGACGGTGGAGGACTTGCTGGAAAGCGAGGGCGACGCGCCCATCATCCGCATGATCAACGCCTTGTTGACCCAGGCGCTGCGCGACGGCGCCTCGGACATTCACATCGAAGCCTTCGAAGACCGCTCGGTGGTGCGCTTCCGCCTGGACGGCACGCTGCGCGACGTGGTCAGCCCGCACCGCGCGTTGCACGCGGCCATGGTGTCGCGGATCAAGATCATGTCCGGCATGGACATCGCCGAAAAGCGCATCCCGCAAGATGGCCGCATCTCGCTGCGCCTGGGCGGACGGCCGGTGGACGTGCGCGTTTCTACATTGCCCACCAGCCACGGCGAGCGCGTAGTGCTGCGTTTGCTGGACAAGGAAAACGCGCGCCTGGACCTGGCCACGCTGGGCATGGCCGCCGACACCCTGGCATCGGTGGACAAGCTGATCAATCAGCCGCACGGCATCCTGCTGGTCACCGGCCCCACCGGCTCGGGCAAGACCACCACCTTGTATGCCGCGTTGTCTCGCCTGGATGCCAGCCACACCAATATCATGACGGTGGAAGACCCGGTGGAGTACCACCTGGACGGCGTGGGCCAGACCCAGGTCAATCCCAAGATCGATATGACTTTCGCCAAGGCCCTGCGAGCCATCCTGCGGCAAGACCCGGACGTGGTGATGATAGGCGAAATCCGCGACCTGGAAACCGCGCAGATCGCGGTGCAGGCGTCCTTGACCGGCCACTTGGTGCTGGCCACCCTGCATACCAACGACGCCGCCAGCGCGGTGACTCGTCTGACCGATATGGGCGTGGAGCCCTTCCTGCTCGCTTCGTCCCTGCTGGGCGTGATGGCGCAGCGGCTGGTGCGCCGCGTCTGCCCTGAGTGCAAGGCGCCGCATCCGGTGCCGCTGGAAGACGAGCCGGGCGTCGTGCATTACCGCCCGGTGGGCTGCCCGGTCTGCGCCCAGTCCGGCTACAAGGGGCGCTACGGCGTGTATGAATTGATGCTGGTGGACGACGCGATGCAGCGGCTGATCCATGACCGCGCGTCCGAGCAGCGCCTGCGCGACCACGCGCAGCGCCACGGCATGCGCAGCCTGCGCGACGACGGCCTGCGCTGGGTCAAGGCCGGCGAGACTAGCCTGGAAGAAATCCTGCGGGTGACGAGAAGCTGATGGCGGCCTTCAAGTACACCGCCTACGACGCGGCGGGCAAAGAGCAGAGCGGCCTGTTGGAGGCCGACTCCGCGCGCGCCGCCCGCGTGCAGCTGCGCGATCGCGGTTTGTTGCCGGTGACGGTGGACGGCGTCAACGCCAAGAGCGGCGGCGCCGCCAGCAATGTGCTGCGCCGCGGCCTGCCGCGCGCCGAGCTGGTGATGATCACCGAGCAGCTGTCCACGCTGCTCAACGCCGGCCTGACGCTGGAAAAAGCGCTGACGGCGGTGACGGAGCAATCGGAAAACCCGCGCAGCCGCACGGTGCTGGCGGCCCTGCGCAGCGACATCCTGGAGGGCAAGAGCTTCGCCCAGGCCCTGTCCGCCGCGCCGGGCGTGTTCTCGCCGCTGTACCGCTCGCTGGTGCAGGCCGGCGAACAGTCCGGCCATCTGGACATGGTGATGGCGCGGCTATCGGAGTACCTGGACAAGCGGCAGAACACGCAGCAGAAAGTGACGCTGGCGCTGGCTTATCCGGCCGTGGTGACCTTGGTGGCCATCCTGGTGGTGAGCGGCCTGATGAGCTACGTGGTGCCGCAAGTGGTCAGCGTGTTCGCTCAGACCAAACAATCCCTGCCTTTCCTGACGCGCGCGCTGATGGCCTGCAGCGATTTTCTGCGCCAGTGGGGCGTGGTCATGCTGATCGCCATCGTCGCCTCGGTGACGCTGTTCATCCGCGCTTTGCGCGCGCCGGCGCTGAAGCGGCGCTTCCATGTGCGGGTGCTGAAGCTGCCGGTGTTCGGCCGCTTGTTCCGCGCCCTGAACACCGCGCGCATGGCCAGCACCCTGTCCATTCTGGTGGGCTCCGGCGTGCCGCTGCTGACCGCGCTGGAGACGGCGCGCGGCCTGATGACCATGCTGCCGATGCAGGACGCGGTGGCCGACGCGATGGCCAAGGTGCGCGAGGGCGTGTCGCTGTCGCGCGCGCTGCATGCCAGCCGCCAGTTCCCGCCGGTGCTGATCCACCTGATTTCCAGCGGCGAGGCCAGCGGCACGCTGTCGCACATGCTGGACCGCGCCGCCCAGCAGCAAGAGCAGGAGGTGGAGCGCAAGCTGGCCACCTTCACCACGCTGATGGAACCCTTGCTGATCCTGGTGATGGGCGGCATGGTGCTGCTGATCGTGCTGGCCATCATGATGCCTATCGTCGATATGAACCAGATGGTGCATTGAGGCTATCGAAATTGAAGCAACCCGGCATGGCCCGTCCTGCCGGATCAACTGACGGAGAGGCAATGAAACAGTTGAAACACGCCGCCCAGCGCGGCTTTACCCTGATCGAAATCATGGTGGTGATCGTCATCCTCGGCGTGCTGGCCGCGCTGGTGGTGCCCAAGGTGATGAGCCGCCCGGACGAGGCGCGCGTGGTCGCCGCCAAGCAGGACATCGGCGCCATCAGCCAGGCGTTGAAGCTGTACCGGCTGGACAATGGCCGCTATCCCAGCACCGAGCAGGGCCTGCTGGCCCTGGTGCAGAAGCCCTCCGCCGCGCCGGAGCCCAAGAACTGGAAGCCGGGCGGCTATCTGGAGCGCCTGCCCAAGGATCCGTGGGGCAATGCCTACCAGTACGCCGACCCAGGCACGCACGGCGAAATCGACATCTGGAGTTTCGGCGCCGACGGCCAGCCGGGCGGGGAAGGCAACGACGCCGACATCGGCAACTGGGACAGCGGCAAGTAAGCCGGAGCGCCTGATTTGAACCGGCTAGCGCGCGCGCGCGGTTTCACGCTGATCGAGGTGATGGTGGTGATGCTGATCATCGGCGTCCTGGCCACCACTGTCACGCTCAGCCTGAAGCCGGACACTCATCGTCAGCTCAGCGACGAGGGCTACCGCTTCGCGCGCGTGCTGGAGCAGGCTGGCGACGCCGCCGAGATGGGCGACGCGCTGGCGCTGAGCTGGAGCGGCAAGGGCTATGTCTTCAGCCGCCAGGACGAGGATGGGGTCTGGAGCAAGGCGACGGATGAATTGCTGGCGCAGCATGAGTGGCCGGATGGCATCGCCGGCGGCGGCCTGCTGCTGGACGGCCGGCCGTGGCCGGAAAACAAGCCGCTGATGCTGTGGCAGGATGGCCGCGCGACGACGCTGGCGCTGCAATTGAACGGCGCCGGCCGCAAGCTGACGGTGCTGCAGTCGCCTTTGGGACGGGTGACGGTGGCGGACGGCTCATGAAGCGGCAGCAAGGCTTCACCCTGTTCGAGGTGCTGGTCGCGCTCGCCATCATCGCGGTGGCGCTGGGCGCGCTGCTGCGCGCCACCGGCCTCGCCGCCGACAACGCGGAAGGCATGGAGCTGCGCATGCAGGCCAATTGGGAGGCGCAGAACCAGATCGCCGCCATGCAGGCGCTGCGGCAGTTTCCCGAGCTGGGGACGCAGGCCGGCGAGAGCAAGGAAGACGGCCAGGCCTGGCGCTGGGAGCGGGAAGTCGGCGGCACGCCGAATCCGAACTTCCGCAAGGTGGTGGTGCGCATCCTGGCGCCGGGCGTAGGCCATTACGTGCTGGCCGAGGTGACCGGCTATCTGAGGCAACAGCCGGGAGGCGGCGGTTGAGCGCGAAAGCACAAGGCGGCATGACGCTGCTGGAAATCCTGGTGGCGATGAGCCTGTTGGCCATTCTGTCCGTGATGGGCTACAAGGCATTCGGTTCGCTGCTGATCGCGCGCGAGCGGCTGATGCAGACCGGCGAGCAGTGGGTGGATACGGCGCGGGCCTTCCGCCGGCTGGAGAGCGACTTGACCAGCCTGCAGCCGCAGGCCAATCAGGCCGATCCGATGCAAGGCCAGATGCTGGGCGCCAGCACCATGACGCTGCAGCAGGACGGCAACGGCCAGACGCTGGCGCTGGAGTCGGTATCCACGCGCTATCCGGGCGGCATGGAGAGGATTATCTATCACGCCGGCGCCAAGGGGTTGTCATGGTCGGCTGGGGAGGCCGGCGGCGGGCAGCCGGCGGTCTATCCGCTGCTCGGCGCGGAAATGAAGGCGGGGTGGCGGGTATTGCTGAACGATGGCAGTTGGCAGGACGCCTGGCCCAGCGGCGACGCTCAGGGCCGGGTGGCGCGGGGGCTGGAAATGCGCGTGGGCATGCCGGGCGGCCGCGTGGCGCGCCGGCTGTGGACCCTGCCATGAGGCGGCGGCAATCCGGCATGGCCGTGATCATGGCGCTGCTGATCGTGGCGCTGGCCACCACCGCCGCCAGCCTGGTGCTGTGGCAGCAGGGCCTATGGTGGCACCAGCTGGAAAACGACAAGAGCCGCGCCCAGCTGCGGCTGGTGGCCGAGGCCGGCCTGGGCTGGGCCATGGAGATCCTGCGCTTCAACAATGTCAGCGGCGGCGGCGTGGTGGCGCAGTCGCAGCTGTGGGCGCAGCCGCTGCCGCAAACCGAGGCGCAGGGCGTCAAGGTTGGCGGCGCGCTGAGCGATTTGCAGGGGCGTTTCAACATCAACTCGCTGGTCAACGCCCAGGGGCAGGTGGACAAGGATCAGCTGATGTTCTATCGCGACTTGCTGAAAACGCTGAGCCTGCCCAGCACGCTGTCCGAACCGCTGCTGCGCAAGCTGCGCGGCCTGTCTGACAAGGAAGACCCGCTGACGCAGAGCGAGCAGGACGCCGCGCCGCGGCCCAGCCATCCGCTGGCGCGGGTGGAAATGCTGCGCTGGCTGCCTGGCTATACGCCCGAGGTCATGGATACGCTGCTGCCGCATATCGCGGCGCTGCCGCCGCAGGCGACGGCCATCAACGTCAACACCGCCACCGACAAGGTGCTGAAGACGCTGATGCCGGGCATAGGCGACGGCAATCTGATGGTGCTGATGAAGCAGCGCCAGGCCGTGTATTACAAGGACAAGGCGGACTTCCTGGCCAGGCCGCCCGGCAATCTGGTCAAGAGCAACTTTTCCAATATGGTGGGCGCCACGTCCAATTATTTTCTGCTCGACAGCCGCTCCAGCTACGGCAAGGCCAAGCTGCGGATGCGGGCGATGATTTACAGCAATCTGAACGTCGTCAGGCTGGTGTGGCGGCGGGACGGCAACGACGACCGCGGCGCGCGGTCGGATGGAGAAACGAATGACGACGCTGCGACTCTATCTGCGGGCCGGCTGGCCCGATAGCGAGCCGGGCCTGGCCTGGGCCTTGCTGGGCGCGCGCGGCGAGCTGGCGGCTCAGGGCGACAGCGCGCCAGGCGGCTGGCCCAAAGCGGAGCACTGCGAGCTGGTGCTGCCGGCAGGCCGCACGCTGTTCGGCGAGGTGAAACTGCCGGACGCGGTCAAGCAGCCGACGCCGGCGGTGATAGGCTTCGCCTTGGAAGAGGGGCTGGGCAACGACCCCGCCGCCAATCTGTACTCGCTGGGCGAGACGCGGCCGGACGGCCGCCGCTCGGTGGCCGTCACCGAGGCCATGGGCGTGCGCCGCGCGGTGGCCATGCTGAAAAGCCTGGGCCGGCTGTGCGACCGCATCGTGCCGGAGGAGTGCCTGTTGCCGGCGCCGCCGGCCGACGGCTGGAGCGTGACGCGGCTGGCCGACTGCTGGCTGGTGCGCGCGGCCTCGCCGTTCGCCGCCAGCCTGCCGCGCGGCGGCGCGGCGCTGGAGCAGGCTTTGTTCAGCTCGCTGCTGGCGTTGTCGGCGCCGGCGCGGCTGAGTTTGAGCTGCATGGACGGCGCGGACGAACTGCTGTCTAGGCTGCCGGGCTGGCAAGGCGAAACGGCGCGCGGCGAGGCCTATGACTGGCGAAGCGGCCGCCGCCAAGGCGGCTTCGACTTCGCCCAAGGCGAGCTGGCGGCCAACCGCCGCTGGCGCGACTGGGCGCCGTCGCTGAAGCAAACCGGCTGGCTGCTGGGCGGCCTGCTGGCGGCGCAATTGGCGCTGACGCTGGGCCAGTCCGCCTGGTACGCCTGGCAGAAGCACAGCCTGTCGAATCAAATCCGGTCCGCGGCCACGCCGTGGATAGGCGGCCAGGCCTTGCCGGGCAGCAGCGCGCTGCCCATGCTGCGCGCGGTGGACAAGCTCAGGCTCAGCCACGGCCAGCCTGCGCGCGACGATATGGTAGAGCTGATGGGCGCCCTGGCCGCTGCGGCCGGCCGCGATCTGCAGGTTCGAGCCATGGAATACGAGGCCGGCAGGCTCAAGCTGCAGGCGGCGGAAGTGCCGGCTGAAACGCTGGCGCGCTGGCGCAAGTTGCTGGCGGCGCGGCAGATCATGCTGGACGCGGCGAGCAGCCAGCCGGGCAGCAAGCAACTGGTGGTGGCGCGGGAGCCATGACGATGAAAGCGTACAAGCAACAGTTTCTCGAATACTGGGGCCAGCGCACGGCGCGCGAGCAGCGCCTGCTGGCCGCCATGGCCGTCGTGCTGGGTGCGGCCGTTTTGTATCTGGGCATCTGGGAGCCCGCCAACAACTCGCTGCAGCGCAACCGCGCGGCGGTGGAGCGGCTGCAGGCAGAACTGGGCATGGTGCAGGCCCTGGCCGACGAGGCCGCCAAGCTCAAGCGCCAGCCGGCGCAGACGCCCTTGGCGGGCAAGGATCTGATCCCGCTGTTGCAGCAGACGGCCAAGAGCCAGGGGCTGCCGGCCGCGCTGCAGTTCAGCGCGGAGGGCGACAGCGGCGTGAGCATGGAAGGCGTGCTGGGCTTCGACGACTGGGTGCGTTTTGCCGGCGTGCTGGCGGCGCAGCAACAGGTGCGAGTAGTGAATGTGAAGGTGGAAGCGCAGCCAGCGCCGGGCCAGGTCAAGATCAAGGCGCTGCTGGCGCATGCGGGAGCAGAGGCATGAGGCGCAAGATAGGCAAGTGGCTGCTCCTGGCTCTGCTGTTGCTGGCGGGGGCGCTGTCGGCGCTGCCGGCCAGCTGGCTATCCTGGCCGGTGGCCCGCTTCAGCGACAAGCATTGGGACGTCAACCAGGCCAAGGGCAGCGTGTGGAACGGCAGCGCGCAGCTGGTCTATCTGGGGCCGGCCGGCGAAGTGCAGGCGATGAGTCCGCTGGCCTGGCAGTGGCAGCCCAAGGCGCTGCTGTCCGGCCTGCTGGCGTGGCATCTGGACAGCGCGGGCCAGCCGGGCTTGCTGCAGCTCGGATTCGGCAAGCAGGAGGTCAGGGGGCTCGCGCTGTCGCTGCCGGTGGCGGCGCTGGCCAATCTGTCCAAGACCTGGCAGGCGGCGCGGCTGGGCGGCGAGCTGCAACTGAATATTCCGCAACTGGCACGCCAGGGCAAGGAAATCAGCGGCAACGCGCAGCTGACTTGGCGCGGCGCGTCCACGCCGCTGACCGCGGCTCTGCCTTTCGGCAGCTATCAGCTGGATGTGGCGGGCACGCCGCAAGGGCTAAGCTTGAACCTGTCCACGCTGGAAGGTCCGCTGATGCTGAGCGGGCAGGGCAGTTGGCCGGCCGGCGGCGCCTTCAGCATGGCCGGCTCGGCGGATAGCCCGCCGGACAAGTACGATGCGCTGAAGCCGCTGATGCTGATGCTGGGCCAGCCTTCCGGTCCCACCAGCGTCAGTTGGCAGTCCAAGACTGGCATGTGACGGTTTTTTTGCAAAATTCGGCCGATCGATATTGTGCAGTCGCAAAATGCGCGATACTATAGAAAGGTTTAACCAACGGGACAGGCGCGAGGCGCCGTGTCCCGTTATTCACATAAGAAATTTGAAAATCCCTTGGTGTAAAACAAAACCGGCGCTGCCGGTTTTTGTGTAAGCGCCGAGGCAAAGCAACAGGAGCCAGCCAGTGTCAATCCTCCCCGCAATCCTTGTCTTGGCTGACGGCACGCTTTTTAAAGGTAGTGCTATCGGTGCCGCCGGCCACACGGTCGGCGAGGTGGTATTCAATACCGCCATCACCGGTTACCAGGAAATCCTCACGGATCCTTCCTATACCAGGCAGATCGTCACTCTCACTTACCCGCACATCGGCAATGTCGGCGCGAATTCGGAAGACACCGAATCCCGCGCCGTTTTTGCATCAGGGCTGATCATTCGTGATCTGCCGCTGCTGCACAGCAACTTCCGCGCCGAAGACTCGCTGTCCGATTACCTGAAAAAGAACAACGTCGTCGCCATCGCCGACATCGACACCCGCAAGCTGACGCGCATCCTGCGCGAGAAGGGCGCCCAGGCTGGCTGCATCATGGCCGGCGACATCGACGAGGCCAAGGCCTTGGAACTGGCGCGCGGCTTCGGCTCCATGGCCGGCCAAGACCTGGCCAAGGTCGTGAGCTGCCAGAAGCCCTACGCCTGGACCGAAAAGCAATGGAAGCTGGGCGCTGGTTATCAGATCCAGGCCGCTACCCGTTTCCACGTGGTGGCCTATGACTTCGGCGTCAAGCACAACATCCTGCGCATGCTGGCCGAGCGCGGCTGCCAACTGACCATCGTCCCGGCCCAGACGCCGGCCGAAGACGTGCTGGCGCTGAATCCGCACGGCGTGTTCCTGTCCAACGGCCCCGGCGATCCGGAGCCGTGCGACTACGCCATCGAGGCCATAGGCAAGATACTGGAAAGCAAGCTGCCGGTGTTCGGCATCTGCCTGGGCCACCAACTGCTGGGCCTGGCCTCCGGCGCCAAGACCTCCAAGATGAAGTTCGGCCACCACGGCGCCAACCACCCGGTGCAGGATCTGGACTCCGGCCGCGTGATGATCACCAGCCAGAACCACGGCTTCCAGGTGGATGAGACCAGTCTGCCGGCCAATGCCCGCGTCACCCACCGCTCGCTGTTCGACGGCACGGTGCAGGGCATCGCGCTGACCGACCGCCCGGCGTTCTCCTTCCAGGGCCACCCGGAAGCGAGCCCGGGACCGGAGGACGTGGCTTATCTGTTCGACCGCTTCATCGCGGCGATGGCGGAACGGCAGTAAGGACGGGATAGCATCATGTTGGGCATTACCGACCTTAGCACCTATCTGATCGGCACCTTGATCGTGATCCTGCTGCCGGGACCGAACGCCATGTACGTGCTGTCCGTGGCGGCGCAGCGCGGCAAGCGCGCAGGCTTCGCCGCCGCGGGCGGCGTGGTCAGCGGCGACTTCATCCTGATGACGTTGGCGGCCACTGGCGCAGCCGGCCTGCTGCAGGCCAATCCGTCGCTGTTCGCGGTGGTCAAGTACATCGGCGGCGGCTACCTGGCCTGGCTGGGCATCAATATGTTGAAGTCCGGCATCCTGGCCTGGCGCCGCGCGCGCCGCGGCGAGGCTTCTCCGGCCAAGGCGTCGCCGCTGTCTGGCGGCCACCCGTACCGCAAGGCGTTGCTGATCAGTCTGATGAACCCGAAGGCCATTTTGTTCTTCGTGTCCTTCTTCGTGCAGTTCGTCGATCCGGCCTACCCGCATCCGGCGCTCACTTTCGCCGCGCTGGGCGCCATCGTGCAGTGCTGCAGCATCGCCAACCTGTCCATGCTGATCCTGCTGGGCGACAAGCTGGCCGCGGCCTTCCGCCGCCGGCGCAAGCTGACGGCGGCGCTGGGCGGTTCGGTGGGCGCGATCTTCGTCGGATTCGGCGCCAAGCTGGCGGTAGCCAGCCTGTAAGGTCATATTGAATACGCCGCGCCGCCGGGGAGGGGGCGCGGCCCGAGAATACAAGTCATCAAAGAGTAGAAGCCATGCCTAAGCGTACCGACATTAAAAGCATCCTGATCATTGGCGCCGGCCCCATCGTCATCGGCCAGGCTTGCGAATTCGACTATTCCGGCGCCCAGGCGTGCAAGGCCCTGCGCGAGGAGGGCTACAAGGTCATCCTGGTCAACTCCAATCCGGCCACCATCATGACCGACCCGGACATGGCCGATGTCACCTATATCGAGCCCATCAGCTGGCCGGTGGTGGAAAAGATTATCGCCAAGGAGCGTCCGGACGCCATCCTGCCGACCATGGGCGGCCAGACTGCGCTGAACTGCGCGCTGGACCTGGCCAAGCACGGCGTCCTCGAAAAATATAAAGTGGAGCTGATCGGCGCCACCGAAGACGCCATCGACAAGGCGGAAGACCGCGGCCGCTTCAAGGAAGCCATGGCCAAGATCGGCCTGTCCTGCCCGTTGTCCTTCGTCTGCCACACCATGGAAGAGTCGCTGGAGGCGCAGTCCAAAGTGGGCTTCCCCACGCTGATCCGCCCGTCCTTCACCATGGGCGGCTCCGGCGGCGGTATCGCCTACAACAAGGAAGAGTTCGTCGCCATTTGCGAGCGCGGCTTCGAAGCGTCTCCCACCCACGAGCTGCTGATCGAGCAGTCGGTGCTGGGCTGGAAAGAGTATGAGATGGAAGTCGTTCGCGACAAGAACGACAACTGCATCATCATCTGCTCCATCGAAAACTTCGACCCGATGGGCGTGCACACCGGCGACTCCATCACCGTGGCCCCGGCGCAGACGCTGACCGACAAGGAATACCAGATCATGCGCAACGCCTCCTTGGCGGTGCTGCGCGAGATCGGCGTGGATACCGGCGGCTCCAATGTGCAGTTCGCCACCAATCCAGCCACCGGCGAGATGATCGTCATCGAAATGAACCCGCGCGTCAGCCGTTCCTCCGCACTGGCGTCCAAGGCCACCGGCTTCCCGATCGCCAAGATCGCCGCCAAGCTGGCCGTGGGCTTCACGCTGGACGAACTGAAGAACGACATCACCGGCGGCGCCACCCCGGCTTCGTTCGAACCGTCCATCGATTACGTGGTCACCAAGATTCCGCGCTTCGCCTTTGAAAAATTCCCGCAAGCCGACGACCGCCTGACCACCCAGATGAAGTCGGTGGGCGAAGTGATGGCCATGGGCCGCACGCTGCAGGAATCGATGCAGAAGGCCCTGCGCGGCCTGGAGACCGGCTTGTCCGGCTTCGACTCGGTCACCACCGACGAAGCCGCCATCCGCCACGAGCTGGGCGCGCCGGGACCGGAACGCATCCTGTACGTGGCCGACGCCTTCCGCATCGGCATGAGCCGCGACGACATCCACGCCGTCAGCAAGATCGACCCGTGGTTCCTGGCCCAGATCGAAGACATCGTCGGCGAGGAAAAAGCGCTGGCCGGACGCAAGGTGGAAGACACCGATTACGCCGAACTGCGTCGCCTGAAGCGCAAGGGCTTCTCCGACCGCCGCCTGGGCGAGCTGTTGGGAACCGACCAGGCCGCCGTGCGCGCCAAGCGCTGGGCGCTGGGCCTGCACCCGGTATACAAGCGCGTGGACACCTGCGCCGCCGAATTCGCCACCAATACCGCCTACATGTACTCCACCTATGAGGAGGAGTGCGAATCCAAGCCGTCCGACCGCAAGAAGGTGATGGTGCTGGGCGGCGGGCCTAACCGCATCGGCCAGGGCATCGAGTTCGACTATTGCTGCGTGCATGCGGCATTGAGCCTGCGCGAATCCGGTTTCGAGACCATTATGGTCAACTGCAACCCGGAAACCGTATCCACCGACTACGACACCTCGGACCGCCTGTACTTCGAGCCGCTGACGCTGGAAGACGTGCTGGAAATCTGCCGCATCGAGAAACCGTTCGGCGTCATCGTCCAGTACGGCGGCCAAACTCCGCTGAAGCTGGCGCGCGCGCTGGAGGCCAACGGCGTGCCCATCATCGGCACCACGCCGGACATGATCGACGCCGCCGAGGACCGCGAACGCTTCCAGAAGCTGCTGAACGAGCTGGGCTTGAAGCAGCCGCCTAACCGCACCGCCCGCGCGCCGGCCGAGGCGATGAAGCTGGCCGAGGAAATCGGCTACCCGCTGGTGGTGCGCCCGTCCTATGTGCTGGGCGGCCGCGCGATGGAAATCGTCCACGAGCCGGCCGACCTGGAGCGCTATATGCGCGAGGCGGTGAAGGTGTCCAACGACAGTCCGGTGCTGCTGGACCGCTTCCTCAACGACGCCATCGAAGTGGATGTGGATTGCGTATCCGACGGCGATCAAGTAGTCATCGGCGGCATCATGCAGCACGTGGAGCAAGCCGGCGTCCACTCCGGCGACTCGGCCTGCTCTCTGCCGCCGTACAGCCTGTTCCCGGCGATGCAGGACGAGATCCGCCGCCAGACCGTGGCCATGGCCAAGGCCTTGAACGTGGTCGGCCTGATGAACGTGCAGTTCGCGATCCAGGGCGAGACCATCTATGTGCTGGAAGTGAATCCGCGCGCCTCGCGCACCGTGCCTTTCGTGTCCAAAGTGACCTCGGCGCCGCTGGCCAAGATCGCCGCCCGCGCCATGGCCGGCATCAAGTTGGCGGACCAAGGCTTCACCAAGGAAGTGATTCCGCCGTTCTACGCAGTGAAGGAAGCCGTATTCCCCTTCATCAAGTTCCCGGGCGTGGACACCATCCTGGGGCCGGAAATGAAGTCCACCGGCGAAGTGATGGGCGTGGGCAAGACCTTCGCCGAAGCCTACGTCAAGGCGCAGCTGGGCGCGGGCGACCGTCTGCCCAAGACCGGCAAGGTGTTCCTGTCGGTGCGCGACGGCGACAAGAACGGCGCGGTGGATGTGGCGCGCGAGCTGCAGCGTTTGGGCTTCGGCGTCTGCTGCACCCGCGGCACCGCCAAGCATCTGGTCGACGCCGGCTTGATCGTGCAGGTGGTGAACAAGGTCAACGAAGGCCGTCCGCACATTGTGGACATGATCAAGAACGGCGAGATCGATCTGGTCATCAACACTGTGGACGAGAAGCGTACCGCGATCCAGGACAGCCACTCCATCCGCCGCTCCGCCTTGCAGGCGCGCGTGCCGCAGTACACCACCTTGTCCGCGGCCAAGGCGGTGTGCGTGGGCATGAGCCACGCCGAGGCTTTCGATGTGTACAGCGTGCAGCAACTGCACGCGCAGATCGCAGGATGAGGGGGAGTAAACGCCGGTAGGCTTTGATGCGGAGGCGATTTGCCGTTACAATTCCGCTCATACCCGCTTACCCAAGCCGCCGTCTCGTACGGCGGCTTGTGTTTTTGATGAAGGCGGACAACCGCCTGTGGAGAATACTGTAATGATCAAAGTCCCGTTGACTGTACGCGGCGCCGAGTTTCTGAAGGAAGAACTGCAACGCCTGAAGAGCGTGGAGCGTCCGTCGGTGATCGAGGCGATCGCCGAGGCTCGCTCGCATGGCGACCTGTCGGAAAATGCCGAGTATGACGCGGCCAAGGAACGCCAGGCTTTCGTGGAAGGCCGCATCGCCGAGCTGGAAGGCAAGCTGTCCAATGCCGTGATCATCAATCCGGCCGAGCTGGACGCCGACGGCCGCGTGGTGTTCGGCGCGACCGTGGATCTGATGGATCTGGAGACCGAAGAGAGCGTCACCTACCAGATCGTCGGCGACGACGAGGCCGATATCAAGGTCAGCAAGGTATCGGTGAACTCGCCGATCTCGCGCGCGCTGATCGGCAAGGAAGCCGGCGACGTGGCCGAAGTGGTGGCGCCGGGCGGCATCCGCGAGTACGAAGTGCTCGACGTCAAATACATCTGAACGATTCCTGACCGCGCGCGATGATGCCCATCGCGCGTTTTTCATCAGCGGCGCCTGTTGCCGGGAGACGAAATGGACGGTTTGCGCGCATTGGCCAAGACCTTCTGGATTGGCGGTTTGTGGGTGATAGGCGTGATCGTGGCGCCGGTGCTGTTCAAGACGCTGGATGCGGCCACCGCCGGCATGGTGGCGGGACGCCTGTTCGCCGTCATTGCCTGGGTGGGCCTGGTGTGCGGCGCCTTCCTGCTGGTGGACATGGTGTGGCGCAACGGGGTGTCCGGGCTCAAGATGGGCGCGTTCTGGCTCATCGTCGGCATGCTGGTGTGCACACTGATCAATCAGTTCGGCGTGGCGCCCATCATCGTCACCTTGAAGCAGCAGATGAACCACGCGGCCGAAGGCTTGTTCGGCGGCGGCTTCGCCACCTGGCACGCCATTTCCAGCCTGATCTACCTGGCGCAGAGCCTGCTGGGCCTGGCCTATATCTGGCGCGGCGAATAAACTTGGCATGAAAAACGGTGGCTAGGCCACCGTTTTCGTAGGGCGGATGCCTCATGGGGCGATCCGCCGGCGTGTGGTTCGAACGATTGACGAGACGGATGGCGGAACGCCCGGCTGGGCCGGGCTTCCACCCTACGCGTTGAGCGATGGGCATGAAAAACGGTGGCTAGGCCACCGTTTTCGTAGGGCGGATGCCCCGCAGGGGCGATCCGCCATTGCCTTGTCTGCGGGCGCTTGCCCGGCGCGACTCAGCCTTTGAGGGCTTGCTTGTTCTTCGGCAGGGCGATGCGAGCCTTGTCGCTGGGACGCCACAGCACCAGCAGCTTGCCGATGTGCTGCACCGGGGCGCAGCCCAGTTCGTCGCAGATTTGTTCGAACATGGCCACGCGGGCGTCCCTGTCGTCGCCGAGCACGCGAACCTTGATCAGTTCGTGGGCGTCCAGATTGATGGCGATTTCACGCACCACGGCCTCGGTCAGGCCGTTGTTGCCTACCATCACCACCGGGTCGATGCCGTGCGCCAGACCTTGCAGGTACTTGCGCTGAAACGGCTTGAGTTCAATTTTCATGGAAATACGGAATTCAAAGCAAAACGCGATTCTACTAGAATTTGCCCCTGCCCCCCAAATTTGGTCCCGAATTAACCGAAAAACAACAGGATAGCGTCGTGAGAGACGGGGCATCGGCTATCCTGAGCATTGAAACGACAGAAGGCGCCGAGATGGCAAGAAGCAAGAGCAGCAACAGCTGGCTGCAGGAACACGTCAACGATCAATATGTGCACATGGCGCAGAAGGACGGCTACCGCGCCCGCGCCGCCTACAAGCTCTTGGAGATCAACGACAAGGACAAGCTGATCCGGCCCGGCACCGTGCTGGCGGATCTGGGTTCCACTCCGGGCAGCTGGTCGCAGGTGGCCGCGCGCATCGTCGGCGATTCGGGCAAGGTGTTCGCGCTGGACATCCTGCCGATGGATCCGGTGCCAGGCGTGGACTTCATCCAGGGCGACTTCCGCGAAGAGTCGGTTTTGCGCGAGTTCGAGCAATTATTGGGCGGACGCGAGCTTGATCTTGTAATTTCCGACATGGCGCCCAATATCTCAGGCATGAGCGCCATCGATCAGGCCAGGAGTTTCCTGTTGTGCGAGCTGGCTTTGGACTTTGCGCGCGATCATTTGAAACCCGGCGGCCATTTTCTCGTCAAAGTGTTCCAGGGCAGCGATTTTCAGGATTACCTCAAGGCCATGCGCGAGCTGTTCTCCGAGGTGGTCACCCGCAAGCCGAAGGCGTCGCGCGACCGCTCCAGCGAAATCTACCTGCTGGGCAAGGGTCGGCGCTGACACGAAACGGCGCGGAGCGTACAATCGTAGTCATTTAACGTATAAGCAACCAAAAAGTCAGGGCACAGAGGAGTCCGCTACTCGTGAACAATATCGGCAAAAACATCGCCATCTGGGTGATCATCGGCTTGGTGCTGATGACAGTGTTCAATCAGTTCAGCAAACGTCAGGACACCCAGAATCAGCTCGAATACTCGCAGTTCGTCAGCGATGTCGAGTCCGGCAAAGTGCAGTCCCTGACCATAGAGGGCCATCCGCTGCGCGGCCAGTGGCTGAAAGGCAAGCTGACCGACGGCACCGCCTTCGCCACCTACGCGCCCTATGATCCGCAGCTGGTGGACGACCTGATCAAGAACAATGTGCGCTTCTCCGCCAAGCCGGAAGAAGAGCCGTCCATGCTGATGAGCATTTTCATCAGCTGGTTCCCGATGCTGCTGTTGATCGGCGTGTGGGTATTCTTCATGCGCCAGATGCAGGGCGGCGGCAAGGGCGGCGCGTTCTCGTTCGGCAAGAGCAAGGCGCGCATGCTGGACCAAGACGCCAACACCGTGGTGTTCGCCGACGTGGCCGGTTGCGACGAGGCCAAGGAAGAAGTGAAGGAAATCGTGGACTACCTGCGCGATCCTTCCCGCTACCAGAGCCTGGGCGGCCGCATTCCGCGCGGCATCCTGCTGGCAGGCAGCCCGGGTACCGGTAAAACGCTGCTGGCCAAGGCCATCGCCGGCGAGGCCAAGGTGCCGTTCTTCAGCATCTCCGGCTCGGACTTCGTCGAAATGTTCGTCGGCGTGGGCGCGGCCCGCGTGCGCGACATGTTCGAGCAAGCCAAGAAGAACTCGCCGTGCATCATCTTCATCGACGAGATCGACGCGGTCGGCCGTCAGCGCGGCGCCGGCCTGGGCGGCGGCAACGACGAGCGCGAGCAGACGCTGAACCAGCTGCTGGTGGAGATGGACGGCTTCGACACCAACTCCACGGTGATCGTGATCGCCGCCACCAACCGTCCGGACGTGCTGGACCCGGCGCTGCAGCGCCCGGGCCGCTTCGACCGCCAGGTGATCGTGCCGCTGCCGGACATCCGCGGCCGCGAGCAGATCCTGAACGTGCACATGCGCAAGGTGCCGATCGCCGCCGACGTCAACGCCGAAGTGATCGCCCGCGGCACGCCGGGCTTCTCCGGCGCGGACCTGGCCAACCTGATCAACGAGGCCGCCCTGTTCGCCGCCCGCCGCAACAAGCGCCTGGTGGACATGGAAGACCTGGAGTCCGCCAAGGACAAGATCATGATGGGTGCCGAGCGCCGCAGCATGGTGATGACCGAGGAAGAGAAGCGCAATACCGCTTACCACGAGTCCGGCCACGCGGTGGTCGCCAAGCTGCTGCCGAAGTCCGACCCGGTGCACAAGGTCACCATCATCCCGCGCGGCCGCGCGCTGGGCGTGACCATGCAGCTGCCGGAGCAGGATCGCTTCGCCTACGACCGCGGCTACCTGATGGACCGTCTGGCCATCTTGTTCGGCGGCCGTATCGCGGAAGAGCTGTTCATGAACCAGATGACCACCGGCGCCAGCAACGACTTCGAGCGCGCGACGCAGATGGCGCGCGACATGGTCACCCGCTACGGCATGTCCGACAAGCTGGGCCCGATGGTTTATGGCGAGAACGAGGGCGAAGTGTTCCTCGGCCGTTCCATCACCACGCACAAGAACCTGTCGGAAGCGACGATGCAGCAGGTGGACCAGGAAATCCGCCGCATCATCGACGAGCAGTACGCGCTGGCTCGGCGTCTGCTGGAAGATAACCGCGACAAGGTGGAGGCGATGACCGCCGCGTTGCTGGAGTTCGAAACCATCGACGCCGAGCAGATCAACGACATCATGGAAGGCAAGCCGCCGCGTCCGCCGAAGCCGGGCTCCGGTTTCGCCGCCAAGCCGGAAGCCAAGCCGGCGGAACCGGCAGAGCCGGCCGCATCGTCGGCCTCGTCCGATCCGGCCCAGGAAGTCTGATTTCCATGTCATCCCTAGCCGGGCAAGCCTTCGCGGGCTTGCCCGGTTTTCACGTCTAGTCTTCTCATCCTGCCATGCCATCATCCCAAATCAGCAAGCCCATCGCCGTGTTGCTGTATCCAGGGTGCATTTTTTTCGAGATCGCCTTGCTGGCCGAGGAGCTGGCCGGACATGCGCCGCTGCGCTATTTGACGCCGGACGGCGAGGCGCACAGCGCTTCCAATGGCGCCGTGCTGGCGGCGGATGGCGATGACTCGGCGCTGGAACGGGGAGCTTGGGCTGCCGTGCTGGTGCCGGGCGGGGATCCCGGCTCCATTGTTCCTGATGGTTTGGCCAATGCAGGTTTACGAGCCGCGGCGGGGCAGGGGGCCGTTGTCGCGGGCATTTGCGCCGGCAATCTGGTGTTGGCGGCGGCAGGGCTGCTCAAAGGCCGGCGCGGCACGCATAATTACACGGTTGACGACGCCTCTCCCGCTGCAGTGGCTTTGACTGTGCCGTACTGGCGGGGCATGGAGTATTTCCGCTGCGATGTGGTCATCGATGGCCGCATCGTCACCGCCATGCCCTGGGCCTATGTCGAATTCGCCGCCACGGTCATGTCGGCGCTGAATCTCATGGATGCGGCGGCGCGGGACGCGTTTCACCGCAGGCATGGCCCGCGTTTGGGCCTGGGAGCATAACAATCATGAAAACCTTGCTGTGCGGGCGTTTCACGCTCGATCTTTCCCGCCCGTTGGTGATGGGCATCCTCAATGTCACGCCGGACTCCTTCTCCGATGGCGGCCGCTTCAATCGCATAGACGACGCGCTGCTGCGTGCCGAAGCCATGCTGGCGGAAGGGGCTGACATCCTGGACATAGGCGGCGAGTCTACTCGTCCCGGCGCGCCCTATGTCAGCCCGGACGAGGAGATGGCGCGCGTGCTGCCGGTGCTGGAAAAGCTGCGAGACATCGGCGCGCCGCTGTCGCTGGATACGCGTCGCGCCGAAGTGATGCGCGAGGCGCTGGCCCTGGATGCGGCGGATTTGATCAATGATGTGTCGGCGCTGGAGGATGAAGGCGCTTTGCCGCTGATCGCGCAAAGCCGCGCGGCAGTCTGCCTGATGCACAAGCAGGGCAATCCGGACACCATGCAACATAAGCCGACTTATCGGGACGTGGTGGACGAGGTGGGCGATTATCTTAAAGTCCGCGTCCAGCTATGTCTGGCCGCGGGCATGCCGCGCCAGCGGCTGCTGGTGGATCCCGGCTTCGGTTTCGGCAAGACGCTGGAGCATAACCTGGCCCTGCTCAAAAGACTGGATGAAATCGAACGCGCCGCCGGCGCGCCGCTGTTGGTCGGCTTGTCGCGCAAATCCATGCTGGGTGCGATCACAGGCGAGCCGGTGCCGGCGGAGCGGATGGGAGCCAGCGTCGCGGCGGCGCTGGAGTCGGCGCGGCGCGGCGCGGCGGTGATTCGCGTGCATGACGTCAAGGTGACGCGGCAAGCGCTGCAACTGTGGCAGGCATTGCAGGAATCTTGATGGAAAGCTGGTTTTCCACGTAGGGGAAATGGCAAAATACCAGCTGCATTGGTCAACCGGCCTTTATTCAGGCGCGGTCTTAACCGAACAAAGAGAAAATTGAATGAGTCGCAAATATTTTGGCACCGATGGCGTGCGCGGAGAGGTCGGCCAATTTCCGATCACTCCCGAATTCGTGATGAAGCTCGGCTATGCGGCAGGGCGAGTTCTGGTCAATCATGACAAAGCTCATCGTCCGACTGTGTTGATCGGCAAGGACACTCGTATCTCCGGCTATATGCTGGAAGCGGCCTTGCAGGCTGGCTTCACTGCTGCCGGCGTCAATGTGCTGCTGACCGGCCCCTTGCCGACGCCCGGCATCGCTTACTTGACGCGCGCGTTGCGACTGGAGGCCGGCGTGGTGATTTCGGCCTCGCATAATCCTTTCCACGATAACGGCATCAAGTTCTTCGCCGAAGGCGGCAAGAAACTCGACGACGCGCTGGAGCTGGAAATCGAAGCGATGCTGGATCAGCCTATGGAGACCAATCCTTCGCTGGAACTGGGTCGGGCACGCCGGATCGAGGGCGCGGCAGACCGTTACATCGAATTCTGCAAGAGCACCTTCCCCAACGAGATGAGCCTGAAGGGCTTGAGGCTGGTGGTGGACTGCGCCAACGGCGCCACCTATCACATCGCGCCCAAGGTATTCCATGAGCTGGGCGCCGAGCTGGTGGAAATCGGTTGCGAGCCGAATGGCTACAACATCAATGACCGAGTCGGCGCGACTTATCCGAAAACGTTGCAAATGGCCGTGCTGGAGCACCAGGCCGATTTCGGCATCGCGCTGGACGGCGACGGCGACCGCCTGATCATGGTGGACGCGGCAGGCCGCGTCTACGACGGCGACCAGCTGATCTATGTGATCGCCAAGGCTCGCGCGGCGCGCGGCGCGCTGAAGGGCGGCGTGGTCGGCACCGTGATGACCAATATGGCGATGGAGCTAGCCTTGCAGAAGCAGGGCGTGCCATTTGGCCGCGCCAAAGTGGGTGACCGCTACGTGCTGGAAATGCTGCATGCCGATGGCTGGCAGGTGGGCGGGGAAGCCTCCGGCCACATCCTGTGCCTGGACAAGCACAGCACCGGCGACGGCATCATTTCCAGCCTGCAGGTGCTGGCCGCGGTGCAGGAACTGGGTTTGAGCCTGGCTGATATCTGCGCCGACTGGCAGCCCTTCCCGCAAACGCTGATCAATGTCCGTCACAACGGCTGCGACTGGAAGGGCGCTGCCGCCCAACCGCTGGCCGAGGCCGAGGTTGCGCTGAACGGCCGCGGCCGCGTGGTGTTGCGCCCGTCCGGCACCGAACCGGTGGTTCGGGTGATGGTGGAGGCCGATGACAAGGCTTTGGCCGACGCTTGGGCCGGCGCCATCGCCAAGGCGATCGAAGCGGTCGCCTAAGGCCTGCCGCGGCCGGCAGGCGCGCAGCGAGAATGCCAGGCTTGGGCCTGGCATTTTTTTTGTAAATTCAATGTCATATTTCGCGTTAATCAAATTGATTGTCATTTTTTGGCGGATAGAATGGCCGCTTCCACGCTCAGGATGACAAAGCAAAATGAACGCGATCCTCCCGTCTCGGCCCCTTTCCTGCGCGCTGGCCATCGCGCTGGCATTGTCGGCCCTGCCTGCCAAGGCCGGCTGCGACCAGGCGTCCAGCCATCGTCTTCACCAGATACAGGGCGCAGGTTTTCAGAGTCCTGCGCTCAAGCAGACCGTGAGCGCGCGAGGTGTGGTCAGCGCGCTGCTGTATGGCAAGGAAGGGCCCGTGGGCTTCTTCATGCAGGAGGAGGCGCGCTATCAGGATGCCGATCCCGCCACTGCTGAAGGCATCTACGTGTATACCGGAAGGCTGGCTTTGCCGCCGTTGAAGACGGGCGATGTGGTCGCTGTGCGCGGCAAGGTGCTCGAGTTCGGCCGCAAAGGCGATGCGCGCAGCGAAACTCAGTTGCAGCCAGCTTCCGCCGACGATGTGCAGGCCTGCGGCATTCGGGGCGACCTGACGCCGATCACGCTGCGCTTGCCCTTGAGCGGCGGCGCGGCGCAGCTGGAGGCGCTGGCCGGCATGGCGGTCAAGTTCGAGCAGCCCTTGCATGTGGCTGACAGCTACAACTATGGCCGCTATGGCGAGCTGACTTTGTCCAGTCAAGCGCGACAATGGGCGCCGACTCAGCTTTATCGGCCGGGCAGCGCAGAGGCGCAGTCGCTGCGCGCGGGCAATCTGCGCGATCGCGTGTTGTTGGACGACGGCAAAACCTGGCAGAACGCCGACGACTGGCTGCCGGGGCCGGGGGGATTGTCGGCTGGCAATACGCTGCGAGTGGGAGATCGCTTAGAGGGCTTGACCGGCGTGGTGTCGTTCAGCAACGGCGCCTACCGCATCCAGCCGCTCTATCCGCCGCGAGTCTCCGCCGCGAATCGGCGCGCAGCGGCCCCTGTTCGCCAGCCGGGCCTGTTGCGGGTGGCCAGCTTCAACGTGCTCAACTTCTTCAATGGCGATGGACAGGGCGGCGGATTCCCGACCGAGCGCGGCGCCAAGACCCATGGCGACTTTCTGCGGCAGAAGGCCAAGGTCGTCGGCGCCATCCGCCAATTGGATGCCGACGTGTTGGGTCTGATGGAGCTGGAGAACGACGGTTTCGGCCCGCGATCCGCCATCGTGGAACTGCTTGAGGCACTGAACGCCGGCCTGACGGCAGACCGTCAATATCATCTTGTCGATCCCGGTTTGCCCAGAATAGGCAGCGACGCCATCACCACCGGCATGCTGTATCGCCCGTCGCGAGTCAAGCCCGACGGCGCTGCGCAGGCGCTGACGGTGGGCGACCCAGGCAAGAACCGCCCCAGTCTGGCGCAAACCTTCGCCGTGGACGGCAAGAGACTGACCTTGGTGGTCAATCATCTGAAGTCCAAGGGCAGCAGTTGTGATCAGCTCATGGCGAATGGCGTGGTGGACACGGACCGCGGGGATGGCCAGGGTAATTGCAATCTGACCCGCTTGCAGGCGGCGCTAGACCTGCTGAAATGGGCGAAGCGGCGAGGCGCGTCGGACCAGGAAGGGCTGCTGCTGATGGGAGACATGAACGCCTACGCCAAGGAAGACCCGATTCGCGCCTTGGAGGAGGGGGGGCTGTCCAATTTGCTGGCCCGTTTCGGGAAGGACGCTTATTCCTACGTCTATCAGGGGGAGTCCGGCAATCTGGACCATGCCTTGGCCGATGCCGCGCTTGGCAAATGGGTGGCGGATGCCGGCGAATGGCACATCAACGCCGACGAGCCGGCCGCGCTGGAGTACGGCGGCGAGTTCAAGTCCGCCGCTCAGCGGCAGCGTTATTATGCGCCCGACGCCTACCGCTCGTCCGACCATGATCCGCTGTACGTCGATCTGCGGCTGGGGCCTAGCGGCGGCGCGTGGCGCTGAACCGCCCGCAGGCGGCTGCGCTCAGTCGAGCGCGCGGCGCGGCACCCTGGGCATGACCGCGCTCATCAGCTCATAGCTGATGGTGCCGGCGGCGGCGGCTACCTGCTCAATTGGCACTTGCGATCCCCACAGCTCCACCCGGCTGCCGATGCCAGCCTGCGGCAGATGGCTGAGGTCCACCGCCAGCATGTCCATGGACACGCGGGCGACGGTGCCGCTGGCCTGGCCGTCTACGGCTACCGGCGTGCCGTTGGCGGCGAGGCGCGGGTAGCCGTCGGCGTAGCCGCAGGCGACGATGCCTATGCGCATCGCCCGGTCCGCGATGAAGCGGCGGCCATAGCCGACCGCATCGCCCTCCTGCAGTTGCTGCACGGCGATGATATCGGCCGACAGCGTCATCGCCGGCTCCAGCCCCAGCTCGACGCCGGTGGCGTCATCGAAGGGCGAGACGCCGTACAGCGCGACGCCGGGGCGGCCGATGTCGCCGTGGGTGAGCGGGTGGCGCAGCAGAGCGGCGGAGTTGGCGGCGCAAACGGGCAGGCCGCTGGCGACGGCCACCGGCGCGAAGCGGGACCACTGCTCGGCCACGCCGAAGTCGTCGTCGGCGGTGGCGAAGTGGGTCATGATGGCTGCTGGACGGACGCCCGGCATGCTCCGCAACCTCGTCAGCGCGTCCGAGGCCTGTTCCGGACGAAAGCCCAGCCGGTTCATGCCGCTGTTGATTTTTAGCCAGATGTCTACGAGGCGTTCGGCGGAACCTTTGGCCAGCCAGGCCATCTGTTCTAAGGTGTGGATGGCGCCGCTCAGGCGGTAGTCGGCCATCGCGGCGGCCTCGGCCGCGTCGAACGGGCCCTCCAGCAGCGCGATGGGCTGGCGTATGCCGGCCTCGCGCAGGCGCGCGGCGTCTTCGATATTGAGCAGGGCAAAACCGTCGGCCTGATCGGCCAACGCCTTTGCCGTGTCCAATACCCCATGGCCATAAGCGTCGGCCTTGATCACGGCGAACAGCTTGCGGGACTGCGAATGCTGGCGGATGAATTGGAAATTGCGGCGAATGGCCGGGAGGGAAATCTCCAGCCGAATAGGACGAGTCATGTCAAGAAAGCGTGAGGAGGAGGTGTGCTATTATACACCCCCGTGCTTGGACTTTAGCCGACCTGCCGCCGCCATGTCGCCCTGACTTGATCGCCGACAGACGGAATAACGATGGATACACTGCAGATACTTCTAGACTTTTTCACCGGCTACGGCTACCTCGCCGTATTCGCGGTGTTGCTGGTTTGCGGGTTCGGCGTGCCGATTCCGGAAGACATCACTTTGGTCGCCGGCGGCGTCATTTCCGGGCTGGGCTATACCAATGTGCATTATATGTTCGTGGTGGGCATGGCCGGGGTCTTGGTGGGCGATGGCATCATGTTCCTGGCCGGGCGCATTTTCGGCCACAAGGTGCTGCGCTTCAAACCCATTGCCCGCATCCTGACCCAGGAGCGTTTCCAGGCGGTGCAGGAGAAGTTCGAGAAATACGGCAACTGGGTGCTGTTCGTCGCGCGCTTCCTGCCGGGCCTGCGTTCCCCCATCTTCATCACCGCCGGCATGACGCGGCGCGTGCCCTACTGGCGCTTCCTGTTGATGGATGGCTTCGCGGCCTTGATCTCGGTGCCGGTCTGGGTTTATCTCGGCTATTACGGCGCGGCCAACCGCGAGTGGCTGATGACCATGGTGCATCGCGGCCAAGCCGGCATCCTCAGCGTGGTGGCTTTGCTGCTGCTGGTGGTGGGCGGTGTCTGGTACAAACGTCGCCGCGAATCCTGCATCAAGAAGTGAGCGGATCGAATGCAAATGAAAAGGCCATCCCGCGGGATGGCCTTTTTGCTGGAAACGAAGCGGATCAGCCGACCTGCAGCAGCTCCACGTCGAATACCAGCGTGGCGTGCGGCGGAATCACGCCGCCGGCGCCGCGCGCGCCGTAGCCCAGCTCGGACGGGATGGTCAGCTTGCGCTTGCCGCCGACCTTCATGCC
Source organism: Chromobacterium alticapitis (assembly GCF_002924365.1). Classification (GTDB taxonomy): domain Bacteria; phylum Pseudomonadota; class Gammaproteobacteria; order Burkholderiales; family Chromobacteriaceae; genus Chromobacterium; species Chromobacterium alticapitis. Next base: position 53,268 of record NZ_PQWB01000029.1, on the reverse strand, counting down.
CTGCACGCCCTGGTCCCAGCCCTTGATCACATAGCCGGCGCCCAGAGGGAAGCTGAACGGCTGCATGCGGTCCTTGCTGGAATCGAACTTGGTGCCGTCGGTCAGCCAGCCGGTGTAGTGGACGGTGACTTCCTGGCCGGACACGGCTTCGGCGCCTTCGCCGACGACCAGTTCTTCAATGATCAATTCGCTCATGCGGTTTCCTTCGCGCAAAGGGTGGCAACGCCGCGATTGTAGCAGCCGGATCGATGGTTTGTGTTTTCCCTTGCTTGGCATATAACGAAATTCAGACCACCCGGTCTTCGTTCTCTCCGCTACCCAAGGGGGTGTGCCATGGATGTTCTTCATCACGATCATGATCACGATGCGCCGCAGGTGAAACCGGTGGCGCGCAAAGTGGAGCTGGCGCAGACGATGCAATGGCTCAAAAAAGGCTTTCGCGACTTCCAGAAGGCGCCGGCAGACTGCCTGTTCTACGGCGCGCTGTTCGTGCTGATGGGCTATCTGCTGGGCGCCTATGTCGAGCAGGCGCCCGAGCTGGTCATCACTTTCGCCACCGTTTTCCTGCTGGCCGGCCCTTTTCTCGCCATCGGCCTGTACGACATCGCCAAGCAGATGGAAGCCTTCGACGGCCATGGCCGCGTGAAGCTGTTGCACAGCGTCACCTCCTGGCGCGTCAATATGCCGGGCTTCAGCCTGTATGCCGTGTTGCTGGCGGTGCTGGTGTTCGGCTGGTTCCGCGTGTCGCTGCTGATGTTCGCGCTGTTCTACGACACCGCCGCGCTGCCCAGCCTCAATGAAATCGTCGCCGACGCGTTCAAGGCGGGCAATGTGGAATTCCTGGTCGCCTACTTTGCTGTTGGTTTCCTGTTCGCCCAGTTGGTGTTCTCGGTCAGCGTGGTGGCTATCCCGCTGCTGCTGGACAAGGAGGTGGACACCATCACGGCGATGATAGCCAGCGTGCGGGCGGTCTATCGCAATGTGCTGACGATGGGCGTGTGGGCCGCTATCATTGTGGCCATGTCGGTGGTGGGTTTCGCCACCTATTACCTGGGCCTGATCATCATCATGCCGGTGCTGGCGCTGGCCAGCTGGCATGCCTATCGGGATTTGATCACCTTCGAGAGATGACCGCCACGCAATGACGCACAACGTCGTGTTTCTGGACCGGGACAGCCTGCCTGTCCCGGTTCCCGTTTTCAGCTTCCCCGCCCATTACCGCGAATACCCGTCCACTTCCATCGAGCAGATCGCCGTCCGCGCGGCCGAGGCCGATATCGTCATCAGCAACAAGGTGCCGCTGTCGCGCGAGACCATAGCGGGGTTGCCCAATCTGAGGCTGATCGCCATCGCCGCCACCGGCTATAACCACGTGGACCTGGACGCCTGCCGCGAGCGCGGCGTGGCGGTGTGCAATATCCGCCATTACGGCGATCACACGGTGGCCGAGCATGCTTTCACGCTGATGCTGGCGCTGATGAAGAATCTGCCGGCCTACCAGCGGGACGTCGCCGCCGGCATTTGGAGCCAGAGCAAGCAGTTTTGCCATTTCGGCGCGCCGATACGCGAGCTGCGCGGCGCTATGCTGGCCATCGTCGGAGGCGGCGGCATCGGACAACAGCTGGCCGCCATGGCGCGCGCTTTCGGCATGGAAGTGATCTTCGCCGAACGCAAGGGCGCGGCGCAGGTGCGCGAGGACAGGGTGTCGTTTGACGAGGCGCTGGCGCGCGCGGACGTGGTGTCGCTGCATTGCCCGCTGACGGAGGACACGCGCGGCATGATCGCCCAGCCGGAGCTGATGGCGATGAAGCCGGGCGCCATTCTGATCAATACCGCGCGCGGCGGCCTGGTGGACGAGGCCGATCTGGCGGCCGCCTTGAAGTACGGCCAATTGGGCGGCGCTGGTTTCGATGTGCTGAGTTCGGAGCCGCCGCCGCCGGATAATCCGCTGCTGAAGGCCCGGCTGCCCCATCTGATCGTCACGCCGCACGTGGGTTGGGCCAGCGGCGAGGCGATGCGCCGGCTGGCCGCGCAATTGGCCGGCAATATCGAGGCGTTTGCGCGCGGCGAGGCGCTGAATCGTCTGGTGTAGCGCCGGCGCGGAAGGACTTTGAGTTAAAAGCTTTGAAGTGTATTAAGAGTTTACTATGCTGAAATCACTTGGCCGGCTTGTCCGGCCAAGTTGCCCCGCTTGTTGAGCCGTGGCTGGTCCTCCCGCCACGGTATTTTTTCGCCTAGTCCGGGATATCGTTGGGATTGACGCGCGCTTGCTCTTCCTCGCCCATGCCGAGCTTGCCGCGGACGCAGGAAATGTAGCGGTTGACGTCGGGGCCGCCGCCATAGCGCTGGGCATGCCAGATCATCTCGCTCAGGCACTCCATAAACTCATGCTGCGCGCGATGTTCGTCGCCATGGCGCAGCGCTAGCTGGGCATACAGCGAGCGGATGCCGAAGGGCTGATCGATGGAGCGTTGCTCCTCGATAGCCACGTGCAGGCCCAGATGGAGGAAAGGATTGGTCTCGCCCATGTCCGGCGTCCATTCCTGCTCCATGAAGGCTTCCGGATTCTCCAGGATGGGATGGTACTCCGGGTGGTCTATAAGAATGGTTAGGACGATTTTCTCCAAGTCGGACAGAGGCTGGCCGGATTTGGATTTGTTCCAGGTGTCGAAGAAGAAGCGGCGGGCATCCTGGCGGCTGGGATTGAACAACATTGTTAAGACCTCGGGCGGTTTCTGGCGTGGCTCGCATCGGGCGCGCCTTGGCGCGGCAGGGGTCGGCGAGGCGCGCGGCCGCTGTGCGGGCTGCGGCATTATACGGTAGGGAGCTTGCCATGACCACGCTCTACGATTTCAGCGCCCATCGGGCGGACGGCGCTCTCGAGGCGCTTTCGGCCTACGAGGGCCAAGTCATTTTGCTGGTGAACACCGCCAGCGAGTGCGGCTATACCCGGCAGTACGCCGGCCTGCAGGAGTTGCAGGATTATTTCGCCGGCCAGGGTTTCCACGTGCTCGGCTTTCCATGCAATCAGTTTGGCGGACAGGAGCCGGGCAGCGAGGAGGAGATCGTCGCCTTCTGCCAGGGCCGTTTCGGCGTGTCGTTTACGCTGTTCGCCAAGGTGGAGGTCAATGGCGACGGCGCGCCGCCCTTGTGGCGTTGGCTGACCCAGGCAGAGTCCACGCATCCGCATCCGGTGAAATGGAATTTCACCAAGTTCCTGATCGATGGCCGCGGACGCGTGGTCAAGCGCTATGAGCCGGCGGTGGAGCCGCATGAGCTGGTGGAGGACATCAAGGCGTTGTTGGCGAGGTGAGGGGACTCGCCTTGTCGAGGCTGGGCGATGATGTCGGCTGCGGGCATGGCTTTGGGGCCAGCCTGTGTCGCCTAGGTCAGGGAGAGGGGCGCATGCGCGGGTATGGCCTATTGGGCCAACCCGCGCGACGGGAAAGGCGTTTTATTTGCGGCGGAAGATCACATCCCACACGCCGTGGCCAAGCTTGATGCCGCGGGCTTCGAACTTGGTCAGCGGGCGGTAGTCCGGGCGCGGGGCGTAGCCGTCGGCGGTGTTTTCCAGGTCGGCGTTGCCGCTCATCACTTCCATGATCTGGATCGCGTAGTCTTCCCAATCGGTGGCGGCGTGCAGATAGCCGCCCGGCTTCAGCTTCTTCACCAGCTTTTCCACCAGCGGCGACTGGATCAGACGGCGCTTGTTGTGGCGCTTCTTGTGCCACGGGTCGGGGAAGAAGATATGCACGCCGTCCAGGCTGCCGTCGGCCAGCATGTGGTCCAGCACTTCCACCGCGTCGTGGCGCATCAAGCGCAGATTGCTCAGCGCTTTCTCTTCGATCAGCTTGCACAGATTGCCGACGCCGGGGCCGTGCACCTCTATGCCTAGATAATCCTTGTCCGGATTGGACGCGGCGATCTCGGCGGTGGCGCCGCCCATGCCGAAGCCGATTTCCAGGATCTTGGGCGCGGCGCGCCCGAAAGCCTGTTCCAGGTTGATCGGCTCGGGACGGTATTCAATGCCCCATTTGGGCATGCCTTCGTCCATCGCCCGCTGTTGGCCCGAGGACAGATGGCCCTGGCGCAGCACGAAGCTGCGGATCGCACGTTTGAAAGCCGGATTTTCCATTTTGCTGGCCTGCTGAAAACTCAAAAAAACCGCGATGTTACCGAATCTCGGCGTAGCTTGCGAGTATCGCGGCCCGTCGCCGCTCATCTTGCCCCAAGGCGTCCAGATAATCGAGCGCGCTAGGCCACTGCAGGCGGACGCGCAGTTCGCGCCGCAGCCTGCCGTTGTCCAAGCGTCGGGATTCGGCCAAGAATGACCACAACTGGGGCGGAACGCTGGCCTTGGCCTGTTCGCGCGGCAGCTGCGGCGGGCAGGGCAGGTCCAGGGTTTCGCCCAGCGCCCGGTACCAGCGGCTGACCGGCAGCGGCAGGTCGTCGCAGGCATTGTAGACGCGAATGCCGGCGCGGCGGGATAGCGCGGCCACGCATAGCCGAGCCAGATCGTCGGCGTGGATATGGTTGCTCCAGCTATCCTCGGCATCGACGATCAGCGGCGCGCCGCTGGCGAAGCGGGCCAGCGGCAGCCGTTCGTCTGCATAGATGCCGGGCGCGCGCAGTATGGTCAGCGCGCTGCCGCGGCGAATCGCGAAACGCCGCAGTTGCGATTCGGCGTCGAGGCGGCGTCGCGCGCGATCGTTGGCGGGACGCAGGGGCGAGGTCTCGTCCAGCAGTCCGCCGCCGGCATCGCCGTAGACGCCTGTGGTGCTGATGTAGATCCATTGCTGTGGTATGCTGTCGGCTTTTGCCAACGCGTACAACAACTTGCGCATTCTCGGGTCGCTTTTGCCGCTAGGCGGAGGCGGGGCCGTCAGCAGCGCGGCGTCGGCCAAGCCGGCCAGCCGTCCCAGGCTCGCGGCGTTGTCCAGATCGCCGAGCATCGGCCGGGCTCCCAGCGCGCGCCAAGGCGCGGCGGCTTCTTTGGTCCGGCACAGGACCAATACCCGCCAGCGGCGCAGCAGCAGGGGGAGGGCGCGCCGCGCGACATCGCCGGCGCCGATGATAAGTAAGGTACGCATGGCGTGCATTTTAGCCAGAATTCGGGATTGAGAAACGACATGACTTGCCAGGTGAAGGTGCTCCCCAGCGGGCATACATTCGGTGTGGAAGCGCACGAAACCATTCTTGAGGCCGCTTTGCGTCAGGGCGTGGGCTTGCCTTATGGTTGCCGCGACGGCGCCTGCGGCGCCTGCAAGGGCAAAGTGGTGGAGGGCGAGGTGAGCCAGGACGGTTTCCAGGAAAAGGCGCTGAGCTCAGCCGAGCAGGCCCAGGGCATGGCGCTGTTCTGCTGCGCGCGGCCGAAGGGCGACATCAGCATCGAGGCGCGCGAAGTGACAGGCGCCGGCGATATCCAGATCAAGACGCTGCCGTGCCGAGTTGAGAAAATCGAAAAGATGCACGATGTGGCGGTGCTGAAGCTGAAGCTGCCGGTATCCGAGCGCCTGCAGTTTCGCGCCGGCCAATACATCGACATTCTGATGAAAGATGGCAAGAAGCGCAGCTTCTCCATCGCCAACGCGCCGCATGACGACGCTTTCCTGGAACTGCACATCCGCAATCAGCCGGGCGGCTCGTTCTCCGAATACGTGTTCCACCAGATGAAGGAGCGCGAAATCATGCGTTTCAAGGGACCGCTGGGCTCCTTCTTCCTGCGGGAAGATTCGGACAAGCCCATCGTGTTCATCGCCAGCGGCACCGGTTTCGCGCCGGTGAAGGGCATCATCGAGCACGCGATCCAGCATGGCATCACCCGCCCGATGATTTTCTACTGGGGCGCCCGCAGCAAGGCGGACCTGTATATGGCGGACTTGGCCGAGAGCTGGGCCGCGGCGAATCCCAATATCCGCTACATTCCGGTGTTGTCCGAGGCCTTGCCCGAGGACAACTGGACCGGCCGCACCGGCTTCGTGCATCAGGCGGTGCTGGAGGACTTCTCCGATCTGTCTGGCCATCAAGTGTATGCCTGCGGCGCGCCGGTGATGGTGGAGGCTGCGCATGGCGCTTTTACCCGCGAACGCGGCTTGCCGGAAGACGAGTTCTTCTCCGATGCCTTTTTCCTGGCCAAGGACATGGGCGGCGGAAAATAGACAAGCGATTGATCTGTATATAGAAAGCCCGCGACGGATGCCGCGGGCTTTTTTATTTCCACGGATGACATCCGATTGATTTGGGTCAATTCCACTGATTTCTACAGGGTTATTATGTCGTTGGCAAGGCGCTGGATCGCGGAATCTGGATGGGAGAACACGATGGAGTTGCTGACCTTGATGTTGTCGGACGACGTGGGGCGTCTGAGTTTGTTGACCATAGTAGTGGCTGCGCTGGTGGTGCTGGGCGCGTTGTGGGCGATCTTCCGCAACCACGGCAAGCCGGGCAAGTAAGCATTTACCCCCTGTAATTTTGGCATTTCCTCTTGATGTGTGTGTTGGCGGATACGGTGGTGGGCCGTATCCGCTCTTTTTTTGTCCGCACACTCCTATCTGAAAATTAGATATCTCTAATTTTTATGAATCCTAATGCTTTGATTTGTATCGGCTTTTCAATTTCCTTGCTCTGGGTCAGACATTGCCCGGCGCGGGCTTTCCTTCTCCTTGGCTTGTTCTATTCTGAGGGCTGTTGCTGGCTTGGCTTCGCATTTGCGAATGACTGCCAGTTTCAATGACGCTTTGACGTAAGCCTGAGTCGCAAATTCTGTAGTTCGGCGATTTCAGCGAAAAGGGGCTTGATGCATGTCAATCGAGCCGGTGACTCGTCTGGAAGGGCGGAATTCTCGCGGTATACCATCATTTCAGATGATAAGAATTTAATAATAAATGACGCCTTACCTCTTTAGATCGGAGAATGAAAATGTCTACTGAAACTGCAAGCCAAGCCGGCGTGACCGAGGGCGCATCGCCCCGGTTGAAGCTAGGCGCGCTGACGGCCCTGGTCGTCGGCTCCATGATAGGCGGTGGGATTTTCTCGCTGCCGCAGAATATGGCGGCCGGCGCCGGCGCCGGGGCCATTTTGATAGGTTGGGCCATCACCTTCGTCGGCATGCTGGCGCTGGCCTTCGTGTTCCAGATGCTGGCCTCGCGCAAGCCTGAAGTTTCGGGCGGCGTGTATGGTTACGCCAAAGCCGGTTTCGGCGACTACATGGGCTTCAACTCGGCCTGGGGTTACTGGATTTCCGCCTGGATCGGCAATGTGTCGTACTTTGTGGTGATGTTCTCGGCGCTGGGTTTCTGGTTCCCGGTTTTCGGCGACGGCAATACGCCCACCGCCATCATCTGCGCCTCGGTCGTGTTGTGGTGCCTGCACTTCCTGGTGTTGCGAGGCGTGCATGGCGCGGCCTTCATCAACACCATCACCACCATCGCCAAGCTGGTGCCGCTGGCCCTGTTCATCGCGCTGATCGTGTTCGCCTTCAAGGTGGATACCTTCAATCTCGAGTTCTGGGGCAACGCCAAGCTGGGCTCCATCGTCGATCAGGTGAAGAGCACCATGCTGGTGACGGTGTGGGTGTTCATCGGCATAGAGGGCGCGTCGATGTTCTCCGGCCGCGCCGAGAGCATGAGGGACGTGGGCAAGGCCACCGTGATCGGTTTCCTGTTGACCATCGCGCTCCTGGTTGCCGTGTCTGTGCTGTCGCTGGGCGTGATGACCCAGCCGGAACTGGCCGCGCTGAAGAATCCGTCCACCGCCTACGTGCTGCAAAAAGCCTTCGGCTCCTTCGGCGCCAATCTGATGAACGCCGGCTTGGTGATTTCGGTAGGCGGCGCGCTGCTGGCCTGGACCCTGCTGGCTGCGGAAGCGCCTTACCTCGCCGGCAAGGATGGCGTGATGCCCAAGGTGTTCGGCACCGTCAACGCCAATGACACTCCGGCCGCCTCGCTGTGGCTGACAAATGGCCTGATCCAGCTGTTCCTGCTGATCACGCTGAAGAGCTCCGCGGGCTACCTGGCGCTGCTGTCGCTGGCCACCTCGATGATTCTGATTCCCTACCTGCTGTGCTCCGGCTACTCCTGGCTGGTGGCCCAGCGCGGGGAGGGCTACGCCGAGGGCGAAAGCCGCGGCAAGGAACTGGGCACCGCCATCCTGGCCACAGTTTATGGCGCCTGGCTGATCTACGCCGCCGGTCCCAAGTATCTGTTCCTGTCCATGGTGTTGTACGCCCCGGGCCTGCTGTTCTACCTGTGGGCCAAGAAGGAACAGGGCCAGAAACCGTTCAATATGATCGAAGCCGTGCTGGCCGCCATCGTGGTGGTGCTGGGCGCGATCGCAGTCTACATGCTGGCAGCCGGTCAGATCGGCCTGTAAGCGAAGATTTTGAAACCAGTCGGGGGGGCGGCTTGCCCGTCCCTAAAGCAGACAAGACTCAAGGAGTATCGTTATGACCAAGTTTGGTGTTCATTCCGAGTGCGGCAAGCTGCGAACTGTCATGGTGTGCCGTCCCGGCCTCGCCCACAAGCGCCTGACCCCGGACAACTGCCACGACCTGCTGTTTGATGATGTGATCTGGGTGGAGCGCGCGCAGAAAGACCACGCTTACATGGTTGAGCAGATGCGCGCCCGCGGCATCGAAGTGATCGAGGTGCACGACGCGCTGGCCAAGGTGCTGGACGACAAGGCCGCCCGCAACTGGGTGCTGGACCGCAAAGTCAAGACCGACAACGTGGGTATTGGCATGCTGTCCGACCTGCGCAGCTGGCTCAACGAAATGCCGTCTTCGCAACTGGCCGATCACCTGGTTGGCGGCATCGCCAAGTTCGAACTGCCATTCGACCCGAAAGGCCTGTTCGGCGGCTATCTGGACCGTTCCGAATTCGTGCTGCCCCCGATCCCGAACAGCCTGTTCCAGCGCGACCCGTCTTGCTGGATCTATGAAGGCGTGACGCTGAATCCGATGTACTGGCCGGCCCGCCGCCAGGAAACGCTGATCCTGCAATCGATCTATCAGTTCCATCCGTACTTCGCCGGCAAGGTGAACGTATGGTGGGGCGATTGCGACAAGGACCATGGCCCGGCCACGCTGGAAGGCGGCGACGTGATGCCTATCGGCAACGGCGTGGTGCTGATCGGCATGGGCGAGCGCACTAGCCCGCAGGCTGTGGTGCAAGTGGCCAAGAGCGTGTTGCACAAGGATGGCGGCGCCAAGCGCGTGATCGCCTGCCAGATGCCCAAGTCCCGCGCGGCCATGCACTTGGACACGGTGTTCAGTTTCCTCGACATCGACCTGTTGTCGGTGTTCCCGGACGTGGTGGACGACATCACCTGCACCAGCATCTATGCCGGAGACCGCGAAGGCGAAGTCCGCTTCGAGCGCCATGAGGGCCGCAAGCTGGTGGACGTGGTGCGCGAGGCGCTGAATCTCAAGGAAATCCGCGTGATCCAGACCGGCGGCGACGCCTACCAGCGCGAACGCGAGCAGTGGGACGACGGCAATAACGTGGTGGCGCTGGACCGCCGCGTGGTGGTGGCCTACGACCGCAACACCTACACCAACCGCCTGATGCGCGAGCACGGCGTGGAAGTGATCGAAATCCCGGCCTCCGAACTGGGCCGCGGCCGCGGCGGCGGCCACTGCATGACCTGCCCGATCATCCGCGACGAAGTGAAGCTGTAAGGCTGCAAGGCCCGGCCGGCGCGTCCGGCCGGGGCTGAAATACCGAATACCGTTTATTTGCAAAAATGACAGGTTGACCGCCGGCTCTCCCGGGAGCGACGGCCCGCTTGCCCAGACTCTAATCAGGAGCAACATCATGGCTTTCAATCTGCGCAACCGTAACTTCCTCCGCATGCTGGACTTCACCCCGCGCGAAATCCGCTACATGCTCGACCTGGCCCGCGATCTGAAGCGCGCCAAGTACTCCGGCACCGAACAGCAACACCTGAAGGGCAAGAACATCGCCCTGATTTTTGAAAAGACCTCCACCCGTACCCGCTGCGCGTTCGAAGTGGCCTGCTACGACCAGGGCGCCAATGTCACCTACCTCGGGCCGTCCGGTTCGCAAATCGGCATCAAGGAATCGATGAAGGACACCGCCCGCGTGCTGGGCCGCATGTACGACGCCATCGAATACCGCGGCTTCGACCAGCACATGGTGGAAACCGAACTGGCCAAGTTCGCCGGCGTGCCGGTGTACAACGGCCTGACCGACGAATGGCACCCGACCCAGATGCTGGCCGACGTGCTGACCATGTGGGAAAACAGCGACAAGCCGATCTCGCAGATCAGCTACACCTATCTGGGCGATGCCCGCAACAATATGGGCAATTCGCTGCTGGTGATCGGCGCCAAGCTGGGCATGGACGTGCGCATCGGCGCGCCTAAGCACCTGTGGCCGACCGACGAACTGGTGGCCGAGTGCCGCGAGATCGCCGTCAAGACCGGCGCCCGCATCACGCTGACCGAAGATGCCAAGGAAGCCGTCAAGGGCACCGACTTCATCCACACCGACGTCTGGGTGTCCATGGGTGAGCCGGCAGAAGTGTGGGCCGAACGCATCCGTCTGCTGAAGCCGTACCAAGTGAACAGCGCGCTGATGGCCGCCGCGGAAAACCCGCAAGTGAAGTTCATGCACTGCCTGCCGGCCTACCATAACAGCGAAACCAAGGTGGGCAAGGAAATCGCCGCCCAGTATCCGGACCTGGCCAACGGCATCGAAGTGACCGAGGACGTGTTCGAGTCCGAAGCCTGCATCGCCTTCGAGCAAGCCGAAAACCGCATGCACACCATCAAGGCCATCCTGGTGGCTACCCTGGGCGACTAAGCTTGGGCTTGGGCCGGCGAAGTCCGGCCCGATCACACATCAACCGGCCAAGGCCTCCTGACCGGGAGTCTTGGCCGGAGCCGTTGAAAGAATTGGGAAGGATAGATTTATGCGAGTCGTCGTAGCCTTGGGCGGCAATGCCCTGCAACGTCGTGGCGAAGCCATGACCGCCGATAACCAGCGCGCCAACGTCAAAGTGGCCGCCGAGCAACTGGCCGCCGTGACCCGGTTGGGCCACAACCTGGTGATGTGCCATGGCAACGGTCCGCAAGTGGGCTTGCTGGGCCTGCAGAACGATGCCTACGCCCGCCACGTGGACGACACGGTGACGCCGTATCCGCTGGATGTGCTGGGTGCCCAGACCGAGGGCATGATCGGCTATATGGTGGAGCAGGAACTGGGCAATGTGCTGCCCTTCGAGGTGCCTATCGCCACCATCCTGACGCAGACCGAGGTGGACGCCAACGATCCGGCGTTCAAGAACCCGACCAAATTCGTCGGCCCGGTCTACACCAAGGAGGAGGCCGAGAAGCTGGCCGCGGAAAAGGGCTGGGCGGTCAAGGCCGACGGCCAGTACTACCGCCGCGTGGTGCCCAGCCCGAAGCCGAAGCGCATTTTTGAAATGCGTCCGATCAAGTGGCTGATCGAGAAGGGCGTGGTGGTGATCGCCGCCGGCGGCGGCGGCATTCCCACCATGTACGAGGGCGACAAGCTGGTGGGCGTGGAGGCGGTGATCGACAAGGATCTGGCCTCCGCCTTGCTGGCGCGCGAAATCGAAGCGGATTACTTCGTGATCGCCACCGACGTGAAGACCGTGTTCGTCGGCTGGGGCACGCCGGAGGCCAAGGCCATCCGCCAGGCGCACCCGGACGATATGGACAAGCTGGGCTTCGCCGCCGGCTCCATGGGCCCCAAAGTGGAGGCCGCTTGCGAGTTCGCCCGCCTGACCGGCAAGAAGGCCGTGATCGGCGCGCTGGAAGACATCGAGAAGATCGTCAAGGGCGAGGCCGGCACCGTGATCTCCACCGAGAAGCAGGGCATCGACTGGTACTAAGCCTGCTAGTGGTTTGAGCCAGTCCAAGGGCTGCCGCGAGGCAGCCCTTTTCGCATGGCGCGAGGAACGCCTTATTCCGATTTCAGCTGACGGATCAAGGCTTCCAGTTCTTCCGCATCGGGCTTGGCCGCTTCCGGCGAGGCGAGATCGGCTTCGTTCGGCTGCTGCTGATTGCTCACTGTGTTTTGCAGCGTGAGGTTCAGATTGCGGATCGCGTTCTGATACAGCTCGCCGGCGGCCATGGCGGGCATGTCTCCCAGGACCTTAGTGTTGGCCTGGGTGATGGCATCGGTGATCTGGCTGTTGACGGCGGAAGGGGCGGCCATGGCGGTCTCCTTGTGCGTGCGATGGCTGAGCGGCGGCCGGGTAGCCGCCGCAGTATGGCCGCGCGCGGTTGGCTGTTGTTACAGGCCAAACTGGCGAGCGTACTGCTGGCAGGCCTTCTTGCCGGCCTGGTAGCCGGTCTGGTACAGCCGGTCCAGATTGGAGTAGGACCAGTCCAGTTGTTCGCGCTGGCCTTCGGGGTTGAGCTGGTCTTCGAAATCTATTTTCAGCACCTCGGTGCGCGGGCGGCCGTCCTCGTCCCGGTTGTGCAGGGCCTGGAATAGCTTCAAGTCGTCGCGGGCGATGGCGGTCAGCGGAACAATGATGGATTGCACCCAGGCGTCGTACAGGTCGCGCGGCGGATGCAGCAGCTTGTCGCTGCCCAGCACATCGAACACGATGGTGTAGTCGATGTGGGGGTGCAGCTCGAACAGGCGCTTGAAGTTCAGCGTGTCTATGGCCGCGCCTTCGATGTAGTAGCCGTCCTCCAACTGGTAAGGCGGATAAATGAAGGGAAAGGACAGCGCGGCCAGGAAGTGGTCGTGGTTGATCTCGCGCTTGTCCCAGCAGCGCATGAGGCCATGGGTGATGTTATAAGCGTTCAGGTAGAACTCTGGCTGAATGTCCTTCAGCTTGTCGAAGTCGACGATCTGCTCGATGAAGGGCACATGGGCGCACAGGCCCTGGCTGTCGCTGCTCAAGCCGCTCGGGCATAGCGAGGCCATCATCAGCGAGGTCCAGTCGGCTAGCAGGCGCTGAGCGGGGCCGCTGTCGGCCTGTTGCTGGATGGCTTGCAGCAGCGGATTGCGCGCCTGCATGGTGCGCCAGGCGTCGGCCAGCAGGCCGGGCTTGTTGAATACCTTGTAGTTGACCGGAAACAGATTGTAGATAGGGTCGGATACGCCCATGTCGGCCAGCTTGCTCAGGGCCGATATGGCATCGCCCTGCTTGGGGGCGGCATAGAGCAGGCCGACGATGGCTCCGGCGCCGGATGCGGTGATGATATCGAAAGCCACGCCGGCTTCGGTGAGAGCCACCAGCGCGCCGGCCATCAGCGTGGCGTTGGGCGCGCCGCCGCCCAGCACCAGCGCGAGAGTCGGTTTGGATGTTTGCGCCATCTTCAATTCCTCCTGGTTGATCATGCCATTGGCTAGTAAACATGCATGGCTGAAGTATGGTTGGGAATTGTGCGTTTGCAATATATGGCGCGATGCGTCCCTGTAGCGAAAAAGCCGCAATACCATATGGATGAAACTAAACAATGAAAGATACCTTGCGATGCAAGGTATCTTGTCATACAGTTCAGTCAGACATCCGGATGCAGCAGTTCACCGATGTTCCTTGTAATGCAAGGTATCGTGTATTGCCAGTCGGCTAGGAAAATCACTATGAAGACACAACTAAAGAAGGGCACGCTGGACATGTGCGTATTGGCGGTGCTGGCGCAGGCCGACAGCTATGCCTACGAGCTGGTCAGCAAGCTGTCGCAGGGCATGGACATCAGCGAAGGCACGATTTACCCGCTGATGCGCAGGCTGCAGAACGAATCATGGGTCAGCACCTATCTGGTGGAGTCGTCGTCCGGTCCCTCGCGCAAGTACTACAAGCTGACCGAAGCCGGCCGGCGCGAGCTGGCGACGATGCGGCAGGAGTGGCAGGAGTTTGTGGCCGAAGTGGAAAACGTGCTGCGCAGCGATGCGGCGGCACAGACCGAGGGAGCGCAGCAATGATACGCAAAGCATTCTTGAGCCAGTTGGAGCAGGGCCTGGCCGGGCTGAGGCCGGAGACGGTGCGCGAAATCCTGGCCGATTACGAAGAGTATTTCAACGACGCGTTGGCCGATGGCCGCGATGAGGCCGAGGTGGTGGCCGCGCTGGGCAGCCCGCAGAAGCTGGCGCGCGAATTGAAGGCGCAGACCCACTACAAGCAATGGCAGGAGCACCGCTCTTTCAGCAATCTATCGCGCGTGGTGGTGTCCATCGCGGGGCTGGGCGTGCTGAATTTCGTGCTGGCGCTGCCTTTCATGATCTATCTGTTGTTCCTGACCATAGGTTACATCGTGTCGGTGAGCTTCCTGCTGGCAGGCCTGACCGTGGTGCTGGCCTGGGGCAGCCATGGCTTGTTCGGCTGGCCGCAATTCAGCAGCGACGGCTCCGGCTGGTATATCGGCAAGCATGGCGATAGGGGCGCGGAAATGGCCTGGAGCAGCGATAGGGCGGACCACGAGGGGCAGGTCTGGATCGATGAGGGGCGGCTGAGGCTGAACCCGGACGAGGGCGATCGCTTCGAGCTGCGCACCCGCCAGGGCGACGCGCTGCTGGTCGCCAAAAAGCGCGGCAAGCTGCTGATAGACGCCAGTCAGCCGGCGACGCGTGAACTGGTTCAGGTCGATGGCGGCGAGGCCAGCATCAACGGCAGCGCAATCCGAGAGTTGACGCTGCATGAAGATAGCGGCGATGTGTTTACGGCCCGCGTCGATGACGACAAGCGCTTGGTGCGGCTGGAGGCGTCCTCCGGCGGCAGCGAGCTGAAGTTCGCGGCCAGCGGCCCGAAAGGCAGCCTGTCGATGAAGGATGGCGACAGCTCTCTGGAAATCACCGAAAGCAAGATCGCGCTGAAAGACGGCATGGACCATATCCAGATCGATGCGCTGCCGGGCTTGTCCCTGGGCATGAGCGTGCTGGTGGTGGGACTGATGCTGTTGCTGGGCGGCGCCTTGGGCCTGGTGTTCTGCGTCTGGCTGACCCGGCTGACCTGGCGCGCGCTAGTGGTCTATGTGAAGTATCAAATCGAGCTGGTGTCCGGCAAGGACCGCGAAAACGCGGCGGCTTGAACCTGACCCATGAAACGGGAGTGACGATCATGAAGAACGATGCCTGCCTGCAGCAACTGCAACTGACCCTGGTGGAGCTGCCGGAAACCGAGTTGCGCAAGATTCTCAACGACTACCGCGGCTATATCCGCGACGCGGCGTCCGATCGCGCCAGCGAGAGCCAGTTGCTGGCCATCCTGACCGAGACCCGGCAAATGGCCGTCGCCGCCTTCGCTCGCCGCCGCATTCTGCGCCACAGCCGGGAACAATTGGCGATCCGCGCGGCCGGCTGCCTCTCCGCCTTCGCGGCTTGCGCGGCGCTGTACGGCATGTTTTTGCACTGAAACCAAGGGAGACCATGTGATGCACGCAGCCAAAATGGCCTGCTGCCTGTTGTTGGCGGCGGGGGCGGCCCAAGCCGAAGACGCGGCGGGCATAGACCGCTTGAATTTCCGCGGCGATGCGTTGACGCTGGAGCTCAGCGCCGATGCCGGCAAACCGTACAAGCTGGATATGGAGAAGCGCAACTGGTCGGATCAGCATTGCAAGGTGAGCGTGAACCGCCAGGGCGGCGAGCTGACCTTCCTGATCGACTTGGGCGCGGTGGCCAGCGACCGCTGCGGCCTGGTAATCAAGGGCAATGTGAAGCCGGGAAAGCGGGTGACGGCCGATTTGCAGGCGCTGAACGGCAAGCTGTCCGGCCAGTTCGACCGCGTCAGCCTGCGCGGCCACGCGCTCGATATGGATTTGAAGGGCAAGTACAAGGCGGTGGCGCTGGAGGCTAACGCGGTCAAGGGCGAGTTGCGTGGCGACATGGACGAGCTGAAGGCCAAGGGCGATGCGTTGAATCTGGCGTTTGAGGGCGCGAGCCGCGCGGTGGCGCTGGATGGTCAGGCGGTGAAGGCCAAGCTGAAGCTGCTGGGCGCGCAGCCGGCGGCCAGCGTCGAAGCCCACGGCCAGATGGTGAAGCTCGATTTGCGAGCCAGCCGCCAGGCCAAGCTGGATTATCAAGTGCAAGGCCAGGCCAGCAAGGTGGATGGCGACTGGGCCAATACGCCGGGCGCGCCTTTGAAGCTGCGCGTGAGTGGCCAGGCGGTGAAGGTATCGCTGGATCAGGATTGAGTAGAGGTATGACTCCGTGTCCCTTGCCCGGCGAAAGCCGGGTTCTTTTTGCTTTATTGAAATTCAAATGTCATTACTGGAGGAGGCGATGAAAAAAATAAGCATAAGTTTGGGCGTGCTGGGGGCTGTGCTGGCCGGCGCCGCATCGGCGCAGGGCGAGGATTGGCAGGAGCGGGCGCGCGAGCAACTGGCGTATGCGCATCAGACCTTGCGCGACGCGCACCCCGGCGCCATTGACAGCGCAAACCCGGACTTTGGCCGTTGGCTGGAGCGGGGTTATGCCGAAGCCTTGCTGCTGACTAGGGAGGTCAAGAGCCAGGAACAAGTCTTGGGGCCGCTGCAATACTATTTAGTGGGGTTCAAGGATGTGCATGTGGTGCTCAGCGCCTCGCCCAAGATGCGCTTCTATCAATGGCAAGGCTGGACGGCCAAGCCGCAAGGCGAGCGTTGGCTGGTGGATGTGGCGGCCAAGGATTGGCCGACGGCCCTGCCGCCGCAAGGCGCGCAATGGCTCGGTTGCGACGGCAAGCCGGCGGAAGCGGTGCTGCGGCAAGACGTCATGCCCTATCTGGACCGGCGCGAGCCATTGGAGGGCCAGCGTTGGGACATGGGGTGTTATGCGGCGATGCAGTCGGCGCAGCTGCATGCCATGAGCCCCCTGCCGGCGAGCTGCCGTTTCCGCTTGGCCGACGGCAGCGAGAAGGATTACGCGATGAGCGTGCGCCGTTTCGACCGTTCGCCCCTGCCGCAGCCGGCCAGCTTCAAACCGGAAATCCGCGATCTGGGCGACGGCCGTTACTGGGTGCAGGCGGCGGACTTCATGCCGCAGGGCGAGCGCATCCAGCAGATGCAGGACGTGATCGCCGGCATGCCGGCCTTGCGCGCGGCCAAGCTGGTGGTGCTGGACACTCGCGGCAACCGCGGCGGCAGCAGCCAATATGCGACGGATTTGCTGGAAGGCTTGTACGGCAAGGCCGATGCGGCCTGGCTGGAACTGCGGGCGGATGGCGATTCTTATGTGGAATGGCGGGTTAGCGAAGTGGCGGAGCGTTTTCCGCAAATCGCGCTGGCCCATCCCGGCGTGCCGGCCGCCATGCGCGTCTGGGCGGAAAGGCTGCAAACGCAGTTGTCGCAGGGGCGAAAGGAGGGGCGAGCGTGGTTGCGTGAAGACGACGTCGACGCGGAAAAAGCGTCGGGGACGTTTGGCGGCAAGCCTCGAGTCGCCTTGATCACGCGTTCGGACTGCGCCAGCTCCTGCCTGATGTTCGCCGATCTGGTGAAGCAGATTCCGGGCAGCGTGCAGCTGGGGCAGATGACCAACGCCGACACCATGTATATGGATGTGACCAACGAGCCGCTGCCTTCCGGTCTTGGCGTGTTGCACCTGCCGATGAAGGTGATACGTCACCGCCAGCGCGGCAGCAATCAACCGTATCTGCCCGACGCGCATTACGATGGCGACATCGACGATACCGAAGCCTTGCAGGCTTGGGTATTACAGCGAATGGGGTGAGGCGGAAATGAAAAAGGAGCCGGTCGGCTCCTTTTTCGTCGGGGCGGGCTCAGTGGCCCTTGTAGCTGCAGACGGTGAACAGGTCCAGGCCGCCGTTGCGGACCAGCTGGCCGCCGCCCAGTTCCGGCAGCTCGATGATGGCCGCGGCTTCCAGCACGTCGGCGCCCATGCGCTTGAGCAGCTTGTAGCCGGCCATCATGGTGCCGCCGGTGGCCACCAGATCGTCGATCAGGATCACGCGGTCGCCCGGCTTGCAGGCGTCGGTGTGCATTTCCACTGCCGCGTTGCCGTATTCCAGCTCGTATTCCTCTTCCACCGTGGTGAAGGGCAGCTTGCCCTTCTTGCGGATGGGCACGAAACCCACGTTCAGCTCGTAGGCCAGCACCGAGCCGATGATGAAGCCGCGCGCGTCCAGGCCTGCCACCAGGTCCACTTTTTCCGTCATGTAGCGATGGACGTAGATGTCGATCAGCATGCGGAAGGTCTTGGGGTTCTGTAGCAGCGGGGTGATGTCGCGGAACATCACGCCTTGCTGCGGCCAGTTCGGTACGGTGCGAATCCAGCCCTTCAGGTAGCTGGAGTAGTCGAGATTGCTGAGGTTTTCCATAGCGCTATTGTACTTCGAAATCAAGAGACTGCGTGGTTTGCCGACGGGTGGCGCTCAACAAAAAGGCCTGCCGCAAAGGCGGCAGGCCAGATTTGCAAACCGATTATTGTGCTTTTAGGCGAAGAACGCCAGTTTGAACACCCACAGCGCGGCGATCACCAGCACGGCCGGCTTCAGGTCGGCGAAGCGGCCGGCCAGGATCTTGATCACGGCGTAGCTGATGAAGCCGAAGGCGATGCCGTCGGCGATGGAGAAGGTGAATGGCATGGCCAGCGCGGTTATCACCGCCGGGGCGGACTCGGTCAGGTCGTTCCATTCGATCTCGGCCAGGCCGCGCGCCATCAGCACGGCGACGTAGCACAGCGCCGGCGCCGTGGCATAGGCGGGCACGGTGGCGGCTAGCGGCGACAGCCACAGCGCGGCCAGGAACAGCAGGGCCACCACCACGGCGGTCAGGCCGGTGCGGCCGCCCACGGCGGTGCCGGCGGCCGATTCGATGTAGGCGGTGGTGGACGAGGTGCCCATCACGGCGCCGGCGGTGATGGCGATGGAGTCCGCCATCAGCGCGCGCTTCAGGCGCGGCAGCTTGCCGTCCTTGTCCAGCAGGCCCGCGCGGTGCGACACGCCCACCAGCGTGCCGGTGGTGTCGAACAGATCGACAAAGAAAAACACGAAGATCACGCCGATCAGGCCGGCGTGCAGCGCGCCCTTGATGTCCATGGCCATGAAGGTGGGCGCCATGCTCGGCACCGGGGCGACGATGCCCTTGAACGGCGACAGGCCCATCGTGATGGACAGCACGGTCACCACCAGGATGCCGATGATGATGGAGCCCGGCACCTTGCGGTATTCCAGCGCCACGATCAGGAAGAAGCCTAGAATCGCCAGCAAGGTGGTGGGGTTGTGGATGTCGCCCAGCGTCAGGTAGGTGGCCGGATGCGCGGCGATCACGCCGGCGTTCTTCAGCGCGATGATGGCCAGGAACATGCCGACGCCGGCCGAGATGGCGAACTTCAGCGACTGCGGAATGGCGTTGACGATGGCTTCCCGAACCTTGAACAGGCTGACGGCCAGGAACACGATGCCGGAGATGAACACGGCGCCCAGCGCGGTTTCCCAGGACAGGCCCATGCCCTTGACCACGCTGAAGGTGAAGTAGGCGTTCAGTCCCATGCCCGGCGCCAGCGCGATCGGGTAATTGGCCACCAGGCCCATGATGGCGGTGCCCAGCGCGGCGGCCAGGCAGGTGGCGACGAAGACCGCGTTCAGGTCCATGCCGGTGGAGGACAGGATAAGCGGGTTGACCAGCACGATATAGGCCATGGTCAGGAAGGTGGTGAATCCGGCGATGACTTCGGTCCGGACTGTGGTGCCGTGTTCTTTCAGCTTGAACAAGCTTTCCAGCAGTTGCATTCGGCGCGACTCCAAGGTGTGTATTGCGTCAAAACGAAAACGGCGCATTATCTGCGCTAGGGGGCTCAAACACCTAAATCTTGATGTGAAAATATGTCTTCGCTTAACAACTTGCATCCTGCTGTGCTATCCTGAAAAATTACTCTTTGGCAAAGCTTGTGGATCATGGACCAGCCCATCGGTAACATTTACATCGTGGTGGCGCCGTCCGGCGCCGGCAAGACCTCGCTGGTGGCGGCGTTGCTGCAGGCGGAGCCCAGCGTGGAGCTGTCCATTTCGTATAGCACGCGCCAGGCGCGCAAGGGCGAAATCGACGGCCAGCACTACCACTTTGTGGATCGTTCGGTCTTCGATGCCATGATCGCGCGCGGCGATTTCCTGGAATGGGCCGAAGTCTACGGCAATTGCTACGGCACCAGCGCGCCGTGGATACGCGGCCGGCTGGCGGTCGGCCAGGACATCCTGCTGGAAATCGATTGGCAGGGCGCGGAGCAGGTGCGCAAGGTGTTTCCGGACGCCATCGGCATCTTCATCGCGCCGCCGTCCATCGAGGAGCTGGAGCGTCGCCTGCGCGGCCGCGACACGGATACGGAAGAAGTCATCCTGCGCCGTCTGGCCTCGGCGCGCGCCGAGATCGACAAGATCGCCGAGTACGACTACATCGTGGTCAACGACGATTTCGAGCGCGCGAGGCTGGACCTGATCAGCATCGTCCGCGCCCAGCGCCTGAAGAGCGCGCCGCAGTGCCGCCGTCTGGCCGAGATGCTCCGCCGCATGGGTACGGCCGCCGCGAAGTGAAAATTGTGCTGTCAGGCCGATGCCTGGCGGCGCGAAAATCGATATAGTGAATCCTGTAACCGTCATTTAGCTGAGAAAAAACCATGGCCCGTATTACCGTTGACGACTGCCTGGATCGCATCCAGAACCGTTTTGACCTGACCTTGGCCGCCGCCTACCGCGCGCGCCAGGTGGCTTCCGGCGCCAGCGCCTTTGTCGAGCCGGGCCGCCATAAACCGACCGTGGTCGCCTTGCGTGAAATCGCCGCCGGCCATGTCGGCAAGGAAATCCTGAACCGCGGCAAGGCCTGATAGCGTTACGGAGCGGACGATGGCCAGCGGCATTGAGACAGGCATAGACTACGACGCCCTGATCGAGTCCGAAGCGGCGGTTTTCTTCGGAAACGCCGCGCGCTACCTCAAGCCGGAAGACGTCGCGCTGCTCAGGCAGGCTTTCGCGGTCAGCCGCGAGGCGCATGAGGGGCAGACCCGCAAGAGCGGCGAGCCCTACATCACCCATCCGCTGGCGGTGGCGACCATGCTCACCGACTGGCGGCTGGATGTGCAGGGCCTGGCCGCGGCGCTGCTGCATGACGTGCTGGAAGACACCGGCGTCACCAAGCCGACGCTGATCGAGAAGTTCGGCAAGATCGTCGCCGATCTGGTGGATGGCCTGTCCAAGCTGGAGCGTCTGGAATACCAGACCAAAGAGGCCGCTCAGGCCGAGAGCTTCCGCAAGATGGTGCTGGCGATGGCGCGCGACATCCGCGTCATCATCGTCAAGCTGGCGGACCGGCTGCACAATATGCGCACGCTGGACTCGATGCGCGAGGACAAGCGCCGCCGCATCGCGCTGGAAACGCTGGAAATCTACGCGCCCATCGCCAACCGCATCGGCCTGAACAAGGTCTACCGCGAGCTGCAGGATCTGGCGTTCAAGCATCTGCACCCGCACCGTTACAGCGTGCTGTCCAAGGCGGTGCGCGCCGCGCGCGGCAACCGCCGCGAAGTGGTCAACAAGATTCTGCTGGCTGTCAGCCAGCGGCTGGTGCAAAGCAATATCGAGGCGACCATCAAGGGCCGCGAGAAAAACCTCTACAGCATCTACAAGAAGATGCAGGAGAAGCACCTTTCCTTCTCTGAGGTGCTGGACATCTACGGCTTCCGCGTCGTGGTCAACGACGTTCCGGCCTGCTACCTGGCGCTGGGCGCCTTGCATAGCCTGTACAAGCCGATTCCCGGCAAATTCAAGGATTACATCGCCATTCCCAAGGGCAATGGCTACCAAAGCCTGCATACCACGCTGTTCGGCCCTTACGGCACGCCGGTGGAAATGCAGATCCGCACCCGCGAAATGCATAACGTGGCCGAGGCGGGCGTGGCTTCGCACTGGATGTACAAGAGCGGCGAGGGCGTCAATACGGCGCAGCAGCGCACGCACCAATGGCTGCAGAAGCTGTTGGACATGCAGGAGGAGAGCGACGACGCCGTCGAGTTCCTCGAGCATATCAAGATCGATCTGTTCCCGGACGAAGTCTACGTGTTCACGCCCAAGGGCAAGATCATGGTGTTGCCGCAGGGCTCCACGCCGGTGGACTTCGCTTATGCCGTGCATACCGATGTCGGCCACCGTTGCATCGCCGCGCGCGTCAATCACGCGCTGGTGCCATTGCGCACCGCGCTGCGCAACGGCGACACGGTGGAGATCATCACCTCCACCCAGGCCAAGCCCAATCCGTCCTGGCTGGCCTTCGTGCAGAGCGGCCGCGCCCGCTCCGGCATTCGCAATTACCTGAAGAGCCTGCAGCGGGAAGAGGCCGTCTCGCTGGGCGAGAAGCTGCTGCGGCAGGCGGTGGGCGCGCTGGCGACCACGCCGTTGGCGGTCAGCGAGGAGCTGCGCGTTGAATACTTCGCCGCCTATGGCGAGAAAATGAACGGTTTCGACGACGTTCTGGCTGAAATCGGCGCCGGCAAGCTGCTGCCCATCGTGGTGGCGCGCCGCATGCTGGAATTGGCCGGCGAGCGCCTGGGCGAGGGCGTGCGCGTCGGTCCCATCACCATACGCGGCAACGAGGCGGGCATGGTGCAGCTGTCCAGTTGCTGCCATCCGCTGCCCGGCGACGACATTCTGGGCGTAATTACCAAGGGCCAGGGCCTGGTCATCCATCGCGTGGATTGTCCGAACGCGCGGCGCGCCGATCACGACAAGCTGCTGGAAGTGAACTGGGAGGCGCAGCGGGACCGGATGTTCGGCGTCACCGTCGGCGTGCTGTCGCGCAATGAGCGCGGCGCGCTGGCCGACATCGCCACCGCCATCTCGCAGGCCTCGGCCAATATCGAAAGCGCCGACACCCAGGACAGCAGCCGCGACGGAGACGGCCTGTTCAATATCCACTTCCGACTGCAGGTGGAGGGCGTGGAGCACCTGGAGCGCGTGCTCGCGGCCGTCCGCCAACTGGCGGTGGTGCAGCGCGTGGAGAGAAAATGAGTCAATTGAATCTGAGCATCAACGGCGAGGCGCGCAGCTTCGCCGGCGTCGTCACCTTTGCCGATCTGGTGGTCGAGCTGGGTCTGGCCGGCAAGCGCATCGCCATCGAGCGCAACGGCGATATCGTGCCGCGCAGCCTCCATGCCGAGGCGCGGCTGGCGGACGGCGACGTGCTGGAAATCGTGGTGGCTGTGGGGGGCGGCTAAGCCGTCCGCGCTGGCCGTGCTGTGTCAACGGATAGGGAAGGGGTGTGCAGGTGAGCGATCAACTGGTGATAGCCGGCAAGACGTTCAGTTCTCGTTTGCTGGTGGGGACGGGCAAGTACAGCAGTTTCGAGCAAACGGCGGAGGCGCTGGAGGCGTCCGGCACTGAGATCGTCACCGCGGCGATTCGCCGGGTGAACCTGGGTCAGAATCCTAACGAGCCGAATTTGCTGGACTTTTTGCCGAAAAGCCGGTATAACCTGCTGCCCAATACGGCGGGGTGCTACTCCGCCGAGGATGCGATCCGCACCCTGCGTCTGGCGCGCGAGCTGCTGGACGACCACCGCTTCGTGAAGCTGGAGGTGCTGGGCGATCCCAATAATCTGTATCCCAATGTCAGAGAAACGCTGAAGGCCGCGGAAGTGCTGGTGGCGGAAGGTTTCGATGTCTTGGTCTACACCTCGGACGATCCCATCGTCGCGCGCGAGCTGGAGCAAATCGGCTGCTGCGCGATCATGCCGCTGGCCAGCCTGATCGGCTCCGGCATGGGCATCCTGAATCCGTGGAATCTGCAATTGATTATCGAGCAGTCCAAGGTCCCCGTGATCGTGGACGCCGGCGTCGGCACCGCGTCCGACGCGGCGGTCGCGATGGAGCTGGGCTGCGACGGCGTGCTGATGAACACAGCGATCGCCGGCGCGCGCAATCCGGTGTTGATGGCGCGCGCAATGAAACTGGCCGTGGAAGCTGGCCGCGCCGCCTATCTGGCCGGCCGGATGCCGAAGCGTTTTTATAGTGCAACGCCAAGTTCTCCTAGTGAGGGGGTGATTTCTTCCGTCAAGTCGTGACGTTTTTTCGGCCCGAGCGCCCGCTGCCCCGCAGCGCAAAACGCCACATCCAGGCCTGACGAAGCTTTTTAGACTTTAACAATCGCAGCAACATTGCTAAAATGCTGTTTTTACAGGCAGAGCCATTGGCTGTGCCCTTAAAGAAATCAAGGACCCTTAAGTAAATGCCGAATATTCGCGTTAAAGAGAACGAACCGTTCGAAGTAGCTCTGCGTCGCTTCAAGCGCGCTGTGGAAAAAACTGGTCTGCTGACCGAACTGCGCGCCCGCGAGTTCTACGAAAAGCCGACCACCGAGCGCAAGCGCAAGCACGCTGCCGCCGTTAAGCGCCATTACAAGCGCATCCGCAGCCAGATGCTGCCGCCGAAACTCTACTAAGAGTTTTTCAGGCACCACGCAGGACCGCAGGCCATGCCTGCGGTTTTGCCATTTGTACTCCCGCATTTCCATGCTGCCGATCGCAGCGCGCAATTTCAAGTGAGCACGACATGAGCCTCAAAGTTCGCATCACCGACGACATGAAGTCCGCCATGAAAGCCAAGGAAGCCGTGAAGCTGGCCGCAATCCGCCTGCTGCTGGCCGCCGTCAAGCAAAAAGAGGTGGACGAGCGCGTGGAGCTGGATGATGCCGGCATTGCCGCTGTCGTCGACAAGATGATCAAGCAGCGTCGCGACTCCATCGCCCAGTACCAGGCCGCGCAGCGCCAGGACCTGGCGGACAAGGAGCAGGCTGAGGTGGACGTGCTGATGGCCTACATGCCGCAGCAGCTATCGCCGGCCGAGATCGAGGTGCTTATCGTCCAGGCCGTGGCCGATACCGGCGCCGCCGGCATGCAGGACATGGGCAAGGTGATGGGCGCGCTGCGCCCGCAGCTGGCCGGCCGCGCCGACATGGCGCAGGTGTCCGCCCTGATCAAGGCCAAGCTGACCGTCTGATCGGTTCCGCAGGCAACAGCGCTTGATTCCGCAGGATTTCATAGACCAATTGCTGTCCCGCGTCGACATCGTCGACGTGGTGGATCGTTACGTCCCCTTGAAAAAGGGCGGCCAGAACTATATGGCCTGCTGCCCCTTTCACAAGGAAAAGTCGCCCTCATTTACGGTAAGTCCCAGCAAGCAGTTTTACCACTGTTTCGGCTGCGGCGCGCACGGCTCGGCCATCGGTTTCGTGATGGAGTACCAAGGCATCGGCTTCGTCGATGCCGTCAAGATGCTGGCCGAGGGCATAGGCATGCAAGTGCCGAACGAGCGCAGCGCCAATCCGGAAGCCAGCCGCAAGGCGCGCGAGAAGCAGGTGTCGCTGGAGCAGCTGATGCAGCAGGCCAGCGACTTCTACCGCCGCGAGCTGAAGGGCGCGGCCAATGCCGTGGCCTATTGCAAGGGACGCGGTCTGTCCGGCGAAGTGGCGGCCCGCTTCGGCCTCGGCTACGCGCCGGACGGCTGGCAGAACCTGGAAGCCGCGGTCCAGAACTATCAGGACGACAAGCTGGTGGAAGCCGGCCTGGTCATCGTGGGCGAGGACAGCGGCCGTCGTTATGACCGCTTCCGCGACCGACTGATGTTCCCCATCCGCAATCAGCGCGGCGCCATCGTCGGCTTCGGCGGGCGGGTGCTGGGCAAGGGCGAGCCGAAGTACCTGAATTCGCCGGAAACCCCGCTGTTCGAAAAGGGCCGAGAGCTGTACGGCCTGTACGAGGCGCGGCAGGCGATACGGGATAAAAACCGGGTGCTGGTGGTCGAAGGTTATATGGACGTGGTGGCGCTGGCGCAATACGGCATAAGCTACGCCGTGGCCACGCTGGGCACGGCCACCACGGGCGAACATGTGCGCAAGCTGCTCAAGCATGCCGACCAGATCTACTTCTGCTTCGACGGCGACGCTGCCGGGCAGAAAGCCGCCTGGCGCGCGTTGGAGAACAGCCTGTCGCAGCTGGTGGACGGCAAGGCGCTGAACTTCCTGTTTCTGCCGACCGAGCACGATCCGGACAGCTATGTGCGTGAGTTCGGCGCGGAGGCGTTCGAGGAGCTGCTGGTCCAGCACAGCTTGCCGCTGTCGGTGTATTTCACGCGCGAGCTGTGCCGCGAGGTGAACCTGTCCACGCCGGAAGGGCAGGCCGAGCTGATACGGCAGGCGACGCCGCTGCTGGCGCAGATCGTCGCGCCGGCCTTTGGCTACATGATACGCAAGCGTCTGGCCGAGATGGCCGGCGTGGATGTGGACGAGCTGGACATGCTGACCGGCGGCAAGCCCAAGCCGCGGCGCGAGCGCGGCGGCGGTCGGCGCGATTACAAGCTGCCGGCGGAGTCGCAGCGTCCGCTGAACACCACCATGGTGAAGAAGCTGATCAAGTGGCTGCTGATGAATCCGCAATGGGCGGGCGACGTCAAACTGCCGGATAGCCTGGCGCTGTCGGACGAGCTGGCCTGCTTCGCCATGTTGGCTGAGCGGGTGCTGGAGCACGGCGACGCGCCGAACACGGCGCAGCTGATAGAGGGCCTGCGCGGCACGCCGCACGAAGGCCTGATAGACAGCGTGCTGCAGCAGGCGATGCAGGATCCGGACGAGTTCGCGGATCCGGGCGACGACGACAGGCAGCTATTCCAGGACGGCAACGCCAGGCTATTGAAAATGCTGCATGAGGCGCAGCTGGAACGGCTAAAACAGAAGGACCGGCACGAAGGTTTGACGCCAGAGGAGAAGGTCTTGATGGGACAGCTGTTGCGGGAAATGTTCTCGCCGCCGAACGGATAGTTTCGGCGGAAAAGTTCAGGTAGTTGTGTTATAATCAACTGTTTTTTTCGGCTTTTTTTCAAGCAGGAAGCGAAATGGCGGCCTCTCCCGAAAACCAGAAAGATGTGCAGGACAGCCAGCAGGAAGTGATGAGTCTGGAAGAGCAGCGGAAACGCTTGCGCCAGCTGATCGCGCTGGGCAAGGAGCGTGGGTACCTGACCTACGCCGAAATCAATGACCACCTGCCGGAAGACGTCTCCGACGCCGAGCAGATCGAGAACATCGTCACGATGATCGCGGGTCTGGGCATTCAGGTATGCGAAGAAGCGCCGGACGCCGAGACGTTGCTGATGTCCGACGCCACGCCGTCCGTGGCGGATGAGGACGCCGTGGAAGAAGCCGAAGCGGCGCTGTCCTCGGTGGACTCGGAATTCGGCCGCACCACCGACCCGGTGCGCATGTATATGCGCGAAATGGGCTCGGTCGAGCTATTGACCCGCGAGGGCGAAATCGAGATCGCCAAGCGGATCGAAGACGGCCTCAAGTACATGATCCAGGCCATCTCCGCCTGCCCCGGCACCATCGCCGAGGTGCTGGAGCTGATGGAGCGCGTGGCGCGCGATGAAATCCGCGTCGACGAAGTCGTGGACGGCTTCATCGACCTCAACGCCCCGACCGAGGACGAAGCCCAATTCGCCGAGCCCGAAGACAGCGACGAGCTGTTGGACGAAGAGGACGAAGAGGAAGAGGACGAGGACGGCGAGGTCGACGCCGACGCCGACGCAGCGGCCAATCTGGAAGAGCTGAAGCAACACGCGCTGGAGCACTTCGCCGGCGTGCGCATGCTGTTCGATAAGATGGTCAAGGCGCTGGGCGCCAAGGGCCATCAGAGCAAGGAATACCAAGAGCTGCAGGACGCGATCACCACCGAATTCATGCTGGTGCGCTTCGCCACCCGCCAGGTGGAAAGCCTCTGCGAGTCGCTGCGCGGCCGCGTCAACGAGATCCGCACTTACGAGCGCGACATCCAGGACATCTGCGTCAGCCGCGTGCGCATGGATCGCGCCCACTTCATCAAGGTGTTCCCGGGCAACGAGACCAACCTTGACTGGGTGGAAAACGAGATCGATTCCGGCAAGGCCTGGAGCGAGGCGTTGACGCGCTTCAAGCACGCCATCATCGAGAAGCAGACCCGCTTGTCGGATCTGCAGGATCGCGCGATGTTGTCGATCAAGGCGCTGAAGGAAATCAACCGCCAGATGTCGGCCGGCGAGTCCAAGGCGCGCCGCGCCAAGAAGGAAATGATCGAGGCCAACCTGCGTCTGGTGATCTCCATCGCCAAGAAGTACACCAACCGCGGTCTGCAATTCCTGGATCTGATCCAGGAAGGCAACATCGGCCTGATGAAGGCGGTGGACAAGTTCGAATATCGTCGCGGCTACAAGTTCTCGACCTACGCCACCTGGTGGATTCGCCAGGCCATCACCCGCTCCATCGCGGACCAGGCGCGCACCATCCGCATTCCGGTGCACATGATCGAGACCATCAACAAGATGAACCGCATCTCGCGTCAAATCCTGCAGGAAAGCGGCCGCGAGCCGGATCCGGCGGAACTGGCCGAGAAGATGGAGATGCCGGAAGAGAAGATTCGCAAGATCATGAAGATTTCCAAGGAGCCCATCTCCATGGAAACCCCGATCGGCGACGACGACGATTCCCATCTCGGCGACTTCATCGAGGACCAGAACAACCTGGCCCCGTCCGACGCGGCGATGTATTCCAGCCTGAAGGACGCGACCAAGGAAGTGCTGGACACCCTGACGCCGCGCGAGGCCAAGGTTCTGCGCATGCGGTTCGGCATCGACATGAACACCGACCATACGCTGGAAGAAGTGGGCAAGCAGTTCGATGTGACCCGCGAGCGTATCCGCCAGATCGAGGCCAAGGCGTTGCGCAAGCTGCGCCATCCGACCCGCTCCGAGCGTTTGCGCAGCTTCCTGGACAATGAGCCGGGCGGCCAGTAAGCGGCTGGATTGAAATGTAGCGAATCCCCAAGTGCCTTGAATAAAGGGCTTGGGGATTTTTATTTTCCTCGCTATAATGGCCAACTCTTCCAGGGCCTCTAGCTCATGCTTGGTTAGAGCAGCGGACTCATAATCCGTTGGTGCGGGGTTCGACTCCCCGGGGGCCCACCAAGATTCAAAAGGCCGCGCGTAAGCGCGGCCTTTTATCATTCCAGCGTCACCACGATTTTCCCGCCCGCCGTTTGCGCGTCCAGCAATCCATGCGCCTCCTGAATTTGCTCAAAGGCGAATATTCGCGCCGGCTTGGCCGGGATCGCGCCGCTTTCCGCCCACTCCACGATGCTTTGAAACGGGATATCCGAAAGAGGGTAGTCGCGGCTGCCGAAGACCAGGGCGCTGGCGAAGAAGCTCAATTGCCTCCCGCTCGGCAGGTGGGCCATGGGGTCGAAGCCAGCCAGCGGCTCGTGTCCGCCCAGGAAGCCGGCCACGCAGACGCGGCCATCGCGTTTGGCCAGCCGCAGCGAATCGAGCAGGGTCGAGGTGCCGACCAGATCCAGCACTTTAGCTATGCCGTCACCGGCGATTTCCGCCAATTCCGCGCCAAGTTCGGCAGACTCTACGCGCGCGATGTCCGCGCCCAGCTCGCGCGCCGCCTGCAGCCGGGACGCGCGGCTGACGGTGGCGATGACGCGCGCGCCATGCTGTCTGGCCAGCGCCATCGCGGCTTGACCCAGGGCGGACAGCGCGCCGCGGATCAGCAGCGTGTCGCCGGGTTGCAGCGCCAAATTGCCGTGCAGACAGGTCCAGGCCGTGGCGTAGGACTCAGGCAAGGCGGCCAGTTCGCTCCAGTCCAGCGTAGTGCGGACTGGAGCCACATTGGCGGCCGGCACGCTGACGAACTCCGCGTAACTGCCGTTGCGGCTGCGGCCCATGCCGCCCATCAGCGCGAGCACGGTTTGGCCGGCGGGCAGGATGCCGCAGGGGTCATGCGCCACTTCGCCCGCGCATTCGATGCCGGATACCGCCGCCACTTCTCCCCACAGGCCCTGGCGGAAATATTGCTCGGCCCGATTCAGGCCGAAAGCGCGGACGCGGATCAGCACTTCATTGGCGCCGGCCGTGGGCGTCGGAATGTCCTGGATCCGCAGTTGTTCCGGACCGCCATATTGTTGTCTGACGATTGCGCGCATGGAAGAAACTCCTGTTTCGTGAATGACAGCGGCAGTCTAGCGAGAGATGGTTTTAGGAAAAATTCAAAAGATTGGCCAATGATTGTAAGATTAAATAACAATGGATTTCACACTACACGAATTGGCCTGCCTGGATGCCGTATTGAGCGAGGGCAGTTTCCAGGCGGCGGCGCTGAAACTGCACCGCAGCCATCCCGCCATTCACGCCGCGGTCAAGAATCTCGAGGCGCGGCTAGGTTTGAACCTGCTGGACCGTTCCTCCTATCGCGTCCGGCTGACGCCGCAAGGCGAGGCGTTTCATCGCCAGGCCAAAACCTTGTTGGGCCAGGCTGCCAGCCTGGGAGCGGTGTGTGGGCAGCTGCAGCGCGGAGAGGAGACCGATCTGCGCGTGGTGGTGGGCGATCTGACGCCCAACGCCGAGGCGCTGGGCCTGCTGCAGCGTTTTTTCCGGAGTTGGCCGAGCACCCGCCTGCACTTGCACTTTGAAGCGATAGGCGGCCCGTGGGAGAGGCTGCTGGCCGAAGAGGCGGATCTGATCCTGCATCATGTGGACAAGTCCGATGCCCGCTTTGAATGGGCGGATGTCTGCCGGGTGGAACTGGTGCCGGTGGCGGCGCCGGGTTTTCTGGATGTTCCCTTCCGCCGCGATCTGGGGCCAGAGCAGATGGCGGGGCATGTTCAGGTAGTGATACGGGACTCCGCGCAGACGCCGGGGCGCGATTATTTTGTGGTGAAGGAAGCGCCGAGCTGGACGGTGGCGGATCAATACACCAAGAAAGATTTGATCGTGCGCGGAATGGGCTGGGGGCATATGCCCCTGCATCTGGTGGCGGACGAGTTGCGCAGCGGCGCGCTGCTGTCGCTGGAGGGGAGGCATTTCCGGCGCAGCGCGCTCGACATCGTCGCTGCCCGGCTGCGCGGTCGCCCCGCCGGCCCAGTGGCGTCCGCGCTCTGGTCGTTTCTGGCCGAAGCGTGGGAGGCGCGCGTTTAGGGGCTGTCAGATTGCGCGCCGCGGTTCGACTCATGTCTATCGCCGAAGAGGGGAGTGCGGATCATGTGGATGCGTTTCGTTTTGGCCTGCCTGGGGTGGGCCGTTTGCCAAACCGCGGCGGCGGCCTGCTCCGTCCAGGCGGAGAGCGGCGCGCGGCGAGTTGCCCTGCTGGAGCTGTACACTTCCGAAGGCTGCAGCAGTTGCCCGCCGGCCGATGCCTGGCTGTCGGGGCTCGCCGCGGCGGGCATTGGCCGGAGGCAGGCGGTGCCGCTGGCTTTTCATGTCGATTACTGGGATGGTTTGGGTTGGCGCGACCGCTTCGCCAGCGCGGACTACTCGCGCCGCCAGCGCGAGGCGGCGGCGCGGGATGGGCGGGGGCTGGTCTATACCCCGCAGCTGCGTTTGAACGGACAGGATTGGTCCGCCGCCGGCTATGAGGGCTTGCGGGCCGCCTTGTCGGCCGGCGCCGCCGCGCCGTCTTTGACGTTGACGCTGGCCGCATCCGGCGATGGCGTGGACGTTTCGGCGCAGGCCGCGGGCGCGCCGGCTTCCGCGCGGCTGATGCTGGCTTTGTACGAGAATGGGCTGCAAAGCCGGGTGGCCGCCGGCGAGAACGCCGGGCGGCTGTTGCGGCACGACGCGGTGGTGAGGATGCTCGTCGGCCCGCTGCCGTTGCTGGCGGGCAAGTCGACGCTGCGCCGGCATCTGGCCTTCGCGCCTGGCCAGCGCGAGGCATCCAGCGGCGTGGCGGCCTGGCTGGAGGATGAGGCGGGGCATTCCTTGCAGGCGGTGGCGGCGGTCTGCTCCGGTGGCTGAGAGGACAGGCGGCTGCGGCGCGCCGCGCGGCGCTGTTAGGCTGTGCCTTGCCGCGCAAGGGGCGCGGAACAAATAAAGGAGATCGCGCCATGTCGCCAGCCGAAGCCAGCCATATCCTGTCTGCGCTCGCCAACGGGGTAGACCCGTCTAGCGGCGAGCCGCTGCCAGCCAATGATGTTTTCAATCAGCCTGACGTGATCCGCGCGCTGTTCCTGGCGGAGCGCGCCTTGCATGCCTTCAAGCCGCAGCGCGGCGCGCCGGGCAACGCAGGACGGGAATGGACCGAAGACGAGGAGGCGCGGCTGTTGCAGGCCTACGATGCCGGCGCGGAGCTGAAGCAGATCGCCGCGGATCACGCGCGCAGCCGCGGCGCGATTGCGGCGCGGTTGGCTAAGCTCGGCAGGCTGGCGCCGGATGCGGATGCTTCCTTCGCGTGAGGCGGCGGCTGTCGCGCGCGGATTGGTTCTGATTGAAAATGTAATTGGCATTATCCGCGCGCGTGGCTAAGATCGGGTTTTACTTTTTTCCGCGCGCAGATGAGCCGACATCGCCCTTCACCATCGCCCGAGCAATGCGCCAATTGCGGCCATGCCGTCGGCGGCCGTTTTTGCCCGGATTGCGGCCAGAAAACGCATATCGAAATTCCCTCGCTGTGGGAGTTCATCCATGAATATCTGCACCACTATGTCAGCCTGGAGGGCGCGTTGACGCGCAGCCTGTGGCTGCTGGTGGCGCGGCCGGGCCATCTGACCGCGGAGTATCTGCGCGGGCGGCGCCAGCGTTACGTCAAGCCGTTCCAGCTGTATCTGAGCATCAGCTTCATCTTCTTCGTGTTGCTGGGCCTGGCCGGCCCCAGACTCGATGATGGCGGGCAGACGCATGCGCTGGATATTCAGCTGAATGCCGCGTCGACGCAGGAGAAAGGCGCGGTGGAGAGCAAGCTGATCGATATCCGCTCCCATAGCGGGGTGGTGGAGCTGGCCGGCGCGTCCGGCCAGCTTGAGCCTTTGCTGAAACCATGGCTGCAGCATGTGCAGCGCACGGTGAACCGGTTTCAACATGATCCGGGCGAGGTGGCGGAGGAACTGCTGCACACCATGCGCGGCCGCGCGCCCTATGTGCTGTTCGGCCTGATGCCGCTGTTCGCGCTGCTATTGTTGCTCGCCTATATCGGCCGCCATCGGGTGTATGGCGTCCATCTGGTGTTCACGCTGCACTTCCACGCCTGGCTGTTCCTGGCGCTGTGCCTGGGCTTCGCCTTGCCCAAGGTTTCCGCCTGGCTGTTCTTCGCCGGCACGCCTGTTTATCTATGGCTGGCGCAGCGCAGGGTGTACGGCGGCGGCGGATGGTCGGCCGCGTTGCGAACCTTGGGTTTGTTGGGCGTCTACACCTTGCTGGTTTGCCTGGGCATGGTGGTGTTGCTGCTGGTGTCCTTATAGGCGCAGCGCAAACGGGGCCGCAGCCCCGTTTGTCACAATGCCGCGGCCGGCGTCAGGCCTTTGGGCAGCAACAGCCACATGCTGCCTTGCTGCTTCATGCGGCCGGCGTACATGCCGGCCTCGGTGCCGTAGCCCCAGAACAGGTCGGCGCGCAGCGCGCCCTTGATGGCGCTGCCGGTGTCCTGGGCGTTGACCAGGCGCACCAAGGGCTCGGTCGAGTGCGGCCAGGTGGTGGACAGGTAAACCGGCGCGCCCAGCGGGATGTAGCGTGGATCCACGGCTATGCTGTAGCCGCCGCTCAGCGGCACGCCCAGCGCGCCTATCGGCCCGCCGTCGTCGCCGGGCAGCTGCTTGAAGAAAATGTAGCTGGGGTTGACGGCGAACAACTCGTCGCGGCGCTGCGGATTGCGCGCGATCCAGTCCTTGATGCCCTGCATGGAGGCGTCGCCCAATGTCATCTCGCCCTTGTCCACCAGCCATTTACCTATGGATTGGTAGGCATAGCCGTTTTGATCGGCGAAGCCGACGTGCAGGAAGCTGCCGTCATCCAGCTGGATGCGGCCGGAGCCCTGCACTTGCAGGAAGAACAGCTCCACCGGGTCCTCCACCCAGGCGAGCACCGGCGCGCTGCCGGCTATGCTGCCCTGATTGATCTGGTCGCGGGTGAAATAGGGCAGCAGCCGCGAACCGGACAGCCGGCCTTTCAGCCGGATGCCGCGCGGGTCGACGGCGAAGTCGGCCGGGTTGATCTCGATATTGCCATTGGCGGCCAAGACCAGCCGATTGGGCCCGGCTTGCTTGGCGCGCAGCGCGCCGCGGCTGCGCTGGCTCATCGGCACGTCCACGCTGACCAGATCGCGCGGCGCGCCGTAAACCGGCCACGGCGTGCGTTCGGAGCGGAAGCGGCTGCCGTTCAGCAGCGGCTCGTAATAACCGGTGACCAGGCCGTTGTCGCGTCCGCCGTCCTGCAGCTTCCAGGCGGTGAAGCGGTTTTCGAAGAAGCGGCGCGCGGCGTCGGCGTCGCTGGAGGGCAGGGCGGCGGCCTCAAGGCAGACGCCGCTCCAGGCCGGTTTTTTCTGCAGCGCGCGGCAGCTTTGGCGCAGGCCTTGCAGGGTATCGCCCAGAGATTGCCGGTTCCAGTCAGGCAAAGAGGCTGGGCTGTCGCTGGCGGCGGTCGAGGGCGATGGGATGACGGGCGCGCGCGGGGGGGCGGTGCCGCAGCCGGCCAGCGCCAGCAGGGCCAGCCAGAGCGGCCAGCCGGTAGTGAATGGTTTCAACTTCATGCTTCCAGACAGGTGGCGTGTCGTGTAGTGAGTTGCGCGATTGTAACTCGCGCGGCCTGGGTCGTGTCGCGGACGCTGCGCGTCTAGCGTGATGTCATTGAGTCGCAACAAAACTGAAAAGTTTCCCCGTTAACATGGTGGCATTCCGAGCAATCCGTCGCCAAGCGGATCTTGGCCTGGGACATTTGTCGCGAGAAATTGGAGAGAATGATGAAACGTGTTGCAAGCCGTATCCTGATGCTGGCCGCCCTGAGTCTGTCCGGCGTGTTCGCCGCCCACGCGGCTTATGCCGAGGATGCCGCCGTTGCCGCGCCGACCGACGAGCAACTGGCGGTCAGCGTCAAGCAGGCGCTGGACGCCGAGCCGGAACTGAAGGCGCTGGAGCTGAAAGTGTCCAGCAAGAAGGGCGAAGTGACCATCGAAGGCCTGATGACGGAAGACCAGCAAATGTTCAAGGCCGGCCAAGTGGCCGAGAAGGTGCCGGGCGTCAAATTCGTCATCAACAAGATGGAACAGAAGAGCTGATCATCCGCAGTTGACGGAATGTGCGGAAAAGCCGGGCTTGCCCGGCTTTTCCGCATTTGGCGCTCAGGCCTCCAGCGCCAGCAGCTCCGCCATGGTCTGGCGGCGGCGGATCAGCCGGACTTCGCCGCCATCCGCCAGCGCCTCCGCCAGCAAGGGGCGGCTGTTGTAGTTGGAGGACATGGTCGCGCCGTAGGCGCCGGCGTCGTGAAACACCATCAGGTCGCCGACTTGGGCCGGCGGCAGCGGCCGGGTTTCCACTGTGCCGCCTTCCTGCTGGGTGAACACGTCGCCGGATTCGCACAGCGGCCCGGCCACCACGGCGTCGACTGCGCCGGTCTTTTCCGCGCCGTCCGCGTCCAGAACAGTGATGCGGTGATAGCTGCCGTACAGCGAGGGACGCATCAAGTCGTTGAAGCCGGCGTCCACCAGCACGAAATGGCGGCTGCCCATATTCTTGACCGCGCGCACTTCGGCCAACAACACGCCGGATTCCGCCACCAGGAAACGGCCGGGTTCGATCTCCAGCCTCACGGGATGGCCCAGTTGCGCGGCGATGCGTTGCCGCGCGGCGTCCCATAGCTGGAAGTAATGGCTGGCGTCGACGCGCGCGTCGCCGTCGCGGTAAGGGATGGACAAGCCGCCGCCGGCGGAAATGGCCTCGATGTCGCAGCCCAGCTGTTGAACCAGTTCCGCCATCGCGCCGCAGACGCGCTCCAGGTGGCGGTAGTCGACGCCGGAGCCAATGTGCATGTGGATGCCTATCAGCTTCAGGCCATGCCGGCGCACTTGCCGCAGCGCCTCGGCCAGGTCGCCGTGCCAGATGCCGTGCTTGCTGTTTTCGCCGCCGGTGTTGGTCTTCTGGCTATGGCCGTGGCCGAAGCCGGGATTGATGCGCAGCCAGACCGCGTGGCCGGGCGAGCGCTCGCCCAGTTGGCGCAGCATGTCGATGGAGCCGGCGTTCACCGGGATGCCGGTTTCCACCACCTTGTCCAGCGTGGCGCGGTCCAGCACGTCGGCGGTGAAGACGATGTCTGACGGCTCGCCGCTTCCGGTTTGGTAGCCGGCGGCCAGCGCGCGTTCGATCTCGCCCAGCGACACCGCGTCCACCTTGACTCCCTCGGCCCGCATCAGCCGCAGGATATGGGTGTTGGAGTTGGCCTTCTGCGCGTAGCGTATGGTGTCGAAGGCTTTCAGCTCGGCGATGCGGCCGCGTATGGTGTCGGCGTGATAGACCCAGAGCGGCGAGCCGAAGCGGCGGGCGATGTCGGCGAGCTGGCGGGTGTCGAACGGGTTCATGGCGGGGCTTTCCTGTGGCTATCGCTCCATGATCGTGCCTATCAGAACAAAAATGAAATAGTATTGTTTCGGTGCGGCTTTCATTTTTGATATGGCCGCGTCGCAGTATGGAGGGAGGGGATGGCGGTCAATCTTAGGCATATCGAAGTATTCCGGGCGGTGATGACCAGCGGCAGCGTCAGCGGCGCGGCGCGCATGCTGCATACCTCGCAGCCCACTGTCAGCCGCGAGCTGGCTCGTTGCGAGCAATTGCTGGGCCTGGCGCTGTTCGAGCGCGGGCGTGGCCGGCTGCGGCCCACGCAGCAGGCGCTGCAGCTGTTCGCCGAGGTGGAGCGCAGCTTTGTCGGGCTGGAGCGCATCGTCGGCAGCGCGACTGCCATCCGGCAGTTTGCCGGCGGCCAGTTGAGCATCGCCTGCCTGCCGGTGTTCGCCCAGGCCTTGCTGCCTGGGGCCTGCGCCCGCTTTCTGGAGCGGCTGCCGGAGGTCGGGGTGGACATCAGTCCGCAGGAATCGCCGTGGCTGGAGGAATGGCTGGCGGCGCAGCGTTTCGATCTGGGGCTGATCGAGCAGGATCAGGCGCCGGCCGGTTGCCAGTTATTGCCCTTGTGGCAGGGCGACGAGCTGTGCGTGATGCCGGCGGATCATCCGCTGGCGGGCAAACGCAGGCTGGCGGCCCGGGATTTCGAAGGCCTGTCCTTCGTCAGCCTGGCGCCCAGCGACGCGTATCGCCAGCAGGTGGACGCCTGGTTCGCGGAGGCCGGGGTGCGCCGCCGCATGCAACTGTCTACGCATAGCGCCGCCGCGGTATGCGCCATGGTGCGGCAGGGGCTGGGCGTGGCCATCGTCAATCCGCTGACCGCGCTGGACGAGGCCGGCAAGGGGTTGGCGCTGCGGCCGCTGGAGGCGTCGATTCCGTTCGCCATGCGGCTGGCGCTGCCTCAGTTCCGCCCGCCCTCGCATCTGCCGCAGCAGTTCATAGACTGTCTGCGGCAGGAGGCGGCGGCGGTGGAAGGCCGGCTGGCCGCGCTGCTGGCGTCTTAATCGACCAGCTCCACCACCACCCGCTTGTTGCGGGCGCCCTTGCTTTCCAGCTTTTTCACCCGCATCCGGCCGACTTCGCCGGTCCGCGCGACATGGGTGCCGCCGCAGGGCTGCAGGTCCACGCCGGCGATTTCGATCAGGCGGATTTCCGGCAGATGCAAGGGCGGCGTCACCGACATGGTGCGGATCAGCTCCGGCTGCGCCTTCAGGGCTTCGCCGCTGGTCATGCTCACGGTGACGGGCAGATCAGCCGCGACCAGCCGGTTCAGCTCGGCCTCGATGCGCTCCTTGTCCAGCTCCATGTCCTCCGGCACGTCGAAGTCCAGCCGGCCGGACTCGGCGGTCATATTGCCCCCGGTGACGCCGGCTTTGATCACCACGCCCAAGAGATGCAGGCCGGTATGGATGCGCATGTGGCGGTAGCGGCGCGCCCAATCCAGCTCCAGCGTCACTTCCGCGCCGGGCGCGAGGCGGATGTCGCCCTCGGTCTGGTGCAGGATGGCGCGGCTTTCGCGGTCGCGCCGGGTGTCGACGATGCGCAGCGTCGCGCCGTCGGCCATGGTCAGCGTGGCGCTGTCGCCGGGTTGGCCGCCGCCCAGCGGGTAGCACAGCGTGCTTTCCAGCGCGAGGCCGGCGTCGTCGTGGCGCAGCACGCGGGTGGAAAGGCGGGTCTGATAGGGATCTTGGTAAAACTGTTCCATGGCGATTCGTCCTTGTCTGTCGTTGTCATGACAGATTGATGGCTGAAAGCGGCGTTTTCAAGTGACAGCGCCTTGGGGAATCGACGGTAACAGCTTGTCGTCCAAGGCCTTAGCGCCGATAATCGCCGCCAACCGTTTTTCTGAGCCGTATCCGATGCAAAGACACAATCTCGAACACTACAACCCGCCGCCGGACACCGGCCTCAATGTGATCTATGTCGACGACTGCATGCTGGTGCTGGACAAGCCCAGCGGGCTGCTGTCGGTTCCGGGGCGCGGCGATGACAAGGCCGACTGCCTGATCAGCCGCGCGCAAAAGGTCTACCCGGACGCGTTGACGGTGCATC
This sequence comes from Chromobacterium alticapitis, assembly GCF_002924365.1. Taxonomy (GTDB): domain Bacteria; phylum Pseudomonadota; class Gammaproteobacteria; order Burkholderiales; family Chromobacteriaceae; genus Chromobacterium; species Chromobacterium alticapitis. The sequence continues at coordinate 14,903 of NZ_PQWB01000029.1, read as the reverse complement.
GCCTGGACATGGACACCTCCGGCCTGGTGGTGATGGGCCGCGGCCCGGAAATGCAGCGCGCGTTGTCCATCGCCTTCATGGACCGCAAGGTGAAGAAGCGCTACATCGCGATGGTGGACGGCATTGTGGAGAGCAATAGCGGCACCATAGACCTGCCGCTGATCATAGATTGGCCGAACCGGCCGCGGCAGAAGGTGGACTTTACGGAAGGCAAGGAGGCCATCACCCGCTACCGGGTGATCCTGCGCGACACCACGCGCAATGTCAGCCGGATGGAGCTGGACCCGCAGACTGGCCGCGCCCATCAGCTGCGCATGCATATGCTGCACCTGGAGTCCGGCCACCCGATATTGGGCGACAATATCTACGCGCCGCCTGAAGTCCTGGCCAAGGCTGATCGGCTGCTGCTGCACGCGTCGCGGCTGGTGTTGCGCCATCCGGTGACCTTCGAGGAAATGGATTTCGAGGCACCGGCGCCGTTCTGAGGCCGGATTCGGCCCGCAAAAAAAGGGATGCTTTCGGCATCCCTTTTGTTTTGCGCGGCTCGATGGCCTTATTGCCGCGCGGTACGGGTGTTGTCGCACGGCGCGGCGTCCGCATTGCTGCGCCACGGGTTGATGTCCAGGCCGCCGCGGCGGGTGTAGCGGGCGTAGACGGTGAGCTTAGCCGGCGCACAGGCGCGCAGCACGTCGACGAAGATGCGCTCCACGCACTGCTCGTGGAATTCATTGTGCTGGCGGAAGCCTATCAAATATCTCAGCAAGGCCTCGCGGTCTATTTTGGGGCCAGTGTAGCGGATGGAGACGCTGCCCCAGTCCGGCTGGCCGGTGACCAGGCAGTTGGACTTCAACAGATTGCTGCACAGCGTTTCGCTGACGATGTCGGCGGCGTCGGCCTGGAGCGCCTCCGGACACGGCGCGTAGTTGTCGACCTCGATGTCCAGCTCGTCGATGTATTCGCCTTCCAGCTCGCGCACCTGCTCGGCGGCGAAGGCCTGCGGCAGCATGATGGAAACGGCGACTTGCGCGCCGGCGGCGGCGGACAAGTCGCGCGCCAGCTGGGCGGTCAGCGCGTCCACGCCGTCCATGCGCGTCTGGTTATAGCTGTTCAGATACAGCTTGAACGACTTGGATTCGATCAGGCGCGGGCTGTCCGCTGGGATGCGGAAGGTGGCGATGCCGATCTGCGGCTTGCCGCGGGCGTTGAGCCAGGACAGCTCGAAGCCGGTCCAGATGTCCACGCCGGCAAACGGCAGCGCGGCTTCATCCACGCCTATCTCGTCGCGCTTGGTCTTGCGCGCGATGGGGAACAGCAGGCTGGGGTCGTAATGGTCCTGGTAGCTGACGGTCTTGCCCAGCGGCGAATGTTCGGGCGTCAGATGGCTCATGGTCGCGACTTTCTATCCGGATACAGTGAAATCATAGGCTGGCGGCTCATTGCTCGCGCCGCATGAAATGGCGCGGGCGGAAGCCGAGGGCGAACAGGGCGGTGAAGTATACCGTCGCGCCCACGCCTACCAGCAGCAACAGCCAAAGCGCGCGCTGCCAAGCATGGCCGTGCCAGTCTATCGGCAGCCACCACTGGCAGGCCAGCAGCGCGGCCGTCATGGCCAGGATGGAGAGGGTGAGCCGGGTGAGGAAGCTGCGCCAGCCCGGCTCTGGCCGGTATATGCCGCGCTTTTGCAGCGTGTACAGCAGCAGGCCGGCGTTGACGCAGGAGGCGAGGCCGATGGATAGCGCCAGGCCGGCGTGCTTCAGCGGGAATACGAAGATCAGGTTCATCAGTTGGGTGGCGATCAGCGTCTTCACCGCGATGCGCACCGGCGTCTTGATGTCCTGGCGCGCGTAGAAGCCCGGCGCCAGCACTTTGACCAGAATCAGCCCCAGCAGGCCCAGGGAATAGGCGATCACGGCCTGCTGCGACATCCAGGCGTCGTGAGCGGTGAATTTGCCGTACATGAACATGGTGTACAGCAGCGGGCCGGACAACAGGCCCAGGCCGACGGTGGCCGGCACCGCCAGCAGCAGCGACAGCCGTATGCCCCAGTCCAGGAGCACGCTGAATTCGGCCTCGGACTTGCTGGCGGCGTGTTTGGACAAGGACGGCAGCAGGATGGTGCCCAGCGCCACGCCCAGCACGCCGGACGGGAACTCCATCAGCCGGTCCGCGTAATACATCCAGGACACGCTGCCGGTGGGCAGAAAGGAGGCGAAGGTGGAGTTGATCAGCAAGGAAATCTGCGCTACCGACACGCCGAAGATGGCCGGCCCCATCTGCCGGATCACGCGCCATACCGCCGGGTCGCGGAAGGCGAAGATGGGCGTGGCCAGCATGCCTATCTGTTTCAGGAAAGGCAGCTGCCATACCAGCTGGATCAGGCCGCCGACGAATACCGCCCAGGCCAGCGCCATGATGGGCGGGTGGAAGTAATGGGTGAAGGCCAGCGCGAACACGATGAAGCTGAGGTTCAGGAAAGTGGGCGTGAAGGCTGGAATCGAGAATTTTCCCCAGCTGTTCAGAATGCTGCCGGTCATCGACGACAGCGAAATGAAGAAGATATAGGGGAAGGACACGCGCAGGATGTCGGCGAACAGCGCGGCCTTGGCCGGCTCGCGGTAGAAGCCGGGGGCCGAGATCCACATGATGGCCGGCGCGGCCAACATGCCTAGAGCGGTCACCAGGAACAGCACCGAGCCGAGCACGCCGGTCACCTTGGCGACGAATTCGCGCGTTTCCTCGTGCGTCTTGTTCTGCTTGTATTCGCCCAGGATAGGCACGAAGGCTTGGGAGAACGCGCCTTCGGCGAACAGCCGGCGCAGCATGTTGGGGATTTTGAAAGCGGCGTTGAAGGCGTCGGCGGACATGCCGGCGCCGAAAGTGCGGGCGATCAGGGTATCGCGCACGAGGCCGAGCACGCGGGACACCATGGTCATGCTGCTGACTGCAGCCAGGGCCTTTAACAGGTTCATTTTATTGGGTCGTGCGACAAGAGGCGGATTGAGCAAGGCCGCTAGTTTACGCTGGCGGGATTCCTGTTGCAAAACCTGTGTTTAGGGCTTAGAATCGCGGGTTTCAGATTCCGCTATCAGGAGAAATTCATGGCTAACAGCGCACAAGCTCGCAAGCGTGCACGCACAGCCCTTAAGCAGCGCGCGCACAACGCCAGCCTGCGTACTGCGTTCCGTACCGCAGTGAAGAAAGTGCTCAAGGCTATCGAAGCCGGTGACAAGGCCGCCGCTCGCGTAGTGTTCCAGACTTCCGAAAAAGTCATCGACCGCATCGCTGACAAGGGCGTGTTCCACAAGAACAAGGCTGCTCGTCACAAGAGCCGTCTGTCCGCCCAGATCAAGGCCATGGCCTAATCGATCGACAGCCCAGGCTGCAAGAATACGCAAAGGCTCCGCAATCGCGGGGCCTTTTGTGTTTTTGGCGCGTGTGAATCGCCGGACGCGCCGCGCTGCGATATCATGTCGACAGCACATTTCTTGATACGGAATAGACGAGATGACCGCCTTGCCTTCCATTCTGCACGAACCCGTTCAGGCCCTGCTGGACGAGGGCGACGAGTTGTTCGATCAGGGTAATTTCGACTCTGCGCTGGCGCGCTATCAGGAAGCCTTCGAGATGCTGCCGCTGGAGGTGGAGCGCTGGGAGGCATCCACCTGGCTGCTGACCGCCATAGGCGACACCCATTTTCAGTTGGGCGACTGGCGCCAGGGCGTGGACACCTTGGCCTTGGCCATGCGTTGTCCGCAGGGCGCGGAGAATCCATTCATCCTGCTGCGCTTGGGCCAGTGCGAGCTGGAGATGGGCCGCGAGGAAGCCGCGCGCGAGTTGTTGAAACTGGCGTTCTCCCTGGGCGGCGACGAGGTGTTCGAGGATGAGGACGACAAGTACCGCGCCATGCTGGACAACTGAGGAGCCGGGCGACGGCAAGAGAAAACGGCATGCGCGAAGCATGCCGTTTTTGTTGGCGGCTTACAGCAGCGCGGCGGCCTGCCGCGCCATTTCGCCTTCCTCGTCGGTGGGCAGCGCATAGGCCGGCAGCCGGCTGCCGGCGGTGGTGAGCCGCCGCGCATGGGACAAATTGGCCACATGGTCCAGCTCGAATCCCAGCCAGGCCAGCTGCTGCAGCACGCGGCCGCGCACCTCGGCGGAGTGCTCGCCTATGCCGGCGGTGAAGATCAGCCCGTCCAGGCCGCGCATCGCGCCGGCCAGGCTGGTCGCCTCGCGCGCCACGCGGTAGCAGAACAATTCCACCGCCTCGCGCGCCGCCGGCAGCTCGCTGGCCATCAATTCGCGCATGTCGGCGGATACGCCGGACACGCCCAAGAGGCCGGAGTTCTTGTACAGCTCGCGCCGCACGTCCTTCACGCCCATGCCTTCGTGCTCTTGCCAGTACAGCACCACTTCCGGGTCGATATAGCCGGGGCGAGTGCCCATCATCAGGCCATCCACCGCGGAGAAGCCGGTGCTGGCGGCCACGCTCTGGCCGGACTCTATGGCGCAGGCGCTGGCGCCGCTGCCCAAGTGGCAGACCACCACCTTGCCGCGCGCCAGGCCCACCTCCGGCAGGCGCCGCGCGATGGCGGCATAGGACAGGCCGTGGAAGCCGTAGCGGCGGATGCCCTCGTCGTGCCAGTGGCGGGCGATGCCGAAGCGGGTGGCCACTTCCGGCTGGGTGGCGTGGAAGGCGGTATCGAAGCAGGCGATTTGCGGCAGGCGCGCGTCGATGCGGCTGAAGGCGTCTATCACCTCCAGGCTGACCGGCTGATGCAGCGGCGCCAGCGCGATGTAGTCGTCCAGCGCCGCGCGCACTTCGTCGTCCAGGCGCACCGGCTGGCGGAAGCGGTTGCCGCCATGCACCACGCGGTGGACCAGCGCCCGCGCCTCCAGGCCCTGGTCGGCCAGGCCGTTCAGCACAGCGGCCAGCGCCGCGCCGTGGTCGGCGTCCGCCAAAGCGCGCTCGGCCAGCGTCTGGCCCTTGGCGTCGGCCAGCGTCAGCGCCGCGTCCTTGCCGCCGAAACGGTCCACCATGCCGCGCGCCAGCAAGGTTTGGCCGTCCGGCGTAAAGGCGCGGAATTTCAGCGTGGAAGAGCCGGCGTTGATGGCCAGCAGGCAGCGATTCATGGGCGGCCTCCAGCCAGGCGGCGCTTGTGCGCCAGCAGGTTGGCGATGGCGCTGGAGGCCAGGCGGCCGCTGGCGTCGTCGGCGCGGCTGGTCAGCACCATGGGCACGCGCGCGCCCATCACGATGCCGGCAGAGGCGGCCTGGGCGAGATAGGTCAGCTGCTTGCCCAGCATATTGCCGGCTTCCAGGTCCGGCACCAGCAGGATATCCGGATCCCCGGCCACCGGCGAGACGATGCCCTTGCTGTCCGCCGCTTCCTTGGAGATGGCGTTGTCGAAGGCCAGCGGGCCATCCAGGATGGCGCCGGTGATCTGGCCGCGCTCCGCCATCTTGCACAGCGCCGCGGCGTCCAGCGTGGAGCGCATTTCCGGATTGATGGTTTCCACCGCGGCCAGGATGGCCACCTTGGGGCAGACGATGCCCAGGGCGTGGGTCAGGTCGATGGCATTCTGGCAGATGTCGCGCTTGGTCATCAGGTCCGGTTCGATATTGACCGCGGCGTCAGTGATGAACAGGTAGCGCGGATAGCTTGCCACCTTCATGATCCAGACGTGGCTGATGCGGCGGTCGGTGCGGATGCCGGTCTCGCGCGCGAGCGCGGCGCTCATGAACTCGTCGGTGTGCAGGCTGCCCTTCATCAGGATATCGGCGTAGCCGTCGCGCGTCAGTTGCACCGCGTGCTCGGCGGCGGCGTGGCTGTGCTCCACGTCTATGCACTCGAAGCGGCCCAAGTCCACTTCCAGCTCGTCGGCCAGCTTCTGCAGCCGCGGCAGCGGCGCGACCAGGATGGGGGTGGCGATGCCGTTTTCGGCCGCCTCCACCGCGCCCAGTAGGGATTCGCGGCTGCACGGGTGGGCTACCGCCATCGGCAGCGAGCCCAGTTGCCTCGCCTGTTGCAGGATGTCGTCGAATGCGTGGGTATCGTGAATCATGCCGCTCTCCTCAAGCTTTGATGTGTTGTCCGCCATCTACATAGATGGTCTGGCCGGTCAGGCCGCTGGCGGCGTTGGAAATCAGGAAGGCGCAGGTCATGCCGACTTCTTCGATTTCCACCAGCCGGTTCTGCGGCGCGCGGGCGATGGCGTCTTCTATCAGCTGGTCGAAGTGGGCGATGCCGGAGGCGGCGCGCGTTTTCAGCGGGCCGGGGGAAACGGCGTGCACGCGGATGCGCTTGGGACCGAGATCATTGGCCAGGTAGCGGCTGACGCTTTCCAGCGCGGCCTTGACCGGACCCATGATGTTGTAGTTCTCCACCACTTTGTCGGCGCCGTAGTAGCTCATGGTGATCAGGCTGCCGCCGTTCTTCATCAGCGGCTCGGCCAGGCGGGCCATTTCGATGAAGGAGTAGCAGGAGACGTGCATGGCCTGCTGGAAGCCTTGCAACGAGCAATCCACCACGCGGCCGTGCAGGTCCTCTGCCGGACAATAAGCGATGGAATGGATGATGAAGTCCAGCGCGCCCCAGCGCTTTTCGATCTGTTCGAACACGCTTTCCAGCTGTCCCGGCTGCTCGACGTCCAGCGGCAGGATCAGCGGCGACTGCAGCTGCTCGGCCAGCGGCCGCACGTATTTCTCGGCCTTCTCGTTCAGATAGGTGACAGCGCATTCGGCGCCCAGCTGGCGCAGCACGCTGGCGCAGCCGTAGGCGATGCTGTTCTCGTTGGCGATGCCGACGATCAAACCTTTTTTTCCGGCGAGGATATTGCGTATGCTTTCCATCTGACCTTCTTGGTAAACCATTTGGACCTCCGGGATAGCGTTGCAGGGCGCTGTTGCAGCAGGATGATGTAAAAGTGTTTTTTGTATTGCCGTTTCAGTTGGATATAATCATGGGTTTGCGGCGGCGCTTGAAGTTCCAGCGGCGGGCCGCATCTGTGCCTGTGGCACCTCTGTTTGGAGTTTAGTTCCGGATGTGGTGCGGTGCAGCAATAATGCGTATTATGCCATTGTGGTCATTGGGCGGGAAATAAAGCTATGCCGATCTATGAATATCGTTGCGGCGCCTGCGGCGTCGCCAAGGAACACCTGCAAAAACTCAGCGACGCGCCGGTCGCCGCCTGTCCGGAATGCGGCAGCGCGGATTACAGCAAGCTGCTGTCCGCTCCCGGCTTCCAGCTGAAGGGGTCTGGCTGGTACGCCACCGACTTCAAGGGCGGCTCGTCCAGCGCTTCCAGCAGCACGCCCAGCGCCGGCGGCCATAGCTGCGGCGCCGGCTGCGGTTGCGACTGATGTCGGTATCCCCAAAAATCAAGATGACCCTGAAGGGTTACCTGATCGCCGGCCTGCTGATCTGGCTGCCGCTGGCGATCACCCTGTGGGTGCTGAACCTGATCATCGGCTCGCTGGACCAGACGCTGACGCTGCTGCCGCAAGAGTGGCGGCCGGAGGCGGTGTTCGGCATGCACATACCCGGCCTCGGCGTGGTGTTCGCCGTGCTGGTGGTGATGGGCACCGGCATGCTGGCCGCCAATGTGCTGGGCCGCCGCCTGGTGGACTTCTGGCACGGCCTGTTGTCGCGCACGCCGGTGGTCAACTCGATCTACAACAGCGTCAAGCAGGTCAGCGACACCTTGCTGTCAGACTCCGGCAACGCGTTCAAGAACGCGCTGCTGGTGCGCTGGCCGCACCAGAACGCCTGGACCGTGGCCTTCCAGACCGGCACGCCGGCCCAGGACATCCAGCGCTACGCCGAGGACGGCGAGGAACTGGTCAGCGTCTACGTGCCGACCACCCCGAACCCGACTTCGGGCTATTTCATCGTGGTGCCGCGCAGCGACACCCGCGAGCTGAACATGAGCGTCGACGAGGCGCTCAAGTACGTCATTTCCATGGGCGTGGTAGTGCCTAACCCTCCGCCGCAGGCGCAGCGCCCGCGGCTGAACGACGAACATAATCGGCAGGGCTAGACCGCCACCCTGTCTAGCCCCAAATACGCCGTCTCCCAAGCCGGGAGCTTCAAAGATTCAATAAAAAGGTTTAAGCAATGCGTACCGATTACTGCGGACTTATCGACAAGAAATACCTCGGTCAAACCGTGACCGTCAAAGGCTGGGCCCATCGCCGCCGCGACCATGGCGGCGTGATCTTCATCGACCTGCGCGACCGCGAGGGCCTGGTGCAGGTGGTGATCGATCCGGACACCCCGGAAGCGTTCAAGCTGGCTGACAGCAGTCGCGGCGAGTACGTGCTGTCCATCAGCGGCATCGTGCGCGAGCGTCCGGCCGGCACCGCCAACAGCAAGATGATCTCCGGCGAGATCGAAATCCTGGCCAAGGAAATCGAAATCCTGAACGCCGCGGCCACGCCGCCGTTCCAGATCGACGACGAGAACCTGTCGGAAAACGTCCGCCTGACCAACCGCGTGATCGACCTGCGCCGCCCGGCGATGCAGAAGAACCTGCGGCTACGTTACAAGGTGGCGATGGGCGTGCGCAACCACCTGGACAAGCAGGGCTTCATCGACATCGAAACCCCGATGCTGACCCGCTCCACCCCGGAAGGCGCCCGCGACTACCTGGTGCCGTCGCGCGTGCATCCGGGCGAATTCTTCGCGCTGCCGCAATCGCCGCAGCTGTTCAAGCAATTGCTGATGGTGGCCGGCTTCGACCGCTATTACCAGATCACCAAGTGCTTCCGCGACGAAGACCTGCGCGCCGACCGTCAGCCTGAATTCACCCAGATCGATATCGAAACCTCGTTCCTGAACGAGGACCAGATCATGGACATCACCGAGACCATGACCAAGGAGATCTTCAGCGACGTGCTGGGCGTGACGCTGCCGACCTTCCCGCGCATGACCTACGGCGATGCCATGTTCTATTACGGTTCCGACAAGCCGGACATGCGCGTGAGCCTGAAATTCACCGAACTGACCGACGTGATGAAGTCGGAAGAATTCAAGGTGTTCCGCGGCGCCGCCGACATGGCCAATGGCCGCGTGGTGGCCCTGCGCGTGCCGAACGGCGCCAGCATCAGCCGCAAGGAAATCGACGACTACACCCAGTTCGTCGCCATTTACGGCGCCAAGGGCCTGGCCTACATCAAGGTCAATGACATCACCAAGCTGAACGAAGAGGGCCTGCAGTCGCCTATCGTCAAGTTCCTGTCCGCCGACGGCATCAAGGCCATCATAGAGCGCACCGGCGCGCAAAACGGCGACATCATCTTCTTCGGCGCCGACAAGGCCAAGGTGGTGAACGAGGCGATCGGCGCGTTGCGCATCAAGATCGGCCACGAACGCGGCGAGAAGGACGGCTACTTTGTGCGCGAATGGCGTCCGCTGTGGGTGGTGGACTTCCCGATGTTCGAGCATGACGAGGAAGCCGACCGCTGGACTGCCTGCCACCATCCGTTCACCAGCCCGAAGCCGGGCCACGAGGACCTGATGGAAACCAATCCGGGCGCCTGCCTGGCCCGCGCCTACGACATGGTGCTGAACGGTTGGGAAATCGGCGGCGGCTCCATCCGTATCCACCGCGCCGAGATCCAGGAGAAGGTGTTCGGCGCGCTGAAGATCAGCCCGGAAGAGCAGCAGAACAAGTTCGGCTTCCTGCTGGACAACCTGAAGTTCGGCGCGCCGCCGCACGGCGGCCTGGCTTTCGGCCTGGATCGCCTGGTGACGCTGATGTGCGGCGCGGAATCCATCCGCGACGTGATTGCCTTCCCCAAGACCCAGCGCGCCCAGTGCCTGCTGACCAACGCGCCGAACGCGGTGGACGACAAGCAGCTGCGCGAACTGAACCTGCGCCTGCGCCAAAAGGCCGAGCCGACCGCCTGATCACGGTAGGGCGGATGCCCCGCTTGCGGGGCGATCCGCCGATACTCTGTTATCAAGTGGCGAAATGCCGGCGGGAATGGCGCGGTACACGCTTGAGCAAGAGCGGACAGTGAGACTGTCCGCTTTTTTTGCGCTTTCAATTATCTATGTACATGTGTAAAATAAAAATGTACGCATGTACTTTGATTAATATGGAGAGAGCAATGGCGCAAGCAAGCGAAGCGAAAGACATCCTGGTGGAACGGACCCAGACCGGGGTCAAGATCGAAAAGCGCATCCTGAAGGTGCTGAAGGCGATGGCGGAATTCCACGACATCACGCTGGGCGACCTGCTGGAGGGCATTGTGCTGCACGCCTTTGACGGCAAAACGCCGTTCGGCGAGGAGTCGCTGGCCAAGATCCGCCAGCTGAAAGAGGTGTATGGCCTGGACCTGGATGCCAGCCACAGCCACCATCTGCGCGAAAAGAACTGAAGAATAGGCGGCGGGCTTGAAACTCCGGGCGGAAAGCCGCATCTGACCCTTATCGGCTTGTCCGCCCGCTGATTGCAAAACTTTATCGTCACGATATCGATTTACAATTTGCCGGGCCGGACCCGCTGTTTTATAAAGCCACGCATCCCGCGGCGTTTCCTGATGCCCGATTCAGGCAATGCCGTCATATCAAGACCTTTAAGGAGATACAAATGGCCGTACTCGTTGGCAAGCAAGCCCCGTTCTTCGCTGGTGAAAAGACTTTCTCCGCCGTGCTGGGCAATGGCGAGATCGTAGATACCTACTCCTTCAAGCAAGCTACCGCCGGCAAGTACGCCGTGGTGTTCTTCTATCCGCTGGACTTCACCTTCGTGTGCCCGTCCGAGCTGATCGCCTTCGACCACCGCCTGGAAGAGTTCAAGCAGCGCAATGTGGAAGTGATCGGCGTGTCCATCGACAGCCAGTTCACCCACGCCGCATGGCGCAACACCCCGGTGGAAAAGGGCGGCATCGGCCAAGTGGGCTACACCCTGGTGGCCGACATCCAGCACGACCTGTGCAAGGCTTACGACGTTGAAGCCGAAGGCGGTGTGGCCTTCCGCGGCTCCTTCCTGATCGACCGCTCCGGCGTGGTGCAGCACCAAGTGGTGAACAACCTGCCGCTGGGCCGCAACGTGGACGAAATGCTGCGCATGGTCGATGCGCTGCAATTCACCGAAGAGCACGGCGAAGTGTGCCCGGCTGGCTGGAACAAGGGCAAGAAGGGCATGAAGCCGTCCGCCGAAGGCGTGGCTTCCTACCTGGCCGAGAACGCCAAGGACCTGTAATCCGCCGCCTCGCGCGCCGAATCCTGCAACCCCGCCCGCGCAAGCCGGCGGGGTTTGTTTTTGCTCAGGCCGGCTGCAGCATGCGCCGCAGCGGGACATGCTGTAGGGCGGCGCTGCAACAGGCGGCCAGCGCGCACAGCCACCACAGCGCCGGACCGCCGGCGTGGCCGTAGAGAAAGGTGCCCAGCGCCGGCGCTGCCAGGGAGCGGCCGCTCCAGGCGGCGTTGTAGAGCCCCAGATAGCTGCCGCGCAGCCGGCCTTCCGATCGCTGCATCACTAGTTGCGAGTAGGTTGGGGAGAGCAGCAGTTCGCCCAAGGTCAAGGTGACGACCATCAGGATGGCCCAGACCGGGCCTTGCCCCGCGTTCAGCCAAAGAAAAGAGCCGCCGGTCAGCAGCGCGCCCAACTGGATGCAGCGCGCCACGCCCCAGCGCAGGATGCGGCGGCTGATCGGAATCTGCAGCCCCACCACCATCAGGCCGTTGATGGAGAACAAATAGCCTATCCATTGCGGGCCGAGCTGGTAATGCTCGCGCAGGAATAATCCCAGCGTCACATACATCTGGTCGAAGACCAGGGTGATCAAAATCAGCGAGGCGATGACGCGCAGAAACAGGCGGTCGCTCAAGGGGCCAGGCAGGCTGGCGTCCTCTTCGGCATGGCGCGTCGAGCGCAGCCGAGACGGCTCGCCCAGCCGGATATAGGACCAGGCCATCCAGCCCGCGCCAAGCAGCGCGCCGGCGGCGTTGGCGACATAAATCCACTGGTAGCCCCAGGCCGCGATGAAGCCGGCGGTGATGCCGGCGATGGCTACGCCCAGGTTGTAGGCCACCCGCAGCATGCCTTGCGCCAGCGGGCGCTGCTGCGGCGTGCACGGCTCCAGCACCAGCCGCTGGTTGATCGGCTTGAAGCCGCCGTCCGCCATGCCTGAGACCACCAGCAAGGGCATGAACAGCCAAACCGGCAGCCGCAGCGCGATGAGCAGCATGCACAGCCCAGACAACGCCAGCGCCGCGCAGGCCAGTTTGCGGCTGTCGAAATGGTCGGTCAGGCTGCCGCCCTTGAAGGAGCCGGTCAGCGTGCCGATGCCGTAGAAGGCCATCATCAGCCCGATCTGGCTATAGGGCAGGTGATAGCTTTCACGCAAGTAGAGCGGCAGGAACAGCTTGGACATGCCGCCCGCGTTGTTGATGAAGCTGCAGACGACCTGGATGTAGACGCTGGAAGGCAGGCCGCGGTAAGGACGGGAGAGGCGGCGTAACAATGGGACTTGGAACATGGCGTGGCAGCGCCGCCTGGCCGGTTTCGGCGAGGCGCTGAAACAAGGTTGACGGATCGCTGTATGATTATGCGATCCGCCTATTCTTTCGCTCGCGGCGATTAATAGTCAATTTCTTTGTTGCATTATTTCACTGGCAGTTTTGCTTTCACCGTGCGCATCATGGTGGCTTGCGACTCCGCGCGCGGATGCAGTCCGTCGCGCTGGAAGGCGGACAGGTCGCCGGCGAAGCCTTCGATCAGCAGCGGCACGTAGGCCAGCTGATTGCGTTTGGCCAGCTCGTCATAGACGGCGCGGAACTCGGCGCCGTAACGCGGGCCATAGTTGGGGGGCAGGGCCATGCCCACCAGCAATACCTGGACATCGCGCGCCTGGGCCATGTCTATCATCCGCTGCAGGTTGCGGCGCATTTCGGCCATCGGTAGGCCGCGCAGGCCATCGTTGGCGCCCAGTTCCAGCACCAGCACGTCCGGCTTGTGGCGGTTCAGCGCGTCCGGCAGCCGGGACAGGCCGCCGGCGCTGGTTTCGCCGGACACGCTGGCGTTGACCACCTTGTGGCGCGGCGCCAGTTCGCGGCCCAGCAGCGCGGCCCAGCCCTGGCCGGGCGACAGGCCGTAGCCGGCGGACAGGCTGTCGCCGAATACCAGGACGGTGGCGGCGAGCGCCGGGACTTGCCACAGCAGCAGCAAGGGGAGCAGCATTTTGCATATGACACAACGCATGAGTGATCCAGTCAAAAAAACGGCGGTGCTGGCCGCCAGTGGGTTGGCGAAAAACATCCATTTCCGCGGCGATGTGCTGCACATCCTGCGCAGCGCCACGCTGACGCTGTATCCGGGCGAGAGCGTGGCCATCGTCGGCACCTCGGGTTCGGGCAAGTCCACGCTGCTGTCGTTGCTGGCCGGCCTGGACCACCCCAGCGACGGCGAGGTGGCGCTGTTCGGCAAGCCGCTGTCGCGGCTCAGCGAGGACGCCCGCGCGCTGCTCAGGCGCGACAAAGTGGGCTTCGTGTTCCAGAACTTCCAGCTGATGCCGCAATTGACGGCGCTGGAGAATGTCATGCTGCCACTGGAGCTGGCCGGGCGCAACGACGCGCGCGAAGCGGCGCGGCAAATGCTGGAGCGGGTGGGGTTGTCGGCGCGGCTGGGCCATTACCCGCGCCATCTGTCCGGCGGGGAGCAGCAGCGCGTGGCGCTGGCGCGCGCCTTCGTCATCCATCCCGGCCTGTTGTTCGCCGACGAACCCACCGGCAACCTCGACCCGCAAACCGGCCGCCAGATCATAGACCTGCTGTTCCAGCTCAATGCCGAGCAGGGCACGGCCCTGGTGCTGGTGACCCATGACAACGAGCTGGCCAGCCGCTGCGACGCCATTTGCCGACTGGTGGACGGCAAGCTGAACGGAGCGCGCGCCGAATGACCCTGCTTGGACGCATTCGGCTGGTCGCTCGTTTCATCCGCCGCGAGCTGGTGGCCGGCGAACTGACCATACTGGGCCTGGCGCTGGTAGTGGCGGTGACGGCGATGAGCAGCGTGGCCTTTTTTTCCGACCGGGTGGAGAAGGCGCTGACCACCCAGGCGACGCAGTTGCTGGCGGCGGATCTGGTGCTGGCGGGCAACCAGCCGGCGCCGGCCGCCATCCGGGAGGAAGCCAGTCGGCGCGGATTGCTGATGGCCGACAACATCACCTTCCCGTCCATGGTGTTCGCGGGCGGCCAGGCGACGCTGGCCCAGTACAAAGCCGTCAGCGCGGGCTACCCTCTGCGGGGCGAGACCACGGTGCGGCTGGCGGACGGCAGCGAAAAAAGCGGCCGGCTGCAGCCGGCGTCGGGCGAGGCCTGGGCCGACGCCAGGCTGATGAGCCGGCTCAAGCTGAAGCCGGGCGACGAAATCGGCGTGGGCGACGCCAGGCTGAAGCTGTCCGGCACCATCGCGCGCGAGCCGGACGGCAGCATGGATGTATACAACTTCATTCCGCGGCTGATGTTCAACAGCGCGGACCTGCCGGCCACCGGTCTGGTGCAGGAAGGCAGCCGCATCCGCTGGCGGCTGCTGTTCGCCGGCGAAGACCGGCAGATATCCGATTTCCGCGGCTGGCTGCGCAAGCATAAGCCGCATGGCTCGCGGCTGGAGGATGTCGAGGAAATGCGGCCCGAAATCCGCGCCGGTCTGGAGCGGGCGCGGCGCTTTCTCGGCTTGACCGCGATGCTGACGGTGGCGCTGGCTGCCGCTGCCGTCGCGCTGGTGGTGCGGCGCTATCTGCAGCGGCACTGGCAGCAGGTGGCGGTGCTGCGTTGCCTGGGGCTGGGCTCGGGCGAGGTGTGGGGGCTGTTCGTCACCCTGTTCCTGCTGCTGGGCCTGCTGGCCGGCGCCATTGGCACCGCGGCGGGTTTCGGCGCGCAGCTGGGCCTGATGCGG